>JANNIY010000063.1:0-3751 GCA_031405455.1 Deltaproteobacteria bacterium | reverse complement strand
CGGGTCGTCGTTCCAGGCCAGCCGGTTGCCGCGGTGGCGGCAGACGTTGTGGAAGGCGCGGATCTCGCCGTCCATGCCGCGCACGATGATCAGCGAGGTCTTCGCGACTGCGAGCTCCTTGGTGAAGAAGCTTCCATTGCGACGGAGCTGCTCGACGCGCCCGACGTTCAGCCAGGCGCGCTTGAAGATGGCCTCGCGCTCGAGCTCGTAGAACTCGGGCGAAATCGAGCTCTCGTAGGACACCGGGGCAGTGCCCAGCTCGGGATAGTGCTCCGTCCAGGTTCCCTCGGGAGGTTTCGGGTACTGCCTCGGGGCTACAGGCTTCATCGTGCTCGCTCCTTCAAGTCACTCATAGGACCATGCCGCCGTTCACACCGATCACCTGGCCGGTGATGAAGCCAGCTTCGTCGGAGCACAGGAACCCGCACGTCACGGCGATGTCCTCGGGGGTTCCGGTTCGTCCGACGGGAATCGCCCGGGCGGCGAGCTTCTCGAGCTTCGCGACGTCGCCGGCGGCCTCCGCGCGGCGAAACATCGGTGTGTCGATCACGCCCGGCGGGATGTTGTTGACCGTGATCCCGTGCGGAGCGAGCTCGAGCGCGAGCGCCTTCGTGAGTGCGATCACGCCGCCCTTCGCTGCGACGTAGTGCGCCATGCGCACGGCACCCGACTGCGCGCTCGACGACGAGATCGTGACCATCCGGCCCCAATGCGCCTCGAGCATGTCGGGAACTGCGGCCTGCAAGCAGTGAAAGGTCCCGGTCAGGTTGACGGCGAGGCTGCGCTCCCAGGTCTCGAGCGTGATGTCGGTGAAGGCCGCGAACGCATCGAGGCCGGCGCTGGTGACCATGATCCCGATGGGTCCGAGCTCCGCGCGCACTTTGTCGAGGGCCGCGTCGACGGCGCCGCGGTCGGCGACGTCGGTCGCCACGCCGATCGCGCTGGCTCCCGACCCACGCAGGGCCTCGGCGGCGCGAAGCGCTGCATCTCCGTCGAGATCGAGCAGGGCGACGCGGCGGCCCCGCGCCGCGAGATGCTGGGCGATGGCGAGCCCCATCCCCGATGCCGCTCCGCTGACCACGGCGACTCGATCGAATGTCCCCATCGTTTTCGGCCGACTCCGATCTGCCCTGCGACCCGATCGAGTATGGACCAGGCCCGGTTCCGCACGCAACATTGTTCTCGATAATCGAGAACGTCATTACCAGCTTTTCCGTCGGGAAGGAACGGCAGCACGGCGAGCGGCCGGACGCGGTCAGGCGCGGTCCGTCCGCACGGCCACCTCGTAGCATTCCTCGTCGAGACCCGAGAGCGCCTGCTCCAGCGCCGGCATGCTGCGCGGCCACTGGGTGACGATGCGCCCGCTCGGCGCGCGGTAGTAGCCGGTACAGCCCGCCTGCAAGGAAGCGATGGCCGCGATCTCCCGCTGGATCTCGGCGTTGTACGCCGCCATGGGCTCCGCCTTGACGTCGATCCAGGCGAGCCCCTCGCGCTCGATGCGTTGGATCTGGCGCAGCACGTGGTCCGCCTGGTACTCGACCATCGTGACGATCGAATCGGAGTTCGTGTTGGGACCGTAGAGCATGAAGAGGCTCGGAAAGCCCGCCGTGGTGACGCCCTTGTAGGCCTGGGCGCCATCGCTCCAGGCGTCCGCGATCGAGAGCCCGCCGCGCCCAATGACGTCGATCGCCGACAGGAACTTCGTGGCTGCGAAGCCGGTGGCCAGGATCAGCGTGTCGAGCCGCCGCTCGCGGCCGTCGGCGGTCGCGATTCCGGTTCGGGTGACGCGCTCGATCGGCTCGGTCACCAACTCGAGATTGCGTCGGTTGAAGGCTGGGTAGAAGTCGTTGGAGAACAGCGGCCGCTTGCAACCCCAGGGATGCTTCGGCAGCAGGCGCGCGCGCAGATCCGGATCCTCGACCTGCGCCAGGTTGGCGAGACAGAGGGCCTCCATCTCCGGCCGGATCCGCTCGAAAAGAACATGCCCGCCGAAGGACTCGAAGATCTTGCTGCGCAGCGCCAGCGCGACACCCGGGTCGCTGCGAAAGCGCTCGAGCTGCTTCTGCGTGTACGGAACGTCCTCCTTCGGCGCCACCCAGTTCGCGGTGCGCTGGAACAGGTGGACGCGACCGGCCATCTTCACGATCTCCGGCACCAGCTGAACGGCGCTCGCCGCGCTGCCGATCACCCCCACGCTCTCGCCTGCGAGGTCATGCTCCGCGTTCCATCTCGAGGAATGGAATTGCGTGCCGGCGAAGGCGTCGAGGCCCGAGATGTCGGGAACCACGATCTCGTTGAACATGCCGATGGCGCTGACGACGACGTCGGCAGAGGTGCTGCGCCCCGACGCCAGCTCGAGCGTCCACTGCGCCGCCGCCTCGTCCCAGCGCGCGCGCCGCACCGCGTCCCCGAAGCGGCAATGCGGGAGCAGCCCGTACTTCTCGGCGCAGTGTTCCAGGTAGGCCAGGATCTCCGACTGCGGAGCGTAGGGCCGCGACCAGTCGCGCTTGATCTCGAAGGAATACGAGTAGAGATGGGAGGGGACGTCGCAGGCGCAGCCCGGGTAGCGGTTGTGGTACCAGGTGCCGCCCACACCGCTGGCCTGCTCGAGGATCTCGAAGCGCTCGAAGCCCGCGCCCTTGAGGCGGATCCCCATGCACAGCCCGCCGGGCCCCGCCCCGACGATCGCAATCCGCAGCTCCGGGCGGTTCGTGGCCATGCTCGCGAAGCGATTGTGGACCCGCTCCGGTCTCGTGTGCAACAATGTTCTCGGAAAACGAGAACGTGATTTCGAGTGCTGGGGCGCCGTCGCCCGGCGTCAGGACCGATGGAGTGCAGTCGATGGCCCGAGTTCCCGTGGCGAAGGGCGTCTTCACGTGGCCCGGCGACGATCCCCGGCTGATCGGGAGCCGGTGCGTCGCGTGCGGGATCGTCACGTTCCCGGTGCAGGGCTCGTGTCCCCGCTGCGCTTCGACCGAAATGGCCGAGCATCTGCTGCCGCGGCGGGGCCGGCTGTGGGCGTGGACGACGCAGGAGTTCCCGCCGCCTGGTCCGCCGTATGCGGGACCCACGGGCGACGCATTCGTTCCCTACGGCGTGGGCTACGTAGAACTTGCCGACGAGGTGAAGGTGGAGTCGCGCCTCACGCAGACGCAAGGGCTGCGGATCGGCATGGACATGGAGCTCGTGCTGGTGCCGTTTCGCAGCGACGACCAGGGCAACGAGATCGTTACGTTCGCCTTCCGGCCCGTGGCCTGAGCCGGTGCCGACACGCGAGCGCGTACAGGGAGGAGAGGTGCAGGGAGGATACGCCCAAAGGGAGCACGCAACGGACGTCGCGATCGTGGGAGTGGGGTTGCATCCGTTTGGTCGCTTCGCGGGTGTGTCGGCGATCGAAATGGGCGCGATCGCCGTCCGCAGCGCCCTCGCGGACGCGGGCGTCGCGTGGCGCGACATCCAGTTCGCATTCGCCGGGAGCTACGAGGTCGACAACCCGGACGCGGTGGTCGCGCTCCTGGGACTCACGGGGATTCCCTTCACCAACGTCTACAACGGCTGTGCGACCGCGGCGAGTTCGCTGACGCTGGCCGCCAACACGATTCGGTTGGGGGAGCACGACCTCGGCATCGCCATCGGCATGGACAAGCACCTCCCCGGCGCGTTCAGCGCGGACCCGCGCCTGTACGCATGCCCGTCGTGGTACGGCGAGCTCGGCCACTTCGTCACCACAAAATTCTTTGGGATGAAGATC
>JANNIY010000062.1:0-19009 GCA_031405455.1 Deltaproteobacteria bacterium | reverse complement strand
ACCCCGCTCGTCGGCGGCGGCGGCAAACAGCCCTCCGATTACGCGCGCGGCTACTGCACGATCGGCGACATCATGAAGCAGATGGCCACCGCGTTCTCGACGCCGTTCGAAACCAAGGGCGCCGTGCAAGCCGATGACCGCCGCTGAAGGAGTCGAGGCTGTCACCTGGATTACGGCCATGGCGTGCCCGTGGTCAAGGAGCGCTCGATCTCGGGGATGCGACGCGTCGCGGCCCGCACCTTCGGGATCTCGCACATGACATGGATCTCGAGGCCGCCCCGCCTCACACAGCGAGCGCCGGCGATCGCGCGGGTCGCGTCGAAGCATGGGTTCGTCGGCTGGCTCGGCAACTGGCGTTTGGCGTGTGCGCCAGCCTGACTGGCTTCAGGGAAGGGGCGGAGCCATGAGCGCGCGCAGGCGGCGGGAAGCCCACGCCATCTACCTGATCCCGGGCTTCTTCGGCTTCACGAACCTCGGTCGGTTCCGCTACTTCACGCACGTCGATCGCTTCCTGCGCGAGCGCTGTGCGGAGCGCGGAATCAACGCAAAAGTGTATGTCGTGCCGACGCACCCGACGGCCTCGCTGCCGAAGCGGGCAGCGCTCGTGGTCGAGACGGTGGCGCGCACGCTGCGCGGGCGCGGCGAGATCGTCCACCTGATCGGCCACTCGACGGGCGGCGTCGACGCGCGGCTGGCGGTGGCACCCGGGGTGGTGCTGCCGATGAAGCTCGACGTGGAGCGCTGGGCCGGACGCGTGCGCAGCGTGGTCGGCGTGAGCTCCCCCCAGTGTGGCACGCCGCTCGCCGCCTACCTCACGACGCGGCGCGGCCAGCGCACGCTGGCGCTGCTCTCGCTCACCACCTCCTATCTGCTGCGCTTCGGCCACGTGCCGCTCTCGGCGCTGCTCGGGATCGCAGTGTTCTTCCGACGCGGCGAGACGGGACGCGATGGCACGCTGATCGACGACCTCTCGCGGCGGCTGCTGGAAGACTTCTCGAAGACGCGCCGGCGCGCCGTCAGCCGCCTGCTGCGCGAGGTCTTCGAGGACCAGTCACTGCTGCTACAGCTCACGCCGGAGGCGATGGATCTCTTTGCTGCGACGGTGCGCGACAGGCCCGGCGTCCGCTACGGCTCGGTCGTCACGCTCTCGCGGCCTCCGGGCGTCGCCACCACGCTGGCCGCCGGCCTCGGCGCTGGGGCTCAGGCGCTCCACGCGATCTATGGCGCGATCTATCGGTTGAGTTCGCAGACCGGAGCAGCCGAGACGCCGCAGCCCGACCCCCGCCAGCGGCGCGCGCTGCGGCGCGCCTACGGAAAGGTTCCGGGCACGCGCGCAAACGACGGCATCGTGCCGACCCGCGCGCAAGTCCACGGGCGCGTGATCGCTGCGGTGCGCGGCGATCACCTCGACGTGATCGGGCACTTCAACGACCCGTCGCTGGATCCGCCGCATTTCGACTGGCTGACGACCGGCAGCGGCTTCGATCGCGCCCGTTTCGAGACCGTCTGGAACGGCGTGCTGGACTTCCTGTTCGCGTAGTGGAGAAGGAAGGGCGATGCGAAAGGGCCGCTAGTCAGGCGCCGGCGGCGGCCGGAAGATCGGCCGGGGGCCGATCGGGAGAGCCGGGGGAGGCGGTCGGCAAGGCGCTGCCCGTCGACAGCGAGACTTCCCGTTCACGCTCGAGTGGCTGATCACCGTTCGCGGTGGCCCTCGGTTCAGATCGCCGCCTGGATCCCGTCGAAGAACTGCCACCAGGCGTCGAGCGAGTGCTGGAGCGAATCGCGCACGCGCGCCTGGATCGCGGCGTCGGTGGCGTGGCGGACGACGATGTTGTCGCCCACCTCGCTGTGTTCCGCGTCGGCCATTTCGTGGATGTCCCAGAACTCGACCGCCTCGCGGCTCAGCCCGTATTTCTCCTGGAGCCGACGCGCCATCGGCCCGAACGCGCCCGGCACCTGACCCTCGGCCGCCAGGTTGATCGCGGCCGCCGCTTCGATGAACGAGCGCTGCTTCGTCGACAGCTCGAACCAGTCGATCAGCGCGCGGGTCGCGGGAAGGGGGCGGCCCTCGACCATCTCCTCACGCTTCAATCCGACCGCCTCGCCGAAGCGGATGAAGAGCTCCGGATGAGGCTGGTTGCAGCCGGATAGCCGGCCCGTCTCTTCCTCGTAGACGCTTTCCGCGAGCTCCATGCGCTCCTTGGGGAACGGACAGTTGGAGTGCATCGCGCTCACGGCGCGCGGGAACTCGCGCACCTGTAGAAAGAACTGGATGGCGAAGAGCTTCAGCTGCTCGCGGCTGAGCTTGCCATCGGCGATTTCGAGCCAGAGCGGGTGACTGCCGAAGGTCCGTCGCGCCTGGATGCGCGCGACGAGATCCTGGATGAAAGTCTCGGGCGCCAGAACGTCACTCATCGTCGACTCCTCGCGAAGGGGCGACGGGGCGCCCCCTTCGCGCTTTGAGAATATGATTTCCATCAGTGTATAATCTAATTCTATGAATTAGGAGGGGCTGTGCACCCCCCTTTTCTCGTCCGCCGGAGCCTTCTGCGAGGATGGAATGCAGGCTTCTCCGTCAGCCAGCGCGCTCGCCGATTACCGCGCGGAGCTCCATCGCTGGCTCGACGCGCACTGCGCAGAACTCGCACCCCGGTATTCCCCGCCAGGCACGCTCGACGATCACATCGCGCAGATGCAACGCGTGAAGCGGATCCTATTCGAGGCGGGCTGGATGCAATACGGCTGGCCGGAGCGCGTCGGCGGACGCGGCGGCTCGGCCATGCTGCGCACGGAGCTCGGTGCGGCACTCGCGGGCCGTGACCTCACGGACCCGGGTCTCTTCTCGTTGATCGAAGTGCTCGCGCCCACGCTCATCGATTTTGCGCCGGCAGAACTCGCCGCGGAAGTCGTCCCTCGCCTGCTCTCGGGCGCGGAGCTCTGGTGTCAGGGCTTCTCTGAGCCGGATTCGGGGAGCGACCTGGCCTCCTTGCGCTGTCGCGCCGAGCCCGAGGGCGACGCACGCACGGCAGCGACCTGGCGGATCAACGGCCAGAAGGTCTGGACCAGCCTGGCACAGTACTCCGACCGCTGCGTGCTCCTCACGCGAACCGGGCCGGCAGACTCGAGGCATCGGGGCATCACCGCGTTCTTCGTCGACATGAACACGCCGGGGATCAGCGTCGCGCCGCTCGAGATGATCAACGGCGAGCGCGAGTTCGCCGAGGTGTTCTTCGACGATGTCGCGGTCCCGGCCGAGCGGATGCTCGGCGAGCTGAACGCTGGCTGGGCCGTCGCCATGAGCATCCTCCCGTACGAACGATCGTCGTGTTTCTGGCAGCGCATCGCCTACCTCTACCGGCGCCTGCAACGGCTCGTTGACGTCGCTCCCATCGACGACCGGACGGCAGAGGTCGTGGGCAACGCATACCTCGAGCTCCACGCGCTGCGCGCCCGCTCGCGCGCCACGCAGCATCGGCTCGCGAACGGGGGCACGCTCGGCGCGGAGACGTCGATCGACAAGCTGCTCGTAGCCACCGCCGAGCAGACGACGTACGACGCCGTTCGCCGGGTCCTCGGCGGAATCGTCGAGATGGACGACAGCGCGGCCGGCGAGCTGTGGCGCAGCGAGTACCTGTATTCGCGCGCGGCGACGATCTATGGCGGCACCATCGAGGTGCAGCGCAACATCATCGCGCGCCGGCTCCTCGAGCTCGGGAGCGACGAATGATCGATGCCGTCGAACGGGCTGCGATGGATGCGAGCCTGCGTGCCGCGATCGCGGGCGCGGACGGGATCGCAGCGATCGATGAGGTGCTGCGCAAGCTCGAGTGGCTCGAATTGCTCGCGGCCGAGCCGGCCGATGCGATCGCGATCGTGTTCAGCGCGCTCGGCGCCACGGGCGGCGCGGCCAGCGCGCTCGACGACGTGGTTTCGTCGGCGCTCGGTTCGCAGCCGCGCGCCAACCTCGCCGTCCTTCTGCCAGCGTTCGCCACGTGGGATCCGCCGGGGAGAATCGAAGCAGGCGCGCTCCACGCGCGGGGCCTCGCAACCGCTCGCGCTGCCACCGCCGACCAGCTGCTGATCGTCTGCGGGACGGCATCGGAGCCATCGCTCGTCCGCGTTCCGGTGCGGGATGCAGAGGTGCGCGCGGTGCGCGGGATCGATCCCGCTGGCGGCTTTCACGCGGTCCGCGTGCAGGGCCGAGCGACGGCTTGCGAAGGCCTCGACCGCGCCGCGTGGCAATCGGCGATCGCGCTCGGCCGGCGCGCGGTCGCGCACCAGATGGCAGGGGCGAGCCGAGCCATGCTGGAACTCGCGCGCACCCATGCACTGGAACGCGTGCAGTTCGATCGTCCGATCGCCCGCTTCCAGGCCGTGCGCCACCGGCTCGCCAACGCGCTCGTCGCGGTGGAGGCGCTCGAAGCGACCCTCGACGCCGCGCGCGAGGTGCCGAACCCCGACACCGCTGCCCTCGCAAAGGCCGTCGCGGGTCGCACGGCGCGCAGCGTGGCCGCACACTGCCAGCAGGTGCTCGCCGGCATCGGCTTCACCACGGAGCATCCGTTCCACCGATTCCTCACGCGCACGCTGGCGCTCGAGGGACTCTTCGGGTCGGCGGATGCGATCGTTCTCGACGTCGGAAAGCGGCTGCTCGCCACGCGCAACGTTCCGACGCTCATCGAGCTTTGATTCACCCCCAACGAAACCCAGGAGAAACCTTCATGTCGCTCTTCGATGCCTTCCGGTTCGACGGCAAGCGCGTGCTCGTCGTCGGCGGCGCCACCGGTATGGGCGCCGCGGCCGCGGAGCTGGCGCTCGACGCCGGCGCCGACGTCGTGGTGATGGACTTTGCCAAGGTGACGCTCGGCGGCGTCAAGGCCATCCCCCTGAACCTCGCGGAGAAGGCGTCCATCGATGCCGCCGTCGATGCGTGCGGGGGGCCGGTGCACGCGCTCCTCGCTTGCGCCGGCGTCGCCGACGGAACGCCGGGCATCGAGAAGATCAACTTCATCGGTCACCGGCACCTGATCGATCGCATGCTCGCGAAGGGCCTGCTCGGCCGCGGGGCCGCGATCGGCTTCATCTCGTCGGCGGCCGGCCTCGGTTGGGAGGCGCACCTGGGCGAGCTGAAGGAGCTGCTCGCTACGCCGGATTTCGACAGCGCCGTCGCCTGGGTCCAGAAGCACGACAAGGCCAACTACTACTGGATGAAGCAGGCCGTCTGCGCCTACGTGTCGAGCCAGGCCTTCCCGATGCTGAAGCGGGGCATACGCATCAATGCGACGTGTCCCGGGCCGACGGATACGCCGCTCGCGCAGGCGAACAAGGCGATGTGGCTCGGCTTCGGGGCCGACTATCGTGCCGAAACCGGAATCGAGGCTTCGACCCCAAAGGAGCAGGCCTACCCGCTGCTCTTCCTGTGCAGCGACGCCGCATCCGGCATCAACGGCATCACGCTCATCACCGACGCTGGCTACATGAGCTCCGGGATCACGGGCTCCTTCCCGAGCGCTACGGCGATCGCCAGGGCGCTCATGGGCAGAAACTGAGCCCCGGCTCGAGTACCCAGCGCTCGACTCCGGCGGCGGAACCGTGGGCGATCAGCTGAGGCGCGTGATGCCGGGCACGCGATCGAAGGCGGAGTCGAAGGAGAGGATCCGGGTGATGCCGTGCTGCTGCATGACCGCGACGTGGATCGCGTCGCGCGCGGAGAGCCGGGGTGAACCGAGCACGATCTTTCTTGCGCGCTCGGTGTCCTGCCGGGTGATGGAGAAGACGTCGTCGACGACGCCCAGCACGGCATCGAACGCGGGCTGGATGGCGTCACGGCGATCGATGGCGACGTAGCGATGCAGGATCTCCTGGAGAACCTCGGTGTCGGTTACGAGCCGTTCGCCCTGGGAGCATCTGCCCGATGTCTCCGCTCGGGTATTCATGTGTGGCGGCCTCACGCACCACCGCCAGCTTCTTGCCGGGATCGCCGGCCGGCTCTTCCCGAGACGCAGCGCGAAGCACCTGTCGCACCCATTCGGCGAGGGTCATGTGACGGCGCTTCGCGATCCGTTGGATCCGGCGGTACTCGGCGTCCTCCACCAGCACCTGCATCCGCTTCGTCATGCAGGAAGATTATTTGCCTCATCATGATGAGTCAAATCGACTCATGGATGGCTACCCGTGTGCACCGGCGGCCGCCCCTCGAGCCCGAAGTCAGTCCGACCAGGGCTCCTGGTTCCACGGCCGATCGAGCGGCGTCATTCCGCCACCGACCGGGAAGAACTGGCGCTGCGCATACGTCTCGCGCGCGAGGCCATGGGCCAGCTCGTTGAGAAATGCGCGCTTGAAGTCCTGTGTGAACAGCATGCGCGTGTAGCGGAGCGTGAGAGGCGGGCGTTTGGCCAGCTCGCGCGCCAGCTCCCACGCCCGGTCGAGCAGCTTGTCCTTGGGCAGCACTTCGCCGACCGCGCCCCATGCGAGCGCTTCCTGTGCGCTCAGCTTCTTCCCGGTGAGGAGCATGTAGCGCGCGCGGTTGCGTCCGACGAGCATCGGCCAGATCACATGCTGCCCGTCGCCCGGCACCATCCCGCGCGGGAAATGGGCGAGATCCTGGAAGTAGGCGTCCTCGGACGCCAGCACGATGTCCCCCAGCAAGGGAACCTCGGAGTGGATGTTGCACGGGCCGTTGACGGCGCTGATCATCGGTACGTCGACGGCGAGCACGTTCTCGATCAGCATGCGCCCGTACCAGGCCTTCTCGTCGAGCTTCGCGAGGCCCTTCTGGTCGTCCATCGCGAGGTAGATGGGCTTCTTCATATCACTCGGCGGCGCGCCCCAGTTGGCGTTGTAGTTCTCGCCGCTGCCGGTGTGGATCAGGACCTTGATCTCGCGATCGCCCGCGATGTCGGCGAACGCATCCGACATCTCGTCGTGCGCCTTCCAATCCCACACCAGGCTGCCACCGTTCGTGTGGCACTGCATGAGCAGGATGCCCTCTTCGCTCAGCTCGAACCGGAAGTTCGCGTAGCAATCCTTGTACTCCGCATATCTCGTTCGCTTGGCCACCGTGTTCTCCTATTTCCGTCCGAGGAAACGGTCGAGGTTTGCGCGCAGCTCGGGCGTGTCGAACGACTCGGTCTCGGCCGCCAGCGCGAAGTCGATGCTGGCCAGGACCGCGCGCTCGACGTGCAGGTTCAGCACGCGCTTGGTCGCCTCCACGGCCTGACGCGGCAACGCGGCGATCCTGCGGGCGGCGGCGAGCGCCGCCGCGAACACTTCGCCATCCGGGCAGACGTGATTCGCGAGTCCGATCTGCGCCGCGCGCGCCGCGCTGATCCGGTCGCCCGTGAACGCGTACTCCTTCGCGAGCAGCAGGCTCGTGTGCAGCGGCCAGACGAGGGGACCGCCGTCGGCCGCGACGAGGCCCACCATCACGTGCGGGTCCGACAGATAGGCCGACTCCGCCATGTAGACGACGTCCGAGAGCGCGATCACGCTACAGCCGAGGCCCACGGCCGGTCCGTTGACCGCGGCCACCACGGGGATCCGACAGCGGATCATGTTCAGCACGAGCTCGCGACCCTCCGCTATCACGTCGCGTCGCAGCGTACGGTCTTTCGCCATCCGGTCGAGCAGATCCATGTCGCCGCCGGCCGAAAACGCGCGCCCTTCGCCGGTGATGACGGCAACCCGCGCGTCGGAGTCGGCGCTGAGCAGCGGAAACAGACGGGTCAGCGCGCGGTGCAGCTCCGCGTTCACCGCGTTGAGTTGGTCCGGACGGGCGAGTTTTACAATGCGCACGGGACCGTCGGTCTCGACGCGGATCACGTCGGAAAGCGGGTAGTTCATCGGATCTCCTCGCTGGGCGTGCGGTGCGCTCAGGCCGTTGGCAGGCCGAGGATCCGCGTCGCGATGATGTTCTTCTGGATCTGTGAGGTTCCGCCCATCACGCTCTGCGCGCGACTGTACAGGTAGATCTTCAATCCCACGTCGTTCGTGTCGGTCACCGCGCGCGATCCGGCCACGGCGAGCGCCGCGGCGCCGACCGCCTGCTCGACCCACGTCATCAGCAGCTTGTCGATGGAGCCGCCCGGCCCGTGGTCGGGTCCGTCGAGACGCTCGGAAAGCCGGCGGCAGACATGCAGCCGCAGCATCTCCGACTGCACGTACGCCCAGGCGACGGCTTGCCGCTGGTCGCTCCGAAACGCACGCGGATCCTTGCCCACCGCCGTCTCGAGATCCTTGACCATCTTGGAGTAGCGCGCGACGTAGCCGAGTTCGCCGGGCTCCCGTTCGTGGCCGACGATCGTCATCGCCACGCGCCAGCCTTCGCCGGGCTCGCCGATCATGTTCTCGGCCGGCACGCGCGCGCCGTCGAACAGCACCTGACCGAACTCGGTGGTGACTCCGTTGATCATGCGCAGCGGTCGTTGTTCGATGCCGGGCTGCTGCATCGGCACCGCGAAGGCGGAAAGGCCCCTGTGCCTCGGCACGCTCGGGTCGGTGCGCGCGAGCAGGAAGCACCAGTCGGCGACGTCGGAGTAGCTGGTCCAGATCTTGTGACCGTTGATCACGAACTCGTCGCCGTCGCGCGTCGCCGTCGTGCGCAGCGCCGCGAGGTCGGATCCGGCGTCGGGTTCGCTGAAGCCCTGGCACCAACGCTCGCGCCCGCTGATCATGCCGGGAAGGAAACGCTTCTGGATCGCGTCACTTCCGTGCGTCGAGATCCCCTGGACGAGATATCCGAGGCTCGGACGCGGCGGCGCACCCGCGGCCGCGAGCTCCTCGTCGAGGATCACGTCGAAGACCGTGGGCAGGTCGTGACCGCCGAAGCGCGCGGGCCAGGAGAGCCCGAAGAAGCCGGCGTCGTAGAGCGCGGTGTGCCACTCCGCCTGCCGAGCCCAGTACTCGTCGTCGGTCGACGAGACCGGAAGGCCCGGATTGCTCACGGCCAGCCAGGCACGGAAGCGCTGCCTGAACTCCGCTTCCGCCGGCGAGTCACGCAGGTCCATCGGCGACCCCCAGACGCGTCCGCTGAAGCTGACGCAGCTGCTCGCCGTCGTCGCCAAACCATTGCGACGAGAGCAACGCGCGGCGCAGGTAGACGTGAACGATGCAATCCCAGGTATTCCCCATTCCGCCGTGCACCTGCACGGCGGTCTCACAGACGGTGCGCGCGGCGCGCGCGCAATACGCCTTGGCCACGCGCCCGGCGCTGCGGGCCTCGTCGGAGCTGAGCTCGTCGACGGCCCACGCTGCGTGCAACGCGACGCTGAAGGCCCCTTCCACCAGGCAACGGGCCTCCGCGAGCAGGTGCTGCACGGCCTGGAAGGTTCCGATCGCAACGCCGAATTGCCGGCGGTCCTTTGCGTAGGCGACCGTGAGATCGAGCACGCCGCGCATTGCCCCGATCAGGTCGGCGCACGTGAGGGCCAGGCCCAGACTGGCCCAGGCGTCGAGATCGGCGCGCGTGAGAAGCCGCGACGCGTCGGGAACCGCGAGTAGTCGCTCACCGGCTGGGATGCTGCGGAGTGTTCGCGTGAGATCGGCGCCGGCTCCCTCGCCATCAACGCGTACGCTGGCGAGGCGGTTGCCACGACCGTCGGGAACCACGACGTACGCCATGGCTGGCCAGCCGGCGTCGGAGTCGACGACGTGGATCGGTGTCGTCGTAGCGTGGCCCGACACCACAGCGACGTGGATCAAGTTGGGCGAGAAGGCGACCGTGGCACCCTCCGCGGGGCGCGCGCCGGCGCGGCGGGCGAGATCGGCCGCAAGGATCGGTCCCGCGAATGCAACATCGGCGGCCGCTTCCCCCAGCGCTTCGGCGATGATCGCGGCCTCGACTCCGCTCGCGAGCGGAGCGCCGCTGCCCGCGTCGTGACGCAGCTCGAGCCAGCCGGCGTCGCGCACCGCCGCGGCGAGGCGTTCGCGGCGTGCGCCGTCGTCGAGATCGGCCACGCTGCGCGGCCCGAGCTCGCGCGCCAGCTGGCGGGCGGTGCGGCGGAGTTCGGCCTGTTCGGGCGTGTCGCGGGCATCCATCAGCGAGAATCATACTAGCAGTTTTAGAGAGCGGTCTTGCACAGAAATCGCTGCGCGCTTATCCTCGACAACCTCCCCCGCACCCCGACGAGCCCGATGGAATCCAACCACGCGTATCGTTCTCTCGCGGTGGTCGCCGTCGTCGACGAGACCCCCGATACGCGCTCCTTCGTGCTCGAGATCCCGCCGGAGCTCGAGCAGACGTTCGCATACGCCGCCGGACAATTCTGCACGTTCCGAGCGACGGTCGGCGGCGAGTCCGTCGTGCGGTCCTATTCGATGTCGAGCTCACCGGACACGGGCGACCGCTTCACCGTCACGGTGAAGCGCGTTCCCGATGGGAAGCTGTCGAACTGGATGAACGACGTGCTCACCCCGGGCGACGTGATCGAGGTGTTGCCTCCGACGGGACGTTTCGTATTGCGCGCAGCCGAGGTTCCGATCGTGGCGTTCGCGGGGGGCAGCGGCATCACGCCGGTCCTCTCGCTCATCAAGAGCGCGCTTGCCACCACGGCGCGCGAGATCGCGTTGGTGTACGCCAACCGCAGCGCGGATGGCGTCATCTTCGCAGCGGAGCTCGAGCGCCTGCGCGCGGCATCCGGGGGGCGACTCTCGCTGCATCATCACCTCGACTCGGAGCGAGGGTTCCTCGCTGCCGAAGCTTGCGCGGCGCTCGTCGGAGACCGCGCGCACGCCGACTTCTACGTCTGCGGCCCGGGTCCGTACATGGATGCGGTCGAAGCCGGCCTGGCGCGGCGTGAAATCGCTGGGAGTCAGCTGTTCATCGAGCGCTTCGAGCTGCCCGCCGAAGAGCCCGCGGCGAGCGAAAGCTCCGAGACCGAGTCGATCGTGATCCGGCTCGGCGGCCGCAAGCACAGCCTGCGTTACGAGCGCGGCGACACCATCCTCGACACCGCCCGACGCGCGGCTCTCAAGCCGCCGTTCGCGTGCGAGCAGGGAAATTGCGCCACCTGCATGGCCTTCGTCGACACGGGCAAGGCCAGGATGCGCGCCAACAACGCGTTGTCGACTGACGAGGTCGAGGCGGGCTGGGTGCTCACCTGCCAGGCGGTTCCGATGAGTCGCGAGATCGTGGTCGACTACGACCGCTGACGCGACCCGCTCCGGCGCGATGCGTCAGAGCTCGGGGCAGAGCGAAGCCAGGAACGCCAGCGTTCGCTTGCGCGACTCGATGCGCGCGTTGCGATCGCGCCCGAGCGCGAGGACACGGACCGCCAGGTCGGTGACGCCGGCGTCGCGGAAGGAACGCAAGCGCAGGCTGACGGCCGACTCGTCCCCGGCGGCGAGGATGTCGCCGACGTCGGTGGCATCCCCGTGCTCGAGCAGCCGCTGGTAGTTCGGCGAGTACTCGGCGTGACCGAGCGCCTGGTTCGCCCACTGGCGCGCAGCGTCTACTTCGTGGTTGGGGCAGAGCGCGACGGGGACCCCGGCGATGATCCGCGGAGCGGGTCTGCCTGCCCCGGCGGCAGCCTTCGTAATGCGCGGGACGACGTGTTCTGCCACCGCACGCTCATCCGCCATCCACAAGAGCGTTCCCGACGCCTGCTCGCCAGCGATGCGAAGCATCACCGGGGCGAGGGCGGCGAGCACGATCGAATTGGGGCCATGGTCCGTGACGTCGATCGGACTGTGTACGCGGTACCCGTCGTTCTCGACGTCCACCGAGCCCGGGCCTTTCAGGGCCGCGTTCAAGACTTCGAGGTAGTTGCGCATCAAATGCGCCGGACGCTCGTAGGGGAGACCGAGCTGGCCGTCGATGACCCAATGGTGCGACGCGCCGAGGCCGAGCGTGAAGCGCCCCTCGCACACGGCCTGGTTCGACAGGAACTCCTGCGCCATGGCGATCGGATGGCGCGTCTGGATCGGCAGGACCGCGGTCCCGAGTTCGACCCGCTGCGTCGCGCGACCGAGCAGCGTGATCATCGTGAACGCGTCGAAATCTCCGGGGATCTGGGGCACCCAGAGCGAGGCGAAGCCGTCCCGCTCGGCGGCCTCGGCATCGGCGATCAGCTGCGCAACCTTGTGGCGGTAGCGCCCCCGCTCCGGGCCGAGCATCAGGCCGATCCGCATCCTGGACTCCTTTCGAGCCGCGCGCGTCCCAGCCAGACTAGCCGCGAGCAAATCCCATGGCAATTCAGTTCTCATTCTGAGAGAATGTGTTTTTCAGTCGGCTCGGGCGCATGGCGATGACTTCGACGCTGGACTAAGGATTCCCTGCTTCCATGGCGAAAATCGACGACGCGCAAGCAGAAGCCGCGCCCGCCTGGCGCCAGCGAGCGGTCTCGCGCAGCCTGAGCGCTGCGCGCTCGCGCGCGGAACAGCGTATCCAGCGACTGCTGGATGCGGCGTTCCGGTTGATCGACGAGAAGGGCACGACCGAGTTCACGATCCAGGAGGTCGTCGATCGCTCGAAGCAGTCGCTGCGAGGGTTCTACCAGTACTTCGACGGCAAGGACGAGCTGCTGTTCGCGCTCCTCGAGGAGATCATCCGCGAGTCGCTCGATGACCTCCGCAAGGCCGTCGAGTCCGAATCCAAACCGCTCGAGCGGCTTCGCGCCTTCACGATCTGTCTGCACGAATGGTGCGAGCCTCTCGGGACGGGCCGCAAGCGCGGAGCGCACAACCGCGTTCCGATCTCGGAGTTCTCGTTGCAGCTCGCGGTCAAGAACCCCGAGCGCCTCGCCGCGGTGATGGCCCCGATCTCGCGCATGCTGGTCGAGCTGCTCGACGGCGCGGTCGCGGCGGGCGTGATCCAGGTGACGGATACGCGGCGTACCGCCCTGCTCATCCAGCAGACGGTGATGTACAGCTGGCTCATGAATCGGCTGGTCCAGAATCCCCGGACGCGCGTCTCGGCCGAGGAGGCCTGGGAGTTCTGCTTTCACGGTCTCGGAGGCTGATTCCACCCATGCAGAACCCCGTGATCGTCGAAGCCGTGCGAACGCCGATCGGGCGTGCGCGCAAGGGATCGCTGGTGACCCAGGACGCATTCCAGCTCGCCCAGGTGGTGGTCCGAGCCGTGCTCGAGCGCACGCAGATCGAGCCGCGCGAGATCGACGATCTCATCATCGCCGAGAGTCTCCAGGGTGGTGGCGTCATCGCACGCCACACGGCCGTCGTGCTGGGTCTCGAGAGCGTGCCGGGGTTGGCGACGAATCGACACTGCGCCGCCGGCCTTGGCGCCATCGCGACCGCAGCCGGATCGATCGCGGCCGGCATGGATCGCGTCGTGCTGGCGGGCGGAACCGAGAGCATGAGCACGATGCCGCTGTGCCAGAAGCGGCTCGCGACCGGCGCGGACCCGCAGCTCTGGATGCCTCCGTCGCATCCGGAGACGCCGGACGCGCCGGCCTTCGACATGTCGATCACCGTCGGGCACAACACGGTCGTCGAGGCGGGCCTGACACGAACGGACGTCGACCAGTGGGCGGTCTACAGCCACGGGCGCGCGATCGAGAGCATCGACTCGGGCGCCTTCAAGTCCCAGATCGTTCCCGTCGAGATCCAGGGTCCGGACGGAAAGCTCCGCCGCTTCGACACCGACGAGCATCCCCGGCGCGGCCTCACGCTGGCGAGCATGGCCGAGCTCAAGCCCCTCCATCCCGAAATCGAAGGCTTCACCGTGACGGCCGGCAACGCGGCAGGCGTCAACGACGCCGCGGCGGCGGCGCTGCTGATGGATCCGGAGTACGCGGCCGCGAACGGCTTCCAGCCGCTGGCTGCGATCCGCTCCTGGGCCGCGGTGGGGGTCGCGCCCCGGCGCACCGGACTGGCGCCGATCGATGCGATTCCGAAGGCGCTGGCTCGCGCACGGCTCGACCTCGGCGACATCGATCTCTTCGAGATCAACGAGGCCTTCTGCTCGGTTCCCGTCGCCACCACGCGCGCGCTCGGAATCGACCAGGAGATCTGCAACGTGAACGGCAGCGGCTGCAGCCTGGGCCACCCGATCGCCGCCACCGGAGTGCGTATGGTCGTCAGCATGGTGCACGAGCTCCGACGGCGAGGCGCCCGCCTCGGCTGCGTCTCGATGTGCGCGGGCGGCGGCATGGGCATGGCGATGGTGGTCGAGGCGCTCTGACAGCGACTCGGGGACCGCGGATCGACGCTTCCCCCAGCGAGAGGTCACGGTGGAATTCAATCCCTACGATCCGGCGCTGCACCAGGACCCCTATCCGATCTACCGCCGGCTCCGCGACGAATTCCCCGTCCATCACAACGCGCAGCTGCGATTCTGGACGCTCTCGCGCTACGCCGACGTGCTCGCCGCGCTGCAAGCGCCCGACCTTTTCATCTCGGGCAAGGGCGTCGCCGTGGGCATACCGGACTTCGACCAGGTGAAGGCCACAGGGGGCATCCCGCTCCTCATCACGACGGACCGGCCGCGGCACACGAAGCTGCGCGCGCTCGTGAGCCGCGCCTTTACCCCGCGTCGCGTTGCGCACCTCGAGCCGCGCATCCGCGCCATCGCGCGCTCGTTGCTCGACAAGCTCGAGGGTCGGAACGAATTCGATCTGGTGCGCGAGTTTTCGGCGCCGCTGCCGACGATCGTGATTGCCGAGATGCTGGGCGTACCCGCCGAGGACCAGGAGTGGTTCAAGGAGAAGTCGACCGCGGTGGCGCAATTCGATCCGTCGAAAGCCGGCGGCAGCGAAAGCGAGGCGGAGGCGCTCAAACCGGCGATCGATCTCGCGCGCTACCTCGCGGAGATCCTCGAGCAGCGACGACGCGACCCGCGCGACGACCTGCTGAGCGCGCTGCTCACCGCGGAGATCGATGGCCAGCGACTCAGCGAGCCCGAGCTGATCGGCTTCTCGTTCCTGCTGCTCGTGGCGGGCAACGAGACGACGACGAACCTGATCAGCAACGCTGCGATCCTGCTCGACCGCCACCGCGACCAGCGGCGCCTGCTCGCCCAGGACCCGGCGCGCATCCACTGCGCGATCGAGGAGTTCCTGCGGTATGACTCGCCGGTGCAGGGACTCGCGCGCACGCTGACTGCGCCTGTGACGCTGCATGGGGTCACCATCCCGGAGGGTGGCAAGGTCCTGCTGCTCTTCGGCTCGGCCAACCGCGACGAGCGCACGCTCCAGGAACCCGAGCGCTTCGACGTGCTGCGCGATCCCAACCCGCACGTCGCGTTCGGCTTCGGCGCCCACTTCTGTCTGGGTGCGAACCTGGCGCGCCTGGAGGCGCGCGTGGCGTTCGAGGAGCTGCTCGCGCGGTTCCCGGACTACCGGATGACGGAGTCGCGCGTGGAGCGGACCTGCTCGGGTCCGATCCGCGGCGCGCTGAGCCTGCCCGTCGCCGCGGCTTGAACTCCGGCGTCCGGCCGTGCGGTGCTGGCTCCGACGCTAGCCGCGGAGCGGAAGCAGCTTGCGCGCCTGTTCCAGTAGCTGGGAGCGGAGCGTCTCGTCGTCGAGTTCCAGGACGAGCGGGTGGACGACAGCCCCTGCGATCGCCCCCGCGAGCGTCGCCGCTTGAATCCGTGCGCGCGGACCGGAGCTGCCGCCCATCAGCACGCGGTTCACACGCTCCATCACGCGTCGGAAGGGTTCGTGCTCTTCGAGGAACCTCAGCATGACCGGGTCGCGTTGGAGGATGCTGGCCATGCGGCGGCTCTCGACGGCGAGGTCGATCATCCCTGCGGTCAACACCTCGCGCGCTCGCGAGCGGGACTGCTCGGCCTCCGCGGCGGTCAGCGCCGCCGCCAGCCCCGCGAGCACTACCTCGGCGACGACGAGGACGATCTCGTCCTTGGCGTTGTACTGGTGGTAGACGGCAGCCTTCGTCACGCCGATCGCGTCCGCGATCATCTGTAGCGAGGTGCCGCTGATGCCGTGCTCGGCGAACAGCGCGAGGGCGGCGTCGATGATGCGGGTCTGCGCGGCGGTGTGGGGGGCGGAGCCGGAGGGGCTCGCCGCCATGGCCCTCGCGAAGCGCATGCCGCCAGACTAGCCGATCGGCTATCCTGCCGCTCGATTCTGCAGAGGCAGCCGACGCCCGCGCGACGTCCGATGCCTGGAGAGGATCCGACGCGATGCGACGTGCCGACGGCGAGGTGTTGCTGCTGTGGACGCTCGCGGCGGTGGGACTCGTCTGGCTCTCTGCCTTCCTGCTGTTCCCTGGGTTCGTCCCGCCGATGTCTCCAACCCTGTCGGCGGAGCAGGTCGCCGCTTTCTACCGCGATCCGGAGAACCTCCCGCGCATCCGCTACAGCATGATCGTCTTCAACTGGTTCGCCGTCGGTCTGATTCCGATCCTGGCGCTGATCGCGTTGCAGATCCGCAGGATGGCCCACCGCACGCCGATCTTCTCGTATGCCATGATCGCGTGCGCGGCCGCCGGCCCCACGATCTTCTTGATGGCCAATCTCTTCTGGCTGCTCGCCGCCTTCCGCCCGGAGCGGGATCCGCAGCTGACCCTTCTGCTCAACGATCTCGCGTGGGTAACCTTCTCGAGTCAGGTCGGATTCCTGATCGCGCAGAGCGTGATCCTCGCGCTCGCGATCTATCTCGATCGCCACGAGCGACCGGTCTTCCGGCGGTGGGTGGCGCACTTCAATCTCGTTGTCGCCGCGCTGCTGGCGCCGGCTGCGTTCGTGGGGGCGGCGCTGACGGGCCCCATCGCGTGGGACGGACTGCTGACGTTCTGGGTGCGAAACGTCGCCATCGGCGCCTGGATCGTCGTCATGGCCGTCGTGCTCGGTCGCGCGATCCAGCGCCAGCGGGCCGAAGCAGAGGCGGTGACGTCATGAACGAGTCGGCCACGGCGACCGTGCCCGCGGAGCCGCCCCGCTCGTTCCTTCGCAAGATCGCGTGGCAGCTGCGCCATGACGAGAAGCGCGAGCTGTGGATCGGGTGGTGGACCCTGGTCGTCTTCTACAACCTGTATGGTCTGCTCTTCTTCGTGATCACTCGCACGCAGCCCCCGCCGAAGCCCTCGCTCGACCCCTCGGAGATCGTGCAGTGGTTCGCCGATCGGCGCCACGGCCTGATCTACGGGTACGGCATCGTCTTCATCGTGGGCGGCGCGACGGCGATCATGAACGCGACGCTGGCCTACTCGATGCGGCGCATGTCGGTGAGCCGTGCGTTCGCGTACTCGTACCTCGTGATCTACGCCCTCTCGACGCTTCCCGGCATGCTGCTCATGGGCATCGTGGGCACGGTTGGCGCCATGCGGCCCGATCGCGATCCGGCGCTCATGGTCTGGCTCTACGACTTCGCGTTCTTGTCGTTCGAAGGAACCATGGGCGTGTTCCTGATCGGGTCGCTGGTCTGGATGGTCGCGGTCCTGCTCGACGAGAACGGCGTCTTCCCGAAGTGGTTCGCCTACCTGAATCTCTGCAATGCGCTCACGGAGGTGGTCGTTGCCCCCGCATGGATCTTCAGGAGCGGCCCGTTCGCCTGGAACGGCACGATCGCGTGGTGGATCAACATGGGCGTGTTCGTCACCTACACGAGCGTCTTCCTCACCCTGCTCCGACGGCTGATCCTGCGTGAGGACTTCGGCACCGGCCCATTGCCGGAACTCGCGAAGGATCGAGCGCCTCGGTCGAGCGGCTTGCTGGAGGCCGCGCGATGACGAACGCCGCGAGCGCGCAGTCCGGCGCACGGGGTCCGCTCGAGGCTGCCCGCTTCGTGCCCGGCCAGCCGGACATGTGGGCCTTCGTCCTCTTCGAGGCGTTCGTCTTCACCTCCTATTTCACCGTCTACGTCGTCAGCCGGGCGCGGAACCCCGATCTCTTCCTGGCGTCGCAGGCGCACCTCGACCTGCGCGTCGGGGTGGTCAACACCCTCTTGCTGTTGACGAGCTCCTTGTTCGTGGCGCGCTGTGTTCAGGCGGCCCGCGAGGGTTCGTACCAGGCCGCGACGACGAACGCGTTCCTGACCATGTTCTTCGGCTTCGCGTTCCTCGTCTCGAAGCTGCGCGAATGGGTGGTGGAGATCGGACAGGGGTTTACCTTCACCAGCGACGAGTTCTTCTCCTTCTACTACTTCCTGACGGCGATCCACTTCATCCATCTCCTGATCGGCTTCGTCGTCCTCGCCGTCGCCGTCCATCAGCTCCGGAACCCCGCCCGGCGCTCGCAGGTGATCGTCGAGACGTGCGCAACCTACTGGCACACGATCGACTTCCTATGGGTCCTGATCTTCGCCCTGCTCTACGTCATGAGGTGAGCCGTGAACGCCGGTGTCGAGAAGAGGTTGAGCGTCGTCTGGCTGGCGCTTTCCGCGATTACGATCCTGCAGCTGGGGGTCGTCTCGCTCGACGGCCAGGCCGCCCTGGCGCGCAGCTCCGCGATCACGGCGAGCGCGATCGTGATCGCGCTGATCAAGGTGCGCATCATCATTCGCGAGTTCATGGGGGTTCGGCACGCACCCGAAATGCTGGGCCGCCTCACCGACCTGTGGGTCGTGCTGACCGGCGCGATCCTGCTCGGCGGCTATCTCGCCGGCGCGGCGTTCGCGAAGGGCTGAGGAGCGCCGCTGAACCGGCGCGTGCGGCCAGCATGAGCGGAGGAGAGTGATTTTCGTGTCAGATCAGGTTGCAGTGATCACGGGCGCAAATGGCGGCCTGGGTTTTCAGACGGCGCTCGCGCTCGCGCGCATGGGCACGAGTGTCGTGATGGCATGCCGAAACCTGGACAAAGCTCGGAAGGCACAGGCTGAGCTGCTGGCGAAAGTGCCCGGTGCCGACGCGAGGATGATCGAGCTGGATGTCACCGAGCCCGAATCGATCCGGGAATTCGGCCGCCAGGTTTCGGCGCAGCTGGGCTGCGTGGATCTCTTGATCAACAACGCCGGTTGCGTGCTCGTCCCGCTGGCGCGCAACAGCGTTGGGCACGAGCTGCACCTTGCCACCAATCATCTGGGAGCGTTCTCGCTGACGGGCACGCTGCTGCCGTTTTTTCGCAAGCATGCGCAGGCTCGAATCGTCACCGTCGTCA
>JANNIY010000061.1:0-12537 GCA_031405455.1 Deltaproteobacteria bacterium | reverse complement strand
GTCCTTTTTGCCCTCACGCCAAGCCTGGTGCTCGCGCAGGGATATCCGGTCAAGCCGGTGCGCATGATCGTTCCGTTCGCCCCGGGCGGCGCCTCGGATTTCGTCGGGCGGATTTTCCAGAATCGCCTGGGCGAACTGCTGGGCCAGCCGATCGTGATCGAGAACCGGGCCGGCGCCTCAGGCACTCTCGGACTGGAAGCGGCCGCGCGCGCGGCGCCCGACGGCTACACCATTTTCCTCGGCAACGTTGGCACGGTGGCGATCAACGTCGGCGTTTACCCCAAGCTTCCGGTGACACCGACCAGGGATTTCATCGCGGCCGCCCCGCAGGATCGCCGTGCTCCAGAGTCCGGGCACTGCGAGCCCGAACACTCCCCCCAAGATGACCACGCCCGGCAACAGCCCGATGGTCACGGCGAGACCGAGCTTCTCGAGGGCGATTCGGCCGAGCAGCGTTTGCAGAGCGAAAGACACAACGCCCACCGAGAGCCAGAAGAGCGCGAAGAACGACAGGAGGTCCGGGCCCTTGGCATGCGCTCTCACCGCCTCGGCGCTGAACACGTAATCGAGCAACCCGGATGTGACGGCGCCCAGCGCGACCACGAGCGCCAGATTCTGCAGGTAGGGCGCCTCGCGGAGGATGCGCAGAGGCGAAAACTCCGCCATCGAAACCTGCTCGATCCCGTCGGCGACCCGATCCTGGCCATCCTCACCTGCCACCGGAGGATCCGCCGACCGCAATGTCTGGGTATTTCGCGAACGCAGGCTGCCCCACAGGCAGATCAGGTTCATGGCAGCGAGCAATGGAAGCATCGTCGGAACCGCGATCACCGAGGCTGCGCGCCAGGCCAGGACTCCACCCACCACGCCGCCGAGCGTTCCTCCGCCCGCAATGAACGTGATGGCGCGCTTGCCGGTTCGCGGATCGAATCGCTCGTTCACGAACGACCAGAAGGCGGAAATCACCGACGCGCCGAAGAGCGCGGTGTGCACGTAGACAGCGACCGCTGCAAGTCGCGGAGCGGGAAACGAGAGCGCCCACGCGCCGAGCAGTGCCATGCCGCTCACCGCGAAGCTGGCCGGAACGACCTTCGCCGGGGAGTGTCGCAGGATCAGCTTCGAGAGCCAGAGGACCGCAACGATCGAGAGCACCGCGGAGACCGCCATCATCGAGGGCAAGGCCTTCACGTCGAAGCTCGTGAGAAACAACGTATCGCGCGTCGCCTTCCCGGCGACCTGCTGGGCGATCATCGCTGCCGAAACGACGGCGGTGGCGACGGCGCCCGCCGGGAGCGGCAGCTTTACGGATGCCACGAAGTGGGCCGCGCGATCTGCAGCGCTCGATCAGACAGCAGCATGCTCGGGAGCATAGGGGAACGCTCCGGAGCCTGCGTAGCCACCAGCGTCTGCCGGTTTGAAGAAACTACCCGCGATTGCAGCCAAACTTACAAGAAGCGCAGACGCGGGAGCTGCTGGGCACGCCAGCCTGCCCATCACGCGGCATGTCCCTTGCTGTGCACCTTGCCAGAAGGACCTTTTTCGGTCCTCCAATACGAGGAAGAACCAGGATGAAGAGCATGATCCGAAATCTCGGCAGGGCTACTTTGCTTGGTGTGATGCTGCTCGGCACAGATGCCCTCGCGCAGCCCGCCGTCAAGGAAACCACCACGACGACTACGACGACATCCACGGGCACCATCAGCCAGTTCGGCCCGGGAACCATCGTCGTGAAGACCACGACGTCATCGGATCCCATCAGCTACTCGTACACGAAGACGACGACCTACGTCGATGAAACCGGCAAGCCCGTCTCGATTGAGACCGTGAAAGCCGGTCTTCCGGTGACCATCTATTACGACAAGGCCGGAAACAAGATGGTGGCTACCAAGGTCGTCGTGACGCGAGCGGTGCCGGCCGATCCGTATCACCCGAAGCCTTGATCAGGATCGCGAGGGACTCGGTGCAGCCTGGAATCCAGATCTCGGCGCGCAACTCACGGGCCCGACGAATCCGTCGTCGGGCCCTGTTTGCGGGGATGCTGCTGGCCATCTGCATTTCCCGGACGGGGCAGGCGGATGCTCAGGTCCCGCAGACGCTCGATATCTCCGCCTGTAGCGCCCGAACCCAGGCGCGTTTGCAGTGGCTGGTCGATCGCGCCGACTCGCACGAACTCTATGCGGACTTGTGGTGGCGAGGGTGGATCGGGTTCTACGGAGTGGGCGTGGTCTTTCAGAGCACTCGCGCGGGGCTGGAAGACGATGCCGGACAGCGGGCGGACTTGACCGTGGGCGCCGTCAAGGCCGTCATCGGCGTGACGCGACTCTACTTCTCGCGGCCGGTGGCGCGCTTGGGGTCCGAGCCCCTGCGAGTCGAGGCGCTCCCCGACGAGGAGACATGCCTCGAGCGGGTCGCGCAGGGCGAGACGCTGCTGCGACAGGCGGCGCACGAATCGGATCGGCGCTGGGATTGGAAGGCGCATTTCTTCAACGTCGCCTTGAACACCGCAGGCGCGGTGATCGTCACCCAGGCATTCCACGAGAAGGGCGGTTGGACTTCCGGGGGAATCGGAATCGCCGTCGGAGAGGCGATGTTGTGGAGCCAGCCGTGGCACGGTAGAAGCGATCTCGAGGAGTACGAAGCAACCTTCGCGGCCGCTCCCCCCACACGAGCGAGCTGGACGCTGATGCCGTACGAGTTGGGGCTTCGCTTGCAGGTGAGATTCTGAGCGTTCGCCGCATCGCGACGCCAGGCGACGCGCCGAAGGGGCTCCTCGATCGCAGCCTCGGTGTGTTCGCGGACGTGCGCGGAGGAGAGGGTCTCACCGCGCTCCTCCTGATGCTCAACATCTTCTTCCTGCTCGCCGCCTACTATCTGCTGAAGACGATTCGCGAGCCCCTCATCCTGACGGTGCCCGGCGGAGCAGAGGTCAAGAGCTACGCCGCAGCGGCGATCGCCGTGTTGCTGATCATCCTCGTGCCGCTCTACAGCGCGCTGGCCTCGCGGGTGTCGCGCGTCGTGTTGATCAACAGCGTGACCCTGTTCTTCATCGCGTGCCTGGTCGCGTTCTTCGGCCTCAGTCGGGCAGGTGTCCCGATCGGCGTTGCGTTCTTCATCTGGGTTGGAATCTTCAGTCTGATGGTCGTCGCGCAGCTCTGGGCATTCGCGAACGACGTGTACACGGTCGAGCAGGGCAAGCGGCTATTCGCGATTGTGGGTGTCGGCTCATCGCTCGGCGCGATCGTCGGCTCGTTCGTGACGGGCCAGCTGGTGAAGCTCTACGGTCCGTATCCATTCATGCTCGGGGCAGCGCTGCTGCTCGGGGTGTGCATGCTGCTCACCAACGTCGTCAATTCGCGCGAAAAGCGCCCTCGCGCGGGAGTCCCTGCCACCCCGGACGATCGGGTCCGCGGGCGCAGCGGCTTCACGTTGGTGTTCACGGATCGTTATCTGCTGCTCATCGGATGCCTGATGCTTCTCTACAATCTCGTGAATACCAACGGCGAGTACATCCTCGGCAAGACGGTGATGAGCATGTACACGGCTGCGCACGGCGCCGCGTCCGCCGGCAGTCTCGATGAGAAAAAGCTGGTCGGCGAGTTCTACGGAAATTTCTTCACGCTGGTGAATGTGCTCTCGGCTCTGATTCAGGCGTTCGTGGTCTCGCGCGTGCTGAAGTACTTCGGCGTCCGCGTCGCCTTGCTCGTGCTTCCCGTGGTCGCACTCGTCGGCTACGTGTCGATAGCGGTGATCCCGATTCTCGCGTTCATTCGCACGGCGAAGCTGCTCGAGAACTCGGTCGATTATTCCCTACAGAACACCACGCGAAACGCCCTCTATCTGCCGACCAGCCGGGAGGCGAAGTACAAGGCGAAGCAAGCCAACGACACCTTCTTCGTGCGCTTCGGCGACGTGCTCTCGGCCGGTCTCGTCTTCGCCGGCGGGACGTGGCTGGGATTCGCGCCGCGGCATTTCGCAGTGGTGAACGTGGTGCTGATCATGCTCTGGCTCGTCCTCGCGTTTGCGATTGGCCGGCGCTTCGAGCGGCTGGCCGAAGCCAAGGCGGCGAGTGCGAAGCCCTGAATTCCCGAAACGTCCCCAGCAAGCGCCGACGACGGCGCTTGCGCCCCGCACTTCCGAACGCGGAAGCTCGGCGGGCGGACCTCCCGCGCTCGGGTCGATCGTGCTTCGAAGCGCCGCTCGCATGCTCGCCGTTTGCCTTGCGATCGCCTCCGCAGCGGGCTGCGCCAGCTTCGTCGCCGGCCTCTCGCCGCAGGGCCCCCCGGCCGGGAGCGAAAGCGCGCTCCGGCTCGCCCCGGGGCCCTTCGCGGTCGTGCGGCACGAGGCCACGCTCGTCGACGCGAGCCGTCCCACGCCGGCGAACGGGAGCTTTGCGGGCGCTCTCACACGCACGCTCGCGATGACGCTCTGGGCGCCGGAGTCCAGCACCGGGTCGCTCCCTCTCGTCGTCTACAGCCATGGCTTCCTGTCGCTTCGCCACGAGGCAGCTCCGCTCGCGGAGCACCTCGCGAGCTACGGCTACGCGGTGGCATCGGTGGAGTTCCCGCTCTCGAACTGGAACGCGCCGGGGGGACCCACGCTGCACGACATCGCGAGTCAGCCTGGCGACGTCCGCTTCCTGATCGACTCGCTGTTCGCAGGGATTCCCGAGCTTTCGCTCCCGGCGCCGCTCGATCCCGAGCGGATCGCGGCGATCGGATTCTCGCTCGGCGGGCTCACCACGGCGCTCGTGGCGTTCCACCCCGAGCTGCGCGACGCGCGCGTGCGAGCCGCGATATCGATCGCCGGACCGAGCGCGCTCTTCTCGCCGCGCTTCTTCTCGTTCGCGCCGGTTCCGCTGCTCATGATCGCGGCCACCAACGACGCGATGATCGACTACGCGAGCAACGCGACCCCATTGCTCGAGCGCGCGCCACATGCGGCGCTGCTCACGCTCGCGCAGGGGACGCACATGGGCTTCTCGGGGACCACCGCGCTGTGGCTCCAGCTCTGGCCGAATCCCGATACCGTCGGCTGCGGTCAACTCGAGCGCAGTCTTCGCGCGCAGGACGACGGCGACAACCCCTTCGCAGCGCTGGGAGACGCGGAGCAGGGGATCGTCCTGACGGGCTGGGGGCGCCGGCCGTGCGCAGGCGAGCTCGCCTCCGGCGCCATGCGCCCTGCGCGACAGCAGCGCTTGCTGAGCCTCGCAGTGCGCGCCTTCCTCGACAGCCAGCTCGGCGCGACGCCGCGGGAGCGGCGCGAGGCCTGGCACTACCTCGCCGAGACGCTACCGCGCGAGGCGCCGGACGCGAGCTTTGCGTCGCACGGAATCCCATAGCCGCATGACGTGCAGCTAGCGCAGCCGAAGCGGAGATCGCCAAGCTCGAACGAAGCTTCGACGACACGCGGGCCTGAGCGCTTCGCGCGCCCGCGCGAAGGGAGAGAGGTGCTACGATTGGCGCACCGTGCGATCCACCGAACGGAGCCGTGCCGTCGGGCTTTGCTCGCGTTCGAGCGGTGCACCAACGTATCCCTGCATGCGCAAAGTATTGAGCGCAGCGGTGCTCGGTGCGTCAGCGCTCGCGGTTTACACCGCGTCGGCGGCCGAACCCGTGGCCGCGAGCACCACTGCCGCCGTGATGGAGTTTCGCCGCAAGATTCCGCTCAACGCCCCGCAGCTCGAGGGCGATCCGTATGCGAAGGACCTCCGCGAGCCGCTGCCGGCTGAGGCGGCCGCTGCAGTCTGCTCGCTGCGCTACGAGACCGACACAATCCACTACAGCTTGCGGACTTTCGCCGACGAGGCGGCCGCGCACGCTGGCGGGTACATCGTCACGCACCAAGGCGCCTGTGGCACCTGCTCGACGTTGCAAGACCTGGCCACGTACATGGCGCGACCGGACATGACCACACCAGTGCGGTCGTGTGCACTGTACGGCCTGACGCGCGGCCGAACGGTGCGGTGCCTCGAGGAGATCGGACTGAGCCACGCTTGTGCGGACACCTGGTATTACAGTTCGGTCAACACGCGGCGCAATTGTTTCGTTCCCTGCATCGCTTCAGTCGTGAAGAGTGAGCCGTCGAGCCGACCAGACGGCAGCCTCAACGACTGCTTACAGTGCGGTGAGGACAACTCGGGGCGCGTGTTCAAGCTCGTCGCCGGGCGCACGCGCCGAAACTCGGGCATCCACTCATCGGTCGACCGAGCAGAGATCGAGCTCTACCACATCACGCACGACTACTACTGAACGGCGATCCCCAGCCGGAGCAAAAATCCAGCTGGAGTTTCCCATCGACGCCCACGTCGACGCTCTCAGGCGGGTTCCTTGCTCACCATCCCACGCGTCTCGAGCGCGGCGCAGGTCTCCGGCTCGTGCAAGCGCAGCGTCTCCCACGCCATCGCCCACAGGACCTGGCTCACGCTGCCTCCGGGATTGGCGAGATTGCACCAGGGCTTTCGTCCGATGGTCCAGTGGACGCCGAAGCTGTGCGGTATGTCGATGCGCATGCTGTTGAAGCGCGGGTCGAGCGCGATCCAGCTCCGCTGCAACTCGATCTGCAGGAAGTGCTGCTCCGGGAAGCCGTAGCGGATGCCCTGCTCGTAGAGGGCGCGATGAGTCGGACCCCAGTCGGGCATGGGACGACGGATGCGCTCGACCATGTCGAGGAAGCGGGCCCGCTCCGGTTGGACGACCAGCAGGCCGGCGTTGATGCCGCCCGCGATGTCGTCGTTGGACATCACCTCGAGGATTGCCGGCGGGACCGGCTCCCCGTGGCGGACGCCGTGCATGTGCTGCACGTAGGCGTACTGGCTCGTGGGATGCACGCTCTCGATCACGGCCGCCGGGGCTGGCACCGTGAAGAGGTGATCGAAGCAGCGCAGCGGCAGGAGGTCGGCGTCGATGAAGGTGACGCGCTCGTACGGCAGCAGCGCCGCGTCGAAAATGTGGAGCTTGGTGTAGACATCGCGGTAGGCGTCCGACAGCAGGTCGCTCGGATAGCTGTCCTCGTGGGCCCGCAAGCGCGACACGACCAGCACGCGATCGTAGACGGCGTCGAGCATCGCCCGCGCCTCCTTCGAGACCGAATCGTCCACCAGGCAGACGAGGCTCGCCCGGCTTTGCAGGTGCCAGCGCAGGGCCGCACCCACGACGAGACAGCCCGGCAGATACGCGTCGCCGGCCATCAGCAGCGAAACGTGCGCGTAGCGCTCGCGATCGAGATCGGCCGGCACGCTGGTGAAGATGCGCGGGTCGATGGTCGGATCGACGATGTCGCCCTCGTGATCGGTGAGCAGGAGCTCGCCCGTGAGCCCGCGGGCGAGGAGCCGGATCGCCCGGCTCTCGGTGAAGCGCGCGAGCAGTCGCGCCGCGGCGGCGTCGAGCGGGTGGGAATCGTCTGCGTCCGCCATGCCTGCCTCCTGCTTTGGGTCCGGCGTTCTCAGCGCAGGATCGGTGTCTGTTCGGCTCCGAGCTGGTCACGATACGGATGATCTTCTCCGCCCGCGTCGCTCGCAGCCTCGACGCGCCACGCGCCCTCGATCGGGCACGCGACACTGAGCTCGCCGAAGTTTACGAGGACGAGCCTCACATCCACTCCCAGCCAACGCCGGAACGCGAGCGCCTCCGCCGGCAGCGCTTCCCAGGTGCCGAGACGCAGGGTTGATGACGCCCGGCGGGCCGCAGCAGGCGTCGATAGAGATGGAGTATCGATGTCGCATCGTTCTGCATGGCCTCGGCGTTCCGATTGGTCGCGTCGGGCGAAAACGGCAGCCACGGCGCCTTTTTTCCCAGCCATGTCCCGGCCGCGAGTCCCACGGTATCGGCGCCCGGCAGCCGTCGCGCCCGCCGGGGTCGAGGGCGTGCATGGTGGGCGGTGGGGCATAGCGTGATCGGGTTCCCGTTGAGCATTGCGGTCTCGTGTTCCCGAGTAGTTGCGTGTGCCGGGTGCTGTGTGGAGGAAGAAGACCGAATCAATGTCCACACGACTACTTCTTGGACAGCTTGTTGACCACGACGACAAGCAAGACCACAACCGGTACGCCGATCACCGTCCAAATTCAGATCCCTCCGCCCATTGAGCCACTCATCCATCCGTCTGCATGATTCATCGCAAAGCTTCTTTCGTTGCGCCGCGACCGGCCCACCAGCGGGCAAACAAGAAGGTGAGAGGAGGCAGCAACGTCAATTGGAGTAGCGGCCACAGACCCGCGTCAAGTACGGGCACCACGGGCATGCGTTGGGTGTACGACCAGCGCCCGGCGGCCAGTGCCGCATGTTCCAGAAGCGCCGCAAAGGCGAGGCCCAGAACACCTGTCGTGAAGTAGCTGTTCCAACGGCCGTGCAAGCCCCAGCCGAGGTCGCCCGCGGCCAGCGCGCCCGCGGCGTAGATGCTCGCGATGATTCCCACGTCACCCAATGCCGCTCGTGTGCAAAGACCGAGCGTGCCCGTCCACGAAAGCGTCTCCGTTTCGACGTAGGCGGCCATCTGCGCCATTTCCCAGATTTCGTTCACAACGAAACCCGCCAACAACGTCATCGCAAAGAACTGCCCGAAGCGCTCCCAAGGCAGGCTGACACGAGCACCGGATCTGCAGTCTCGGGCATCTTCCGCTTGGTTGGCGTCCGAGATTGTGCTGCGCTGCGTTGTACGGCTCACGAGTCAGTTCTGTCGCTTCTGAGCATCCTTCGATTCTACGTCCATCGCCTTCATCATCGGGCACTCCGACATGGAGTCCCTACCCATCTGCATGTGCTCCATCATGTGCGTCATCATCGCGTCCTCCATCTTGGTCTTTCGCGCATCCATGGTGATCCGCTGCTCCGCGATCTTGGTGACGACGTCCGCCATCAGGCTCATCTTCTTGTCGTCCGGCGCGCTGTTCATCTTGGCGATCAGATCGCTGAGTTCAGCGTCTCGAGCCTTGATGTCTTCCTTCATCTGCTGCTTCTGTTCCTTCATTTCCTGGCAGCTTTCCATCATCTTGCCCTCCATCATCGTCTTCCCGTCTGCAGGCTCGGCGGATCGCGCTTGCGTGGGAGACCAGATGGCCAGGGCCAAGGCCACTGCGAGGCTCGAACGGATCACGAGGTTCGTACTCGATTGGGTTCTCATGTTCGATTGCCTTCCTGTGTTCTTCGTTTCGTTTGGGATAGGCGTCCGGCTGACGCGTGTTCGAAAAGTCGATTTAGCCGTGATCAACGTGGGTGCTAATCCGCCAGAAGCTGTCGGTGACTCGGTCACCCCATCGAGTGCAATGTGCAAAACGCGTGCCCGTGGGGGTCTGGGAGGTACAGCGCGCCGACACGCTTCTCTTCGCATCGCATGGACCGTCACGCATGTAGGCTTTGCAAGTCGACTCCCCGAAGTACAGACCTTCCTCCGCTGCGAAACACTCGATGGCGTGATGCGTCGGCGGAAAGCGCTCATCGAACCGGACATCCACGACGCTCCCGCGCACCGAGATGACCGCGCCGAGGTTCGCCGTGCTGGTTCGCCGTTCATGGCTGCTTGTCGATAGCGCCCGGGTTGACGCGTTCCATTCCCAATTGCGGATTTCCGGCATCTCCCGGCCGTTCTTGTCGATGTATCGCCAGCACGGGCTCGTCGCGGGCAGTCGCGTCCTCGTCGTCTCGGGCGCGCTCTTCGAGCAGCCTTTGGGTTCGACGGGCGGTGCTCGCCAGCCCCCCGCGCCACCTCATCGGCGTTCTGTGGGGGCAGGGGGAGAAAGCGCGGCGCCCGGCCGTGGCCAACGGTGTCCGCGTAGGTGCCGTCCAGTGCGAGGGTATGAAAGTGGACGTTCAGGTTGAGCGCAGAGCCTTGCCGTTGAAGATCCATTTCGCACCGAAACCCTTGCTTAGCGCGCGCTTTGTAGAAACCGGTTGCCGTTATCTACAATGAGCGCTGCGTGTAGGGGGCGCGGCGGTCGGCGCGAGAAGTGGCTCCGATGCGCGGCTGGCGGGGCTACCCTACACTCGATTCGGATGACCCTCGAGCGTCGCGCCGCGATCTAACACGTAAGCGTGTCGGTCCGCGCAAGAAAGAAGAGATCATGAACATCAAGACGATTCGCGCCAGCCTCGCAGCGGGAGTGTTGCTCCTGTTGGGCTCGTTGGCTCCGGCCGCGGCGCAGGTGAGCGTCGGCATCGGGCTGCCGCACGTGAGCATAGGGATAAACATACCTGCGTATCCGCAGTTCGAGCGGGTGCCGGGATACCCGGTCTACTACACGCCAAACCTGAGCGCGAACTACTTCTTCTATGACGGCATGTACTGGGTCTATCAAGGAGACAACTGGTATGCGAGCTCCTGGTACAACGGACCGTGGTGGCTCGTGGCTCCGGACGTCATGCCGGTGTACCTGTTGCGGGTTCCCGTTCGCTACTACCGGCAGCCGCCTCGTTACTTCCGCCATTGGCAGGCGGATGCGCCGCCGCACTGGGGTGAGCACTGGGGCAATCAATGGCAGCAGCATCGACGCGGATGGGACCAGTGGAATCGCACGCCGACTCGCCGTCCGGCTCCGCTCCCCGTCTATCAACGAGAATATTCCGGCGATCGCTATCCGCACGTAGACAAGCAGGGCGTGCTCCAGAGCGAGCACTACCCCTACCGGCCGAAAACTCGCGTGGTGCGCCAACACTATGAAGCGCAGAAAGGGCAAGGCGCGCGCGCGCCCGCACCGCCGGGTCAGGGCAAGTCGCAAAAGTCCGGAGATCACCCGCAACAGGGACAACAAGCGGCACCGCAGGGTGGCGGTGCACCTCAAAAAGGCAACAGCGGGCACGGGCACGACAAGCAGAAGCGTGACAACCAGAACGACTGACACGGCCTGGGTGCTCGCGGAGCGACACCGGCCCGACGGTTGGCCATTGGTTAGATTCGATCCCCCTCCTCGCCAAAGAGACCCGCGGGCAGATCCCCCCCCGTGATCCCGGCGGCAGATTCCGGACGTGGGATCTCGGCTTGATCGGGCTATCCATCAACGCGAACTTCGCCGCGCGTCGCGTCATCTCGCACGGGTCTCGCATCGCCGCGACGAGCGAAGCCCAGCGAACGCGTTGCGGCTCTTCGATCGTCCGCGGGATCGGCTTGGGGGCCGCCCCTGTCGGAGCGGGTGCACCAGAAAGGTGAGGTCGCGCGAAGCGAGTGCGCGGTGCTCGACCGACGGCTGCACCCAGCGCGCGAATCGCAGTCTTACCGCGCCACGGGATTGAGTCTCTTCCCAAGCGTAAGCAGACTCACCAGCCCGGAGCCCAGAAGACTCCATGGCCCTTCTGGCCCTCAGTTTGCCAAAGACTCACCCTCAACTTGGTCCGAAACTCGAACAGCAGATCACCACACCCAGATCTCCGATCATGCACCTGGAGCCGGACACCGAGGAGTGACGCTAGGTTGCGTTTTGCTGCTCGGCACGGCAATGCAAGAGCATGCAAGCAGGTGCATCGAGTGCGCTGACGCACCCCAGGCGCACCCTCCTGGGCATAGGGGGGGGGCATAGGAAGTTCTGGCTGCGTTCCGGGGGTAGTCCGAGAAGCTTCGGAGCTCGTTGACCACGAGCGCGGTGGGCCTTCCGGCTGCATCGAGACGGCGCGCACCGAGGAGTGCGGGGACTATGTCAAGCACCCCATAGCTCCCCCCACAGCCGGGACTATCATCGAGCCCTGAGTGTGCCGAAAGGGAAAGTTCAACAATTGCGGGACGGATCGATGTTGAGAACCGACAACTGCCTCCACCGCCACCTACTCCTACCAAGGCAGCGCGTGATGGGGCGGCCAAACTGCTCTCGGCTCCGTTGGGTCGTGCTGCTCGCTGTGCTCCCGATTCTCTTTGCTGCGGGGCAGGCTCGGCCGGATACTCCACTTGGAGTCCCGCCGAATCTGCTCGACGGCGGTGGCTTCAACAGCAGCGGACGGACCCTCGACGAGGTCTATTCTCTCGGGGAGTCGATCTATACCGGTAGGTACAAGAAACACCGCGGCTTGGGCCTCTGCCTCAACATGTCGAGGGGAGCCGACGAACCCGCTACAGCGGTCCGCCCCTCGCACAAGCTCCTGAAGCAGTTCGTTGAAGTCCCGATCCTCGTTCTCACGACGCGGCTCGTCGATTGCGAACATCCAACATCGCAGCTTGCGCTGATCCTTTCCCCGAACGACTTCCGAGCGCTGGTCCACTTCATGAACCAGAGATTTCGCCTTCGTCTGAAGACCTGATCCCCGTCATGTGCCAGGAGTCGGCCCACGGTCATACTGCCCTTCGATAGAACTCGAGGACGCCCTTGATCCGTTCATGACACTCTATCGTGTCGTTCACCTTGGGCTCTTCGCTCGGCGCTTCGATCAACTCGTTGCCGAGACCTGGCTGATTGCGCGCCGCGTGGCCGCGATCGCGCCCAGGTCTCCGATCATGCACTTCACCGAGCCGCCGCCCTTCTTGAGGAACTCCGAGACGTCGACCGTCAGCGGTGTCACGCCGCGTTCTCGCACCTGCGCGAGCAGGCGCTCGGAGACGCCGGCGGGCATCACGAGGAACGCGTCG
>JANNIY010000060.1:0-9354 GCA_031405455.1 Deltaproteobacteria bacterium | reverse complement strand
CTCGGCGGATTCCGGCGGCAACAGCGGCGGGCGGCTCCAGCGCTCGGGCTTCGCGAGCAGCTCGCGCAGCGCCCCGATCCCGAGCCCGCGGTGCCCCACCACGCCGACGACGGGGATGCCCAGCGCGCGCTCGAAGCGGGCCAGATCGAGCACCCCGCCGCGGGCGTGAAGCTCGTCGGTCATCGTGAGGACGAGGCAGGCCGGGAGCCCGCGGCGCAGCACCTGCGCGATCAGCAGCAGCGAACGCTCGAGCGTGCAGGCGTCGGCCACCAACACGAGCGCGTCGGGCGCCGGGCCGAGCTCGCCATCGATCACGCGATCGACGACCGCCTCATCGGGGCTGATGGGTGTGAGGCTGTAGGTCCCCGGCAGGTCGATCACGAGCAGACGCCGGCCGTCGACTTCGAGCTCGCCCTCGCGGCGCTCGACCGTCACGCCGGGGTAGTTCCCCACTTTTGCGCGCAGCCCCGTGAGCGCGTTGAAGATCGTCGTCTTCCCGGAGTTCGGGCTGCCCACCAGGCCCAGACGCACGAGGCCCGGGTCGAGGCTCACCTCGCTCATGACGAAACTTGCGGCTCGGGATCTGTCGGGATCACCTGCACCCGCAGCGCTTCGGCCCGCCGCAGGCACAGCCGGTAGCCGCGCAGTTCATAGGCGACGGGGTCGCCGAGCGGCGCGCGGCGCAGCACGTGAATCGGGGTGCGCGGCAGGAAGCCGAGGTCGGCCAGCCGGCGGCCGATCGCGCTCGTCGTGTCGACCGATTCGATCACGGCATGCGCGCCAGGTGCGAGATCTGCGAGCGGAACGACGCGCGAAGCCGTCGGCGGGGAAGCGTGGGACTGGCTCATGGCGGCACGCGCAGCCTGCTGTATTTGAAAACGAATTTCGATTTCAGGTTAACCAAGACGGCTATCGGCTGTCAATCCGAGGACCTAAAGGCGAACGTGTTCGCTATTCGTTCTCGCTGCGAAGTTGGCGTCGGAGCAGGAGTTCTACGCCCTGCTTGGGTTCAACCTCGCCCTCGAGCAGGGCTTTCACGCTGCGGGCGATCGGCATTTCCACCCCGTGCGCGTCGGCGAGCGCGCAGGCCGCGAGCGTCGTCCGCACGCCTTCGGCGACTTCGTTCATGCCCGCCACAATCTCCGGCAGCTTGCGCCCCCGGCCGAGTTCGATCCCCACCCGCCGGTTGCGGGACAGATCCCCGGTGCAGGTGAGCACGAGGTCGCCCATGCCGGCGAGACCGAGAAAGGTGAACGGATCTGCCCCGAGCTTCACACCGAGGCGCGTGATCTCACGCAGGCCGCGGGTCATCACGGCGGCGCGCGCATTCAACCCAAGGCCGAGGCCGTCGCAGACGCCGACCGCGATCGCGACCACGTTCTTGAGCGCGCCCCCGATCTCGACCCCGACGACGTCGGTGCTCGTGTAGCAGCGAAACCAGGGAGTCGAGATCGACTCCTGCACCGAAACCGCAAAAGCCTCCACACGGCACGCAACCGTGACCGCCGTGGGTCGCTCCTCTGCGATCTCGCGGGCGAAGGAAGGGCCCGAGAGGAAGGTCAGCCGCGGGTGGTGCACGGCATCGAGCTCCTGCTCGAGGATCTGGCCGACGCGCATCCAGCTGCCGAGCTCGATCCCCTTGACGGTCGAGACCAGGATGGCGCCGCGTGGGATCAGAGGCGCCGCACGCCGGATCACATCCCGCACCCCATGGCTCGGGACGGCGAGGATCACGAGCTCCCGGTCGGCGAGCGCCTCCCCGAGTTCGGCCGTGGCGCGAACGCTCGCCGGAATCTCGACGTGGGAGAGGTACTTGGGATTTCGGTGCTGGCGGTTGATCGCGTCCGCGAGCGCTGCGTCGCGCGCCCAAAGCGTCACATCGTGTTCGCGCGCGCACAGCAACGCGAGGCAGGTGCCGAAGCTTCCGGAACCGAGGACTGCGACAGGTAGCGCCACGCCAAAATAGTATCAGCCGAAACGCCGTTTCCAGGCGCTCTGGTTTCTTGACGCCCCTGGGGCCCGCCGTTACTCTCGCCGCGGTTTTTCGCTGGCGCTTCGGGCGCTTCCGCCCGATTCACGCACGCCGCGGCGACCCGACGCGCGGATCCGACGCGGCCCATTGACGCGCCCCCCTGGCGCGCCAAAAGGACGCGAAGGATCGGCGCAACAGACCGGCGCCAAACGGACGCGGAGGGAGTAGGCCATGCTCGCCGAATACACCGGCGTCCTGGTGATCCTCGTCATCTCGACGGTCGTGATTCTCGCCATGCGCGGCATCCACATGCTCGCTGGCCCGCGCCGCGAGTTTCCCGAGAAGAACGAACCGTTCGAGTGCGGCGAGAAGCCGATCATGTCGCCGCACCAACGCTACGCGGTGAAGTTCTACCTGGTCGCCATCCTGTTCGTGATCTTCGATGTCGAGGCAATCTTTTTCTATCCGTGGGGCGCCGTCTTCAACGATCTCGGCTGGTACGGCTACGGCGCCATGTTCATCTTCACGATTCCCCTCGCCGTGGGTCTCGTCTACGAGTGGCTGAAGGGCGGCCTCGAATGGTGATCTCGGCGGCCTCCCGCGAGAAGATCGCAGCCGAGATCGCGAAGTACCCCGCGCCGCGCGGGGCGCTGCTGCCCGCACTTCACATCGTGCACGCCGAGCACGGCTTCGTCTCGCCCGAGTGCGCGCAGGAGCTGGCGGAACTGTTCGCGATCCGCCCCTTCGAGGTGCTCGAGGTCGTCAGCTTCTACAACATGTTTCATGCCACGCCGCAGCCGCGGCACCAGGTGCGCGTGTGCACGAACCTGCCGTGCTCGCTGCGCGGCGGGCGCGAGCTGCTGCGCCGTCTCGAAGCCCATCTCGGCGTCAAGACCGGCGAGGCGACGGCCGACGGCAGGATCCGCCTCGGCCACGAAGAATGTCTTGGCGCCTGCGCCTACGCGCCGATGATGCGCGTCGATCAGCAATACCACGAAGATCTCGACGTCGAGAAAGCCAAGAGCATTCTCGACGGGCTCGACTGAGGCCGCCGCCGTGCTGAAGGCGCCCTATGTCACGAATTATCTGACGGAGCATTTCGGCGACGACGCCTTCGGCACTCTCGCAGGCTACGTGAAGCGTGGCGGCTACCAGGCCGCGCGCAAGGCGCTCACCGAGATGACGCCGGATAGTGTGATCGATCTCGTCAAGAACGCGGGCCTGCAGGGCCGCGGCGGCGCCGGTTTCGGCACGGGCCTCAAGTGGTCCTTCATGCCGAAGCAGAGCGACAAGCCAAAGTTTCTGGTCTGCAACGCCGACGAATCCGAGCCCGGTTCGTTCAAGGACCGCATCCTGATGGAGCGCGGCCCGCACCAGATCCTCGAAGGCATCGTGATCGCGGCCTTCGCGACGGGCGCGGTGAAGACCTTTCTCTACGTGCGCGGCGAATACGCCTTTCCTGCGGATCAGGTCGAGCGCGCGGTCGCCGAGGCCTACGCGAAGGGTTTTCTCGGCAAGAACATCCTGAAGAGCGGCTTCGCCCACGATGTCGTCGTACAGCGCGGCGCCGGCGCGTACATTTGCGGCGAAGAAACCGGCCTGCTCGAATCGCTCGAAGGCAAGAAGGGCCAGCCGCGCAAGAAGCCGCCCTTCCCCGCGCAATACGGCGCCTTCGGCATGCCGACCACCGTGAACAACGTCGAGACGTTTTCGCACGTGCCGCACATCATCAACAAGGGCTCCGAGTGGTTTCGCACGCTCGGCACCGAGAAGAGCCCCGGCACGACCATTTTTGGTGTCTCCGGCCACGTCGCGCGCCCGGGGCTCTACGAGCTGCCGCTCGGCACGCGACTCGACGAGATCATCTTCGAGCACGCGGGCGGCGTGCCGGGCGGACGCAAGCTGAAGGGTGTGATCCCCGGCGGCGCGTCGATGCCGATCCTGCCCGCGGGCCAGCTCGACGTGCCGATGGCGAACGAGTTCCTGCGCGAGCGCAAGACCATGCTCGGCACCGGCGGGATCATGGTGATGGACGAAACCACCTGCATGGTCCGCGTGGCCTGCGTGATCTCGTATTTTTTCCGCGATGAATCCTGCGGCCAGTGCACGCAGTGCCGCGAGGGCACCGGCTGGATGCACAAGATCATCGAGCGCATCGAGCGCGGCGCCGGCCAGCCGGACGACATCGGCATCCTGCTCGATGTCGCCTCCAAGATGGAAGGCCAGACGATCTGCGCCTTTTCCGACGCGGCGGCCTGGCCGGTGCAGGGCCTCCTGCGCCACTTCCGCGAAGATTTCGAAGCGCACATTCGCGAACGCAAATGCCCCTTCCCTGAAAGTTTCGAGCTGTAGATGCCGCGCATCACCGTCGACGACGTCGAGATCGAAGTTCCCGCCGGCAGGACGCTGCTCCAGGCCCTCGACGACGTTGGCCTGCTCATGAACGGCGTCGAGATCCCGCACTACTGCTGGCACCCGAAGCTCTCGATCGACGGTTCCTGCCGGCTGTGCCAGGTCGAGATCCAGGGCATGCCCAAGCTCCAGATCGCCTGCAACACACCCGTGCAGGAAGGCATGATCGTGCGCACGCAGAGCGAATCCGTGCGCCGCGCGCGCGCAGGCGTGATGGAGCTCCTGCTCGTCAATCACCCGCTCGATTGCCCGATCTGCGATCAGGCCGGCGAGTGCAAGCTCCAGGACTACGCCTACGATTATGGGGCCACGGAATCCCGCACGCGCGAGCCGCGGCGCGCGCTCGAGAAGAATGTCGAGCTCGGGCCGACGATCGTCTTCGATCAGGAGCGCTGCATCCTGTGCCGCCGCTGTGTGCGCTTCACGCGTGAGATCACCGGCACCGGCGAGCTTGCGGTGCTGAATCGCGGCGATCACTCCGTGATCGAAACCTACCCGGGCGTGCCGCTCGACAACGCGTACTCGATGAACGTGGCCGACATCTGTCCGGTCGGCGCACTCACCACCCGGGATTTTCGTTTCAAGATCCGTGTGTGGTTCTTGAACGACGTGCCGGGCGTGTGCACCGGCTGCAGCAACGGCTGCAACATCGATCTCGGCGTCGCGAACAACAAGGTCTATCGCTACCTGCCGCGCCGCAACGACGCCGTGAACGATACCTGGATCTGCGATGCCGGCCGCATGTCCTACCGCGAGATCGGCGCGGCGGATCGCTTGAAGCACCCGCTCGTGCGCGCCTCGCTCGGCGTGCCCGAGGTGACGAGCTTTGCGAGCGCCATCAACGCCGCGGCCGCGCGGCTCGAGCGTCTGGTCGAAAGCAAGGGCGCCGGCGTGATCGCGGGCCTCGCATCGCCGCACGCGACCAACGAGGATCTCTTCACCTTCCGGCGCCTGCTCAGCGCGCTCGGCACCGAAACCGCCGGTGTGGCCGTGCCGCAGGGCGCTTCGGACGCCCTGCTCGTGAAGGCCGACAAGGCCGCGAACGCCGCGGGCGCGCGCGCGCTCGGCTTCGCCGATGCGCGCACGCTGCTCGATCGCATCCGCAACGGCGGCGTCGATGGCCTGATCGTGATGGGCCACGACGTGCTCGATGCCGCCTATCTCGGCGGCGTCGATCTGCTCAGCAAACTGGACACGTTGATCGTGCTCGATACGCACCACTCGGAGCTCGAGCGCGTAGCGCACGTGCTGCTGCCGGTGCGCGTGGCGGCCGAGAAGCACGGCACGCTCACCAACTTTGCCGGCCGCGTGCAGAAGGTGCAGCCTGCCGTCGAGCCCAGCTGGGAAGCGCTCGAAGATGGCGATCTGCTCACGCGGCTCGGCGTGGCGCTCGCGCTGCCGAACTGGCCCGCGCGCTGGGACGTGCGCGCGGTTTCGCGCGAGCTCGCCGCCGCGCACCCCGCGTTCGCCGGCCGCGATCTCGGCAGCCTCGACAACGCTGGCGCGCTGCTCGCCGAAAGCGGACGTGCAGCGTCAGGGGCGCCCGCCTAGATGCCGATCGAGGTCATCGTCAAGACGCTCTTCATCCTGCTCGTCGTGGTGGGCGCGCTCGCGCCCGTCATCACGTGGATCGAGCGCAAGCAGAGCGCCGTGATGCAGGATCGCATCGGCGCCAACCGCGCCGACATCGCCGGCATCACCGTGTTGGGCCTGCTGCACCCGCTCGCGGACGTCTTCAAGCTGCTCAGCAAGGAAGACGTAGTGCCGACGGGCGCGAACCGCGTGCTGCACGCCCTCGCGCCGATCATCGCCGCGATCCCAGCGCTGATCGCCTTCGCCGTGATTCCCTATGGCGGCGTCTACAGCTTCGGCGATTGGAATCTCTCGCTCGTCGCCGCAGATCCCGACTGGGGGCTGCTCTACATCTTCGCGATCGGCTCGATCGCCACCTACGGCAGCGTGCTCGCGGGCTGGGCCAGCAACAACAACTGGTCGCTGCTCGGTGGCCTGCGCGTCTCGGCCCAGATGATCTCGTATGAAGTCACGCTGGGCCTTTCGGTGGTCGGCGTGTTCATGGTCTTCGGCACGCTGAAGCTCACCGACATGGCGATCGCGCAGGATACGACACTTCGGCTGTTCGGCTTCCTCGAGGTGCTCTTCGGCCTGCCCGTGCCGGCGTGGCTCAGTTGGTTGCGGCTGCCGGCCTGGGGCGTCTTCTACCAGCCGCTCGGCTTCCTCATGTTCCTCACTGCGATCATGGCCGAGAACAAGCGCCCGCCCTTCGACATGCCCGAAGGCGAATCCGAAATCATCGCCGGCTACCACCTCGAATACTCGGGCATGCGCTTCGGCCTGTTCTACATGTCGGAGTTCATCGAGATCGTGGTGATCGCGGGGTTGGTTGCGACGATCTTCCTGGGCGGCTGGGCGGTGCCGTTCGTTTCGCAGGAAACCATCATCAGCACGATCTCCGGCGCCTTCAACCGGGATTTCGCGACCGCGCTGTGCATGATCGTGCACTTCGCAACCTTCATGCTCAAGGTGATCGTGATGATCTGGCTCCAGATGGCGCTGCGCTGGACACTGCCGCGCTTCCGCTACGACCAGGTCATGGATCTGTGCTGGAAGATCCTGCTGCCGCTCTCGATCGTGAACATCTTCATCACCGGAGCGGTGCTGCTGCTCACGCGGGGTGCTGCGTGAGCGCACCGGTGATCCTCTTCTACGTATTCGCGGTGCTGGCGATTCTTTCGGCGCTCGGAATGGTGCTGAACATCCGCAACACCGTGGCCTCCGCCATGAGCCTGGTCGTGACGATGATCTCGCTCGCGGGGATCTACCTGCTGCTGGGCGCCTACTTCATCGCCGTCGTCCAGATCATGGTCTACGCCGGCGCGATCGTCGTGCTCTTCTTGTTCGTCGTGATGCTCTTGAACCTGCGCACGGATCGCTTCGCGCCCGGACGCCAGTGGCTCGTGAAGGCCGGGGCGCTGCTGCTCACGATCGTCGTGCTCTCGGAATTGCTGCGGCTGTTCTCGGGCGCGCTCCCGCTGCCGCCGGCCGAGCCCGTGGGCTTCGGCGGCTACCGCCAGGTCGGCATCGCGCTGTTCACGGATTACGTGCTGCTGGTCGAGATGTCCTCCCTGCTGCTGCTCGCTGCGATCGTCGGCGCGCTGATCCTCGCCAAGCGGAGGATCGACTGATGCTGCCGCTCGAGCACGTGATCAGCCTCTCGGCGATCTTGTTCGTGATCGGAATGATCGGAGTGGCCACGCGCCGCAACGTGATCGTCGTGCTGATGTCGATCGAGCTGATGCTCAACGCCGTCAACCTGGCCTTCGTCGGCTTCAACCGCCTGTGGCCCGGCACGGCGGAAGCCCCGGCGCTCGACGGCCAGATCTTCGTGTTGATGGTGATTACGGTTGCGGCGGCGGAAGTCGCCGTGGGGCTCGGCATCCTGATCGCGCTCTTCCGGAACCGCGACTCCGTCGACCTCGAAGAAGTGAGCCTGCTCAAATGGTGACCGCTTCCACCGAGCTGCTGCGCTGGATCGTGCTGCTGCCGCTGATGGCGGCCGTCTATCACGGCGTGATGCTCGCGCTGGTGCGCCGCCCGACGGCGCGCGCGCTCACGATCGGGCTCTCGTGCGGCTCGGTGCTGATCGCCTTCGCGGCCTCGTGCCTCGCACTGACAGAACTTCTTCAGCTGCCCGCCGGCGAGCGCATGCTCGTCGACAACCTCTACACCTGGGTGGGGGCGGGCGTCGGGTCGCAGGCCTTCAGCGCCGAGCTCGCCTTCCAGCTCGATCCGCTCTCGGCCGTGATGGCGATCGTCGTCACCGGCGTGGGCTCGCTGATCCACATCTACTCGATCGGCTACATGGACGACGACCACCGCGAGGACAAGGGGTTCCAGCGCTTCTTCTGTTACCTGAACCTCTTCACCTTCTCGATGCTCGTGCTCGTGCTCGCCGACAACCTGGTGCTGATGTTCGTCGGCTGGGAGGGCGTGGGCGTCTGCTCCTATCTCCTGATCGGCTTCTGGTACGCCGACCGCTGGAACGCCTATTGCGGCAGCAAGGCGTTCATCGTCAACCGGATTGGCGATTTCGGCTTCCTGCTCGGGATCTTCCTCTTGTTCGCGGCGCTGGCGGACGCCGGCATGCCGACCGTTTCGTTCAGCGAGATCTCGCAGAACTTCGCGCTGATCGCCGACCGCCAGATCAGCGTGCCGGCCTGGCTTCCGTTCGGCCCCGAGTGGGATCTCGTGAACGTGATCGCGCTGTGCTTCTTCATTGGCGCCTGCGGAAAATCCGCGCAGCTTCCGCTTTATGTCTGGCTCCCCGACGCGATGGCCGGCCCGACGCCCGTTTCGGCGTTGATCCACGCCGCCACCATGGTGACGGCCGGCGTCTACATGGTCTGCCGGCTGTCGTTCCTCTACGCGGCGGCGCCGGAAGCCTCGGCCGTGGTCGCGTGGACGGGCGGCATCACGGCGATCTTCGCCGCGACGATCGCGATCACGCAGACCGACATCAAGAAGGTTCTCGCGTACTCGACCGTCAGCCAGCTCGGTTACATGTTTCTCGCAGCCGGCTGCGGCGGCTATTCGGCAGCGGTCTTCCACCTCGGGACGCACGCCTTCTTCAAGGCCCTGCTTTTCCTTGGCGCGGGCGCGGTGATCCTCGCCCTGCACCACGAGCAGGACATCACCAAGATGGGCGGCCTGCACCGCAAGCTCTGGCAGACGCACGTCGTGTTCTTGCTGGGCGTGCTCGCGATCGCCGGCTTCCCGGGTTTTTCGGGCTTCTTCTCGAAGGATGAGATCCTGGCGGCGGCCTACGCCTCGAGCGTTCCCGGTCACAAGTTCTTGCACGCGATCGGGCTCGTCACGGCGGGGCTCACCGCGTTCTACATGTTCCGGCTCTACTTCATCACCTTCTGGGGCGAATGCCGCGCGCCGCGCGAGGT
>JANNIY010000059.1:0-13420 GCA_031405455.1 Deltaproteobacteria bacterium | reverse complement strand
CGAGGTGGGCGTCCCGCTCGCCAGCCGCAAGGTCGAGAACACGGTGCTCGTCGGTGACAACGAGACCGTCGTGATCGGCGGATTGATCAGCGACATCTACGAAGACACGGAGAGCAAGGTGCCGTGGCTCGGCGACATTCCGTTCCTCGGCTGGGCCTTCAAGAGCACGTCGCGCTCGCTCCAGAAGGTGAACCTGCTGGTCTTCCTGACGCCGCACATCGTGCGCACGCGCGCGGATCTCGAGCGCGAGACGATCCGCAAGCGCGAGGAGTTCGAGAACGACACCGGGCCGTCGCTCGAGATCTCGGGCAAGGAACTCGAGGTCGAGGAGCAGCGCCGCGCGGAAGCGGAGGCCGCCGGTCAGCTCTACACGCCCGCCCCCGGCCGCAATCCCGTGCGCAACGCCCTGCTCAAGCAGGAAGCCCGCTATCCCCTCGAGCGCATGCGCGAGATCGAGCAACAGCAGCAGGGGGATCGCGAGCGGGCGCGCGCCGAGGCCGGCAAGGCAGGGCCGCGCTACTTCGTGCAGGCCCCCATCGTGGGCGACGAGAGCGCGGCGATGCAGTCGCTGACGGAGCTCGTCGACGCCGGCTTCGATGGCTCGCTGATCTCGAGCGAGACGTCGTCGGGGCTGGTGCTCTATGAAATCCATCTCGGTCCCTTCGAGACTCTCGCCGAAGCGCAACGCGTCGCCGTCGTGGTTCAGAACGCTCACGGGCTTCCCAGCTCGGTGATCGTCGAGCCCGAGCCGGAGGCGCCGTGAGCGACACCAGCCTGCGCGCGAACCCCGGCGGCCTCGAACCGCTCGATCTCTGTTCGATCCTGCTGCGCACGACGCAGCTCACCGAGGAGCAGGTCGCCCAGGCACGCGCCGAGCAGGCCACCCGCGGCGGCCGCCTCGCCGACCTGCTGGTCGCCACCGGCAAGGTGAGCAGCGATGAAGTGCTGCAGGCGCTCGCCACCCAGCTCGACCTGCCGATCCGCCCGCAGATCGCCGCCAGCGTCGTCGACCAGACGTTGATCGAGACGGTGCCGATCGGCTTCGCCAAGGCCCACGTGATCCTGCCGCTGCAACGTGATCCGGACGGCGCCGTGCGCGTGGCCGTGGCGAACCCCCTCGACATCGGGCCGCTCGACGACCTGCGCATGCTCTTCGGAGGCGCCGAGGTGCGCCTCGAACTCGCGAACCAGCGCACGATCCTCGGCGCCATCAACGAAGTCTACGACCGCGGGGCGAACTCGACCGACGCGCTGGCCGAAGACGCGGCAGAAGACCTGAACCACCTGGTCAACGACATCAGCCACGAGCCCCAGGACCTGCTCGAAGCCTCGGACGACGCCCCGATCATCAAGCTCGTGAACTCGATGCTCCAGCACGCCGTCAAGGAGCGCGCGAGCGACGTGCACCTCGAGCCCTTCGAGCGCGAGATCCGGGTGCGTTTCCGCATCGACGACGTGCTCTACGAACCGATCAAGCCGCTGCCGCGCGGGCTCCAGGCGAGCATCGTGTCGCGCATCAAGATCATGGGCGGGCTCAACATCGCCGAGAAGCGCCTGCCCCAGGACGGACGCATCCGCCTCAAGATCGCCGGCCGCTACTACGACTTGCGCATCTCGACCGTGACGATCTGGTACGGCGAACGCGTGGTGATGCGGTTGCTGCCACGCACGCAGGAGATGCTCAACCTCGAGCGTATTGGCTTCAATCCCCAGCAGCTCGCGGTGATCGAGAAGCTGATCTCGCGGCCGAACGGCATCATCCTGGTCACGGGGCCGACCGGCAGCGGCAAGACCACGACCCTCTACGGTGCGCTCTCCCGCATCAACGCCACCGACAAGAACATCATCACGATCGAGGATCCGGTCGAGATCCAGCTGCGCGGAATCGGCCAGATCGAGGTCAACCCGAAGATCGGTCTCACCTTCGCCGGCGGCTTGCGCTCGGTCCTGCGCCAGGATCCGAACGTGATCCTGGTCGGCGAGATCCGCGACCTCGAGACCGCCGAAATCGCGATCCAGGCTTCGCTCACGGGCCATCTCGTGTTCTCGACGCTGCACACCAACGATGCCGCGAGCGCGATCACACGCCTCGTCGACATGGGCGTCGAGCCTTTTTTGGTCGCTTCGTCACTCGTCGCGGTGCTCGCGCAGCGCCTGGTGCGGGTGCTCTGCAAGGATTGCCGCATCGCCTACGAAGCCACGGCCGAAGAGCTCGCCGAGATCGGCGTGCGTCCGCCCGATCGCCCGGTTCGCATCTACCGCTCCGAAGGCTGCGCCGGCTGCAATTACACGGGTTACCGTGGCCGGCTGGGAATCTTCGAGCTGATGCTGGTGGACGACGACATTCGCGCGCTCGTCTCGCAGAACGTCGATTCGAAGTCGATCAAGCGCCAGGCGACCCAGAAGGGCATGCAATCGCTGCGCGTCGATGGCGCCCGCAAGGTTCTCCAGGGCATCACCTCCATCGCAGAGGTGCTCCGCGCAACCGAAGAAGAAGGCGTCGTCGCGCAGATCTGAAGCCAGACTCGTGCGCAACGATCGCGAGGTGAAGCGTGCCCGTCTTCGCATACAAAGGCGTCACGGCGGCGGGGAAGAACACCCGCGGCCATCTCGACGCAGAAAATCCCCGCGCTGCGCGCGCCAAACTTCGGCGCGACGGCGTCTTCGTCACCGAATTCACGGAGCAGGCCGCCCAGGCCAGCGTTGCCGCGACGACGAGCGGCCGGCGCTTCACGCTGCCCTCCTTTCAACGCATCTCCGCGCTCGATCTCGCCCTGCTCACCCGCCAGGCGTCGACCCTGATCGGCGCCGGCATCCCGCTCGTCGAGAGCCTGGCAGCGCTCACCGAGCAGGCCGAGAACCCCCGTCTGAAATCGGTGCTGGGCGAAGTGCGCGACCGCGTGAACCAGGGCACCTCGCTCGCCGATGCCTTCGAGCAGTCGAAGGCCTTTCCGGACCTCTACGTCAGCATGGTGCGCGCCGGCGAAGCGGGCGGCGCGCTCGAGACGGTGCTGATGCGCCTGGCCGATTACCTCGAAAGCCAGGTGCGGCTGCGGAACAAGGTGAGCTCCATTCTCATCTATCCCTTCGTGATGTTCGGCTTCGCGATGCTGGTGGTGGCTGCGCTCGTGACCGTGGTGCTGCCCCAGATCACGGAGCTGCTCGAGAGTCTCAAGCAACCGCTTCCGTTCTATACGCGCTGGATCATCTCGGGTTCCCGCTTCGTGCGCAGTTGGTGGTGGCTGCTCGCGCTCGGCGCGTTGGGCATCGCCCTCGGCGTGCGCACCGCCGTCCGCACGCCGCGCGGACGCAACACCTGGGATCGACTTTCGCTGCGCCTGCCCGTCGTCGGCCGCGCCGTCCGGCTGATCGCGATCTCGCGCTTCACGCGCACCCTCGCGACGCTACTCTCTGGCGGTCTTCCGATCGTGCGCGCCCTCGACACCGCCAAGCACGTCGCCAACAACAGTGTGCTGGGTCGCGCAATCGATGCCGCGCGCGAAAGCATCACCGAGGGAGCCAGCGTGGCGAAGCCGCTGCGCGAGAGCGGCGAGTTCCCCCCGATGGTGACGCACATGATCGAAGTCGGGGAACGCAGCGGCGAGCTCGAGGCGATGCTCGCCAAGGTCGCCGACACCTATGACGAGCAGGTCGAAACGCTGATCACCCGGCTCACGGCGCTGCTCGAACCGCTCTTGATCCTGGTCATGGTGGGGATCGTGGTCGTCATCATCCTGGCGACACTCGTTCCACTGCTCAACGTCACGAGCGCACTCAGCTGAGCGCGCTCGAGTTCGAGAGAACGCGGAGCGCCGAAGAACGCAGCGCTCCAGCAATCGGAGGATCGATGGACCGTAAGACAACACGCGCTGGCTTCACCCTCATCGAAATCATGGCGGTCGTGCTCATCATCGGACTGCTTTCGACGATCGTCGGCGCGGCGATCTTCCAGCAGGTCGACAAGGGACGCGCCACCGCGGCCAAGGCGCAGCTCAACAGCCTCGAGGGGGTGCTCGAGCTCTACCGGATGGACAACGCGCGCTTCCCGACGACGGAACAGGGACTCGAAGCGCTCATCACCCCCTCGACCAGCGAACCCGTACCGCGCAATTTCCCGTCGGGCGGCTACCTGAAGGGCGGCCGGCTTCCCGTCGATCCCTGGGGTGAGCCCTATCACTACGAGTCGCCGGGCCAGAACAATTCGGACTCCTTCGACCTGTGGTCCTACGGTTCGGACGCGGCGCCGGGCGGAGAAGGCGTCGACGCGGACGTCGGGAACTGGGCCGAGCCGCAGACCCAGAACTGAACCCGATGCGCACTCTTCGGCGGCACGCTGGTTTTTCGCTGATCGAGATGATGGCCGTGGTGGCGATCTTCGCCCTGCTCGCCGGCTTCGTCGCTCCCAACCTCGGCCTGCTGTCTTCGCGGCGCCTGCAACTGCAGGCCGAAAACATCTCGGCCCAGCTCGAGCTCGCGCGCCAGCGCGCGATCGTCACCGGCATTCCCCACCGTCTCGCCATCGATCTCGAAGCGGGCAGCTACTGGCTCGAGTGGTTCGTGACGGAGGCCGAGGCGATGGGCGAGCAGGAATCGCCGGTGGCGCTCGACCTGCGCGGCGCGACGCCGATTCCGATGGCGCCGCCGCGCGCCAGCGCGCGCGCGTTCCGGCCGCTGCCGGGATTGTTCGGGCGCGCCAACCAGATCGAGAGCTCCCTGGTCTTCCAGGGCATCGAGACGGCCGATGGGGGCGTCGCACGCGGCGAAGTCTTCGTCGTGTTCGAGCGCGACGGCACGGCGAGCGCCACGCAGATCGTGCTCAGCGACGATGACGGGCATGCGCTTTCGCTCGAAGTGCTTCCGCTCGCCGACGCCGTGTGGATCCACGATGTCGAGCTCTGAACCGCGTTGGCGGGCGCCGGCACGCAGCCGTCCGCAGCAAGCGACAGCCCGCTCGCGACGCCGTGGCTTCACGTTGCTCGAGGTGCTGGCCGCCGTCGCCTTGCTGGGCATTCTCTACTCGCTGCTGGCCCGCGTCGCGATCGAAGGCCTGCGCGCCGAAGGCGACAGCAAGCGCCGGCTCGAAGCCGCATTGATCGCCGAGGAACGCCTGGGCGATCTGATCGGCGCGCCCGCGCCTCCGGTCGGACATCACCAGGAGACCCAGGGAGATTTCACGCTCGACTATGACGTGACGGCCTTCACGCGCCCGCCGGAGTGGAACAGCGAAGAACGCGACGCCCCCGCGCCGATCCTGCTCGCGACCACCCCGGGCAGCGGCGTGCAGGCGCTGCGCAGCATACAGATCACGGTCTCCTGGCTCGAAGGCGTGAGCGAGCGCCACATTTCGCGCTTCACCTACCTGCTCGACTTCCAGGTCGTCGCCGCGCTCGCGGGGGCAGCGCAGACGGCAACCCCGCCGTGAAGCGACGCGCCGGCTTCACGCTGATCGAAGTGCTCGCCGTCGTGCTCCTGACCGGGCTCGTGATCGGCCTTGCACTCGATTTCTACCTCGATCTCTCGCGTGCGAGCCAGCGCGCTTCTGATCAGACGCGCGAAACGCGGCGCGCCTCGTCGCTGCTCGACCGCATCGCTCGTGATTTCGCGGGTGCCGTCTACATTCGCAAGCCGGACGCGCTCGATCCCCTCGCACACCCCTGGATCTTCATCGCCGAAACGCGCGGCTCCGAACTGGGAGCCGACCGCGTGAAGTTCGTGACGCGCAACCACGATCCCCAGCGCACCGCCCTGCCCGAATCCGATCTCGCCGTCGTCAGCTACGTGCTGCGCAGAACCGAAGAGGGGGGACTCGAACTCTGGCGCTCGGAAACGCCGGGGCTGCCCGAGGCGCTCGACCGCGAATTCCCCGACGCGGGGAGCGACGGCGAGGCGCTGCTCGCCGACGACATCGCCGCCTTCGGCCTCACCTTCCTCGACGCCCAGCTGCAACCCCAGCTCCAGTGGGACTCCTCGACCCTGGTCGACTCGAGCGAACTGCCGATGGGCGTCGAAATCCGCCTGGCGATTCGGGATCCCCAGCTGGATCTGAAGCGCGACGAACTGACGATCCACCGCCGTCGTGTGATCTTCCTCGTGCGCCCGCTCGATCTCGAAGCGATGCTCAGCGACGAACCTGGCGAGGGCGACAAGGAGGATCTCGGCTCGAAGACGGTGTGCGATTGCCTCGACTGCGGCGCGCTCTCGGCCAATCCCTCGCTGGCTCAATTGCTTCAGGAAATCGGTGGGCAGCCCGCCAAGGTGTGGCTGCCGCGCATCCCGGCCAATCTGCGCGAACAGGTGCTACCCGAATGTCTCTAGCCCCCGAAAACCGCGCGCGCGGCGGAGTCGTGCTCCTGGTCGTGCTCTTCTTCGCACTCCTGCTCACGAGCGGAGTGGCCACGTTCGTGCGCCGCTCGACCGTGGACGCGCTGATTGCGCGCAATCGTGACGCCTCCGGCGAGGCGGCGGCACTCGTGGGCGGCGGAATGCAGATCGCGCTCGCCCTGATCCTCGAGGATCGGCTCCAGGAGATCGCCAGCGGAGCGCCCGCGAGCGCCGACCATCTCGACCTTTGGGCGCGCATCGACGCGTTTCCCCTCGTGACGCCGACCGGCACGACGCTGCGATTGCACGTCGAGGACGCGGGCGCACGGCTGAACCTGAATGCGCTGTTCGAAGTGGACGACGCGGGGATCTGGAAGGCGCGCGAAGAAACGCAGCCCTTCCTCGAGCGTGCGCTCGAAAAGGTGCTCGACGAACTTCCGGTCGGGACGACCTCCAAGGGCTACGAACCCGCCGAGCTCGCTGCGAACCTGATCGACTTCTTCGACGCCGACGACATCCGGGAGAATGGCAGCGCTGAAAACGATGGCTATCAGCGACTCGATCCTCCCTACCGCACCCTCAACCGACCGATTCTGAGCGTCGAAGAGCTGCGCCTGGTGACGGGCTTCGACGCCCCGCTCGTGGAGGCGTTGAGCCAGTACGTGACAGTGTACCCCTATGTCCCCAAGGGCTGTGGTGACGCCAGCGCGGGCTGCGGGGTGAACCTCAACACGGCGCCCCCGCACGTGCTCGCCCTGCTCTGGTTCGATGACGGGGTCGGGCAGCGCCTGGCCGACGAGGACACCGTCCGCCAGATCCTGCGGGTGCGTGCCGAAGGCGGGCTGCTTTGTGGAGAAGGCGCAAGCCACGAGGGTTGCACGCCGATACGGGAAATCGTGCCCAATGCGATCTTCCCCCCTCCGACGTTCTCGACCCAGATTTTCGAGGTCCGCTCCGAAGCGAACGTCGGCGACGTGCGCCGCACGGGTGTGGCCGTGATCGACCGAACCGCGTTGACGCTCCCGCGCCTGCTATCCTGGACCGTTCGGTGAGGGGGCGACACCGATGCCGGTGCTGAAGAACGTGCTCGGGCTCGACCTGGGCAGCCACAGCATCAAGGCGGTGGAGCTGCAACAGTCGTTTCGCGGCGCCTCCGCCGCACAGATGCGTTCGCTGCCGCGGGTCGACGACGAGATTCCGCTCCCGGAGCTGATCCGCCGCTTCGCGCAACTCCACCAGCTCTCGACCGCGCACGTCGTGTCGGCCCTGCGCGCCGACCGGATTTCCTCCCGCCGCCTCGCCTTCCCCTTCTCCGATCGCCGCAGGCTCGATCAGGCCGTGGTCTTCGAGGTGGAAGGCGACGTCGCCCTCGATCTCGACCAGGTCGTGATCGACTGGGCCATCGTGGGGGGGGACAAGAGCCGCGCCGAGGTCGTGGCTTCGATCGCGCCGCGCGCGGAGGTTTCGGAGCTGATCGAGATTCTGCGCAGCGCGGGCTGTGATGCGCGCACGCTCGAGGCCGAGGGCTTCGTGCTCGGGAACCTCGCCGCCGCTTTCGACCTGCCCGGCACGCAACTGCTGATCGATCTGGGCCACCGCAAGACGACCTTCTGCTTGCTGCTGGATGGCAAGGCCGTCGCCGCGCGCAGCGTGCCGGTGGCCGGCGCGGCGCTGACCGAAGCGCTCGCCAAGGACCGCCTGCTCTCCCCGGCCGATGCCGAACGGGTCAAGTGCGAAGACGGCATCTTTGGGGGCAGCCTCGCGGACGCCCCGCCCGGCGCCGCTGGCGTGCTCGACACGCTCGCCCGCGAAGTCGTGCGCACGCTCGGAGCGTTTGAACCGCTGTTCGACGCGGGCTCGCGGCCGGTGCTCACGCTGCTGGGCGGTACGGCGCAACTCGATCGGATCGACGAATATCTCGCCGAACGCACGGGGCTCCCCGTCGCGCGCCTCGGGCTACCGAAGCCGGGAGGCGTCGAGGGCCTCGCGGCCAGCGGTCCGCCCCTGCTCTACGCCCCCGCGATCGCACTCGCCTTGCGCGGCACGGCGCAAGCGTCCACGCAAATGAACTTTCGCCAGGATGAGTTCGCCGTGCGGCTCGATCTCGCGCGCCAACTCCGCGAGTTCCGCCCCACGCTCTGGTTTGCCGCGGCCACCGCCGTGTTCGCGTTGGTGTCGTTCGGAACCTCGACCTTCCTGGAGGCGCGCCGCGCCGCGAGCGTCGAGGCGCGGGGCGCCGCGCTCTGGACGGAAGCCTTCCCCAACAAGCCCGTTCCGGAAAACCTGCTCCCGGCGCTGCGCGACGAAGTCCACGCTGCGGGAAAGCGCGCCGAATTTCTCGGCGTGTATGCCGGAAACCTCTCGGCTCTCGACGTGTTGACCGAAATTTCGAAGCACATCCCCCCTGATCTCGACGTGGTGTTCGAAGAGGTCTCGATCGACAAGCAGATCATCCGGATGCGCGTCCAGGCCAAGAGCTTCGAGTCGGCCGACCGCCTGCGCGTCGAGCTCGCAAAGGTCGCGGCGTTTTCTCAGGCGAAGATCGGTGCGATCGAAACCGACAACAAGACCGGCGCAAAACGTTTCAACGTGACGATCAGCCTCGCGCCGGAAGCGGAAGGCTCATGAAGCTCTGGACACGCGCATGGACGGGATTCCAGAACCTCTCGGCCCGCGAGAGACTCCTCGTCGCCTCCGCCGGTGGCTGCCTGCTGGTGGGGCTGCTCTTCTTCGGTCTCGTGCTGCCGGTGCTGTCGGCGAGCGCACGCGTGGCGGCGCGGGCCGACAGCGCCGAGCAACAGCTGGGCGCCCTGGTTCGCTTGCGCCGCGAGTACGACGACGTGCAGGGTCGACTGGCCAACGTCGAGCAACGCATCCGCAACGAAGCGCGCGGCAATCTTCGCACGACGCTCGAGACGCTCGCGAGTCGAGCGACCGTCAAGGTCGAATCGATGGAGCCGCAGGCTTCCCCCGCGAACGACAGCTACCGCGAGACCAAGGTCGAAGTCGCGCTCGCCGGGGTCTCGCTGCCGCAGACGGTGAATTACCTGCATCAGATCGAATCGGCGCCGCAGGTTCTCTCGGTGAAGAGCCTGCGCATCCGGACGCGCCCGGACAAGCCCGAGCTGCTCGACGTCACCTTCACCGTTTCGTCTTTCGAGCCCTTGTAGGGTGGACTCCGCGCAGCGCAGGGAGGCGGACGGGCTTCCCGTCCTCGTGCGGCTCATCGCGATTCCTCTCGCCGGGGTCACGCTGTTCCTGCTGTTTCTGCATCTCGGCTTCCCGTACGATCGGCTCGCAGATCGGATCGCGTCCCAGCTGGGCCGCGCCACGCAATCGCAGATCCAGATCGGACGACTCGCACCGCGAATCACCCTCGCCGGCCCCGGCGTGGCCGCCAGCGACGTCAGCGCGGTGACGCGCACGGGCGTGCGGATCGATTTCGAGCGCGCCTTCCTGCGCCCGGCATGGTCGGTCGCGTGGCTGCGCGCGAACCCCGCCGTCTACCTCGACCTCGCCGGAAGCGTCGGCGAAATCCAGGGCGTCGCGACCCTGCGCATCCCGGGCTTTCACGGGAGTCTGCGCCGGTTCGAGATCGCGCAGCTGCCGTTCGCCACCGCGCTACCCGGCGGGGTGCTCCGGGGCCTGGCCAGCCTGGATCTCGATCTCGAGTTGGGCGGGGCCGGACTCGAAGGCTCGAGCGACTTCGACGTGCGCGACGGCGCGCTCGGCCTGCCCGGCCTCCCCGTCCAGGTACCCTTCACGAGTCTGATTGGCGTGTTGCGCTTCGGCGGCGAGAACCTCGCCGAGCTCGCGAACGGCGTCCTCGAGGGACCCCTCGTCTCCGCCCGCGCGAGCGGAACGCTCGGCCGCGCGGCGCAGGTCGAGGCCGCTGCGCTACAGCTCGATCTCGACGTCACGGCTCAGCCTGACTTGCGGGCGCCGCTGCAAGCAGCCGGCATCCCGCTGTCGGCCGACGGAACCGCGAAGCTCCATGTGACCGGGACACCCGGGCGGCTGCAGATTCGCTAGATACCTGCGCGAAGGGATCCGCCGCCCATGAGCGCCGACATGCTGCAAAAGGTCTTCAAGACATTCTCGGATCCCACGCGGGTGCGCATCCTCGGCCTGCTCGAGCGCGAGGAGCTCGCCGTCCAGGAGTTGATGGACGTGCTCGGGATGGCGCAATCTCGCGTATCCCGCCATCTCGCAATCCTGCGCGATGCCGGTCTGGTGCAGGACCGCCGCGACGGGACGTACGTGTTCTATCGTTTCGTCGATCCGGCCGCCGGCCCCTGGCAGGAGGCCTGGGGCCTGGTCGCGCGCACGCTCACACGCGACCCCACGAGCGAACGCGATCTTGCGGCGCTCTCCCAGGTGATGGAAGCGCGCGCCGCGCGCACACGCAGCTTCTTCGATTCCGTCGGCCCCGAATGGGACGCCTTGCGGACGGTATTCAACGACGACGCGCTGCGCGCGCGCGCGATCTCACGGCTGGTTCCGCCCGGACTCTGCGTCGCCGACGTCGGCACCGGCACCGGGATTCTGGCCAGCGAGCTGGCGCGGCTCGGCCTGCGCGTGATCGCGATCGACAACTCGGCGCGCATGCTCGATGCGGCACGCGCGAAGCTCGCGGCAGAAGGTCAGGCCGGCGTCGAGCTACGCCGCGGCGAAGCCGGCGCCTTGCCGCTCGCGGACGGCGAGGTCGACGCCGCGCTGGCCCACATGGTCCTCCACTACCTCCCCTCCCCTGCGGAAGCCATCCGCGAGATGGCGCGCGCCGTGAAACCTGGCGGCAGCATCGTGCTCGTCGACTTCGTTCGTCACGCGCACGAATGGATGCGCCAGGAACTGGGCGTCGCCTGGCTCGGCTTCGAACGCCAAGAGATCGCGGCCTGGTGCGCCGAGGCTGGACTGGTTTCCCTCGTGCAAGAATCCTTCGAAGGCCGCTCGGGCGCCCGCGATCTGCCCGCCACGTTCATCGCCTCCGCCCGCAAGCCGCCCCGCTGACGCCAGCGCTGCGCCAACGGCCACGCGGGGGCTCACGGATTCGCCGGCCAAAGCGGCGTCGCCTCGAACCCGGCCAGCGTCACGCGGTAGCCACAGTGGGCGTGCGCGATCGTCACGCCGCCGCCGTCCGAGCGCAGCAGCGCGACTCCCTCCTCGGGGCGGGCCGCCGCCGCCAGAAAGCGCGCCCGATGCAGATCGCGAAGCAGGTTGATCGGCGGCAACGGCAGACGCCCACGCGGCCGCTCGACGGTAACCGCCACCCCCGTTTGTGTCAGCACGAACTCTTTCGCGCCGAAAGCGTCGAGACCGACCAGGACGAGAGTCTCGCCGCGCTTCTGGACGACCAGGGACAGCCGCCAGTCGAGACCGTCCCCCTGCACGCGCACCTGCTGCCGCCACAAGAACTCGCCCGTGATTTCCCGGGTCGGCACGAGCGCTCCCGGGCATTCGCGGCCGCCATCGGGCAGCCCGCGCGCAATTCCGAGGCCGAGCGACGCGCAGCCCAACAGCGGCAGCAGGCCGGCCAGACATGCGCCCGCGCCGCCTCCGAGCCTAGCCACGCGCGCCGCCTCGCGGCGCCGGCAGGAGCAGCAGAGCGAGCGGCGCCAGCAGGAACGAGAACAGGATGCCGATTCCGATCGTAATGCCGAGCGCCTGCAAGGCCGGATGCCGCGAAAACGCGAGCACACCAAACGTGAGCGTCGTCGTGATGCTTCCGAGAAACGTGCTGAGCATCGTCACGCCCATTTCCTCGGGATCGTCTGCGCTGTCCACGACGAACACGCCATAGTCGACGCCCATGCCGAGCACCATCACGAGCCCGATGACGTGCAGAAGATTGGTTTCGACTCCGAAGACCGCGAAGCCCGCCAGCATGATCAGGCTGACGAGCACGGACGGAAAGAAGGCTGCCAGCGCGGGGCGCACGCGCCGATAGCGCACGAGCAGCAGCACGATCACCAACAGATTGCCCGTGAAGATCTGCCGAATGCTCGTCGTCCGGAATTGTGCGTACACGTCGTTCAGGAACGCGCGCTGGTCGAACCAGTGCACGCCCGGCAGGCCTGCGACGGCGTCTTGCACCGCTTGCGGCGACTTCACGCCCTGAAGGTAGGTGTTGACCGCGATCTCGCCGCCGAAGTCGACCAGCAACGGGCGTACGAGATCCGCCAGCGCAGAATCCGCCAGATCTGCGAACGCGAGCGGAGGGGGAACCTGCGCGAGCGAGCGATCGAACTCGCGAAAGGCATCGCCGCGAAAACCCGCCGCCTCGAAGGCGCTGCGCACCCGCGCGGGCAGCTCCGGGTCGGCACGCAGCGCCGCGAGATTCTCGCGCTGAAGTTGCTGCGGCCACAGAAATGCATGCAGCGAACGCACGCCGCCGAGCTCCCCACTGGCGACGAGCGGTGCGAGGCGCTCGTAGACGGTCTCGCCGAGCGCCACCGCGCCCTCGCGATCCGGCGCCAAGGCGATCACGAGCCGTCCCGTCTCCCACTGCGACACGCGCTCGCGGACCCGAGCATCCTCCGCCACCACCTGCGGATCCATCCGCCAGAGCCGCGTCAGATCGTCGACCCACACGAGCCTGGGCAACCACGGCGCGCAGACCGCGATGATGCCGAGCACCACCGCTGCCAGGGTCTTTCGCCGCACCGCCGCCGCGAGCACCACGCGGCCGAGGGTCTCGGATACCACGCGCGACGCCGCCGGGATGCGGGCCACGGGCATCACCAGTGGCGGAAGCACCCAAAGCGTGATCGCGAGCGCGACGCCGACTCCAACCGAGGAAAAGAACGCGATCTGCCGAAAACCGGGGAACGACGTGAGCCCCAGTCCCGCGAAGCTCGCAACGCTCGTCAGCCCGCCGAGCGCCAACGACGGCGAGATCCGACGCAGCAGGCGCGCGGGCTCGCCGCGATGCGGAGAGAAGCAGAGATGACACAGCAGATGCGTCGGATAGTCGATGACGACGCCGATCAGCGCGGCGCCGAACCCGAGCGTCAGGCCATCGAGCTTTCCGAACACGAGCATGCCCAGTCCCGTCGCCACCACCAGGCCGCCGAGCATGGGCAGCGCCGTGATCAACAGA
>JANNIY010000058.1:0-141648 GCA_031405455.1 Deltaproteobacteria bacterium | reverse complement strand
TCGGCCGACACGTACGCGCCGTACTCGGCGAAGACCGACTCTTCGGCGGTGCGGATCGCGGCGAGGTTCGTCTTGCCCTCGCTCGTCTTGGCCTTGAGCTGGAACTTGAGGAAGTTCGGAATGGCGATCGCCGCCAGGATTCCGATGATGGCGACGACGATCATCAGCTCGATCAGCGTGAAGCCGCCTCGCCGCGTATGGATCTTGCTCATCACAGTGAGATCTCCTGCATTTGTACCGGGCGCCACCCGTTCCGGAACCTTGGCTAGCTCCAGTTCCGTCCCACCGAACCTCGGTGAGCGACCGACGCCCGAACGTCCGTCCGGGTGGGCGACTCAGCAACCCGCGTGCCAACCACGGGGTTGCCATCGCATGCATCGGCAAGCAGAGAAGACAACCTGAGAGCGGCGCGCCGTCTTTCCCACGCGGCTGCGCAGGCGAATCTCGGACACCGCGCAGACCTCGGGAGGCCAGAAGTGACGTTTTTCGGCGGCGGGAGTGCCGTAGATCGTCACCGGGCATCAAGCCCGCCGCCGCAGATTCCGAAGAAGAATTGCGAAGCGCTGCCGCCGCCGAGATCGGCCGACGTGCGCAATGCGGAGGGGATGCCGTTGCACGCGCGGATCGTGATCGTCGCGTGCCTCGGATTCTCGGGCTTCTCGGCCCTCGTCTATCAAGTGCTCTGGGCGCGCTGGCTCGGCTTCGCGTTCGGGACGACGACCGAGGCGATCGGCACGGTGCTCGCGGTCTTCTTTGCGGGCCTTGCGCTCGGAAATCTGCTCGCTGCGCGCGGGCTCCCGCGCCTGCGTCGTCCCCTCGTCGTGTATGCCGCGCTCGAGCTCGGGATCGGCGCGTTCGCACTCGCCTCCCTGCCCCTGGTCGAAGGTCTCGGGGCGCTCCCGGAGGTCGCGAGCGGAGATCTCGCGCCGGCGGCGCGCACGACGCTCCGGGTGCTGGCGGCCGCGGCGCTCCTGCTTCTGCCTACCGCCGCCATGGGCGCGACGCTGCCCGTGGTGGCGCGAGGCCTGGTTCACGACGACGCCTCGCTCGGGCGCGCAAGCGCCATCCTCTATGGCGCGAACACGCTCGGCGCCGTCCTCGGGGCCTACCTCTGCGGCTTCTGGCTGATCCCCTGGCTCGGCCTCTCCGCATCGCTGCAGGTGGCGGCTGCCGCCAATCTCGCCGCAGCCGCGTTCGCCTGGCTCGCGGCGCGCGGCGCCGCCGCGATCGCGGTGACGCCGCCGCCGCAAGGCGAACGCCCCAGACGACCGCGCGGCCAAGCTGAGCCGAACCCGCTCCAGCCAGGTCTGCTGCTCGCCGGCTTCGCACTCTCCGGCTTCATCGCGATCGGCTACGAGATCCTGTGGTCGAAGGTTTTCGGAATCGTGATGGAGGGGACGCTCTACGGCTTTGCCGCCGTGCTCACGGGCTTCCTGCTCGGGATCGCGCTCGGCAGCGCACTGATCGCACCACGAATCGATCGCCTCCGCGACCCCGCGGGCGTCTTTGCGTTGCTGCACCTGGCGATCGCCATCAGCGTCGCTGCGGGCATGCATGCGGTTCCCTTTCTTCCCTACGCATTCGAGCGTCTGGCGGAGGGCGGAGGCGGAGTGCATCTGGCGTTCGCCCTGGTGCTGCCGCTCGTGCTCGTACCGACGGCCCTGTTCGGAGCGGCCTTCCCCGTCTTGATCCGACTCTACGCGCGCGATGCCGCCGACACCGGGCGCGCGCTCGGCGTCGCGACGGCGGCGAATACCGCCGGCAGCATCGCGGCGAGCCTGCTCGTGAGCTTCTGGTGCATCCCGCAGCTCGGGATGAATCGGACGCTGTTCGGCCTCGTGCTCCTCGATCTCGCCCTCGCGCTCGTGGTTCTCGCCCACGCGAGCCTGCGCGACCGCGCTCACCGCACGCGCGCGCTCGCCGGCTGCGCTGCGGTGGTCGCCAGCGTCGCACTCGCGTTCGGGGGGGTGCGCGTGGATCAGGCGATCGCAGGCCGGCAGGTCGGCGCAACCAGCCTCACGGCGTACCAGACAGAACTCGCGCGGCGCGCCGACACGCAGACCTTCCTGTCCGAGGGCCGGGCGTCGATCGTCACCGTCTACGAACGTCCCGCTTCGCGCTTGCTGCGCAGCAACGGCCTGCCCGAGGCGGACTTTCAATACGCGCCACCCTATTACCCGATCTCGAGCGTCCTGCTCGGCGCCGTGCCGGCGCTGCTGACCGAGTCTACGCAGCGAGCGCTCGTGATCGGTCTCGGCGGCGGCAACACGCTGCGCGTGCTGCTCGAGACACCGCTGATCTCGATCGATGTGGTCGAGCTCGAGCCGAGCATCGTCGAGGCCCAGTCGGCGCTCTACCGCGGGCGGACGAGCCCGCTCGCGGACCCTCGCGTGCACTTGTTGATCGACGACGGGCGGCACCACCTGTTGCGCGGCGCCCGCCAGGCGGCTGCGCGCTACGACGTGATCGCGTCGCAACCGAGCCATCCGTGGCGCGTCGGCGCCGCGAATCTTTTTACGGAGGAGTTCTTCCGGCTGGTGCACGCCAGGCTCAGCGAGGGTGGCTGCTTCGCGCTCTGGATCAACGGATTCCGAATGGACGAAGCGTCGCTGCTCGCCGTCGTCGCGAGCTTCGAACGCGTTTTCCCGGGTTCGATCTTGTTCGACGCGAGCGAGAACGGCGGCCGCGAGGATCTGCTCCTGGTCGGCGGGCGGCGGCCGCTCGAGGCCAATCTCGAGTCGATCGCCGCGCGCCTCGCCAGGCCGGCTCTCGCGAACCGTCTCGCACCCTACGGAATCCGCCGCGTCGAGGATCTGCTCGCGCGCAGCGAGGGCCCCACCGCCGCCTTCGCTGCACTCGCGCCGGGCGCCGCGAACACGGACGACAACGCCTTCGTCGAAACGCGCGTCCCGCATCTGCGAGGCTCGCTCGCGTTCGGCCCGCTCGAAAACCGGCTCGCGCCGGGAACGCCGGTGCTTCCGCCGCTGCGCGGTGCGATCGACATCGAGGCGGTCGCCGAGTCGCTGCTCGCGACGGCGAGCTACACGCATGGCTTTCCGCTCGCACCCAAGCTCTCTCGCCTGCTGCGCGCCCGCGGCACGACGCTGTCTGCGGCGCGACGCGCAACGCTCACCGCGAGGGGTCGGCTCTTCGAGCCCGCTCTCGAACCCAGGGCCCTGGCGCTGCTGCGCGAGATCGCCGAGAGGTCGAGCGACGATCCCATCCCGTTGCGCGCCATCGGCCAGCATCTCGCGAGGGCGCGCGGCGATTTCGAGGCAGCGGCCGCGAGCTTCGCTCGGGCCTTTGCCCTCTCGCACGACGCTGCCGATGCCTACGACGCCGGGCGCGCCACGCACCGATTCGACGCCGCGCGCGCGTGGCCCTGGTTCGCGCGCATCCCGGCGAACCAGCGCGAGAGATTCCCGCGGCTCGCGCTCTACGGCGCCCAGCGGGCGCTCGCGCAGCACGCGGCGCCGGCTGAGCTGATCGTGTGGCGCGACGCCCTGCTGCGCTACCGCGACACCGAGGAAGGTCGAGCCTTTCCCTTCGTGGCGGAAGTGCTCGAACGCCTCGCCCGCGCACTCGGCGACGAAGCCAGCGCCCGTGATTTTGCCGCCTCGGGGAACCGGAGCTCGGGTGGCCCGGGGGCGCGGGCCCTGTCCGCAGCCCGCACGGCGCATGCGCAGGGCAACAGCGCCGGACTCGAGGCCGCGTTGCGCGAGCTGCGCTTCTGGGCACCCACATTGCGTGCGGGCATCGGCGCCGAAAACCGCTTTCGCAGCGACCACGGCATGCCCTTGCTGCCCGAACTTTCGCTCGAGGAGCTCGCGGGACCGCGGCTTGATCCCTGGAATCGCAGCGGCTAGGTTCCGGCCGCCGGTCGGCACAGGCTCCCATCGTCTAGCGGTCTAGGACGTGGCCCTCTCAAGGCCAAAACACGGGTTCGATTCCCGTTGGGAGCACCACCTTGCAGCGGGCGCCCGCGGATCAGCCAATCCGGCGGCAGGGAGATCGCGGCGTTGCCGGACTTTGCCTTTGCATTCATGGATTGTGAGTTCGGCGGACTCGATCCCGAACTCCACGACATCACCGAAATCGCGATCATCCTCACCGACTATCGCCTGGTCGAACTCGGCGCGCGCGAGTGGAAGGTACGCGCGCGCGCGGAACGGATCAGTGCCGAGGCCGCCGCGATCAGCGGCTACACGCCCGAGGCGTGGGCCGAAGCGTTGCCGGTGCGCCAGGTTCTCGCCGAGATCGGCGAGCTGCTGCCCCGTGGTTTCACGGTGGTGCCCGCAGGACAGAACGTGCGCATGGACGTGCAGTTCCTGGAACGCGCGTACAAGAGCTGCTCGCTTGCCTTCCCCTTCGACTACCACGTCATCGATCTCGCGACCCTCTTCTATGCCTGGTCGCTGGTCGTGGGCGAGACCGTGTCGGCCCTCTCGCTGCGGCAGGCCGCAACCAGCGCGGGACTGATCGAAGGCGGCGTGCCGCACCGCGCGATGGCCGATTCTCGCCTCACGCTCGAGACGTTCCGCTACTTCGTGGGCCGGTTGTCTCCGCGCGGACCGTCGGAGGCTGCGCCCGTCGCGCCCGCGGCCGACGGCGGGTAGCCCGCCAGGCGCCGGCGCCACTTCCGAACCGCCGAGCGATCCGCGAGCCCGAGCAACGGCAGCAGCAGGCGCGCGGCGAGGCCGCCCGGTCGAAACCTGATGGCGGATCCGAAGTCGATCAACACCGGCGCCCCGTCGAGACCCGCCCGCACGTTGCTGCGATGTCGCAGGTCGAGGTGCACCACGCCGAGCGCGTGCAGCTCCCGCACGGACGCCGCAAGCCTGCGACCGAACTCCGGCGAGAAGGTCCAGGGCTGGCGGCGCGAGATCCGCACGCCGCCGCGATGCTCCACGGCGAAAGCCAGCGCATCGATCTCCCCGAGCAGCCTCGGCACCGCCGGGTGGGCCCGCAAACCGCGGTAGACGCTGCACTCGTGGCGCACGAACCAGGGGCCGAGCGTGGCGCGCACGCAGCGGCCGCGGGCGGCAAAATCCTTCACGACGACCCGGCCCGCATCCGAAGCGACGAGCCAGACATCGGGCGACAAACGCCCCCCACGCTCGAGACACACGAGCCTGCGTCCCGCCAGATTTTCACGCGTGAGGCCGAACGCCGCCGCGGAGTTCACGGCGTCAGCAGCGGTCGCAGCGCGAGCAGCAGGAGCCCCACGCCGATGCCCAGCAGGGTTCCGTGCTCGTCGTTGTCGCGCAGTCTCTCGAAGCTCCAGGTCTCGTGGATCGCGGATCCGCCGGACGGCGAGAAGGGCGCGAAGCTGGGCAACAGGGCCGGCACCGCGTTGCGATACTCCGCATACGCGCGTCCGTGGCGCAGCTCCAGTCGCGCGCTCTCGATCCGCTCCTTGTGCGGGAAGTAGTACAGGAAAAAGGCGGGCAGGAAGCCGCCGAGAACCAGCGCGAGCGCCCACCCTCCCGCGATCACGCCGAACCCGAGCGCGAGGCAGAGCGTGCCGGCGTAGAGGGGATGGCGCAGGTGCGCATAGGGACCCGCGACGCTCAGGAGATCGTTCTTCACGAGGTAGCCGGCGCCCCAGACGCGAAGCGCGGCGCCGAGCCCCACGAGCGGCAGCCCGAGTGCAAAGCTCAGAAGTGTCGGCCGTGCGAACGCCAATGCGGCGATCGCGAGCGCGTAGGCGGGCAGCAGGCGAAGCGAAAGGTTCTTGCGGCGGAACGGATGGCGCACGGGGATCTAGCGCTCGTCGTCGCCCCCCCCGAACTGACCGTCTCGCGAGCGAACGATCGCCCACAGCTTGCGGCGCAGGCGTTCCTTGAAATCCGGATCCACGTGGACGACGCGGCGATCCGCATCGAGAAACTCCCGAAGCTCATCCGTCGGTATTTCGATTGCGGTGTCGTCCATCGTCGGCCTTTCCAGTTTTGCGCTCATCGCGAGATTTTCACCCCTTCGATGCAGTCCGGTTGCGAGTCGCCACGCAGTCGCTTCGAGATGATCGTTTTCGGCTCAGCTCGCAGTCGCAAGCGCGGGATCCACGGCCTCGAGCAGCATGCGCTTGACACGATACAGACTCGATCGCACGGCGTCGTTGGATCGCTCCACCCGCTCGGAGATCTCGCCGATCGTCAGATTCTCCACGTGACGTAGCCAGAACACCTCGCTTTGCCAGCTCGCCACACTCGCCAGCAGCTGGGTCACCGAATCCTGGTAGCGCCGCAGGCTCAGATGATCCTCCGGCGTGGAGGCATCGAGCGACGCTGCCCCCATCACCATCCCCGGCTCGGCCCGCTCGACCCGCATCTCATGCGATTTCGCGCGGCGCAGATGGTTGTTCACGTTGTTCTTGGCGATTCCGTAGATCCAGCACAGCAGCGTCGATTGCCCGCGGTAGGCGTCGATCGAGCGGAACACGGCCGTGAAGGATTCCTGCACCACTTCCTCGGTATCGGCGCGATTGCGCAGCCTCGCGAAGGCGAAGCTGTACACGCGCTGGAAGTAGCGATCGTAGAGTTCGTTGAAGTCCTTTTCGGACCCGCGTCGAATCCCTTCGACGAGATCCTCATCGGAGCGCAACGGCGGCAACAAATCGAGCGAACGTTTTCGGGGCAACGCGGAATCTCCCGACGTTGTCCCTCCCCAGGTGAAGTCCGACGGCGGCCTTCATGGGTTATGTGGTGAGTTTTCGGGATTCGTGGCAGCGAGCAGTCGACTCCCCAGGGGAGAGCCTGCTCCGTGCGCGGCGCTAGAGGCCCAGCAGACCTTCGAGCCCCGGAGCACCGCTCGCGAGCGCGCGGCGCATCCGATAGAGATTCGCCTTGATCGCGTCTTCCGATTTTCCGAGCGCGGTCGCAATCGTGCGGATCGACTGTTGCCGCAGATGCTTCAAGTGGAAGATGCGCCGCTGTAGCGGAGTCAGGTCCGTTTCGATCACGGCCTCGCAGCTGGCGAGAATTCGCTTGGCGTCCACCAGCTGGTCTGTGGGGACTTCGCTGCCTGCCAGCTCGCTGGCATGCTCGGAGTCGATCGATTCCGTCGGCAGGCGGCGGCGCCGAAAGCGGCGGTTCACCGTGTTGCGGGTGATCCCGAAGATCCAGACGAGCAGCGACGAGGTGCCGCGGTAGCTCGCGAGCGAGTGGAATATTGCGAGGAAGACTTCCTGGGTCACATCCTCGGCTTCGCCGGCATCGCGGAGCCTGCGCAGCGCGAAGCGGTAGACACGCGGAAAGTAGGTTTCGTACAAGAGTTCGAAATCGGAGCGGCTACCCGCCAGGATCTTGGCGACGAACTCAGCGTCGCTCGGCCAGGCGTTCGTCGGATGCGGCACGCGTTCTCCCCTGCGATGTGTCGCAGCGAGAACGAGCTGGGGGGCTCTTTGTCCTTCCGAATCGATGCGCTTGGCTGCCCGGCAGGCTCGCAGAGACTCCTGCCACACCCTGTAGCTTTGCGCCGATCGTCGGGGCGGGCGGCACCTCCCTGTTGGTGCTGCCCATCGAATCCCTGGCTCGTTCACCTCGCAACACACGGTTGGCTAATCGAAAGTGGGGACCTGAGTCCCGCTAGTTCGAGGAGCAAACCGTGTGCCAGACTCGGAACCCGACGCAAATATCGACTAAAACTATTGAAATCACACCGGAATATAGGAATGAGAGGCGACCGGAACCGGGCCCGAGTGGCGCGGGTGAGTAGAAACGGATTTCCGTTTGTGGGGAGTTCCGTTCACCGGGGCTGATCAGCCGCAGTCTCGATGAAGCGTTGAAGCGACCGGCGCGTGCTCTCCGGGGTCGCGCGGGCGTCGAATGCCAGCGCGAAACCCGCAGGTGCCTCCGAGCGCCTGCGCACGACCATCCCGCGCAACCGCAGGATCGCGGGCCCCGAGGGCAGCTCGAGCATGACTTGACCCGACAGGCCCACGGGCGGCGGTTCCGGTGTGAGCAGGAAGACGCCCCCTTCCGAGAGGTCGGCCGTCATCAGGAACACCTGTCGAACCGCGTCCTCGTAGGCTGCCTCGATCCGAACCCGCGCGCGCGGTGCCGCACGCCGGTTCGCCTGCGTCGCGGGCTCTACAACTTGCCTGGTGTGATCGACCATGAGTCCTTCTCGTATCGCCACTGATCGCGACGAACCAGCGCTACCCGGTTCGGACGCAAGGGGCGGTTGTCGTAGCCCCGAAACAGCACCTGCACGCGCGCCAGATCCTCGCTCTCGAAGATCATCTCCTGCACCTCGACCGCGAACGGCCGGCTCTTTTCGAAGTGGGCATCCGAGAGGGACTGCGCCAGCCCCGCGTAATAGTCGAAGAAGAGATCCTCGCTGCGGAAGTACTTGCGCAGCACCGGGTCGTTGAAGGTCTCGAGCGTATTCACCCGGCGCTGAAGAAGCTGCCCGTAGAACGTCTCCGTGCCCTGGTGGAGCGCGATTGCGAGTTCCGCAGGGACGGCCAGGCTGCCGCCCTCCGGCGCGGGGATGGCCCCCGCAGACGCGCAGGCGACCCCGAGCAGGACCATGAGCAGTGGCGTCCGGACGATCACGCGCCGAACTCCACGCGCTCGCGCAGATGGGCGCCCACGTCGCCCACCGCGATGCGCTCCTGCTTCATCGAATCGCGCTCCCGCACGGTGACGCGACCGTCCGCCGGCGATTCGAAATCGTAGGTGACGCAAAATGGAGTACCTACCTCATCCTGCCGCCGGTAGCGCCGTCCGATGTTTCCGGAATCGTCATAGAACACGCTCATCCCGCGGCGCAAATCGCCCGCCAGCTCGCGCGCCGGCTCGGCGAGCTTTTTCGACAACGGGAGCACGGCGACCTTGATCGGCGCCACCGCCGGGTGCAGATGCAGCACGCTGCGCGTCTCGCCGTCGGGAAGCAATTGCTCCTCGTAGGCGTGCGCGAGCAGCGCCAGGCAGGTGCGATCGACCCCGACGGACGTCTCGATCACCATCGGAACGAAGCGCTCCTTCGTCTCCGGATCGGTGACAGCGAGGTCCTTGCCCGAGTATTCGCCATGCCGCGTCAGATCCCAGTCCCCGCGGTCGTGGATGCCTTCGATCTCCTGCCAGCCGAATGGGAACAGGAATTCGATGTCGAGCGCCGCCTTGCAATAATGCGCCAGCTCGTCGGGCGCGTGCGGGCGGGTTCGCAGACAGCTCTCGTCGAAGCCCAGATCGCGGTGGAAGCGCAGACGCTCATCGCGCCAATGCGCGAACCACTTTTCCCGTTCCGAGGGGTGACAGAAAAACTCGAGTTCCGCCTGCTCGAACTCTCGGGATCGAAACGTGAAGTTGCGCGGATTGATCTCGTTGCGGAAGGCCTTCCCGATCTGGGCGATGCCGAACGGAATCGCCTGGCGCGCGACCTCGCGCACGCGTTTGAAATCGTTGAAGATCGGCTGGCACGTCTCGGCGCGCAGATAGGCGAGACCGGCCGCATCTTCCGAAGCGCCGATGCGTGTCGTGAGCATCAGGTTGAAACGCCGCGGCTCGGTGAGATCGTGCTCGGAGCTGCCCTCGCGCGCGGAGCACGCGCCGGCCTCGTCGAGCTGGTCCGCCCGGAAGCGCTTCTTGCAGGCGCGGCAATCGACCATGGGGTCGCTGAAATGCTCGACGTGACCCGACGCTTCCCAGGTGCGCGGGTGCGCAATGATCGAGGCGTCGAGACCTTCGACATCATCCCGTGCACGCACCACACGCTGCCACCAGAGCGCCTTCAGGTTGTTCTTGAGTTCGACACCGAGCGGGCCGTAATCCCAAAAGCCGCTGATGCCGCCATAGATCTCGCTCGACGGAAACACGTAGCCCCGGCGAGCACACAAGGAGACGAGGTCTTCCATGCGCTCCAGGCGGCGCGAGCTCTTGGTTTCATCGGCCGGCATGCTGGCTCGTTTCGTCCTCTCCACCCGCCCCTGCGAAGCCGCGCAGTATATCCGGTTTCGTGCGGACCCGGCCCCCGGAGGGTCTCGCGCGGGGATCCTGGGAGTTGCCGGCTAACGAGCGTCGCCCAGCATCTGGTCGAGAAAGCGTTCGCTGCGCAACTCGACCCCCGTGTGGTAGCGCTGGAATCGATCGAGGATCCGGCGAGATTCCTCGAGCGTCTGCCGGCTCAAGACGAGCCGGTCGAGACGGTCGAGATCGAACCGCAGCCCCTGTTCGAGCGCGCGCAGCGTCCCGAGGTGCACGCGCAACGGACTCTCGCCGTCGCGGGCGCAGCCCCCGCACACGGGTCCGCCATCGGGCACATGGAACGCCACCTCGCCCACGCGCGCGTCCAGGGATGCGCCGCAGCGCACACAGGCGCGCAGCTCCGGACACAGGCCCAGGGCGTCCAGCGCGCGCAGTTCGAGCAGAGTACGCAGACTCGTGTCGATCCTTTGAAGTGTCGTTACGGCGTGCAGCGCCGCCAGCGCGAATCCAAACAGACGGCGCCCCTCCGCGCGCGCACCGCCTTCGGGCGCGAGCCGACCCAGCAGTTCGAGCAGATAGCAGGCGAGCGCGAAGCGCGCGGGCTCGCGGCGCAGGGGCGTGAAGGCCTCGATCAGGGTCGCCTGCTCGAGCCTCGCCATCCCGGCCGTACGCCGGTGCGCCAGCTGCACGCGCAGGTGGTTGAACAGGTCGAGGGTGCCCGGAAAGCGGCGCACGCTGCGGCGGGCGCCCTTCGCGATCGCCGTCAGGCGGCCGGCGTCGGGCAACAGCAGGTGCACGATGAGATCCGACTCGCCGAAGTCGAGCGACCGCAGCACGAGCGCTTCGGTCGTCCGGTTGGCCACACGTGCGAGTCTAGCGGTAAGCCGGCTCGGATCCGGTTCCCGGCTCGAGGGGGGGCTCGGTCCCAGGCTCGGCCAGGGATTCGCTCCGCGACTCGGCCGCAGCCTCGCCGCGCGGCTCTTCGGCGAGGGCGCGCACGGCGTCGTGGCGGTAGACGACCGGATCGCCGCTCGAGACCTCGCGGGCGAGACCGAGACGACCCAGCTGCCAGAGGATCAGCAAGCCGACGAGCGCCGCCGTCACCAACCCCGCCAGCAGCAGCAATTGGCGATAATCGCGGCGCGCCCCCGCGCGCAGCTGGGCCTCGTCTTCCCGCGGCTCGGCGAGCAGCCGGTTCACCGCTTCGTCGGGATCGAGCCCGAGCGCCCCTGCGACGGTGCGGACGAAGCCGCGCGCAAAGCCGTCCGGGGTGCGATCGAAGACTCCCGCTTCGAGCCGCTCGAGGGAACGGCGCGGAATCTTCGTGAGAGCGGCGAGATCCTCCAGCGACATCCCGCGCAGGCGCCGCTGCCGCGCGAGATAGCTTCCGACGGATCCCTCCCCGGGCGCCGCGCTGTTCAGCGCAGCAGCTTCAGGGCTGCTTCCGATTTCTTTCCCCATGGACCGCTCGGCGCCTTCATCACCGCGGCCGTCAGGTACTGAACGGCGCGACTGCGTTTGCCGAGCGAGACGTAGATCTCGCCCAGACGGAAGTTCGCCTCGGACGCCACTTCGGCGCGGGGCGACGGCTGCAGCGAAATCACCGCCTCGAAGAGCTGGATGGCTTCCGGGCGACGCCCCTGCTCGGCTTCGAGGATGCCGAGATTGAGCAGCGCGGGCCAGTAGCTCGCGTTGTACTTCTGCGTGAGCGCAAACGTCTCGCGCGCCTCATCGACGCGGCCCAGCCGGTACTCCGCCCAGCCGCGATTCGAGAGCGCCCGCCACGGGCCCGGGAAGGTCGGGTCGTCATAGAGCCGATTCGCCTCGACCCATGCCTCATCGAAGCGCCCAACACCGAGCAGCAGCGAAGAGAGATTGAAGCGCGCATTGTGGTAGCCGGGCGCGATCTCGAGTGCGAGCCGCAGGTGCTTTTCCGCCTCGACGTTGCGCTGCTTGCGCAGGTACGCGGTCGCGAGCGCGTGCTGGTATTCCGCGTTGCGCGGCTGGAGCACGGTCGCGGCCAGATATTCCCGCAGACCCATTTCGACTTGATCGTTGCGCATGTGATCGTTGCCGATGTCGAAATGCGAGCGCGCACGCTGGAGGTTCGCCTCCTGCTCGGCGCGCGTGCCGCCGGTGGCGCAGCCCAGGGCGAGCGCTGCGCCGACGCAGGCAACCATCAGCCTTCGCGAGTGGATTGAAACCAGACTCATCTTCCCTCCTGGGCGGCGTCGTCAGAAGTGGCTGAGCAGACGGATCGGCCAGCCATTGGGGCGAGCCGCCTGACCGACGGATCCCGTGCGTCGAAATTTCGTGAGCAGAAGCAACTGCTTGACTACCGGCGCCGCGGCGCGAGCGGCGATCGGAACCAGCTCCTCGAGCCAGAGCTCAGCCGGTTCTTCGCTCGCGAGCGGGTCGGAAGCGAGTTCGAAATCATCGTCGAAAGCGTCCTCGGCGTCCGTCTCGAGCGCGTCTTCGGCCAGCGCCGACGCCTCCGCTTCGGTTTCGCTCGGCGCGAGCCCGAGCAGATCGTTCCATGCGAGCGCGGCCTCTCGCGGCCCATCTGCGCCCAGTTCGGGGATTTCATCCTCGTCGAAGAGAAATCCCATGCTCTCCGCGAAGGTCAGCGCCCCATCGAGCGCAATCTGCGTGCTCATTTCGCCCTCGTGCGCCTCGTCGTGCGAGAAGCAGGCCAGTTGCCCGGTGCGCTGTGATCGCACCACGAGCATCAGCGACGTGCGGCCCTCTCCGAGATCCTGCACGCCGATCGCGGCGCGCGCCGGGCCGACCGCGAGGTTCTCGATGGCGACGACCGGCGTGTTGAGCGCGTAGTGCAGCGAGCGCAGGCTCGTGACGGCGCGCTCGGGAGGCGGCTGTCTGCAAAAATACATGTCTACAGCATCGGCCGGACCCGCCTGCGGCTTGAGGTTCGCGGGCGTGCAGCCCCTCCCGGAACCACTGGCCATTCTGGGCCTTTTGCAGCGGCCGCTGCGGCGCTGCGGGCGTGGTTCGGGGTCTTTCGCCCTCTGCGGCGAGGGATACAATCCTCGCCTCGCCGGATTCTCACCGGCACGGGAGACAAGCGAAGCCTCCATGCCGCAAAAACGGGTCCAGGAGATCCAGAGCGTCGCCATCCGCTTCAGCGGCGATTCGGGCGACGGGATGCAGCTCACCGGCACGAAATTCACCGAGTCCACCGCGCTCGCGGGAAACGATCTCTCGACACTGCCGGACTTCCCGGCCGAGATCCGTGCGCCTGCCGGCACGCTCGCGGGGGTGTCCGGCTTCCAGATCCACTTCGCTTCGTCCGACGTTCGCACTCCGGCGGATCAACCCGACGTGCTCGTCGCCCTCAACCCCGCCGCGCTGCGAGCGAACATTCGAGACGTCCGCCCGCACGGGATGGTGATCGTGAACAGCGATGCCTTCAATGCGAAGAGCCTGAAGCTCGCCGGCTACGATCACGATCCGCTTTCCGAACTGCGCGATCGCTATCAAGTGGTCGAGATCCCGCTGACGCGTCTGAATCGCGATGCGCTCGCGGATCTCGAAATCTCGCAGCGCGACGCCGATCGCTCGAAGAATTTCTTCGCGCTCGGCGTCATGTACTGGCTCTACAACCGTCCGATGGAATCGACCCTGCGCTGGCTCGCGTCGCGCTTCAAGGGCACGGTTCTCGACGCCAACGTGCGCGTGCTCAAGGCCGGCCACGCGTTCGGCGAGACGACGGAACTGCTGCCCGTCTCCTTCGTCGTCCCGCCCGCGAAGATCGAGCCCGGCATCTATCGCAACATCACCGGCAATACCGCGCTCGCGTGGGGCATCGTCGCTGCGACGGTGCAGATGAAGCGCCCGATTTTTCTGGGCGCCTACCCGATCACTCCCGCGAGCGACGTGCTGCACGAGGTCGCGCGTTTCCGGCACTTCGGCATCAAGACGTTCCAGGCCGAGGACGAAATCGCCGCCATCAGCGCGGCCATCGGCGCCTCCTTCGCCGGTGTGCTCGGCGTGTGCACCACGAGCGGACCGGGAATGGTGCTCAAGCAGGAGGCGCTCGGACTCGCCGTGATGGCCGAGCTCCCGCTGGTCGTCGTCGACGTCCAGCGCGCCGGGCCGTCGACGGGCATGCCCACGAAGATCGAGCAGGGCGACCTGCTGATGGCGCTCTACGGCCGCAACTCCGACAGCCCCGTGCCGGTGCTCGCGCCTGCGACGCCTGGCGACTGCTTCTACACGGTGCTCGAAGCGTTTTCCCTGGCGGTCACCTACATGACGCCGGTGATCGTGCTCTCGGACTCCTACCTGGCCAACAGTGCCGAGCCCTGGCGCATCCCCGACGTGCTCGCGCTGCCGCGCGTCGACGTCAGCTACGCCAGCGATCCCGAGACCTTCAAGCCGTACTCACGCGATCCCGACACGCTCGCTCGCCCATGGGCGATTCCGGGCACGCCGGGCCTCGAGCACCGCATCGGCGGCCTCTCGAAGGAGAACGTCTCGGGCAACGTCTCCTACGACGCGAAGAACAACGAGACGATGGTGCGGCTGCGCGCCGAGAAGGTCGCGCGCATCGCGAACGCGATTCCGCCGATCGAGGTCAACGGCCCCGCGTCCGGCGAGTTGCTGGTCGTCGGTTGGGGCGGAACGCATGGCGCGATCACGTCCGCCATCGAGGCGGCGCGCGGCGAAGGGCTCGACGTTTCGAGCATCCATCTCCGGCATCTGAATCCATTCCCGTCGAACCTCGGCGAGGTCCTGGGCCGCTTCCGCCGCGTGCTGGTGCCCGAGCTGAATCTCGGACAGCTCTCGCGATTGTTGCGCGCCGAGTTCCTCACTCCCACCGAATCCCTGACGAAGGTCCAGGGCCAGCCGTTCCAGGTGGCCGAGATCCAGGCGCGCATCGCTTCGATGCTGCGCGGAGAGGATTGATCGATGGCAGCTCCGGTGGCTGAACTCACGCGCAAGGATTTCACCTCGGATCAGGACGTCCGGTGGTGTCCGGGTTGCGGCGATTACTCGGTGCTGGCGAACGTCCAGCGCGTGATGCCCGAACTCGGCATCGCGCGCGAGAATTTCGTTTTCGTTTCCGGCATCGGCTGCTCGAGCCGCTTCCCGTTCTACATGAACACCTATGGCTTCCATACGATTCATGGTCGCGCGCCGGCCTTCGCGACCGGCATCAAGGCGAGCCGGCCCGAGCTCTCGGTGTGGGTCGTGACGGGCGACGGCGATGGCCTCTCGATCGGCGGCAATCATCTGCTGCACGCGCTCCGTCGCAATCTCGACCTCCAGATCCTGCTCTTCAACAACCGCGTCTACGGCCTCACGAAGGGCCAGTATTCGCCGACCTCGCGCATGGGGATGAAGACCAAGTCGAGCCCCGATGGCGCAATCGACCACCCGATCGATCCGATCGCCTTCGCGCTCGGCGCGGGCGCCAGCTTCGTAGCGCGGACCATCGACGTCGACGCTCCGCATCTTCAGGAAATGCTGCGGCGCGCACATGCCCACCGCGGGACGTCCTTCGTCGAAATCCTCCAGAACTGCCCGGTCTACAACGACGACGAGTGGCTCGAAGTCGAGGACCGCAAGACGCGCGTCGAAGCCGCGCTCACGCTCGCCGATGGCCAGCCTCTCGTGTATGGCGAAAAGGGCGCGCGCAAGGGCATCCGCATCGTCGACGGAATTCCCTCGATCATCGCATTGCCCGAGGGCGTCGATCCCGTCTCGCTGGGTATCGCCGTGCACAACGAGCGCCACGCGAGCCCCGCCTACGCCTTCGCGCTCGCGACGCTGCAACGCCCGAGCTTCCCGCTGCCAATCGGCGTCTTCCGCGCCGTCGAGACGCCGACCTACGACGCGCTGCTCGACGCGCAGGTGCGCGACGCGGTCGCGAAGCGCGGCGCGGGGGATCTACGGGCGCTGCTGAATTCGGGCGATACGTGGACGGTGGAGAGCGAGTAGGCGTGGTCGACGCGCCGACGGCCGCGCGCCACCGCACCAATGGCGCCAGCGCGTGGCTAGCCGGGGTGGCGCGTCCCAACATCCTGTCGAGCGGAGCTACGCGCGGTCGATAGGCCGTGCCTTTCCAGCAACGATTCAGTTGCGCAAAAGCGGACTCAGCGCCCCGACCTGACGGCCGACGATCGTTTCGATCGAGCTCGTATGCCGCGGGTTTTCACTACGACGTGAACAGCAGTTCACCGGCTTTCGGATCGACACTGGATTCGGTATCCACGCCCCGCACCCCCAAACGCGCTTCCCCGCAGCAGTCGAGCCTCGACCGGACACACGCGGCTTGCCGGGGTAGTACCAATTTTGGTACGCTTTGCCGGAACTCAAGCGGTTCCCCGCTGTCTTCTTCCGAAGTCACTCGGGTAACGAGCCTGTCCGCGAGTGGCTGCGCGGCCTGATCGAGGAGGACCGGCGCATGCTCGGTCGTGATCTTCAACGCCTCGAATATGGTTGGCCCGTTGGTATGCCGCTCGTTCGGTCGCTCGGAGCGGGGCTTCACGAGCTTCGTTCGAACCTCACCGGCGGTCGGACGGCTCGCGTGATCCTTCTGGTCGGTGACCAGCGACTCGTCCTTCTCCACGGCTTCCTCAAGAAGACCCGGGCGACACCAAGAGAAGCGCTCGTCCTCGCGAGAAGCCGGAAGCACCTCTGGGAGGTCGATCATGCGTAGAGCCGATCGAACCACAAGCAACCCCGCGACCCGACGCCCGGTGCGGTCTCGCAATCCCCGCGAGGGGTCGACGCTCGAGAGCTTCCTGAGGGAAGCAGGTCTCTACGAGGAGGCTTCAACGCGTGCGATCAAGGAAGTCCTGGCCTGGCAGATCGCCCGTGCGATGGCGGACCAGAAGGTCGCAAAGGCGGAGATGGCGCGGCGGATGGGGACGAGCCGGTCTGCTCTCTCCCGTCTACTCGATCCGAAGAACGAGGCCGTAACGCTCGCCACTTTGTTCCGAGCCGCGAGCGTGCTCGGAGCGGAGCTTCGGATTCAGCTCCTGAGCCCGGGAAAGCGACGTCGGAAGCCGGATTCGGCGTGATTCCGCGCATCGGGCCCCTTCTCGCGCCGACCCGGGCGCCCTTTGCCTGCGAGAGTCGACGGAATGCAGTTACGGAAGCCCCTGCACCGAGACGGGCCTGAAGCCCTGGTGAAACATACCTACGCTATTTCACGTCGAGCGCGGTCGCGCCAGGCGACACGACCCCGTGCGCTGCCCGTCCGTGACGCCCAGATCGGCGCGGAAAGGGGCCCAATGCGCGGCTGTCACGTTCAACCGCTTGCTACATCTGCCAGTTGCTCTCGCACTGAACGAGCCAGCCGTCAACGAATCGACAACTCGCGCGATAGAAGCGGTTGTAGGCACTTCCCCGTGAACCTGCAGCTCCGCCGTAGGTCCCCCAAGCGGCGGAGCCGCCAGAGGATGCGACTCCGCCCGAGGACAGATCCCAGTAGCACTGCTCGCCTTCGACTGGGCGCGCTTGCACGGTGAAGGAGCCTCGGTCCGTAGACAAGAGGATTGGCCCGGACGCCGCGCCCTCTTCGAGCATCGGCCGTAGATCGAGCATCGATGGCGTCGGAACGCCGTTGACAGCACTGATTCTTGCGCCGACCGGGATCTGTGCTTCGGCAGCAGCGCTAGCCGGCCAGACGCCGAGGACAGTGGGCGGTTTCTTGAACAACGTAACGCCGAGCACAGCGGGCGATTCCTTCGCAAACGTAAGCCCAACCGCTGGCCGCGGAACCGGAACGGGTTCACACGTGACCGGAGGAGCAGCGAGCAAGAGCGACACATCCTGCTTGGAGAAGAACTGGTTGCGTGAGGAATTATCGGCCATCGTCCCGAGCTGACGGGACCACTGCTGATAGCCGTGTGGAGACGCACACCCAAGCGCAACGGCGAACAGAAGCCAGCAGTTCCGCCTCGATCGCATCGTCTCTCCTACCGGCCCGCAGCCCAACTGATCGCGCCCAAGCTGCTGACCGCCGGCGGTTGGTCGTTTCAAGTGGCCATCTTATCTCCGGGTCTGGGCGTTCCGTCAACTGCCTTGTGTAGAAAACGCCCAAGTCGGCGGAGGGGGAAGAGAGCCTCGATGGGCGGGGGAATCAAGCAGGCCGGCGGTTCGGCCGCTCGCGCGTCGCTCTTGGGACGGGCATTCTCGATTCGAGCGAGCAGGGGCGGATGGAAGCAGCCGAGCGCGCCGCCGAGGAGGCCCGCGACTACTTGAAGAACGGTCTCTTCGACGAGTGCCGGCGGTCGGAGAGCTGCCAGCTAGCGTGGGTTCGGTACCAGCGTGGCAGGCAACCACGCAGTGCTCGCGCGCGTCCCAGGAGTTTTTCACCAGCCGACGCCCCCACAATTGGAGCACTCGCGGACCGCCTCTTGCTCCTTGCTCAAGTGGAACGTGAGATCACAACGGCGAAACGAAAGTTTCCATTGCTCATGTCGATCCATGCTCAAGAGACTTCTGAGCCACCCAAACACCCGATCTGCACTCGGCTCGACTCCCAACATCGCGAGAATCAAGATTGCGCGCGCGGATCGTGTGTCCGGATCTGACACAGCATGGTGCGACAATCGTCGACATGGCATCGCGATCTCGACAGCTGCAACTCGAACTCTCAGAGCGGCCGAAGTGGGGTGGCGCGCGACCCGGCGCGGGGCGGAAGCCGGGGCCGTCGCGTCGCGATCCGCATCGACGGCGGGCGCCGCTGGCGTCGCGGCATCCGTGTCACGTCACGTTGAAGGTGGAGAAGGACGTGCCTCCGCTGCGGACGGCGAAGCTCGTTGCCGAGCTCGAGCGAAGCTGGCGGAAGACTCGCGAGCGTGGAAGGTTCCGGCTCGTTCACTATTCGATCCAGGGCGATCATGTCCACATGATCGTCGAGGCTGCTAGCGCGCGGGATTTAGCGTGCGGGCTCAAGGCGATCGCCGCGCGCTTTGCGCGCGGCGTGAACCGGGTGTTTCACCGCGCTGGGCGCGTGCTCGCCGATCGCTGCCATGTGCACGTGCTGCGAACGCCGCGCGAGGTCCGGAATGCGATTGCGTATGTGTTGCTCAACGCGCGTCGGCACCTTGCCAGGCGCGGGTGCCGCCCGCCCGCAGACGGGCGGATCGATCCGGCGTCATCGGGGCGGTGGTTTGCGGGTTGGCGCACGGGCGCGGCTGCGTTCCAAGATCCGCCGGCCGTCGCAGCGCCTCGCAGCTGGCTGCTTTGCGTCGGGTGGCGCCGGCGGGGGCTCATCGATCCAGCGGAGGTTCCGGGCACCCCGCGGAGGCGACGCGCGCGTCCTGGAACGTAGTCGGCACCGGAAGCCGGGGACGTCACCCCGCTCTTAACCTCAAAACCTTCTTCTCTGGCAGGAAGCCGGAACGGCGCTCGTACGTCGCGCCTGCGCCCCCGGCTAGCGCCGGGCGGCTAGCGCCGGGACGTGTCGCGCCAATGTCGCGCCGATCTCCGCCGGCGAGCGTGCCACCGCGACGCCCGCGGCCTCGAGCGCCGCGATCTTGTCGCTCGCCCTGCCCTTGCCGCCCGCGATGATCGCGCCGGCGTGGCCCATGCGCTTGCCGGGCGGCGCGTTGCTGCCGGCGATGAAGGCGACGACGGGCTTCTTCATGTGCGCGCGGATGAACTCGGCCGCGGTTTCTTCCGCGGCGCCGCCGATCTCGCCGATCATCACCACCGCCTTCGTCGCCGGATCGGCTTCGAAGAGCGCGAGGATGTCGACGAATGTGCTGCCAACGATCGGATCGCCGCCGATGCCCACGCACGTGGACTGTCCGATGCCCAGGCGCGACAGCTGATCCACGGCTTCGTAGGTGAGGGTGCCGGAGCGCGAAACCACGCCCACGGGCCCCGGCCGCGTGATCTGCGCCGGCATGATGCCGATGCGACATTGATTTGGCGTCACGAGGCCCGGACAGTTCGGTCCGATCAGGCGCATGCCCGAGCCGCACAGCGCGGCCTTGGCGCGCAGCATGTCGAGCACCGGGATGCCCTCGGTGATGCAGGCCGCGAGCGCGATCCCGGCGTCGGCCGCCTCGAGAATGGCGTCGGCCGCGCCGGGCGGCGGCACGAAGATCACCGAGGCGTTGGCCCCGGTCTCCTTCACGGCGTCGCGCACGGTGTCGAATACGGGCGTGTCGTCGATGCGGCTGCCGCCCTTGCCGGGCGCAACGCCCGCGACGACCTGCGTGCCGTACTCGCGTGAGAGCCGCGCGTGGAACTGGCCCATCTTTCCGAGACCCTGGACCAACAGCCGGGTCTTCGCGTCGCAAAGGATCGCCATTCAGGCCCCCGCCGCCGCGGCAACGGCCTTCTCGCCCGCTTCGCCCAGGGTTTCGGCCGGCGTGATGTCGAGCCCGGATGCGGCCAGGATCTGGCGCCCCTCGGCAGCGTTCGTCCCCTGCAACCGCACAACGAGCGGCACCGAAATGCCGAGGTCCTGCGCCGCCGCCACCACCCCCTCGGCGATCAGATCGCAGCGCACGATGCCACCAAAAATATTCACGAGGATCGCCTTCACGTGCTCGTCGCGCAGGATCAACTTGAAGGCTTCCTTCACCTTCTCCTTGTCCGCACCGCCTCCGGCGTCCAGGAAATTTGCCGGCCGTCCGCCGCAAACCTGGATCATGTCGAGCGTCGCCATCGCGAGCCCGGCGCCGTTGACCATGCAGCCGATGTTGCCGTCGAGTCCGACGTACGCGAGGTCGATCTCCTTGGCTTCGCGTTCGCGCGGATCTTCCTCGTCGGGATCGCGCAGCTTCGCGACGTCGGGATGCCGATAGAGCGCGTTGTCGTCGAAATTGAGCTTGGCGTCGAGCGCGACGAGATCCCCGGCCTTCGTCACGACCAGCGGGTTGATCTCCACCTGCGACGCGTCCCGTTCGACGAACAAGCGCAAGAGCCCGGCCAGGAAGGGCTCGAGCTGCTTCGCCGCCGTCTCGACGAGTCCGAGCGCAAAACCAATGCGCCGCACCTGATACGGCATCAGCCCGACCGCCGGATCGATGCTGACGCTCAGGATCTTCTCCGGGTGGTGCGCCGCCACCTCTTCGATCTCCATGCCGCCTTCGGTGGACGCGATCACCGAAAGTCGCTCGCGATCGCGGTCGACGACGATGGCGAGATACAGCTCGCGCGCAATCTCCGAGCCGGCTTCGACCCAGACCTTGCGCACGAGCTTGCCCTCGGCGCCCGTCTGCGGCGTGTGCAGCGTCATGCCGAGAATCTCGCTCGCGACGCGCTTCGCCTCCGCCGGCGATTTCGCGATCTTGATGCCGCCCGCCTTGCCGCGGCCGCCCGCATGCACCTGGGATTTCACGACGATGACGTCGGCGCGCAGCGAGCGCGCCACCTCTTCCGCTTCGGCCGGCGTGGTGGCGAGGCCGCCCGCCGGCACGGCCACGCCGAAGGCGCGCAGCAGCTCCTTGGCCTGGTATTCGTGAACGTTCATACAGCGATCTGCGTCACCAGCGTGCGAACCGCCTCGACCGACGCGTCGAAGAGCTTGCGCTCTTCGCTGCTGAGATCCACTTCGAGAACGCGCTCGACACCGCCGGCGCCGAGCACGCACGGCACGCCGATGTAGAGGCCCGACACACCGTACTCGCCCTCGAGGAAGCAGGCGCAGGCCAGCACGCGCTTCTTGTCCTTGAGGAAGGCCTCGGCCATCTCGACGGCCGAGAGTGCCGGGGAGACGAAGGCCGAGCCGGTCTTGAGCAGCGCGACGACCTCGCCGCCCGCAGCCTTGGTGCGTTCGACGATGGCGCTGAGCCGATCCTTCGGGATCAGCTTCGAGACCGGAATCCCCGCCACCGTGCAGCTCTGGATGATCGGAACCATCGAGTCGCCGTGTCCGCCGAGCACGAGCGCCGTCACGTCCTGGACGGAGACGCCGAGCTCCCAGGCGACGAAGGCGCGGAAGCGGGCGGAATCGAGCACGCCGGCCATGCCGACGACGCGGTTCTTCGGAAAGCCCGAGATCTTCTTGAAGGCGTAGACCATCGCATCGAGCGGATTCGAGACGACGATCACGAAGGCCTTCGGGGCATGCTGCTTCACGCCTTCCGCGACGCTCTTCATGATCGACAGGTTCGTCTTGAGCAGATCGTCGCGCGACATGCCCGGCTTGCGCGCGAGGCCGGCGGTGATGATCACGACGTCGGATCCGGCGATCGCCTCGTAGCTATTGGCGCCCTCGATCTTGACGTCGGAGCCGGCCAGCGGCGCACCCTCCGCGAGATCGAGCGCCTTGCCCTGGGGCAGGCCCTCGACCACGTCGAAGAGCACGACATCGCCGAGCTCACGATACGCGAGCGTTTCGGCGAGCACGCCACCGATGTTGCCGCCGCCGATGAGGGAGATCTTCTTGCGCATGGGGGGGGGTCCTCGAAGCTGACTAACGTTTCATGTTTTCGACGATCACGTCGCCGAAGCCGCTGCACGACACGAGCGTGGCGCCCTGCATCTGGCGCTCGAAATCGTAGGTGACGCGCTTCTGGCGGATGGCCTGCTCGAGGCCGCGCTCGATCAAGTCCGCCGCCTCCACCCATCCGAGGAAGCGCAGCATCATCACACCGGACAGGATCACCGAGCCCGGGTTCACCTTGTCCTGGCCGGCATACTTCGGCGCGGTGCCATGCGTCGCCTCGAAGACCGCCGCCGTGTCGCCGATGTTCGCTCCGGGCGCGATGCCGAGGCCGCCCACCTGCGCGGCGCAGGCGTCGGAGAGATAATCGCCGTTCAGGTTCGGAGTGACGCAGATGTCGTATTCGTCCGGACGCAGCAGCACCTGCTGGAACATCGCGTCGGCGATGCGGTCCTTGATCAGGATCTTGCCCGGCGGCATCTGGCCCTTGTGCTGATCCCAGAGCTCGTCCTCGGTCACGATTGAGTCGCGGAACTCGCGCTTCGCGACGGCATAACCCCAGTCGCGGAAGGCGCCCTCCGTGAACTTCATGATGTTGCCCTTGTGGACCAGCGTGATGCTCTTGCGCTTGTTCTCGAGCGCATAGCGGATCGCCATGCGCATGAGCCGCTCCGTGGCCATGATGCTGATCGGCTTGATGCCGATGCCCGAATCCAGGCGGATCTGCTTTCCCAGCTCGCGGGACAGGAAATCGATCAGCTTCCTGGCTTCCGGCGTCCCCTGCTCGAACTCGATGCCGGCGTATACGTCCTCGGTGTTCTCGCGGAAGATCACGACGTCGAGCTTGCCCGGCTCCTTGACCGGCGACGGGACTCCCTCGTACCAGCGCACGGGTCGCACGCAGGCATAGAGGTCGAGAATCTGGCGCAGTCCGACGTTGATCGAGCGGATGCCGCCGCCGACGGGGGTCGTCAGGGGGCCCTTGATCGCGACGCCGTACTCGCGGATCGCCTGGATCGTATCGTCGGGCAGCCAGCTGCCCGCGCCGTAGACGACGATCGCCTTTTCGCCCGCGTAGATCTCGTGCCAGACGATCTGGCGGCGGCCACCGTAGGCCTTCGCGACGGCGGCATCGAAGACGCGGACCGAGGCGGCCCAGATGTCCGGCCCGATCCCGTCGCCTTCGATGAAGGGGAGGATCGGGTCGTCCGGAACGACGAGGCGGCCGGAGGCGTCGCGCGTGATGCGATGCCCCGAGCGGGGCGGCGAGAGCTTTTGGTACGTCGGCATGGCGGAAGGCATATAAAGAATCTGCGGCCCGAGCGCCAACCCGTCGAGCGGCGGGTGGATCCGAGCTTCCGGTTCGTCAGTCGCTCGGGGTGGCGTCGGGAGCCGGCGCCAGGCGCAGGTGCAGATCCTCGAGCTGCTCCGGCTCGACCGGCGTTGGCGCACTCATCAGCAGATCCTGCCCGCGCTGCGTCTTCGGGAAGGCGATCACGTCGCGCAGGCTCGCAAAACCGCCGAGCACCATCACCCAGCGGTCGTAACCGAAGGCGAAGCCTCCGTGCGGCGGCGCGCCGGCAGCGAGAGCCTCGAACAGGAACCCGAAACGCGCTTCCGATTCTTCTTTGGTGTAGCCCATGATCTCGAGGATCCGGCGCTGCACGTCGCCCCGATGGTTGCGCAGGCTGCCCGAGCCGAGTTCGACGCCGTTCGCGACGATGTCGTAGTGCGTGCCGCGAACCCGCTCGGGCGCGGACTCGAGCAGCGGAAGATCCTCTTCGAGCGGCGCGACGAAGGGCTGGTGCACGTAGCTGAGGCGCCCGTCCTCGCCGCGCTCGAAGAGCGGGAAGTCGACGACGAAGAGTACATCCCATGCGCGGCCATCGACGCGCCCCAAGCGCGTTCCCAGATCCGTGCGCAGGCGCGAGAGCACCGCATTCGCGCGCGCGGGCGCGTCCGCCTGGAAGAAGAGCAGGCTGCCGGGGCGGGCTCCCGTCGCCGCGCCGATCGCGGCGCGCTCGGCTTCGGAGAGGAATTTCGCGATCGGTGACTGCCACTCACCGGTGGCGCCCACGCGGATCCACGCGAGCCCCCTGCCGCCGAGTTCTTTTTTGACGAAGCCTTCCAGACGATCGATCTCTCCACGCGAGAGCCCGTCGGCGTCGTGGATCGGCAGGCACTTCACGATGCCGCCAGATTCGACGCTCGACCGGAAGGCGCGGAAATCGCTGCCCCGAAAGGTCTCGGTGAGATCGACGAGCTCGAGCTGGATGCGGGTGTCGGGACGATCGCTCCCGTAACGAGCCATCGCATCCGCGTAGGAAAGCCGCTGAAACGGCCGTTGGATCGTGATTCCGGCGGCTTCGGCGCAGGCGCTCACGGTCAAATCCTCGAGGACGCGCAGCACGTCGTCGACGCCAACGAACGACATCTCGAGGTCCACTTGCGTGAACTCGAGCTGGCGATCCGCGCGCTGATCTTCGTCGCGGAAGCAGCGAACGATTTGGAAGTAGCGGTCGAAGCCCGCGACCATCAGCAGCTGCTTCATGAGCTGCGGCGATTGCGGGAGCGCATAGAAGCTCCCGGGCTGGAGCCGGCTCGGAACCAGGAAGTCGCGCGCGCCCTCGGGCGTCGACTTCGCGAGCATCGGCGTCTCGATCTCGAGGAAGTCGAGTTCCGTGAGCGTGCGTCGCACGGACTGGTAGAGCCGATGGCGCAGTCGCAGCGCGCGCTGAAGCGGAGGACGCCGCAGGTCGTGGATGCGGTGCCGCAGGCGCGTCGACTCGTCGGCCTGGGTTTCCTCTTCGATCGCGAAGGGCGGCGGCGTCGCCGTGTTGAGCAGGCGCAGCTCGCAGACGGCGATCTCGATCTCGCCGGTCGGAAGGTTCGGGTTCACGGTTTCCGGCGAACGCCGCTCGACCTGGCCGCGCACCAGGATCACGTACTCGGAGCGCAGCTCGCCCGCACGCTGGTGACACTCCGCGGAGACGTCCGGGCGGAAGACGACCTGTACGATGCCACCCACGCCGCGCAGGTCGACGAAGATCACGCCGCCGTGATCGCGGCGCCCCTGCACCCAGCCGCTGAGCACGACTTCGTGGCCGACGAGCGCCGACGTCACGTCGCCGCACGCGTGGGTGCGGCGCAGGCTGCCCATCGCGTCGATGCCGGCAGGACCCTGCGCCACGGCGCCTCCTCGCGTCGAAACAGGTAGGAAAACGGAATGAAATCGCGAGGTTCGATAGCGCACTGCGACGCGCGCTGTCAAACGCGCGAGGCGCTCAGCTTGCCAGGTCGGCGGCCGAGCAGACGCAGTTGCGGCCCAGCGACTTGGCCCGGTACATGGCCTTGTCGGCCAGATCGAGCAACAACTCGTGCTCCCTGCCGTGGGTCGGATAGGCGGCTGCCCCGACGCTCAGCGTGAGCCGGATCGTCGCCCCGCGACCCCCCTCGAAAGCCGTGTCGGCGACGGTGCGACGGATGCGCTCGCCCACGGCGAGCCCCTCTTCGATCCCCGTGTCGACGAGCAGGATCGTGAACTCGTCGCCGCCGTAGCGGGCGAGCGTGTCGACCTGGCGGATGCACTGCTGGAGCACCTCCGAGAGGCGACGCAGCACCTGGGATCCCACCAGATGGCCATGCTGATCGTTGACGAGCTTGAAGCGGTCGAGGTCGAGGAACAGCACGCAGAGCTTCTTGGCATACCGCTCGGCGCGTTGGATTTCGTGCTGGATCGCCTGGCGCAAGAAGCGCGCGTTGTAGACCTCGGTCACATCGTCGATGAACGCCCGTTCCTTCGCGCGGTGGTAGCGTTCGGCATTGGCGAGCGCGAGGTCGGCGTGGGCGGCGATCAGGCGCGCGCAGCCGAGTTCGTCTGCGTCGAAGGGTCGGCCGTCCTCGAAGATCCACAGCACCCCCGCCTCGCTGTCGCGCCCGGCGACCGGAATCGCGAGCAGGGCGCCCGGCGGAAGTCCGATCTCGGCGAGCGAATCGACCAGCGCACCGCCGCCGAGCACCTCCAGCTCGCCGAGCGAGCCGGGTTCGATCGGCTTGAGATCCACCAGCAGTTTTCTCAAACCGCGCGCATGTTCCTCGTCGAAGCCGCGGAACGCCATGCCATCGGACATCGGAATCGCCGTGCGACGGAACAGCGACATCCCGCGAGCGCGACCCAATCGGTGGAGCAGCAGGTCGAGCGCCACGGCGTAGATCTCGCCGGGGTCGAGACAGCGCACCAACGTGCGGCAGGCTTCGGCCGTGTGCAGCGCCTCGCGCAGACGCGCGTTCTCATACAGCAGGGCGCGGCGCGAAAGGATGCGCTCTACCACCAGCGCGAGCTCCTCGGGCTGGATCGGCTTCACGAGGTAGTCGGCTGCCCCGTTGCGCAGCGCGGCAACGGCGCTCTCGACCGAGGCATTCGCCGTGAGCAGGATGAAATCCGTGCCGGGCTGTTCGCGGCGAACTCGCTCCAGCAGCTCGAGACCCGTGAGACCGGGCATCGTGAGATCCGAGATGACGAGATCCGCCGGCTCGCGAGCAAGCGCGGCGAGCGCCGATTCGGCGCTCTCGCAGCACTCGATGTGCGCCTGCTCCGCGAGGGCCTCGCGCGCCAGCTCGCGGGTGAAGCGGTTGTCGTCGACGACGACGATCCGATTCGAGCGCCGCGTGTCGCCGCTCATTTGCGCTTTTCCACTCCTACCACCATGGATCGGCGATCGGAGTTGCCGCCTTGAGAGCTCCGTGCGGGAAATTAGCCCCGTACGTAGTGAAGCGCAGCGCCAGGCCAGCGAATCAGCGGAACCGGCGGCGGAGCCGCGCCAGGACTCAGAACATCCGGCCGGCGCTGTCCGCTTCGGGAGGCGGCAGCACCTGCGTCCAGGACTTTCCGCCATCCTTGCTGCGCATGATCTTGCCCTGCTGGCCCACGATCAGGCCCGTGAGCCGCTGGGGGTCGAAACCGATGTCGCGCATGAAGGTGAAGACCGTGGGGAAATTCACCGGGTCCGGAGCCGACCAGTCGCTGCTGCCGTCGTCCGAAACGCGCACGAAGCCCTTCTCGCCCACCGCGATGGCGCGCCCGGATACCTCCGCCACCGCAAACAGCGCCTGCTTGCGGTCCATCTGCTCATAGACCCAGGTGCGGCCTCCATCCGAGCTGCGCAGAATCACGCCGCCGAGGCCCGCGATCAGGCCGGCGTCTTCGTCCCGGAAGTTCACCGTGAACAGATACGGGTTCTGGATCACGGAGATCTTCACATGCGGCGTCTCGGCCTTGCGTCCCTCGAGGTAGCGCTCGAGGAACGTCGGGTCGTCGTCGAGGAAGTCTTCATAGTCCCAGGGCGGCTTGTTCGGCATGCGCAGGCGGTCCGACAGCACACCCGCGTCCTCGAGAATCGAGCGCGCTTCATCGAGCCGGGCCGAGAGCACGTCGAACAGCGCCGACGGATCATCCTTCCCGCCCATGGCAGCGATCTCGCGCTCGCTCGCGTACGGCTCGATCAGCACGTTCAGATGAGCGGAATCGACGATATGCGACGCAAACTCCGCGAGCTTCGCGGCGTCATCGTCTCCGATTTCGATCGCGTTGTACTCGAACTCGATCGGATCGATGCGAACGGAGCCCAGGATCTCGCCTCGGTTCCACGTCGCGCCGCGGTCTTCGGACCAGAAGATGTAGCCGAACTCACCGACGAGCCAGCACTTCGGGCTGGGCGCCGGAAGACAGAAGACGTTGTTGATGCCGACGTCCTCGTAGACCTTCTCGTTCTTGCGCACGCGCTCCTGGTCCTGCATCGAGAGCCAGACGAACATCGGATGCGCGGTGTCGATGGTGAGCGATTCGTCATTCCAGGTCGCGCCGCCATCTCCGGTATGGATGCGCGTACCCCATTCTCCAACGGCCCAGGCAGAATTCGCGTCGAGCGCCTGAACACCGAACAGATGGGAGCCCTCCTCCACCTTGAGATTGGGCTGCCTCTCCCAGGTCTTGCCGCCATCGGTCGTGCGCAGGATCGTGCCGGTCTGGCCAACGGCCCAGCCGTTGCGGTTGTCGGCCAACGAAACCGAGTAGAGGAGCTCTTCCGCGCCGGTCTCGCCCTTGTGCCAGCTGTCGCCACCGTCCTCCGTCCAATAAGCCGACCCGTGATATCCGACCGCAACCGCGTGTTGTTCATCGGCGACGGAAACCGAGAACAAATCATCGTAAATATCGATTTCACCGGGTGCGGTGCGCGGGGTGAAGTCGTGCCCGCTACAACCGAATGCCGCGATCGCGACGGCGGATCCGACCAGAGCGGGAAGGCGCGCGAGAGACACGTGCATCGAAGGGGGCTCCCATGGCAAAGGATTCGGTCCGGTGAGGCACAGCTGCCTCGAAAAACGATGCTGTAGACTACTCATTCGCGCGGCGTCGAGAAAGACATTTCATGCAGCCTGCGGGAACCGGGTCAGCCCCCGTCGAGCGCTCGCTGGCGGCGGTGAGGCCACGCCGAGCGCGCCGCGGCCTGCAATTCGCCCTGCGGCGCAGCGGAATCGAGCCCGCGCTGCGGCTGATCCCATGCGCGCTCGCGATCCTGGGCGACTGGCTGATCCTGTGGCTGGGGGCGGCCTTTGCGGGTGAAGCCCGGCGCGCGCAGCGGCGCAGCGAATTCGAAGCGCGCGCGGCCACACGGCTGGCCGCAAGCCTCGGGATCTTGAAGGGTCCCTTCGTGAAAGCGGGCCAGTTCGCCGCCAACCGTCACGATCTGCTTCCCGCTTCCATCACCGCACCGCTCGCCGGCTTGCGCGACCAGGTGCCGCCCCTGCCCTTCGCGGAGGTGCGCGCCGCGGTCGAATTCGAGCTCGGAGCGGCCCTGGCCGAGCGGTTCGCGGAGTTCGAGCCCGAGCCCCTCGGCGCCGCCTCGATCGCCCAGGTGCACCGGGCGCGGCTGCCCTCCGGCGAGGCCGTCGCGGTGAAGGTGCAGTATCCGTGGCTCGCCGACTCCCTGCGCGCCGATCTCGCATGGGCGAATGCGGCGCTGCGGATCTTCGCGCGGCGCCACGCTGCCGTTGATCGCCGGCGCTTGCTCGCGGAGTTCTCCGCGGGCCTGCGTGAGGAGCTCGATTTCGAGCGCGAAGCGCGCGTCGCGGCGGAAATCGCGGCCAACCTCTCGCACGACCCTCGCGTGGTCGTACCGCGCGTCATCCCGAGCCACAGCTCGCGGCGGGTGCTGACGATGAGCTATCTGCCCGCGGTTCGCATCGACGACCGGGCGGGCCTCGCGCGCTTGCAGGTGGTTCCGCGCGACGTGCTCGAGATTCTGGCACGCGCCTACGCCAAACAGATCTTTGTCGACGGCCTGTTCCACGCCGACCCCCATCCGGGCAACCTGTTCGTGATCGACGAGCCTTCCGCCGCGCTGAACCCGCGACTGCTCTTCGTCGATTTCGGCCTTTCCCGCCGGCTCGAGCCTGCCCTGCGCCACGAGATGCGGCTCGGGATCTACGCACTGTTGCAGCGCGACGAGCGTGCCTTCCTCGACGGCATGCAACGCATGGGGATGATCGCTCCCGGAGCCCGCGAAGGCGTCGCGCGCGCGATCGGCGAAATGTTCGGCCGGATCGCGGGCCGCGGCGGCGCGCTGGGCGTGGCCGGAGCGCAGGTGCTTTCCCTCAAGGACGAGGCGAAATCGCTGCTGCAGGCGACACCCGGACTCCAGCTTCCGAACGACCTGCTGCTGTTCGCGAAGACGCTCAGCTATCTGTTCGCCCTGGGCAGCGATCTGGATCCCGAAGTCGATCTGATGCGGCTCTGCCTGCCGTACCTGCTTCAGTTCGCCGCCGCGCCCGAGCCGCCGCTCACTCGCGCTCCCGGCGCGACAACCGCAGACCCTGGAGGCGGATGAAGCCCGCGGCATCGGCCGGATTATAGGTGTCGGCGGCACCGGCATCTTCGAACGAGGACAGCGCTTCCGAGTAGAGCGACACCGGAGAGCGACGTCCGGTCACGCGCACGCTTCCCTTGTAGAGCACCACGCGCGCATCGCCCGTGACGCCCAGCTGCGAGGCCTCGATCGCGGCGCGCACGAAGGCCATCTCCGGCGAGAACCAGAAGCCGTTGTAGATCAGCTCGGCGAAGCGCGGCGCCAGCCGGTCGCGTTCGTGCATCACGTCGCGATCCATCGTGATCGACTCGACGGCGCGATGCGCTGCGTGCAGGACGGTGCCTCCCGGGGTTTCGTAGACGCCGCGCGACTTGAGCCCCACGAAGCGATTCTCGACCATGTCGACGCGGCCCACGCCATGGCTGCCGGCGATGCGGTTGAGCTTCGCGAGCAGGCTCGCGGGGCTGAGCGCTTCCTCGTCGAGCTTGATGGGCGTCCCGTTCTCAAAACCGATCACCACTTCGACCGCTTCGTCGGGAGCCCGCTCGGGCGATCGTGTCAGGATGAACATGTCCTCGTCGGGCGCGCGCCAGGGATCCTCGAGGATCCCGCCTTCGTAGGAGATGTGCATGAGGTTGCGGTCCATCGAGTACGGCTTCTTCAGCGTCACCGTGATCGGGATCGAATGCTTCTGCGCGTACGCGATGCAATCGGTGCGCGAGCGCAGATCCCACTCGCGCCACGGCGCGATCACCGTCAGCTCGGGCGACAGTGCGCGAAACGCCAGCTCGAAACGCACCTGGTCGTTGCCCTTGCCGGTGGCGCCGTGGGCGACGGCGTCGCAACCCATCTCGCGGGCGACCTCGGCCTGATGCTTCGCGATCAGCGGTCGCGCGAGCGCGGTGCCGAGCAGGTAGTGCCCCTCGTAGATCGCGCTCCCGCGCAACGCGGGGAACACGTAGTCGCGCACGAACTCCTCGCGCACGTCGCGCACCACACAGTCGACGGCGCCGGTTGCGCGCGCCTTCTCGGGGACACCGGAAAGCTCCTCTTCCTGACCGACGTCGGCCGTGAAGGTGACCACTTCGCAGCGATAGCGCTCGATCAGCCAGCGCAGGATCACGGACGTGTCGAGTCCCCCGCTGTAGGAGAGACAGACGCGCTTGATGGTGCGGGCCGGCGACATGCGGGAACCTCCGGCCGAGCAGTGTATCAGCCCGCGGCGGCGGAGCCGCCCTGTCCGCGCCCCGGCCTACCCGGCCATCGCCATCACAAGCGGGTTGTAGCCTGGGCGCAACGAGTCATCGCCGAGCACAGCGCAAGCGAAACCGGGCGAAAGCCCGCGCGCGGCGAGCCGGGCGCGCGCGAAGCTCAATCGGGCAGCACGTCGAACCGGATGGCCGTGGTGCGTCCGACGAGCGGGTCCGAGGCGCTGCGGATCTCGCCGCCGAGTTCGCGCACCAGCTCGGTCACGATCGTGGGCAGGGGCTCGGTCGGGTCGGCCATCGAAAGGCCATCGCCACCGGGCGCATCACAAATCGAGATCACGATCGAGCGGGCTTCGCCCCGGCCGATTGGCCGGGCGGCGATCGTGACGGAAGCCGACTCCCGCGCCGTCGACAAGCGTCCCTGAAGCAAGCGGACCAGCGCGAGTTCGACGCGCGCGCCGTCGCCGCGCACGCGCGGCAGGCGCGCCGGAACCAACACTTCGAGCTCGATGCCCAGGGCTGCGAATTCTCCCCGCAGGCGCGCGGCGGCGTCCTGCACCACGCGCACGGCGTCGAAGCTCGCGTTCGGTTGCGCCGCAGCGGGCCGGCCCACGATCAGCGACGTCAGCTCCTCGCTCCACTTCTGAACACGCGCCAATGCGCGCGAACCCTCTTCGACGAGGCTTCGGTAGCGCTCGTCTCGCCGCCCCCCGGTCTGCTCGAGCAGCTCGTCGAGCACGCGCCGCAACTCGCCCACGGGCTCCGCGATCTCGCGCTGAAGCGCGAGCAGCCGCTCGTCGGCGGCGCCCGACTCGACGAGCAGGATCACGACGCCGACGCGCGCGTCCTCGGCGACGATCGGCGAAGCCACCGCCGTGTAGCCCACGCCGGCGTGACGCAGGCGGAAACGCACCGTACGCCCCTGCTCGCAGCACTCGACCACGGCCTTCAGCACGGCCTCGCGCACGCCGCCCTCGAAGAGGGCCGACAGCGGCTGGCCGGTGGCATCCTCGCCGCCCGGATGGAAACGCCTTGCGAACGCCGGATTGATGTAGGCGGTGCGGCCCTCCGGATCGCCGACGACGACCGGCGCGTCGAGGAACGTCAGCAGCGATACCGATCCGATGCTCACGCCGCGACCTCGACGATTCCGGCGTCGAGCAGCCTGGCGAAAATGCGCAGCGCCTCGAAGGGCCCCATGCTGGTGACGGAGAGCAATTCCTCGAACGACGTGCGGCCGTCGACCAGCGAGAGCACGAAACCCGCATCCGCGGACAGGTTGAAACCCGTGATCTGATCGAGCGGCACGAGCAACTTCGGAATCCGGCTGGCATCCCCGACGCGCTCGCGATAGTGCTTCACGAGGCGGCTGCGGAGCAGATCGACGTAGCCCTCGAGTTCGATCTTGTCCGGAGCGAGCGATGCCGCCATCTGGTAGAGATCGAGCGCTCCCTCAAAATCGTTCCCGCGCAACAGCTGCTGCGCATCGCGGACCAGCGTCGAGATCGAGTGGTCGCGCCGCGAGCCCTCCTCCGGCTGTCTTAGGCTGCGCACTTTCGTCACTTCTTCCGCGGCAGCTCGTGCGTCTCGTGATCCTGCATGATCTTCTCGATCTCTTCATCGGAGAGTGTGCCGGTCGCGCTCACGGTGATCGACTGCTCGGCGTCGGTGGCGCTGTCGCGGGCCGAGACGTTCACGATGCCGTTGGCGTCGATGTCGAAGGAAACCTCGATCTCGGGCTCGCCCTTCGGCGCCGGCGGCACGTTCGAGAGCACGAACTCGCCGAGCAGATGGTTCTCGGCTGCCTTGTCGCTTTCGCCCTGGAGCACCCGGATCTTGACGGCGGTCTGGTTGTCGCGCGTGGTGGTGAAGGTATGCGCCTTCTGCACCGGCGCCGTCGTGTTGCGTTCGATCAGGGTCGCGAAGTGACCGTCGAAGGTCGCGATGCCGAGCGACAGCGGCGTCACGTCGAGCAGCAGCAGATCCCGGTCTCCCGAGACCAGCATGTTGCCCTGGATCGCGGCGCCGACCGCGACGACCTCGTCCGGGTTCACGCCGCGATGCACGCGCTTGCCGAAGAATTCCGTCACGGCCGCCTGCACCATCGGCGTGCGGGTCTGGCCGCCGACGAGCACGACGTGATCGATGTCCTTCGGCCCGAGGCCAGCGTCGGTCATGCACTGCTCGACGCACTTCATGGTCTGGGCAACCACGTCTCCGACGAGACCCTCGAGCGTCGCACGATCGAGCGTCACGTTCAGGTGACGCGGCCCGTTGGCGTCGTTCGCGATGAACGGCAGGTTGATTTCGGTGGAGTTCAGCGTCGAGAGATCGCACTTCGCCTTCTCGGCGGCATCCTTGAGCCGCTGCAAGGCCATCGAGTCCTGACGCAGATCGGTGCCCTCGCGCTCCTGGAACTGCGCGAGCACGAAATCGACGATCCGGCGGTCGAAATCCTCGCCACCGAGGAAGGTGTCCCCCGAAGTCGCGAGCACCTCGACGACGCCCTCACCGAGTTCGACGATCGAGATGTCGAACGTGCCGCCACCGAGATCGTAGACGGCGATCTTCTGCTCGGCGGTCTTCCCGAGGCCGTAGGCCAGCGCTGCGGCGGTGGGCTCGTTGATGATCCGCAGCACGTTGAGTCCGGCGATCTTGCCGGCATCCTTCGTGCACTGTCGCTGTGTGTCGTTGAAGTGCGCGGGGACCGTGACCACGGCGTCGGTGACGGGCTCGCCCAGGTACTCCTCGGCGACGTGCTTCATCTCGCGCAGCACGATGGCTGCGATCTCCGAGGTCGTGAAGGTCTTCCCCGAGATCACGATGCGCGGATCGTCGTTGGGTCCGCGTACGATCTCGTAGGGGCAGAGCTTGATCGCCGTCTGGACTTCGCGCGCGTCGAACCGCCGCCCGATCAGGCGCTTCGAGGCATACACCGTGTTGCGCGCGTTGGTGATGGCCTGGCGTTTGGCCAGGTGACCGACGAGGCGCTTGCCGTCCTGCGAGATCGCAAACAGCGAAGGGCTCGTCTTGTACCCGCCGGCGTTGGGGATCACGACGGGCTTGCCGCCGTCGATCAACGCTACGCAGGAGTTGGTCGTGCCCAGATCGATCCCGATCACACGGCTCATCGCATGCCTCCGATGCGGCGGCGCGGAGTGCGCCGCAGCTTCTTGATTTCATCCATGGCCCGGTTGTCCTTGGGGTCGAGAGCGACCGCGCGTTCGAAGGACGCGAGCGCCTTTTCGCGCAAGCCTTCGCGCGCCAGCACGCGACCGAGCGTGCGCTGGTAGGCGCCGACCTCGGAGCGCAGCTCGCAGGCGCGCTCGGCGTACTCGCGGGCGGGCGCCAGCTCCCCCGTATCGAGCGCGAGCTCCGCAGCCCGCGCGTTCACGGCAGGATCGTGCGGCCGGTAGTGCAGAGCTTCCTCGAACAGTCGCAGCGCCTCTTGCGGAGCGTTGCCATGGGCCGCGATCTCGGCGCGGTCGAGCAGCTCCTTGACGCGGATTTCGTTCACCCGCACCTGCGCATCGCCGAAACTCTTCTTGTAGTCGCCGTTCGACGGATCGAAGGCGATCGCGAGCCGCGCGCTGCCGGCAGCCTCGAGCCAGCGCTGTTTGTGCAGCGCGACGAGCGCCGCAGCATGGAACTCGCGAGCCCGCCCGCGGCGTTCGGCGAGGATCGCGTCGGGAATGCGAAACTGCCGGTGCAATCGCTCGAGGGCCCGGCGGCCTGCCGACGGCGCAGGGGCCGACGGCGGCGAGGCCGGCGGGTTCGCACCCGCCGAAGCCGGCGCCGCAGCGGGCGGCTCCGGGGTCGGCACCGGTTCCGGAGCCCGGGCAGCGATCGAGCGCTCGATCTCGGCGCGCGTCGTCGGATCCGTCAGCAGCTCGTAGGCCTCGACGATCTTCTTGAAGATCCGGTCGAGCTTCTCGGCGTAGGGACCGATCTCGCGCCGGTAATAGCGGTCGGGGTGGTACTCCTTCGAGAGCTGGAAATATGCGCGTTTCACGGCCTTGGCGTCGACGCCCGTCCCCACGCCGAGCAGCTCGTGGTAGGGCCGCTCGAGGCCCGCCTCGAACGCAAGTACGCGACGTTGCGCCTCGACAGGAATCTCGAGGCCCGGATCGACCTGGCGCTCTATCGCGTCCCCCGTGGGGATATCGGGCCCTTGGGTACGAACGCTGGGCGCCGTTTGCAGCTCGGAGGCCGCCAGGGCATGCGGCGACTCCGCTGCGTCCACGAGCACCAGACCCTCCGCCAGCCAGCCTTCGAGACAGCGATCCACCTCGCCGGGGGCGAGCCCGCCGATCTCACGCAACAGGGTCCAGGACGTCGCCCCGTCGATGCGAGACAGCAGGAAACCCTCCGCCGGCGAGAGGGTGAGGCCGAACCGCTCCCAACCCGGCGCGAGCCGCGGGACGAGCTGGTCACGCTCTCGCCTGGCCGCTGACGGCTGCATGCCCCTCCTGGGTCGCAGGCACACAAAGGCCCACGCCTGCGCGGTTCATCGGCGTGGAGCGGGCGGAAACTGAGGCGGGAGCGACGAAAATGGGTCGGGCCGGGGTTCGGTAGAAGGGGCGCGAATCGGCGGTTCAAGCCATCCGCCTGGCGGGTCCGGCGCGTTCCGCGCGGGGATCTGCCAGGCCCTTCGTCAGCGCCCGCGCCACAAAGGTGGGCCGAACGAGCGCCCGCGAGCCGCGATCACCCAGCTCACGAGCAGGGCCGCAACCAGCACGGAGATTGCGAGCGGGGAAAGCGCCGGCACCGCGGGGACTGGCGCGAGATTCCACAGCACGGCGCGCGCCGGGTCGCCGCTGCTGCCGGCGGCGAGCACACTCCCGCCGAGCCCGTACACGAGGCTGTCGTCATCACCGCTGATGGGCAGCAGCTCCTGCAGGAAGACCACGCTCGCGCCCACGTCGCGCCAGATCACGCCACGGCGATCGCCCGCGGCCGTGGTGCAGTTGCCGGCGATCAGACCGCCGCTTTCGGCGATCGCGGTGGCTTCCTGACAGCTGCCTCCCGCGAACGGAATCGGCAACGCTGCGACCGCGTGCCCGCCGCCGCTCGGGCGCCAGAGCGCCGCCACCTGCGCGCCGCTGCCGTCGTCGCTCGAACCGACGACGCGCCCGCTGTCGTCGAGATCCTTGGCGTGGCTCGTCACGCCACCCGGGAGCTCGCCGAGATAGCTGAAGGACGCCGCCGAGTACGCAGGCCAGTAGACAGCACGCGGTGTCGCGCCGAGGAGACCGCCGACGATGGCGCCCGGGTCGCTGATGCGAAGCGCCTGGGGACCCGCGCTAGAACCCAGGTTGGCGAGCGCGACAGGTGTGGCAGCCGGAGAACTCCAGATGAAGGGAATCGCGATCAGCGGACCGAGCGCTGGCACGATGACGCCGCCGACGCTCGCCCCGCTGGCGTTCATGTCACGCACGAAGCCATACGCGCTGCTTCCGCCGGGCGCCGGAGCGAAGTCCTGGATCGTGTACGCCGACGGGCTCCAGCTCGCGGGGGTGGGGTAGGTCGATTGCGGAAGCTGGATGTGATAGCGAGCGCCGAAGAACTGCCCGGTTTCGGTGAGACCGGCGGGGCGGTCCCAAACGGTGAAGAGGACGGCGAGACCGCAGGGCGGCGGCAAAGTGGCACAGGGGTCACAGACCGGGTAACACGCAAAGGTGAGCACGCTGCCGCCGGGGTGCGGCGGCATGAAGATCGCCCGCCTCGGGAGATTACCCTGCGGGTCCGTTAGGCCCTCGACATACACCTGGCCGGCCGCATTCACGTCGCGGGCCGTGCTCGGGGTGAACGCCGTGAAGCCAAGGTCGAGCGCGGCGAGCTGACTCGAAGCCTGGCCGAGCCCGGGCGCGAGCATGCAGATGAGCACGATGCAGGCGAGCACGGCGCGAAGACCCACGCCTCGCACCTCCGGACCGCAGCGGACGTGTCGCCCAGGCTACGCCGAAACGGATCGAATGCGTGAGATTTCTCAGCCGCGCCGCGCGAGCAGCCGCTCGAGCACGGCCTTCTGGCTGTGCAGGCGGTTCTCGGCCTGGTCGAAGACGATGCTGCGCGGCCCATCGAGCACGGCTTCGGTGATTTCCTCGCCGCGATGCGCCGGCAGGCAGTGCATCACCCAGGCGTCGGATGCGTGCGCGAGCAACTCCGCGTTCACCTGGTAGTTGGCGAAGATCCGCCGGCGCACCTCCGCCTCGTCCTCCTGCCCCATGCTCGTCCAGGTATCGGTGTAGACGAAATTCGCGCCCTTCACGGCCTCGACCGGATCTTCGACGAATACGATGCGCGCCCCGCTGCTCGCCGCGAGCGGCTCGGCGCGGCGGCGCACGCGCAGCGCCGGGCGATGCGTCGAGGGCGTGGCGATCCGCAGATCGAGGCCCAGCACCGCGGCCGCGTTGAGCAGCGAGTTCGCGACGTTGTTGCCGTCGCCGACGTAGGCGATCACCGCCTCCTTGAGTTCGCAGCGTTCGGCGATCGTCTGGAGATCGGCCATCGCCTGGCACGGGTGCAGCAGGTCCGTGAGTCCGTTGATCACGGGAATCGAGGCCTGCTGCGCCAGCTCCTCGAGCAAGGCGTGGCTGAAGGTGCGGGCGACGATGCCGTCGACCCAGCGCGAGAGGTTGCGCGCCACGTCCGCCGGCGACTCGCGCGAGCCGATGCCGATCTGCTCGGGGCGCAAGAGGATCGCGTGGCCGCCGAGCTGCGTCATGCCCGCTTCGAAGGTCACGTGGGTCCGCAGCGAGGGCTTTTCGAAGAACATCGCGAGCACGCGGCCGCGCAGCGTCGGCGGGCGCTCGCCTTCACCGTCCAGGCGCTTGAGCTCGCGCGCGCGCGCGAGGATTTCGAGCAGCTCCTCGGCGGGCCAATCGGCGAGGGAGAGGAAGTCCTTGCGCATGCTCAGCGCCGGATCAGCGTGCCGACGCCGCCATCGGTGAAGATTTCGAGCAGGATCGCGTGCCGCATGCGTCCGTCGATCACGTGCGTGCTCGCAACTCCCCCCTCGAGCGCGGTCACGCAGCACTCGATCTTCGGGATCATCCCGCCGCGGATCACGCCCTCTGCGATCTGCTTGCGGGCTTCCTCGACAGCGAGCTGGTGAATCAGGCGCCCGGCGCCGTCCAGCACCCCCTCGACGTCGGTGAGCAGGATCAATTTCTCCGCGCCGAGCGCGATCGCGATCGCGCCCGCGGCCTCATCGGCGTTCACATTGTGCGTGACGCCGCGCGCGTCGACGCCGACCGGAGCGATCACCGGCACGAAGCCGGCGTCGGTGGCGGCGCGGATCGCCGCGGGGTTCACGTGGACGACGCGGCCCACGCGGCCGAGTTCGGGATCGCGCGCTTCGACCCGCAGCATGTCGCCGTCGCTGCCCGTGAGGCCCATCGCGCGCCCGCCGGCCTGCTGCACCAGCGCCACGATCTCGCGGTTCAGCTTGCCGCCGAGCACCATCTCGACGACCTCCATCGTCTCGTCGTCGGTGACACGCCGTCCATCGACGAAGGTCGAGGTCCGGCCGAGACGAGCGAGGGTGGCGCCGATCTGGGGACCGCCGCCGTGCACGATCACCGGCCGCAGACCGATGTACTTGAGCAGCACGACATCGACGGCGAAGGACGCCCGCAGCTCGGGCTCGCTCATCGCGCTGCCGCCGTACTTGATGACGATGGTCTTGTCGACGAAGCGCCGGATGTACGGAAGCGCTTCGACGAGTACAGCGGCCTTGTCGGTCGGTGTCTGCATCAGTTCGTGGGGCCGCGCGCTTCGCGCCGCGCTTCGGCCAGATCCTCGATCGATTCGAGCAGGCTACGGTACAAGAACACGTTGCGGACCGCCGCCGAAAGCGCGGCTGCGAGCACCTCGCCCGTGCGCGCCGAGACGGCCACGCCGCCCTTCGGAAAGACGCGCACCACGCCGAGCACCTTGTTGCGCCAGGAGAGGGGTACGCACAGCAGCGGCCCCGCGACGGCGCTCTCCGGTGTGTCGACGTCTGGATCGAAGCGCGGATCGGCTTGCGGACGATCCGTCGCCACGACGCGACCCGTCTGCAACACCAGCGCCGTGAGACCGCGCTGGCGCGGCAGGCTCTTGCGGTCGCCGCGGCCGGTTTCGTCGCATTGGCCCTCGAGGCGCAGCTCGCCCGTCGCATTGTCGATCAGGTAGAGCGACACCGGCTCGGCAGATAGCGCACGCGCCACCGGACGCAGCGCTGCGTCCACGAGACGCTTCGGCTCGACCTCGACGGCGAGCACGTCGCAGATTGCGCGCGCGAGCTCGGCATCGGCGTCCGGGTTCCACCCCGGCTCCGTCTGCGTCACGGACGGCTCCGGCAGCTCGCCCGTCCGCGACGCGGGCTCGCGGGAACCGCCGGCTTCGGAAGCGTCGACCGGTTCCGAAAGCAGATGGCCCACGTGGCGCGCCAGGATCTGCACCAGCGCGAGGTCCTCCTCACCGAAGCCGGCATCGTCGTCGCGATCGGTGGCGCACAACACACCGAGCGCGCGCCCGGGCCCGGGTACGGGCGCGATCACGAACGAGCGCGAGCGATAGCGCTCGCGCGGCGCACGCGTCGCGAAGCGAACGTCGGAGGCGAGATCCTCCACCACGATCCCCTCACCGATGGCAAACGCCACCCCCGCGACGCCGCTGCCGACTGCGACGCGGTCCATGCGATCCGGCTCGAGGTCCGCGCCGACGGCTGCCGCCACCCGCAGCTCGCCGCCCGCGTCGTCGACGAGCATCAGGGAAGTCTTCGACGCGCCGATCACCGCGGCGAGTGCCGCGCTGATCTCGGCTCCGAGCCGAGACACGCGGTCGTCCCCGGTTGCCGCGCCGGCCTGCGCCGACAGCGCCGCCATGCGCAGGTCGAGGGCGCGCAAGCGCTGGCGCAGACCCGCGAAGCGCGCCTCGATCGAGAACGCGCCGACCGCGCGGCGCACGGCGAGCACCAGCTCCTCATCGTGGAGCGGCTTCGCCAGGTAATCGCTCGCGCCCTGGCGCAGGGCCTCGAGCACATCCTCCTGGTCGGCATGCGTGGCGACGACGATCACGCGCACGGCCGGATGCTCCTCGCGCAGCCGGCGCAACACGCCCTGCCCGTCCGGCCCCGGCAGCGGCAGATCGAGCACGACGACGCCGACGGCCCGGTCGTCCAGCGCGGCGAATGCCTCCTCGCTGCCGGCCGCGGCCCGACACGTGAAACCGGCCTGGCGCAGCGATTCAGCGATCGCGTCGCGGAAGAAGCGTTCGTCGTCGACGATCAGCACCGCCGGCATCGAAACACCCATGTTCGCCTCCCCTCTCCGCGGACCCTACAAGATGTAACGCGAGAGATCCTCGTCCTGCACGAGCGGCTCGAGGCGCTCGCGCACGAAGGCCTCGTCGATCACCTGCCGCGCCCCCGCGAGGTCGGGTGCATCGAACGAGAGATGCTCGAGCATCTTCTCCATCACCGTGTGCAGGCGCCGCGCTCCGATGTCGTGGGAGCGCTGATTCACGCGGGCCGCGTACTCCGCGATCGCCCGCACGCCAGCGTCCTTGAATTCGATCTCGACGCCCTCGGTGCGCAGCAGCTCGGTGTACTGGCGCACGAGCGAATTGCGGGGCTCCGCGAGGATGCGGACGAAATCCGCCTCCGTGAGACTCGCGAGTTCGACGCGGATCGGAAAGCGCCCCTGAAGCTCCGGAATCAGATCCGAAGGCTTCGCGGAATGGAAGGCGCCGGCGGCGATGAACAGCACGTGATCGGTGCGCACGGCCCCGTGCTTCGTTTGCACGGTCGAGCCCTCCACGATGGGCAGCAGGTCGCGCTGCACACCCTCGCGCGAAACGTCCGCGCCCGAACGCCCCTGCGAACTCGACGCCACCTTGTCGATTTCGTCGATGAATACGATGCCGGTCTGCTCCACGCGCTGAATTCCGACTTCGCGCACGTGATCCATGTCGACCAGACGCACGGCCTCTTCGCCGGCGAGCGCCTCGCGCGCCGCCTTCACCGTGAGACGCCGCCGCTTCGTGCGCCGGGGCATCAGGCTCCCGAGCAGATCCTTGAACTGCATTCCGATCTCTTCGACGCCCTGGGGCGTGAAGAGCGAAACCATCGGCGAGGAGCCCGTGTCGTCGAACTCGAGATCCAGCATCCGCTCGTCGAGATCGCCCTGGCGCAGCAGCCGGCGCAGCTTTTCGCGCGTCTCGGAGCCAGGCAGCGTCACGGCGCCGCCAGCGGGCGCGCCGGCCGCAGGCTGCGGCGGCATCAGCGCATCGAGCACGCGCTCTTCCGCTCGCTCTTCGGCGCGCACCCGCACGCTGCGCTTCTCCTCTTCGAGCACCAGCGCCACGCCGATCTCGGTGAGATCGCGGATGATCGACTCGACGTCGCGGCCGACGTAGCCGACCTCGGTGAATTTCGAGGCTTCCACCTTGAGAAAGGGCGCCTCGGCCATTTTCGCCAGGCGTCGGGCGACCTCCGTCTTCCCGACGCCGGTGGGCCCGATCATGATGATGTTCTTGGGCGCGATCTCGTCGCGCAGCTCCTCGGGCACCTGCTGCCGGCGCCAGCGATTGCGCAGCGCGATCGCGACCGCACGCTTCGCGTCTTGTTGCCCCACGATGTAGCGATCGAGTTCCGAGACGACCTCGCGCGGAGTGAACGCCTTGAAACCACTCACGGAAGCGTCACCAGGGTCAGCTTGTCGTTGGTATAGATGCAGATCTCCGCAGCAATCAGCAGCGCCTCGCGCGCGATCTCCTCGGCGCCGAGCTGCGAATGACGTGCGAGAGCGCGCGCAGCCGCGAGCGCATAGGCGGCACCCGACCCGACCGCGGCGATCCCGTCTTCCGGCTCGATCACGTCGCCGTTGCCGGAAACCATCAGGACGCGTTCGCTGTCTCCCACCAGCAGCATCGCCTCGAGCCGCCGCAGCACACGGTCGGCGCGCCACTCCTTGGCGAGCTCCACGGCGGCGCGGCGCACGTTGCCCTTGTGCGCCTCGAGCTTCGCCTCGAGCCGATCCGTCAGCGCGAGCGCGTCGGCGGCGCCGCCGGCGAAGCCGATCAGCGCCGGAGACTGTGCCGAGCGGCGCACCTTCTGCGCACTCGCCTTGACGATGGTGTTTCCGATCGTGACCTGACCGTCGGATGCCATGGCGATCTTGCCGGCCCGGATCACGGCAAGCACGGTGGTCGAACGGATCTTCTCCCTCATCGCGCCGGCTCGCGCGCGGGACGCCGTTCGCGCGCACGCGGATGTGCGCGGTCGTAGACCTCGACCAGGCGCTCGCTGGAGACGGCCGTGTACTTTTCCGTCGTCGACAGACTGGCGTGTCCGAGCAGCTCCTGGATCTCGCGCAAGTCGGCACCCATGTCGAGCAAGTGTGTCGCATAGCTGTGCCGGAGTCGATGCGGATGAACGTGACTCGCGATCCCGCCATGGCGGGCGCGGCGTGCGACGACGCGCCGCACATCGCGCGGACCCAGCCGGCGCGGCGCCGCGCTGCCCCGCCGCAGCGCCGTGAACAGGGGTTGCGCGAGGAGCCCCGGCGCACGCCGCGAATCGACCCACGCCGCGAGCGCCACGCGCGTCGCAGCCGGCAGGGGAACCACGCGCTGCTTGCCACCCTTGCCGGTGACGCGCACGTCGCCGCGGTGCAAATCGACGTCGCGGACATCGAGGGCGGACAGCTCGGACACGCGCAGCCCGGCGCCGTAGAGGAGCTCGAGCAGCGCGCGGTCGCGGCGCTCGATCGCGGCGGGCCCCGCCGGTACGCCATCGATCAGGCCCATGCACTCGTCGACCGGCAGCGGACGCGGCAAGCGTTTTGGCAGCCGGGGGGCCGACATCCCGGCCGTGGGGTCGAGCGCGCACACGCCTTCGCGAATCAGGAAACCGAAGTACGCCCGCAACGCGGCGAGCTTGCGACCGAGCGTCGCGGGCCCGCAGCGCCCGTGCAGCCCTGCGAGAAAGCTGCGCACGTCGATGCTCGTCGCTTCCGCCGGGACGCTCCCCTCGCCCGTGCTCGCCAAGAACTGGCGCAGATCGGATGCATAGGCGCGTTGCGTGTGAGGCGAAAGATTGCGCTCGGCGCGCAGAAAGCGTTCGAAGGCGCGTTCAGCCTCGCGCGCGTTCATGCGCACACGGGCAGCGCACTGCGCACGAACGGCTCGAAGGCTGCGAGCGCGCGGGCGGCGAGGCGTTCGTTCTTCTCGCGTTTGCGCAGCGACGGCGCAGCGTCCGCGAGCCGCGGGAAGAGACCGTAGTTGACGTTCATCGGCTGGAAGTGGCGGGGATCGGCGTTCGCGAGATATCCGAGCAGCGCGCCGTGGGCGGTCGCAGCGTCGGGCTGCGGCAGGGCTTCCCCCCGCACCGCGTGGGCGGCGAAGATTCCGGCGAGACCCCCGAGCGCTGCCGATTCGACGTAGCCTTCGACCCCTGCGATCTGGCCCGCCAGCTGGCAGCCCGGCCGGCTGCGGAGTTCGAGGCTGGGCAGGAGACACTTCGGAGCGTTGATATAGGTATTGCGATGCACCGACCCATAGCGAGCGAAGACCGCCCCCGACAGACCCGGCAGCGTGCGCAGAATGCGCTGCTGCTCGCCGACGCGCAGCTTCGTCTGGAAGCCGACCAGGTTGTAGAGCACGCCGCTCTTGTCTTCCTGCCGCAGCTGCACGACGGCGTGGGGGCGCTCCCCCGTGCGCGGGTCGCGGATTCCGACGGGCTTCATCGGCCCGAAGGCGAGCGTGCGCGGGCCGCGTCGCGCCATCTCCTCGATCGGCAGGCAACCCTCGAAGTAGAGCGACGCTTCGAAGCGGTGCAACGGCACGGTCTCGGCGGCGAGCAGGGCATCGACGAAGCCGGAATATTCCGCCTCCGAAAGCGCCAGGTTCAGATAATCACCCGGGCCGTCTTCGTAGCGGGATGCGCGAAACGCAATCTCGTGATCGATCGAGTCCGCGTACACGATCGGCGAGATCGCATCGTAGAAATACAGATACTCGTCGCCGAGCAGCTCGCGCAGGTCGCGTGCCAGAGCGGGCGCCGTGAGGGGCCCCGTGGCGAGAATCACGCGCGGTGCGGCAGGAATGCGTTCGACGACTCCGTGCACCACGCGAATCCGCGGATGCGATTCGATCGCCTCGCTGATGCGCCGCGCGAAGGCTACGCGATCGACCGCCAGGGCCTTGCCGGCGGGCACCGCGGTTTCGTCGGCCACCGCAATCACGAGGGATCCGAGGCGACGCATCTCCTCCTTGAGCAGACCCACGGCATTGCCGAGGCCGCTCGCGCGCAGCGAATTGCTGCAAACGAGCTCGGCGAAGTCGGGCGACGAATGCGCCGGCGAGAACTGCGCCGGCTTCATCTCGTGAAGGATCACGTCGAGTCCGCGCTGCGCGGCCTGCCAGGCCGCCTCGCAGCCGGCAAGCCCTGCGCCGACGACGACGACGTGCGCTTCGCCAGGGCTTTGCGGATTCGGCGGCGAATCCGGCTGATCCGGCTGCTCCGACATGCTTCCTCTGCGGGGAGAAGGCGATCATAGCTCACGCGCCGTTTGCGGCGATACGACGCGCAGCCTGCCATCGCGTTCCTCGCAAATGCGACCGGCGAGCTCCAGCTCGAGCAGCTCGAGCGCGAGATCCTCGGGAGCGAGCGAGATCCGGCGTGCGAGCTCATCGCGGTGCGCCGGCGCGAGCGCGAGCGCTGCGAGAATCGTGGCGCCCGCGCCGCTCGGAAGCGGCGCGATCGCCGGCGCGGGAGGAGCCTCCCGAAGCGGCTCGAGCCGCAGACCTCCCAGGCGCAGCACGCCGAGCACGTCTTCCGGTTCGAGCGCCACGTGAGCGCCATCGCGCAGCAATCGGTTCGAGCCGGCGCACGCTGCCGCGCCCAGCGGGCCTGGGAGGACGAAGACATCCACACCCTGCGCCGCCGCGTGCGCAACCGTCACGAGAGTGCCGCTGCGTTCGCGCGCCTCGACCACGAGCAGCGCCTCGGCGAGTCCGCTGATCAGGCGGTTGCGCAGCGGGAAATATTCTCGGCGCGGAGGCGTGCCAGGCGGGAACTCCGTCACGAGCGCACCGTGTCGTGCGATGCGCTTGGCGAGCGAGCGATGCGCAGCCGGATACACGAGATCCGGACCACAGGCCTGCACCGCGACGGTTCGCCCACCGGCATCGAGCGCGCCAGCGTGCGCCGCCGCATCGATGCCGCGCGCGAGGCCCGAGATCACCACGAGGCCGGCGCGTGCCAGCGCGCCGGCAAACTCGCGCGCGAGCGCGAGACCGTGTTGCGTGGGCGCGCGCGATCCCACGATCGCGACGCCCGGCGCGGTGAGCGCGGTCGCGTCCCCTTGTACGAGCAGCAGCGGCGCCGGATCCGCGTAGCGAGAAAGGCGGGGCGGATACGCCGGTGACGGCAGCGGGATTCCGATCGCAGACACCCGACGCAGGCAGGCAAGCGCCGCGTCGAGGTCGCTCCCGTGAGCGGACGGGACCCCGCTCGCGCGCAGCGCCCGCTCGGGATCGGCATGCGCGTGCAACAGCGCGGCGGCCAGCACGGGACGCAAACACAGGGCTCGCTGCAAGGCGAGCCAGGGCCGCAGGGCCAATGCACCCGCGGGATCCGCGGGGTCGAGCAACGGATGCGCCGTCAAACCGGGAGCTCCCCGGGACCGGGGAGCTCCCTGGATAGCTCGCGCGAAGCCGGGCGGCTACTCCTGCGCGCCGCGGAAGTGATCGCCGAGCGCCAGCTCCGTGTTCGTGCCTGCCACGTACGCCACGGCGGTGTTCGGATTCGCCTTCACCACCAGCAGCTGCGCCACCACACGCTCGGGCACGCGCACCTTCTCATTCCGCGTCACTTCTTCGGCCAGGAACGACTGGCGATAGACCTCGAGGGGGCTGCCCACCTCGAGACCCTGGAGCGCGCCGCGGTTCAGGTAGACGAAATCCTGCGTGCCCATCACCGTGCGCTTGTCGGCAAAGAAGCTGATCCTGCCGTCGACGTCACCGGGGCTGTCGAGAATCGCGACCTCCGCCGGCACGGGATCCCGCGGCATCATGCGGTCGCCGACCTCGATTTCACCAAACGATTCGCGAATCGTCGCGAGCGACGATTCCGGATGCGAGCGTTCGATCTCGAGCCAACCGAGAATTTCGACGTGGTGGCCGAGCACGCGGCCGGATTCCGGATCGAATACCTTCTCCTGGACTCGGAAAATCGTGTACTGATCGCCCGGCTGCGTATCGCCCTCGGGCAACCCCACGAAGACACCGTCGCCCTGGCTCAACATCACCTTGTCGGGGACGGTGCTGACGATGCTCCCCGCCGCCTCGAGCGCTTCGGGCGTCACGAGACCCACACCTTCGCGTGCCGTCACGTACAGCGTGTGCTGCGGCTGCGGCTCCGGAGCGGCGAGCTGCGGCGGCGCCGCTTCCGGCGCGGCAGGGGCGTCGGCTTCCGGCTCGAGCGCTGCCGGTTGGCCCGCGAGCAGAGCAGCGGCTTCCGCGGCCGACACGCGCCGCATTTCGCTGGGTGTGATCCAGATGTGATCACCGGGACGGATCAGGTGGGGGTTGTGGATCTCCTGGTTGTCCTTCCAGATCGAGGGCCACACCCAGGGCGTTCCCAGATAGGCCTCGCTGACGTCCCAGAGCGTGTCACCCCGCACCACGATATGAACGCGACCCGGACGACCCTCCGCGTCGTGTCCCACCGCACCCAGCTCGCGCGTCGTGCCGACGGCCGAAGGCTCCGCCATCGCTGCCGGGGTGGGCTGGCCTTCCGCAGGCTCGGCCGCGGCTGCTTCGGGAACCGCGGCGGCGCTGGCGTCCGGGCCGGCAGCCTCCGCAGTGGCTTCGGGGGCCGGGGCCGCGGCTTCGGCAGGAGCCGGCATGGCCGCTTCAGCGGGCGCCGCTGCCGCGGGTGCAGACTCCTCGCCGAGCTCCGGACCAGCGTCCGGCGCTTCGTCGGCAGCCGATGCGGCGCCAGCAAACGCCAACATCAGCAGCACCGCGCCGAAATTCACGAGCTTCGAGATCTTCATTGCTCCCCTCCAGCTGCGGACTCGCCTTTCAGGGCGGTCCGACGGCGCCCCACGGGGAACGGCACGAGGCGCCGATCTCCGGCAGAACGCACGAAACCGCGAGCCGTATCGGCCGACGGACATGAAGTCTTGATGCTGGCAGCGGGAACCCGCCCGGTAGGGCTAGCGCGCTTTAGGCCTTGGCCTTCAGCCGCTCGAGCATGGCGCGAACCTCGGCTGCCCAGGGCGGCTCGACGGGCGTCGCCCCCCGCGAGCGGGCGGTCTGGAGCTGCTTCTCGAGGCTGGAAAGCGCACGCGAGAGCGCCTCGCGCGCCTGCTCGATATCGCCGTTCGCTTCGTACGCCAGGGCCAGGTGGTGACGAACGACGCCGATGCTGGCGTCGTTCGGGTCGGTGCCCGCTTCGGCTTCCTTCAGGTAGCTGATCGCCGCCGAGGGAATCCCGCGCTTGTAGAGCACCCAGCCGAGCGTGTCGGCCACGCTCGCGTTGTCGGGCAGCTGCGTCTTCGCCTCCTGCGCGAGATCGAGGGCGCGGTCGAGATCCTCGCCTTTATCGGCGAGCAGATACGCGAGGTTGTTCTTCGCTTCGCCGAGATTCGGGTCGAGACGGATAGCGTCCTCGTAGCGCGCCTGCGAGCGCTCGCGCTGCCCGCCGAGTTCGTAGAGCACGCCGAGGAAGTGGTGCAGATTCGCCTGATCCGGCCGCACTTCGATCGCCTGCTCGTAGGTCTTCACCGTCTCATCGAGACGACCCGTCGCGGAATAGAAACGCGCGAGCCGCTCGTAGCCCTGGAGATCGTTCGGGTCGATCTCGACCGCCTTCTTGTACATCGCCTCGGCGTCTGCCTGGCGCCCGTCCATCTGCGCCAGCATGCCGCCGAGCTGCAGCAGCTTGGCGTTGCCCGGCTCGGCCTCGATCGCCGCATTGATCCGCGCGAGCGATTCGGCCTGCCGATTTTCGCGCGCGTCGAGCGTCAACAGGTTCGCGAGGATGTCGACATTGCGCGGCTTCGCCGCATCGGCGATTTCGAGATATTTGCGCGCCTGGCTGAAATCGCCGAGACCGAGATAGATGCGGCCCAGCGCGTAATTCGCCTCGACGCCGCGCTTCGACTCTTCGATGCCCTCGATCTCCGCCTTGGCCTCCTTGAGCTTGCCGAGTCTCACGAGGCTCTGCGCGACGAGCAGGCGCATTTCGAGATTGTCGGGCTGGAGTTTCAGATAGCGACGGCCTGCCTCGACGGCGTACTCATGCTCCCCGAGCGTCTCGTGCACCTTCGCGAGCACTTGCTGCGCCTGGTAGAGGTTGGGGTCGATCTCGAGCGCACGCGCGAGCTCGTTGCGCGCGCCCGCGTTGTCACCCTTGATCGCAAGCGCCGCGCCGAGCAGGTAATACGCCTCGGCCCAGTTCGGCTTGCCGTTGATCGCCGTGCGGATCGAAGCGATCGCCTCGTCGGTCTTCTTGGACGACAGGTCGATCTTCGCCTGGATGAAGAGCGCGCCAGGATTCGAGGGCTGCTCGGCGAGCACCTCGTCGACGATCTTGCGGCCATCATTGATCTTCGCGGTATCGCTCTCCTTGAAGCCGATTTCGACCAGCAGCTCCGCGAAGCGCAGCCGTGCGGCCTCGTCTTTCGGCGCCACGGTGAGGGCCTGCTGGGCGGCCTCGAGCGCGCCGTTCGAGTCGCCCTGGCGGGCGCGATAGGCCGAAAGGATCAGGAAGGGCTTCGGATCGTCGGGGTTCGCCTTCGTCGCCTTCTCGATCAGCTCGCGCGCCCTGGCTTCGTCGCCGCGCGCGGAATAGAAACGCGCGAGCAGATAGATCAGCTCGACCGAATCCGCCTTCTTCTCGATGCCGCCCTCGAGCAGCTTCACGACATCGTCGAAGCGGTCTCGGGTGAAGTAGAAACTGGCGAGCGCCGCGTAGGCGTCGGCGATCTCTTCCTCCTTCGCGATCTCGATTCCCTTGAGGAACGTCGCTTCGACGTCCTCCCAACGCTTGCCCTTGTAGGCGCGGCCGAGGAATCGCCCGTAGCTGACGTGGGCATTCACGTCCGGCGCGATCTCGATGAGCTTCAAATAGGCGGCATCGGCCTTCTCCACGTGGCCACGCACGTCGTAGACCTTCGCCAGCACGCGCAGCGTGGTGGGATCTTCGGGAGCCACCTCGAGACCCTTCTCGAACGCCACGAGCGCTTCGTCGTAGCGCTTGAGGCCTTCGAGGGCCTGCCCCAGCATCAGGTATCCCAGCGCCTTCTTCGGGTCGGCCGCAATCACGGCCTCGGACTGCGTCAGCGCCTCTTCGGACTCACCCGCGAGCATCGCGAGCTGAGCGAATTCGAGCCTCGCATCCAGGTTCGCCGGATCGAGCCGCACCGTCTCGCGCAATTCCCAATATCCCTCACGCGGCTGCCGGTTGCGCAGGTACGCCTTCGCGAGCGCGTGATGCGCCAGCGCGTGGTTGGGGTCGATCTGGAGCACGCTCTTGTACTCGATGATCGCTTCGGCCTGCTTGCTCTGCTCGACGTATTCGTCGCCACGCGCCATGTGCTCGGCGAGTTTGGCCTCGTCCGACTGACAGCCGACGAATGCGCCCATCAGGAAGGCGAGGATCAAGAGCCGACGCGTGGCCAAACGCATGAACATGCAGACACCCCGAGACGTTTTCGAGTTCCCCGACCGGACGAAAGTACCGCCCCGACCCGGCCGGGTCCTAAGGTTCATGGATGCGGCGCAGGAATCAAGGGGCTCCAGAGGCCCGATCGGGCGCCGCGCGGGCTGCCGTCGCCCTCGCGTGCCCCGGTGGGCGGTTGCGGCGCCAGCCTGCGTGGGTGATGCCCATGCGTCGGATCATGTAGTTGAGCTTGCGCCGGCTGACCCCCAGCAGCTTCGCCGCGTCCTTCTGAAGGAAGCCGCTGCGGCGCAGGGCCTCGAGGACGAGTTCCCTCTCGACCTCGCGCAGGGACATCCCGCCGGTCGGCAATTCCGGGCGCCAGGCCGGCTGAGGCGCAGCTTCGGCCGCTGACGGCAGCGCCAGATCGGCGGCGTCGATACGCGCCCCTTCCGCCAACAACACGCCGCGTTCGAGCGTGTTGTGGAGCTCGCGCACGTTGCCCGGCCAGGTATGGCTGCGAATGCGCGCGAGCGCCTCATCGCTGAAGCCGCGCACCGGGCGGCCGACCTCGCGGGCGAAGCGTTGCAGGAAATGATGGGCGAGCGCGAGCAGATCGTCCAGCCGCTCGCGCAGGGGCGGGAGATGAATGCGGATCACATTCAGACGAAAGAACAGATCCTCGCGGAAGGAACCCTCGCGCATGCGCACGGCGAGATCCTGGTTCGTCGCCGACACCAGGCGCGCGTCGGTGCGCAAGACTCGGGTTCCGCCCAACCGCTGGAACTCCTGATCCTGTAGCACTCGCAGCAGCTTCGCCTGGGTCGCGGGCGACATGTCTCCGACCTCGTCGAGGAAGAGCGTGCCGCCGTTCGCCTGCTCGAAGCGGCCGATGCGCTGGCGATCGGCTCCCGTGAAGGCTCCGCGTTCGTGGCCGAAGAGCTCCGACTCGAGCAGCGTTTCCGGCAACGCCGCGCAATTCACCTTCACGAGCGGCCCGTCCCGCCGCGGCGAGGAGCGGTGGATCAGGCTCGCGATCAGCTCCTTGCCCGTGCCCGTCTCGCCGGTGACGAGCACCGTCGAGCGGGTCGGAGCCACGCGCAACGCGAGAGCGACGGCTGCGCGCAACGCCGGGCTATCCCCCACGATTTCATCGGAGGCGCGGCGGGCGGCCTGCTCCTCGCGAAGCTCGCTGACCTCCGCAAGCAGGCGGCGATGTTCGAGCGCGCGCGTCACGCGCAGTTCGATCTGCTCGAGGTCGATCGGCTTCTGCACGAAATCGAAGGCCCCGATGCGCATCGCTTCGACGGCGGTCTCGATCGAGCCGTAGGCCGTCATCAGCACCACGCTGGTGCGCGGATCGCGCTCGCGGGCGGCGCGCAGCACGGCCAGACCGTCGGCGCCCGGCAGCCGGACGTCGGTGAGGACGACGTCGAACGCTTCGCGTCCGAGATCGTGAATGCGCGTCAGCGCCTCTTCGCCGCTCGCAGCCTCCTCGACGTCGCTCCACATCTCGCGCAATGCGAGCGACACGCCGCCGCGCAGGCTGTCGTTGTCCTCGACGACGAGGATGCGTGCTTCGCGACGCGGGCTCACGCTGCATCCTCGCAAGCCACGGGCAGGCGCACGTGAAAGGTCGCACCCACGCCGCACACGCTCTCGAGTTCGAGCGCGCCCCCGTGGCTCGCCACCACCTTCTGCGCGAGCGCGAGACCAACGCCCGAGCCACGTTCCTTGCTGGTGAAGAACGGGTAGAAGATCTTCTCGCGCAGTTCGTCGGGGATGCCGGGGCCCGCGTCCGTCACGCTGATCACGACCTCGTGCCTGGGACGCAGATCCTGCGCCGTCGAGCGGCCGTCGGCGCCCACGCGCACCGGGCGTGTCGCCGGTTCCGAGGCGCGGCTGCGAATGCACAGCTCGAGCCGCGACGGCCGCTGCTGCCCTGCCATCGCCTCGAAGGCGTTCACGATCAGGTTGATCACGACACCGCGCAGCAGCTCCGGATCGGCGAGCAGCTCGGGCAGATCCGACGCGTAACGGCGTTCGATCGTGCCTGCGAACGGCACCCGCTTGGTCGCCATTCGCAGCGATTCCTCGACGATGTCGCGAAGATCGACGCGAAGATCGACGCGGCAGCGCACGAGCGCCACCGGCCGCACGAACTCGAGACTCGCGGAGACCAAATCGGCCACCGAGCGCAGCTCCCCCATGAGCTGGACCAGCAGCCCGAATTCTTCGGGGCGTCCCTCGAGGCGTCGCTTGAGAAGACCGGCGAGCACTTCCATGCTCGCGAGTGGATTCCGGATCTCGTGGGCCATGCCGGCCGCCATCTCCCCGAGCGCGGCGAGGCGCTCGCGCAAGCGCTCCTGCTCGTCTCCGCGCTCGAAGGGGGTGAGATCGCGAAAGAGCATCGCGGCGCCGCTCACGCAGCCATCGCCGTCGCGCACCGGCGCGAGCGTGAAACCGATCGACTTCGCGAACTGGCCGGCGCCGCCCTCGAGCACCAACTCGGCGCGCGAGAGGGGCGAGCGGCCGTCGAGGGCATCGAGCAGCAGGCGCGCGACGGTGGGCTGTGCGCGCAGGACCTCGCGGCAATCGCGACCCAGCGCCGCCGTGGCCTCGCCCCCCGAACATCCGAGGATGCGCTGCGCACCTGCATTGAGCGTGACGAGGCATCCGTCGCGGTCGATCGCGACGATTCCCGAGGTGAGCGAACCGAGGATCCACTCCGCGAAGCGATGCGGCGTCGCCTGCATGTCGAGTTACATCGGCGTAACCGGGCGTCCGCTCAAGTTGGGTCGAGTTCGCCCGGCTGCTCCTCCCGGCGCAGCCACTTCGGAAAGCGGCATTGCGGGGGGGGGCGGGAAAGATCGGGGAAGTCGACGGCTTCGGGTCAGGCCTCTTCGGCGGCGGGGACGAGGTACTTCTTGCCCTCCTGCCGGAGCCAGCCCTCCCCCTTCAGGCCCTTCACCACCCGCGTCACGGTCTCGCGCGAGGTGCCGACCATGTCGGCGATCTGCTGGTGCGTGAGCGCCGGCGTCGTGCGCCAACCCTCCTCGTCGACCGAATCTTTGGCGAGCCGCAGCAAGAGCCCTTGCGTGCGCTGCTTCACCCGCTGAAACGAGAGCGAGCTCGCGTGCTCATCCACCTGCCGCACGCGGCGCGTCAGCTCCTTGATCACCGCCATCGCGATGTCGGGGCTGCGGCGCAAGACGCCGAGGAAGTCGCTGCGCGAGAGCGCGAGGATGCGCGTCTCGGCCAGCGTCTTCACGCTCGCCGAACGCGGCGAATTGTCGAGCAACGACATCTCGCCGAAGAAGGATCCCGGCCCGAACAGCTCGAGGATCTTCTCGCGGCCGTCTCCCGAGAGCTTGGTCACCTTCACCTGCCCCTCGCGGATCACGTACATGTAGTCGCCCGGGAGCCCCTCCTCGACGATCGTCTTGTGCTTGGGAAAGCGGCGCTCGATCAGCAGCGATGCGATCGCTTCGAGATCGCCATCGCTGACCTCGGCGAACAATGGAATCGTTCGAAGCGATTCGAGGGCTTCGCGGCTGCGTTGCATCGCGGACATGTCCCTATTCACCCCCGCCTATGTGACGTCCGCTCGCCCTTGCGCCTTTAGCGCCGTGACGATGCGACGGACCTCGGAACTCCGCTCGAGCCGGGCGACCAGCAGGGCATCCGGCGTGTCGATCACGGCCAGGCCTTCGACGCCGAGCAGCGCTATCGGACGCCCGCCCCCCCACACCAGGTTCCCTCCGGGCTCGTCGAAGGCGAGTTCACCGGCAAGCGTCCGGGAGCGGCCGGGTCCAACACCCAGCTCCTCGGCGAGTGAAGCCCAGGTACCCACGTCGCTCCAGCGGAAGCGAACCGGAAGCGTCACGACCCTCCGGCTGCGCTCCATCACGGCCACGTCGATCGGCAAGGCCGGCGCACGTTGATAGAGGCGCGCCAGCGCTTGCTTGCCGATACGCAGCGGATTCCGGCGCAGCGGCGCCAGTGCGCGGTGCAGCCGCGGCGCACAGGCTTCGATCTCCTCGAGAATCGCGCGAGCCGTCCATACGAAGATACCTGCGTTCCAGAGGTAGCCACCGCGACGCAGGAAGCGGCGTGCCGTCGTCGCGTCCGGCTTCTCGACGAAGCGTCGGACAGCGTGCAGCCCCGCTTGCGCGCCGCCCAATCGCGCTCCGGTCTGGATGTAGCCATAACCCGTATCGGGCCGTGTCGGCGCGACACCGAGCGTCACCAGCGAGCCCGCCGCGCGGGACGCGCGCGCGGCGCGACGGATCGCGGTGGCGAAGGCCGCCGTGTCGGGAATGTGATGATCCGCCGGCAACACAGCCAGCACCGCGCCTGGATCCTCGGCGGCGATCCGCTGCGCCGCCCACGCGATCGCCATCGCGGTGTTGCGCCGATGCGGCTCGACCAGCAGCCGGCGCGCGGGAATACCCGCTGCCTTGCGCACCGCGCCCGCGTGTTCGCGTCCGCACACGACCCAGACGTGATCGGGGCCCGCGAAGCGATGCGCGCGCTCGACCGTCGCCGCAAGCAGGCTCTTGCCGGCCAGCACGGCCAGCAGGGGCTTCGGATGCCTCCGCCGGGATGCCGGCCAGAACCGCTCGCCAGCCCCGCCCGCCAGGATCACCGCGTGCAGCGCGCCCTCTGCGCGCTTCATCCGCGCCCGACTCCGACGTAGCGAAAGCCTGCGGCGCGTACGGGCTCGGGCTTGTACACGTTGCGCAGATCGACGATGACCGGGGTGCGCAGCAGACTCTTCACGCGCTCGAGATCGAGCATCCGGAACAGGTTCCACTCGGTCATGATCACGAGCACGTCGGCGCCGGCGCACACGTCGTATGCGTCCTCGCACAGCTGGACATCGGGCAGCAGGGGCTTCGCCGTCGGCATGGCCTGCGGGTCGAATGCACGAACCGCGGCGCCGCGTTCGAGCAGACCCTGGATGATGTCGATCGACGGTGCATCGCGCATGTCGTCGGTTTCCGGCTTGAAGGAGAGCCCCAGCACGCCCACGGTCTTTCCCTGCGCGTCGCCACCGAGCGCATCGACGATCTTGTCGATCATGCGTTCGCGCTGGCGCTGGTTGACGCGAATTACGGCCTCGACCACCTCGAGTTTCTCACCGTACTCGAGAGCGAAATGGGCGACCGAGCGCGTGTCCTTCGGAAAGCAGGAGCCCCCGAATCCCGGACCCGCATGCAGGAACTTCGGCCCGATGCGCCGGTCGAGACCCACGGCGCGCGCGACCGCCTGCACGTCGGCGCCCACGCGTTCGCACAGATTCGCGAACTCGTTGATGAACGAGATCTTGGTCGCAAGCAACGCGTTCGCGGCGTATTTCGTGAGCTCGGCGGTGGGCACGTCGGTGAGCACCACCGGCGTCTCGTTCAGGTAGAGCGGGCGATAGAGGTCCTTGAGGATCGCCACGGCCTGATCGTCCTCCGTGCCGATCACCACCCGGTCCGGCCGCATGAAGTCGCCGATCGCGGCGCCCTCGCGCAGAAACTCGGGGTTCGACGCCACGCTGAACCGCCGCGATTCGCCGGCGCGATCGATCTCCTCGTTGATCCATCCGCGAACCCGCACGGAGGTGCCGACGGGCACCGTGCTCTTCGTCACGATCACCTTGTAGCCGTCGAGCACCTTCCCGATCTCGCGGGCCACGGCTTCGACGGCCGTGAGATCGGTGCTGCCGTCCGGGCGCGCGGGTGTCGAGACGGCGATGAAGACGACGAGCGACGAGCGCACGGCCTCGGCGGTGCTGGTCGTGAACGACAGGCGCCCAGCGCGCAGATTGCGCTCGACGATGTCCTGGAGTCCGGGTTCGTAGATCGGGATCTCGCCCTTGCGCAGCGCCGCGATCTTGGCCTCGTCCTTGTCGGCACAGACGACCTGGACGCCGAACTCGGCGAAACAGGCGCCCGTCACGAGGCCGACGTAGCCGGTCCCCACCACGCAGACGTTCATCGGCTCATCTCCCCTGGCGACTCGCGCGCTTCGTGAAGTACTCGGCGGTGCGACGCAACCCCTCGTGCAGATCGATCGCAGGCTCGAATCCGAGCAGCTCGCGCGCGCGCGACAAATCCGCCACGCTGGCGCGCACGTCGCCGGATCGCGAGGGAACGTGGCGCGCCTCGAACCGCACGCCCGTGATGTCGCGGATCGCGTGCCACAGCTCGTTGAGCGACGTGCGGCGGCCGGTCGCGATGTTGATCACCGCGCCCGGCGCGCGCTCGGCATCCGCCGCCAGCAGATTCGCGCGGACCACATCCTGCACGAACGCGAAATCTCGCGTCTGCTCGCCGTCACCAAAAATCGTGGCGCCCTCCCCCGCGAGGGCCGCACAAATGAAGCGCGGAATCACCGCCGCATACTCGCTCTTCGGATCCTGTCGCGGCCCGAAGATGTTGAAGTAGCGCAGCGCGACGGTTTCGAGGCGATACAAGCCCGTGTAGAGCTGACAATAGAGCTCGCCGGCGTGCTTTTGGAGCGCGTAGGGCGAGACCGGATTCGGAGGCATCGACTCGATCTTGGGAAGTTCCTCGCCGTCGCCGTAGGCTGACGACGACGCGGCAAAAACGACCCGACGCACGCCGGCCTGGCGCGCCGCTTCGAGTACGAAGAGGGTGCCGTCGACGTTCACGGAATGCGTGCGCAACGGCTCGGCGATGGAGAGGGGCACAGAGGCCAGCGCTGCCTGATGGAACACCACTTCGACACCGGCCGCGGCGCGCGCGAGCGTGCTCTCGTCGCGCACGTCGCCGCGCACGAATTCGACGGCGTCCGCGACTTCAGCGAGGTTCGTTTCGCGGCCGCTCGAGAGATCGTCGAGCACGCGCACGTTCCAGCCCTCGGCGACGAGCCCCGCGGCCAGGTGGCTGCCGATGAATCCGGCCCCTCCCGTCACCAAAGCGCGTCGCGCGCCGTTCCGCGAAGGCATCATGCCTCCCGCAGCCAGGCGACGAAGCGTTGGATGCCGGCCTCGAACGGCACGCGCGGCGACCAGCCGAGGCTTGCGCTCGCGGCCGATACGTCTGCCCAGGTGCGCGTCACGTCTCCGGTCTCGCGCGGTCGCCATTCGATCTGCGCGTCGACCCCCAGCGCCTGCTCGAGCTGCTTCACCATCTCGAGCACGGTCAGCGTGCGGCCAGCGCCGAGGTTCAAGATCGCAAAGCCGAGATCGCGGTCGAGCGCGCGCACGAGCCCATCGACCAGGTCGTCGATATACGTGAAATCCCGCTGGCTGCCGCCATCCCCATACACCGGGATCGACGCTCCACGCAGCATGCGTTCGGCGAACTTCCGCACCGCGAGATCGGGCCGCTGGCGCGGACCGTAGGCGGTGAAGATGCGCACACAGGTGACCGCGAGGCCCTGCGCGTGGTGAATGGAGTGGGCCAGCAACTCGCCGGCGCGCTTGCTCGCGGCGTAGGGGGAGATCGGGTGGAGCGCCGGGGCGTCTTCGCGAAAGGGTCCGCCCTGCCGTTCACCGTACACGGACGAGGAAGATGCGAAAACGAAACGAGGCCGCCCCGCGCGCGCGGCGGCCTCGAGCACCCTGGCCGTGCCGTGCACGTTCACATCGGCGAATTCGGCCGGCCGCTCGAGACTCGGGCGCACGCCCGCCAGGGCCGCCAGGTGGACGACGCCCGCGATCCCGCCGGAACTGAATATGCGCGAGAGCGCCTCGGGATCGCGAATGTCGCCCTGCACCAGCCGGAAACGCGCGTGGTCGAATGCCGACACCAGATTCTTTCGCTTGGTCGACTCGGGGTAGAACGGGTCGAAGTTGTCGAGTCCGACGACCTCGCGTCCCTCCGCGAGCAGGCGATCGACGAGCGCCGAGCCGATGAATCCCGCAGCCCCGGTAACGAGCACGCGCGGCGGAGCCGCCTCGCTCACCTGGATTTCCCCTGACCCCGGCGGCGTCCGCTCTGCCGCTCCTGGTTCTCGAGGTCCGATTCGACCATCAGCTGGACGAGTTCTTCGAAGGTCGTGCGGGCGCTCCAGCCCAGCTCCTCGCGCGCCTTCGCAGGATCCGCGAGCAGCGAATCGACTTCCGCGGGTCGGATCAGCGCGGAATCGACCTTCACGAAATCCTGCCAGTCGAGGCCGACGTGCCGGAAGGCGATCTCGACGCAATCGCGCACCGAGTGATGCAGCCCCGTGCCGATCACGTAGTCGCAGGGATTCTCGGGTTGCAGCATGCGCCAGATCGCGTCGACGTATTCCTTCGCGTAACCCCAATCGCGCTTGGCCTCGATGTTGCCGAGCCGCAGCTCGTCTTCCAGGCCGAGCTTGATGCGCGCGGCCGCCTCCGAGATCTTGCGCGTCACGAACTCCCGGCCCCGGCGCGGGGATTCGTGGTTGAAGAGGATCCCCGAGACGGCGTAGAGGCCGTAGCTCTCGCGGTAGTTCACCGTGATCCAATGACCGTAGACCTTGGCGACGGCGTAGGGGCTGCGCGGATGGAACGGCGTCTCCTCGTTCTGCGGCGTCGCGCGCACCTTTCCGTACATCTCCGAGCTGGAAGCCTGGTAGAAACGGATTTCGGGATCCACGAGCCGGATCGCGTCGAGCACACGAGTGACACCGATTGCGGTAAACTCGCCCGTGAGCGACGGCTGCACCCAGCTGGTCGGTACGAAAGACTGCGCAGCCAAATTATAGACCTCGGCGGGCCGCACATCGCGCAGCGGCGTCACCAGCGAGCTCTGATCGAGCAGATCGGCTTGATGCAACACCACGCGCCCGCGCAAATGCGCGATCCGCTCGAACGTTTCGGTGCTCGAACGCCGAACGAGCCCATGAACCTCGTAGCCCTTCTCGAGCAGAAGCTCCGCCAGGTACGAGCCATCCTGGCCCGTGATGCCGGTGATCAATGCGCAACCGGGCCTCACCGCTTCTCCTCCCCCGCGTCGCCGGCGAGCTCCGCTTCGATGTGTTCATCGTCAGGCTCGGCGGAGAGCGCACCGAGATTCCAGAGCAGGCGCATCGTCAATACGATCACGACGGACAGAAAGAGCGCCGCGACGATGCCCCGGATCTGGGTGAAGGAGAGCGCGATCAGACAGAAACACAGGGTCACGAAGTAGAACTGCAATACCGCCGCGCGCGCAGATCCGCGCGAGGCCAGCAGCCGGTGGTGCATGTGCAGGCGATCGGCGCGGAACAACGACGTGCGCAAGCGCACACGCCGAAAGATCGAGAGCCCCGTATCGAGAATCGGCACCGCGAGCGCGAGCAGCGGAACCACGAACGTGAGCAGCGCCAGGCGCCGCGTGCCTTCGAGCGCGAGCAGCGACAACACGAAACCGATGAGCAGCGCCCCCGTGTCGCCCAGGAAGATCCGCGCCGGCGCAAAATTGAAGGGCAGGAAGCCGAGCAGCGCGCCGACCAGGGCGAGCCCGACGCACAGGCCGAGGGGCGAGCCCGCCTGCCACGCGATCACCGTCAGCGTTCCCCCGATGATGGCGCCAACGCCCGCGGCGAGGCCATCGAGGCCGTCGACCAGATTGACGGCGTTCGTGATTCCCACGATCCAGATCGTCGTCCCCATCCAGCTGAGCCACGGGGGAAAGCTCCAGCTGGTCGACGTGATCGGATCCGTGAGATGGTTGACCTGGAATCCCGACGCGATGGCGATCGAAGCCGCCACCACCTGCACCGCCAGCTTCGGCGTCGCGCCGAGCCCGCGGCGGTCGTCGAGCACGCCGAGCGCGACCACGAGCAGGCCCCCGATCAGCAGCCCGCCCAATCGCTGGGTATCGATCAGATCCTCGGACTGATAGAACCCGGCGCCGACACCGACCGCCAGACCGGCCGCCACCGCGAGGCCGCCGAGCAGGGGCATGTTGGGCCGCCGGCTGACCGAGCGTTCGTTCGGATGGTCGACGATCCCGAGCGCGACCGCGGTGCGCGCCACGAGCGGCGTCGTGATCATCGCGACCACGAACGACACGAAAAGCGGTATGACCCAGGTCAACGCTTCCATACCCTCGTGTTCCGCGTCTCGAAATCCGACCGGCGACGCACCGCAGCGGTGAACCGCCTGCGCACGCCTCGGGCTCGCCGTGCGCGTTCGCCGCGCACCAGCCTAGGTGGCGTAACCGTACCGCCCCTGCTCGACTTGCGCGCCGTTGAGCACGAGACCGAGCAGCCGCCGTCGGTCCAGGATCTCGAGCGCCGCTTCGATTTCGCTGTGCGGCGTGACGTCCGCACGTACCACCATGATCAGGCCATCACAAAGCTCGGCGACGGCCTTCGCGTCGGGGACACCCAGCGCCGCCGGCGTATCGAGGATCACGCGGTCGTAGCGGCGCGCGACTTCTTCGATGAGCTCGCGCATCTTCGGACTGGAGAGCAGCTCCGACGGGTTCGGCGGCCTTCCGCGCACGGCGAGAACCTCGAGGTTCATGCCTTCCACCTTGAGAATCGCCGAATCGAGGCTGACCTCGCCGCAGAGCACCTCGGCGAGCCCGGCCTCGGGCTGCAAGCCGAGCGCCAGGTGGATCTTGGGCTTGCGCAGGTCGCAGTCGATCAGCAGCACGCGCCGCCCGAGACTCAGCGAGGTGACGATCGCGAGATTGATGGCCGCGGTCGTCTTGCCTTCTCCCGAGAGAGGGCTGGTGATCGCGATCGTACGAATCGGGCGCTGCGCGGAGAGGGCGTCGATCCGGCCTCGCAAGGAACGAAACTGCTCGGCGACGTACGAATCCGGCTGCAACAAGGAAATCCGCCGCTTGTTGAAGTCGCCCTTGGGCTCGCTGCTGCCGGCACTCGCGACCATCCGCTTCCACAGCGACGGCCGGGGCGTGGACGCCCGCACCTGAACCCGCGCCGACTCGAAATCGAGCGGCGTGGAGGGCGCCGTCACCGGAGCGCCGGAGCGGCGCTTGCGCTCTTCCTCCGCTCGCCGCAGGGCATCGTAGACCTTCGCCATCGCTACTCCCGAATCCTTCGCCCGAACCCGTTACAACCGCCGGCTCCTGATCCGACCCTCAGCGCAAGAAGCCGAGCCAGCCACGCCGACGTGGCACCGAAGCTTCGGAGGCGGCATCCGCCGCCCCGGAGCCAGAGAGTCCGAGATCGTTCGCCACTTCACGGACGAGATCCGGCCCGATGACCGACTGCTCCCGCGCGTAGCCCAACAGCATGGAACCGTCGCAGATGACGTTGACCAGGCGCGGAACGCCTCCGGTCAGCGCGAAGATCTCCCGCCGCGCAGAGCGCTTGAAGATGCCCTTCCCCGTGTATCCCGCAAGCGCGAGGCGCTCCGCGATGTACTCGTCGAGCTCCTGCGGATCGAACGGCCGCAGGTTGTGGCGCAGAACGATCCGCTGGCGGAGCTGGCGCAGCTCCGGTCGCGCCAGCATTTCGTTCAGCTCCGGCTGTCCCACCAGCATGATCTGGAGCAGCTTCTTCGTCGGGGTCTCGAGGTTCGAGAGCAGACGGACCTCTTCGAGCATCTCGGCCGAGAGGTTCTGCGCTTCGTCGATGATCAACAGCGTCGTCTGGTTCCGTTCGAGCCGCTCGATCAGGAAATGATTCAGGGCGAGCAGGTACTCCGCCTTCGTTTGGCAGGTCTTGTCGATGCCGAACTCGTCGAACAGCACCCGAAAGAAATCGAGGATCTCGAGCCTCGGGTTGAACAGGAAGGCCGAGGCCGTGCTCACGTCGAGCTGGGCGAGCAACGCATGCAGCAGCGTGGTCTTGCCGGTTCCAACCTCGCCGGTGAGCAGCACGAAACCCTTGCCGGCCTGCACCCCGTAGAGAAGCGTTGCGAGACCTTCCCGATGCGTCTCGCCGAGGTAGAGGAAGGCGGGGTCCGGCGTCATCTCGAAGGGCCGACGCAGGAGACCAAAGTACTCGGCGTACACGGCTTACGGTCCCTGCTCGGGCGGGGAGACGATCCCCGTCGGTGAGATGATTCCAGGCAGATCCGCAGGGGCCACGTCCGGTGTTTCAGGCAGCGGCGCTCCGGCGGGCTCGATCGTGGCGGGCGGTGCCGCCACTCCCTCTTCGACGGCCGGGCGCGGCGAGACGCCATTCACCCAGGCGTAGTTGACGGCTCCACCGACCAGACCGAAGAGACCGACGCCGACCATCGCGAGCGCGGTGCGCAGACGCGATCGGCGCTGCGCCATGCGATCGGATTCGAGCCAGATCTGCGGGATCGCCGCGAGCACGGGAATCCGCAGCGACTCCTGCAGCTGGCGCGCGGTGTGAACCGACGGATCGGTCGCCTCGAGCAGGATGCCGACGCCGCCCCCCATCGCGAGCGCGAACATCATGCCGAGGATCACGATCACGGCCCGGTTGGGCGAGGTGGGCTCGGGCGCCAGAAAGGCGACTTCGAGCACGCGGAACTGCTCGGCGAGCTGGCGGCGTTCGAGGTTCGCCTGGACGCTCGCCTCGAGCTGTTTGTTGCTGAACGCCTGATAGCTTTCGAACAGGTGCTTGTACTCGCGCTCGAGCCCTTCGAGCTGCTCGGCTACGGCGGGCGTTTCGGCGAGCAGCGCCTGGATCTCGTCGGCCTGCCGCGCGAGCGCATTCGCCTCGTCCTCGGCGGCCTGCGCCCGCAGCGCCGCGCGGCGGCTCTCCGCCTCGGCGTTCTGCTGCATGAAGTTCGACGCGCCGCGGGTCTCGGCATCTTCGGCGTCCAGCTTCGTGCGGATCGCCTCGATCTCGAGCCGGGTCGAAACCATGTCGGGGTGCTTGTCCGTGAAGCCGCGCGCCTGGTACTGCTGGAGCGCGAGTTCGAGCAGCTGGACGCGACGCGCCGGACTCGTCTCGTCGTTGGGCGAACCCATCGCCGCCGCCGTCGTGCCCTGGCTGCGATAGAAGGCCTCGTCGCTCCTCGATTCAGCGAGCGAGCGTTTCGCCAGCGAGAGGCTCGCGACGACGCGGTCGAGGCGCAGCTGGTTGGCCGCTCCGTCCTGCGGCAGCCGACCCGGGCTCGCGGCCTTCACCTGCGCCACCTTCGCCTCGATGTCGCGAATCTGCGTCGACAGCCGATCGAGCTCCGTCTGGATGAACTCGAGGCTCTTCTGCGAGAGCTTCACGCGTTCGCTGATGTGCCGCTCGATGAAGTCGTTGCCGAGGCGTTGGGCCACGAGCATTGCCGTGCGCGCATCGTTGTGGCGGAAGCTGATGCGGAAGGTATTGATCTCCATGTCGCGCTGACGCTGGGGCATCTCGGTCTCGAGTTCCGAGAAGACGGGCGCGACGTGGATCTGGTCGCGCATCATGCCGATGACCTCTTCGCGTACCTGCGATTTGCTCTCCTCTTGATAGAGCTTGAGATCGTCGATGATGCGCGAGAGCCGCGCGCGAGACAGGATCTGCGCGCTCATCAGATGCAGGCGGGAGTTGAGATCGCTCTCGGGAATGCCGGCTTCGACGAGCTCCTTGGAAACCGACTGCGGCTCGACCAGGATCGTGGACGAGCTCTCGTACTCGTTGGGCAGCGCCATCGCGAGCCAATAGGCCGCGAGCGAGATCACGCCCGCCACCGCGATCATGTGCTTCGCGCGCCGGCGCACGAAGCCCGACACGTCCGCGAGCTGGAAGCCTGTCTCCACGTTCATCGCATGAATCCGCCGTTCACCACCACAGCCCGATGGGCTCGAAATTATACTGAACGGTGAACGTGACGAGATGGTTGTCGAAATCCGATTCCTGGCCGACCGTGTCGCCCTTTGAAGACTGCTTGTTGTAGGCGTACTGGGCCGCCGTCACGGTGTTCTTCGTGAGCCGGTAGGCGAGCCGCCCGGCCAGGCCCCAACGCTGGGTGTTGAGGGAGTCCGAGGAATCGATCTGGACGAGTTGCACGGCGCTGGCGACGCCAGGGGCGCCCGGCACGCCGGCATCGCCGGGGATCGCGAAGATTCGCGCGCCATCGGTCGCTGATTTTCGCTGGGTCCAATCCGTCCGGAGCGCGGCGTCCCAGCGTTCCGAGATCCGCCAGGTGTTGCTCAAGGTGAGGGCGTCGAGCACCGCGCCGCCGTCGATGCCCGAGGCGCCGTTGTCCTGGCGGGTGTAGGCGAGGCTCGAGGCGAGCGTCGGGCTCCAGCGCTTGGTCAAGCTCGCGCTCGCGAAGTAGGTGATGCGGGTGGAAGCGACGCTCTCCGGCGCCTCGACGTACGGGATCGGCGCCACGGGGTTTGTCCCCGGGCTCGTGATGTAACTGACCGCGGCGACATTCGACGCAGGAATCAGGATCTGCGGGCACGTGTTTCCCGCGTTGTCGCGCAGAACCGTGTAGTCCGTCGGCACGCCCATGAGCTTGCCCTCCATTGTCGGACAAGTCCCCCCCGGATTGTTCGCGAATACCACGACCGAGCCGTCATCGTTTTGCGTGAACGGAATCGTCTGCTGCGACACCGTCGCCGGCGCGGCATCCTGGTTCGAGTTGATCAGCGCCGGGCCGACCCGGATGTTGAAGGAGGTAGTCTCGTCGAACAACCACTGCCAGGATCCGAAGATGTTGTAGTAGTCGGTTTCGCTCTGGGGTCGGTTGAAGGTGTCCTCGAACGACTGGCGCGAGAAGCTGAAGCCTCCGCCGACCTGATGATGCGGCGTGAGTTGATACTCGGAGCTCGCGGTCGTCCCGAAGCTGAGAACATTGGCACGCGCAAACTGGTTGGTGTCGTAGACGCCATTGTTCACGAGCAGGCTTCCGGACAGGCGCGGCGTGAACTGATGCCGAACGCCCACGGAAACGTCGTTCTGGAGCACGCGAGCGCGATCGTCCCCCACGTCGCCCAGGGTGGGATCCGTCAGGTTCTGCTGCTGGCTGAACAGGCCGCGGACGTAGAAGAAGGCGTCATTGGCGAAGATCTCCGTTTGCGGGGTCATGCGGTAGCGAACGCTCGCATCCGCGAGCTGGTTCAGATCGTTGATCTCGCTGCTCGTCACGCCGACTTCATAGGGCACGGCGTAGCCGACCGAATAGTTGAGCTTCTCGCGGTCCTCGACCAGCTGGACCCGCGGCGTCACGCGGAAGACGACGTCGTCGTCCCGGTTGTCTTCACTGCGCGTGATGTTGTCGTCGTATTCCACCGAGCCGCCGATCGACAATCGCACATCTGCCCCCCAGGCGAGCCCGGGGAACAACAATCCCAGCAACACGTATTTTCGCACCGCGCGCATCCCCACCCCCAGAATCAGGCCTCGGCTCCTCAGTCGTGCACGATGATCGTGTCGCCGTTCTGCAGCACGATGTTGGTGCCCGGAGCCTTGCCCTTGATGTAGGCCGTGTAATCGAAGGCGAACTCCGCTTCGCCTCCATCGGCTCGACGCCGCACGATTCGGATGTCCCCTTTGTCCGCGAAGGTGTTGAATCCCCCCACCGCGGCGATGGCTTCGAGCACCCGCAGATCCTTCGTCAACGTGATCTGCGCGTTGCGCCCGACCTCGCCCACGACCGAAACGAACTGGCTGTTCATTTCGAGCACGATCACCCCGACGTCCGGGGCGGTCACGAACTCCGCCAGCTCGCGGGTCAGCACCTCTTTCAACTCGACGGGCGTCAGGCCCTCCGCCTGCACGTCATCGAGCAGCGGCATGGAAATCTTCCCATCCGGCCGCACCGGCACGCGCACCGAGAGCTCCTCGTTCTTCCACACCACGATCTGGAGCATGTCGGTCGCTCCGATCACGTACGGGGGGCGCTCCATCGGCTTCGGATCCGACGGCGGCGGCGAAAGGGAGCGCCCTGCACACGCCAGCCACGACCCGCATAGAGCGAGCCCCAGAAGGCAACCCGCCGATCTCTTGAGAAGCTGCATCGCTGGTCCCGTTCGACGAGCGCTACTAGAGGTTGCCTGACAGCCGAACGCCGGCCGCTAGCGCCCTTCGGAGAGCCCGTTCTCCTTCATTTTGTAGAGGAGGGCCTTGTAGCTGATCTTGAGTCGCTCAGCGGCCTCCTTGCGGTTCCACCGGGTCTGCTGGAGCACGCGCTCGATCACTCGCTTCTCGGCAACTTGAGCGGCACGTCGCGAGACCGCCTTGAGATCTATCGCTTCGCCCTTCGCGAGATCTGCGCCCAAAGTGTCGACTTCGAGCTCCTGGCTGGCCGCCGCCGCCTTGCTGTCGGCGCCGGCGCGCAAGGCGATTTCTTCGAGCACCGCCTGCTCGTTCCCGAGCACCACCATGCGCCGGACCATGTTCTCGAGTTCGCGGACGTTTCCGGGCCAGCTGTACTGGAGGAAGATGTTCATGGTGGACGACGTCAGGGCCTTCAGGCTCTTGTGGTACTGCTCGTTGTTCTTGCGCAGGAAATGGTCGACCAGCAGCGGGATCTCGTCGCTGCGTTCGCGCAGCGGGGGGACGTGCACGGTGACGACGTTCAGCCGGTAGTAGAGGTCCTCGCGGAAACTGCCGTCCGCAACGGCTTCCTCCAGGTTGCGGTTGGTCGCGGCGATGATGCGCGTGTCGACATGCACGTCGGCCTCCCCGCCCAGCCGCGAGAATTCGCCGTCCTGGAGCACCTGCAACAGCTTCGCTTGCAGGCCGGGGTGCATCTCACTGATCTCGTCGAGGAAGATCGTGCCCATGTTCGCGTACTCGAACTTGCCGAGTTTGCGCTTCAGCGCTCCCGTGAACGCGCCCTTCTCGAACCCGAATAGCTCGCTCTCGAGCAGCTCCGACGGCAGGGCTGCACAGTTCACCTTGACGAAGGGTTGATTGTTGCGGCCCGAGAGCTGGAACAGCGTGCGGGCGACGAGTTCCTTGCCCGTCCCGCTCTCGCCGCGCACGAGCACCGTGATGTCGGTGTCGGCGACCTGCTCGATGATGTCGCGAACCTCCTTCATCTTCGGGTTGTCCCCGCACAGCAGCAGCAGCTCGGTCTCGGAGCGCGCCCGGCCGCGCAGGCGCTCGACTTCCTGTTTGAGCGCGCGCTTTTCGAGCGCCTTCTGGAAGGCCAGCTCGAGTTCCTCGACTTCGAACGGCTTGCGCAGGAAGTCCGAGGCGCCCAGGCGCATGGCCTCGACGATGTTGCGCGCCTGACCGTGGCCCGAGAGCATCACGACCGGCACCTCGGGCAAGCGCTGCTTCAGCGCACTGAGCGTCGCGAGACCGTCCATGCCGGGCAGCACGACGTCGAGCGTGACGAGATCGGGCTTGGTTTCGTCGAGCGAGGCGAGCGCCTGCTCGCCATCGGCGACGGCGAAGACTTCGTAGCCCTGGCGAGACACCAAGGCCTCCATGTAGTCGCGCACGCCCGGGTCGTCGTCGATCACGAGCACGCGGAAGCGGTCCAGTGCGCGCCGTTGTTCTTTCTCAGTTTGCATCGACGATCCCTGCTCCATCAGTTGCTGAGGCGATTCCCTCCCAAAGGAGGAATACTCGGACCTCGTTGAGCAATTTCCTTGCCAGCGCTGCGAAGCTTCCCAGCCGGGCCGGGAGCGGGGCGCCTTCGTAGTGTGTAATAGTCTTCCGTGAATAGGAAGTAGATTGACTGATAGGAAGATTTGTTCCCTGAACGGACCCGACTTTTCCGTTCAACTTCCATTTTCGCTTCGACCACGCGATAATCCGAGGGTTTCTGCGTGGGGAGGAGGCTGGCAAACCCCTATCGCGGCGCGTGGCATGCTTCTCGCACCTGGTCGGGCTCGTCGGTCTGGATGGGTGCGATCCCTCCCAGAAGAGCGGAAGGGCTGCAGCAAGGATCTCCGGGACGGAACCGGAACTCTCTAGCGCCCCTCCATTATCTCTGGATCGGAAGACTGCCGAGAAGAGCATGCGCGAGCCGGGCTGACGCAGCGCGGGGCGCCAAGAGGTCAAGGGGAAGCGACGATGGAACGGCTCTCGCCGCACATGCGATTGTTCCGGGGCTGGATGCTGATCACGGCGCGCTTTGGCTTCGTGCAGACCCTGGTGATCCTAACGCTGTTCTACCTATTGTTGATCGGACCCATCGCACTCGGCAGCGCCCTCGCCAGGGTCGACTTCCTCGACAAGCGCGGACTGCGCGCGGGCGCGAGCGCCTGGGTCACATCAGATTCTGCGAAACCCGACCTCGAGCGTGCGAAGCTCGCGACAGGCTGACGAGGAAGACGATGGAACGGCTCTCGCCGCACAAGCGTTTGTTCCGGGGCTGGATGCTGATCACGGCGCGCTTTGGCTTCGTGCAGACCCTGGTGATCCTGGCGCTGTTCTATTTCTTCCTGATCGGACCGATCGCGCTCGGCGGCAGCTTGGCGCGGCTGGATCTCCTCCACAAGCGCGGTTTGCGCGAGGACTCGAGCGCCTGGGTCACTTCAGATTCTGCGAAACCCGATCTCGACCGCGCGAAGCTCTCCACCTAGACGGCCGCTGCGCAATCGGAGCGAAGCGATGAACATCCTCGGCATCTCGGGTTTCTATCACGATTCGGCGGCCGCATTGCTGTGCGACGGCAAGCTCGTCGCGGCGGCCCACGAAGAGCGTTTCACGCGCAAGCGCCACGATCCCGACCTACCGGCGCAGGCGACAAAGTACTGCCTGGAAGCAGCCGGACTCGCGGTCGGCGACCTCGACTACGTCGTGTTCTACGACAAGCCGTTCATCAAGCTCGAGCGCATGCTGATCACCTACCTCGCGACCTTTCCGCGCTCGCTGCCGTCCTTCACGAAGGCGATCCCGGTGTGGCTCAAGGAGAAGCTCTGGGTCCCGAACCAGATCCGCGACAAGCTCGGCTTCGAGGGCGAAGTGCTCTTTGCCGAACACCACCAATCACATGCTGCCTCGGCGTTCCTGCCCTCGCCGTTCGAAGAGGCTGCGATCCTCACCTGCGACGGCGTCGGCGAATGGGCGACCACGACCCAGGGCGTCGGACGCGGCAACTCCTTCGAGCTGACGAACGAGATCCGCTTCCCCCACTCGCTCGGGCTGCTCTACAGCGCCTTCACCTACTATCTGGGCTTCAAGGTCAACAGCGCCGAATACAAGGTGATGGGCGCAGCGCCCTATGGAAAGCCGAAGTACGCAGCGAAGATCCTGGAAGAACTCGTCGATCTGCGCGCGGACGGATCGTTCAAGCTGAACATGAAATACTTCGCGTACGACTACGGCCTCACCATGACGAACGCGCGTTTCGCGAAGCTGTTCGGCCACCCGCGCCGCGATGGCGAGAGCAAGATGGACGAGTTCCACTGGGACATGGCCGCGAGCGTCCAGCACGTCACCGAAGAGATCGTGTTGAGCATGGTCCGCGATCTCCACCGGAAGACCGGAATGAAGAATCTCTGCATGGCGGGCGGCGTGGCGCTCAATTGCGTCGCGAACGGGCGCATCGTGCGTGAGGGCCCGTTCGAGAATCTCTGGGTGCAGCCCGCCGCCGGCGACGCGGGCGGGGCGCTCGGCGCCGCGCTCTTCGCCCACAACGCGGTGCTCGGCAAGCCCCGCGCCTTCCGCATGGATCACGCCTATTGGGGGCCGGCCTACTCGGATGAGGCGATTCGCGGCTTCCTCGATGCCCGCGGCGCGCGCTACCGCACGCTGTCGCGCGACGAGATGATCCGCGAAACCGCTCGCCAGCTGGGCGAGGAACAGGCCGTCGTCGGTTGGTTCCAGGGGCGCATGGAGTGGGGCCCGCGCTCGCTCGGCAGCCGCAGCATCCTGGCCGACGCGCGCAATCGCGAGAACTGGAAGCGCGTGAACCTGAAGATCAAGTTCCGGGAGAGCTTCCGGCCGTTTGCACCCGCCGTGCTCGCGGAGAAGGCTTCCGAGTGGTTCGACATCGACCGCGAGAGCCCCTACATGCTGCTCGTCTGCCAGGTGCGGGAGGGCCGCGAGATCCCGGCGGTCACGCACGTGGACGGCTCGGCGCGGATCCAAACCGTGACCCGCGACTCGCACGCCGAGTTCTACGACCTGATCCGCGAGTTCGATCGGCAGACGGGCTGTCCCGTGATCATCAACACGTCGTTCAACGTGCGCGGCGAGCCGATCGTGTGCTCGCCCGAGGACGCCTATCTGTGCTTCATGCGCACGGAATTGGACGTGCTCGTGCTCGGCAACCAGATCCTGCTCAAGCCCGAGCAGCCCAAGTTCGAGGAAAACTTCGACTGGCGCGAGCGCTACCAGCTCGACTGAAACCGCGCCGCAGGGGCGCAGCAAACGGCCCGCCGCCCCCCGGCGAGGCGAGGAGAAGATGATGGCGCGTTCTTCGAGTGGTTTTTTCGCCAAGTTCACGATCTTCAACGAGCTCTGGTCGTTCATGAAGATTCGGAAGAAGTGGTGGCTCGGGCCGATCGTGGTCACGATGCTGCTGCTCTCGGTCCTGATCGTGCTGACGGAAGGCTCCGCGGTAGCGCCGTTCATCTACGCGCTCTTCTGAGAGGCGCGATCGCGCGGCGCTCACGCTGCTTCGCGGAGGGGGGTGCGTGATTTGACCATGGACGTGGGGACGCCCACGGTCGCAGCCGCCGCCTCGGCGCGCAGATTCTCGCTCGCGAGCATGGCTGTGACGGCCATGCTCGCGCTCGGGATTTTTGCGCCGATTCTCTATTACATGGTGCTGCACTGGAAGGCCGTACCGGACTACTCGCACGGCTTCATCGTCGGTCCGCTCGCGCTCTACTTCGCCTGGGAGCGGCGCGGGAAGCTGCGCCGCGCGCGCATCGAACCGAGCTGGTGGGGAGTGCTGCCGCTCGCCCTCGGAACGCTCGCGCTGATGGTCGGGCGGCTCGGCGTCGAACTGATGGCGATGCGCACGGCATTCGTGCTGACGCTGATCGGGCTGGTGCTCCTGCTGCTCGGTCCGCCGATCTTCCGGATCCTGCGCTTTCCCCTGCTGTTCTTGTTCCTGATGGTGCCGCTGCCGCAATCGCTGGTGAACGTGATCGCCTTCCCGCTTCAGTTGATCGCCGCCGACCTGGCGGTCGAGTGGCTGCACTGGCTCTCGATCCCCGCCTTGCGCGAGGGCAACATCATCCATCTGGCCAGTACGCCGCTCTTCGTCGCGGAGGCATGCAGCGGACTGCGCTCGCTGATGGCGCTCGGAACGCTCGCGGTCGTATTCGCCTACTTTTTCCGCAAGAGCGCGATCGAGCGCATCGTGATCGTGCTCTCGGCGATTCCGATCGCGATTCTCGTGAACGCCTTCCGGGTGGCGCTCACCGGGTATCTGACGCACAACCTCGGCGAGAAGGCGGCGCAGGGCGTGATCCACCAGACGGAAGGGCTGTTCACCTTCGGATTGGCGTTCGCGTTGCTGCTGGTCGAGGCGTCGCTGCTGCAGGTGCTGTTCCGGCGCTACCGGAAACCGCGGTCGAGCGCGGGAGCCCGCGCGTGACGAAACTCGCCGCCGCCCTCGCCTTTCTCGCAATGAACTTCTACGCCTATCACTTCCTGGCGACGGACGCCGTGATCCCGCAGCGCCAGACCTTCGAATCATTCCCGCGCGAATTCGGCGACTGGTCGTGCAGGGAGTCGCTTGCGATGGGGGCGGACATCGAGGCCAACCTCGGCGTCACGGACTATCTGCTGTGCGATTTCACACGCGAGGAGCCGTGGGGGCTGGTGGGCGTCTACCTCGGTTATCACGCCCGCCAGGTGCGCGAAGAGGGAGGCGGATCCGGCGAGAACTCGATCCACCCGCCGGCGCACTGTCTTCCGGGCTCGGGCTGGGATCTGATCCACACCGAGACCGTTGCGCTCGACCTGCCCGGTCTGCCGCATGGCCCCGCGCGCGTGAAGCGCCTGCTGATCGCAAAGGGCGAAGCGCGCCAACTCGTCTATTACTGGTATCAGCAGCAGGGCCGCGTGATCTCCGAGGATTGGCAGAAGATCCTCTACGTCGGCATCGATCGCGCGCTCCGCAGCCGCACCGACGGCACGCTCGTGCGCTTCACGATCCCGATCCCGCGCGATGGCGAAGCCGTGGCCGACGCAGAGTTCCGGGATCTGGCTCCGCGCATCGTGGCGCAATTCCCCGGCTTCCTGCCCGACTGAGGCGGCGGGCGAAGTGGGCAGCTTCCAGGACAGGATCTACCCGGTGCTGCCGGTCTTCGCGCAGAATCTCGCGTGCAGCTGGGCGGGGAGGCAGCGCGCGCGCCTGCGCTTCACGCCGCATTTCCACCGCACGCTCGCAGCCTGGGAGAAGAGCGGAGCGGGACCGCTCGCAGCGCTGCACGCGATCCAGCGCGATCGCCTGTTCCGGCTCGCCGAGCGCGCCCGCCGCCATGTTCCGTACTACCGCGACCTGCCGCCGACGTGTGAGGCGCGCGAACCGCGCGAAGCCGTCGCGCGCACACTCGCAGCCTGGCCGACGCTGGAAAAAGCCAGCTACCGCGATCGCTGCGAGGAGTTCATCGCGCGCGATCTGCCGCGCGATCGCCTGATCCGCGGCAAGACCAGCGGCACGACGGGGATGGCGCTTCCCCTGTGGTACACGCCAGAGGCCCTCGCGGAGGAGTTCGCGAGCTTCTGGCGCCAACGCCGCAGCTTCGGCGTCGAGCCGAGCGATCCCAACCTCACGTTTTCCGGGCAGCTCATCGTCCCCTTCCGCACGACGCGCCCTCCCTTCTGGCGCGTCAACCATTGGGCCGGTCAGACACTTTTTTCGCTGTACCACATGACACCCGCGAACCTGCGCGCCTACGTGGACGGCATCCATGCGGCGCCGGCGCGCTATGTGCAGGGCTATCCTTCGTCGATCCACCTGGCGGCGCGCGCGCTGCTCGACGCAGGGCGCCCGCTCGCGCCCGGTCGCCTCGCCGCGGTGTTCACCTCCTCGGAATCGCTGCTCGCGTTCCAGCGCGAGACGATCGAGCAGGCCTTCGGTGCGCCGGTGCGCGACCGCTACGGCGTGAGCGAATTCTGCGTCTCGATGACCGAGTGCCGCGAGCGCCGGCTGCATGTCGACATGGAGTTCGGCATCGTCGAGGTCGAGGTCGAGGAAGCCAACGAAGATTGGGAGCGCGGGCCGCTGCTCGTCACGGGCTTCGCCAACGACGCCACGCCGCTGATTCGCTATCGGGTCGGTGACGTCGGCACGCGCGCGAAGGCGCCGTGCCCGTGCGGACGGCCCGGCGACGTCTTCCTCGACATCGACGGCCGCATCGAGGACTACATCATGACCCCGGATGGACGACTGATCGGCCGCCTCGATCACATCTTCAAGGAGCAGCTCGACGTCGCCGAAGCACAGATCGTCCAGGAAACGGCGAACGCCGTGGAGGTCCGCATAGTGCGCAGACGGAGCTGGAGCGACGCGAGCGAACGCTCGCTGCTCAAGGAGATCCGCTCGCGGCTGGGCGACGCGATCCGCATCGAGTTCGTCTACCTGGACGCAATTCCGCGCGAGGCCAACGGCAAGTTCCGAGCCGTGAAGTCGGCCGTCGGACGCAGCCTGCGATGATCCGCGTCGGCCTCGCGCGCACGCAGCCGAGCTACGCAGGCCTCGAGCCGCCGTTCGGCCCCGGCAAGCTCTTTCCCGAGCTCGCTGGCCTGCTCCCGGACTTCGGTTCCACGCCAAACCCGATTTATGCCGCGGTGCGCGCCGCGCTGCGCGGTCTCGGCCTCGATGCCGAACACTTCGACACACCTCAGTGGAATCCGCTCGGCGCACTCGTGTCGCGAGGCCGGCGGATCGTGTTGAAGCCCAATTTCATCCGCCACTGGAATCCCGCCCCCGGCGGAACCCTGGCCTCCGTGATCACGCACGGCTCGATCCTGCGCGCCGTGGCCGACTACGCCTTCCTCGCCGCCGGCGCCGAGGGTTCGGTCGCGATCGCCGAGGCGCCGCAGCACGACTGCGACTGGGCGGAGATCCGGCGCCTCGCAGGCCTCGACGTGCTGGTGCGCTTCTACGAGGAGACGCTCGGGCGCGAGCTCGAGCTGATCGACCTGCGCCGCGAATGCGTCGTCTACCGCGACGGCGTGATCGTCGAGCGGCGGCAGCTGCCCGGCGATCCCAGGGGCTACCGGCTCGTCGATCTGGCGGAGCACAGCGCGTTCACCGGCTCGGGCATCGATCCGCACCGCTTTCGCGGCGCCGATTACGACCCGGGCCCGACCGCCCATCACCATCTGGACGGCCGCAACGAGTATCTGATCTCGGAGACCGTGCTCTCGGCCGATCTCGTGGTGAACCTGCCGAAGCTCAAGACCCACAAGAAGACGGGTGTGACGCTCGCGCTCAAGAATCTCGTCGGAATCAACGGCGACAAGAATCTGCTGCCGCATCATTGCGTCGGATCGGCGGCCGAGGGCGGGGACGAGTACCCCGGCAGGTCCGTGCTGGACCGCGCCCGCAGCTTCGCGACGGAGCTGGCCCGCGGCTTGCTCAAGCGGGGAATCGGCGCGCGGGCGATCCGGCTCGTGCGACGCGCCGAAACCGCCGCGCGCGGCGACGCTTTCATCCGCAGCGGCAATTGGCATGGGAACCGCACCACCTGGCGCATGTGCGTCGATCTGAACCGCTGCCTCTACTACAGCGATGCACACGGCGCGCATTTCGACGCGCCCGCTCCGGTGCGCTGCGTGCTCAGCGTGATCGATGGCGTGATCGCCGGCGAGGGCGAGGGGCCGCTCGCGCCGATCGACGTGCCGCTCGGCGTCGTGCTCGCGGCGACCGATCCCGTGGCACTCGATCTGGCGGCCGTTCGGCTGATGGGCTTCGATGAGCAGCGACTGCCCAAGCTGTGGGAGCCGATGCGCGACACCGGCTTGCGCATCACGGCGGTGCGCTCGCCAGCGGACGTCGAGGTCTGGGAAGTCGATCCGAGCGACTTCGCGGCGACGCGCCGTGCGCTCGGCGATCTGACGGCCGAACGAACCTTCGTGCCACATCCCGGCTGGCGCGGCTTCATCGAGCGGAGTGGCGCGTGAAACAGATCGTGCAAATCCCCGGATCGGGCTCGCTCGAGTTGCTCGAGGTGCCGGCGCCCGCGCCCGTCGCCGGACAGGTGATCGTGCGCAACGCCTTCTCCGTCGTCTCACCGGGGACCGAGAAGATGGCGCTCGATTTCGCGCGCAAATCGCTGCTCGGCAAGGCACGCAGCCGGCCGGATCTCGTCAAGCAGGTGGCGCGCAAACTGCGCCAGGAGGGCCCCCTCCCCACCTATCGCGCGGTGCGCAACCGCCTGGATGCGCCGCAGCCTCTCGGCTACTCCTGCGCGGGCGTGGTCGAGGCCGTGGGCCCGGGCGTCGTCGGCTTCTCGCCCGGCGACCGCGTGGCCTGCGCGGGCGCGGGTTTCGCGAATCACGCCGAGATCGTGTCGGTGCCCGAGAACCTCTGCGTCAGCGTGCCGGAGGGCGTCGCCCTCGAGCAGGCCGCGTTCGCGACGCTCGGAGCGATCGCGCTCCAGGGAATCCGCGTCGCGAACCCGACGCTCGGCGAGATCGGCGCCGTGATCGGGCTCGGGCTGATCGGGCAGCTCGCGAGTCAGTTGTTGCGCGCGGGCGGCTGCCGCGTGCTCGGCATCGATCTCGATCCGGCGCGCGTGCAGCAGGCGCTCGCACAGGGAGCCGCCTGGGGCGCGGCGCCCGGCGGCGATCACCGCGCCTGGCGCAACAGCGCAACCGGCGGACACGGCGTCGACTTCGCGCTCGTGACCGCCGCTTCCGAGAGCTCGGCGCCGATCGCACTCGCCGCAGAGTTGTGTCGCCACAAGGGTCGGATCGCATCGGTCGGCGCCACCGCGCTCGATCTCGACCGCCGCGCCTTCTACGAAAAGGAGCTCGAGCTGCGCATGAGCACGTCGTACGGCCCCGGCCGCTACGACCGCGCCTACGAAGAAGAAGGCCTCGATTATCCGCTCGCCTACGTGCGCTGGACGGAAAACCGCAACCTGCAGGCCTTCCTCGCCCTCGTCGCCGCCGGCACGGTGCAGCCCGCGGCGCTCGATACGGAGATCTTCCCGTTCGAGGAAGCGGTGACGGTCTACGAGGATCTCGCCCAGGGCACGCGCCGCTCGCTCGCCGCGATCTTCCGCTACAGCGCGACGCCGTCGCGCGCGCGCGAGCAACGGGTAGCAGCGCCGCGGCCCGGCAAACGCGCGAGCGTCGGCGTCGCCTTCGTCGGCGCCGGAAACTATGCGAAGTCCGTCTTGCTGCCGGCGCTCGCGGCCCGCCCCGAGGCGCGCCGGGTGCAGCTCGTGACAGCGAGCGGCGCCTCCGCCCGGCTCAGCGCCGAAAAATTCGGCTTCGCGGTCTGCGGCACCGATGCCGATGCGGTGTTCAGCTCGGACGAGGTCGATCTCGTCGTCATCGCCACGCGCCACGACAGCCACGCCGCGCTCGCGAGCCGCGCCCTGCGTGCGGGCAAAGCCGTGTGGCTCGAGAAGCCGGTGGGCCTCGATGCGGAACAGGTGGGCGAAGTGATCGATGCCGCGCGCGAGACCGACGGCTTTCTGGCCGTCGGCTACAACCGCCGCTTCTCGGCGCATTCGCGCGCGATCGCCGCGGCTTTCGAAAAGCGCAGCGCACCGCTCGCCATCCGCTACAGCATCGCAGCGGGCCCTCCCCCGCGCGGGACCTGGATCCTCGACCCCGCGGTCGGCGGCGGCCGCGTCGTCGGCGAGGTCTGCCATTTCATCGACCTGTGCACGTACTTCGTCGGCGCTCCGCCCACGAGCGTCTTCGCGCGGCGGCTCGGACGCGACCCCGAGGTCGACGATTCCGTGGTGGCGCTGCTCGGCTTCGCCGACGGCTCGACCGCCAGCCTCGAGTATCTGGCCATGGCCTCGAGCGATCTGCCGAAGGAGCGCTTCGAGCTTTCGGCGGAGGGCCGCACGGCCCGCTGCGAGAACTTCAAGACCACCCACGTGAGCGGAGCAGCGACGCTGCGGACCGTGAATCAGGACAAGGGGCAGGTCGCGGCGCTGAACGAAGTGCTCGCAGCCCTGCGCGATGGCAAGGCCTCCCCCTTCCCGCTCGCCCACCTCGCCGGCGTTTCTCACGCGTGCTTCGCGCTGCTCGCGTCGCTCGAGTCCGGGCGCGTGGAGCGGATCCCGGCGTGACGCAAGCGATCGCCGAGCCGAGCCGGGATCTCGGTCGCCCGCAGCTGTCCCTCATGATGCTGGTGGCGCTGCCACTCCTGGTCGTGTTCGGCATCGGCCTGGGGATGGCGCTCGGCGTGCGCGGGAATGACACCACCCTGGTCGCGCTGGCCCTGCTGTCGGGAAGCATCGCGCTCGTCCCGCTGATTCTCGATGTCGGCCGACGCTACGACCGCCGGCACCTGCTGCTCACGTTCACCTGCCTCAGCTTCGTGATGAACTTCACCGTGTCCGTCTTCACGACCTACTTTTCAGCCACCTCCGTCGTCCAGATCGACGACCTCGGAGTTCTCGATCTGCGGGCGATCCGGCCTGCCGACATCATCTACGGTCAGATCGCTGCGCTCGCTGGTCTGGGCGTGATGCTGGCCGGTTACTGCCTGCCCATCGGGAACCTGTTTCGAGGCAGCTTCCTGGTCCCGCAGCGCGACTGGACGTACCGCGCGGCGCTGACCGTCGCGGCCCTCATGATCCCGGTCGGCTGGATCATCTTCTTCGCCAGCGCGTTCGGGTTCCTCCCCGCGCGCGTCGGCAGCGGCTTCATCGGGACGATCAGCAACTCGACCTACGTCGGACTCGCGTTGCTGATGCTCGTCTATCTACGCCACGGCTCGCGCGCCGCGTGGTGGATGATGGTGCTGCTGATCCCGCCCTCGATGGCGCTCAACTTCCTCGGCGGTTCGAAGACGGCGCTGCTCTCGCCCCCCGCCGTGGTGGCGGTCGCGTACATCGTCGTCAAGCGCCGGATCGCGATCCGTTGGGTCATGGTTGCCTTCGCCGCGGTGATCATCATCTACCCGATCGCCGAGTTCCAACGGCGCGTGATCCTGCGCGACAATACAAAGGGCGCCGCCTACGCACTGCGGCGGCCCGTCGAGATGATCTCGCGCATCACGAAGTTTGCCGGGAGCTACCAGTTCGGCGACTACCTCCGGCAAGGCGTCGAGGCGACGAGCCGGCGCTCCGACGGACTCGGGATCCTGTCCGTGATCCTCCGCGAATGCCCCGGCCAGGTGCCCTTCCAGGGCGGCTGGACGCTCGGCTACATCGCGTTGTCCTATGTCCCACGCATCGTTTGGGCCGACAAGCCGGACATGACGACAGGGCAGTGGGTCACCGACCATTTCGCGGGCGGCCCCGACATCCGCTCGAGCACGGCACCAACCTGGGTGGGCGAACTCTATTTCAACTTCGGCTGGCCCGGCATCGTGATCGGGATGTTGCTCATGGGCGTGTTCATGCGGGTATTGCACGAATTGCTCTTCGCGAAGAACGCCACGCTGCCCACGCAAATTCTCGCCCTCGTGGTGTTGTTCGCGTTTCCGCAGTCGCTTCAGGCGGCGCTGATCGGGGCCGTGAACGCCGTCTTCTTCGCGGCGATGCCGCTCGTGCTCGCGCATTGGGCCGTGCGGATATTGGGGGGCGCTCCCCTTGCGCCCTCGACGCCAGACCGGCAGCAGGGCTTTACGAGCGACGCTCCCATCGGCGCCTGACCCGCGCAAGGCGGACGCGCGGAAGCCGGCCGAGGCCGGCGTGCAGAATCAGCCCGCCGCGACGCCATCCCGACGCGCGCGCCAGATGCGCACGTGGTCGGTCGACGTGACCTGTTGGTCGAAGAGCAACGCCGGCGCCGGCTGGATTTCGCGGATGAATTTGGCATTGACCTCGGCATCGCGCCGCCAATGCGCGCTGTCGCTGCGGTCGAGGAACACGATGTAGATCTCGCCATGACGGCTCACGAGCGAGCTGGCGGTTTCCACGTCGATCTCGGCGCGATCGACCGCGAGGTACTTCATCTCGAGCTCGGGCAGAAACTTTCGCGTCGCCATGAAGTTCGTGAGTACGACGGACTCGAAGTCCGTCTCGGCGAAGATGGCATCGCGGATCTCACCCTGTTTCGCGCTCCACTTCGCAAATGCGGGATGCACGGCGAAGCTCGCCACGCTGACTCCCGCGATCCACAGCGCGATGACGACTCCCGCCAGCGCCCGGAACCGGACGCGGTGTGCGAGCGAAGCTTCAGCGAGCGCGCGCCGCCAGAGGCGGGGGACGGATTCCGCCATGCCGAAGATGATCACGGGAATGATCGGGATCACGTAACGTGGTGTCACCACCATGTTCTTGAGCAGTGACGTCGCGAACGTGTAGTACGTCTGCACCAGGTAGGCCGTCACGAATCCCGCGACCGAAATGCAGAGTTCCGGCCAGCGCCGTCCGCGGTAGAGCAGCGCCAGCAACAGCCCGCCAGGCACGAAGACGAGCAGGGCCAGGGCGTAGATCGGCAGGCGTTCGTGCAGCGTGCCGAGCGCCAGGATATAGGCGGAGCGGTATTGCAGCGGCTCGCCGAAGAAATAGGTGTTCGCCGCGACCCGCAGCGATAGGCCCGCCACTCCGCCCACGACGAGCGCCCAGACGTTGCGCTCGCGCCGCAGCAACGCGCCCGCGAAGAATGGAGCGAAGGGAATCGGGTTGCTCTCGCGAAACAAGATCGAGCCGCCCGCCACGAACCCCGAGCCGAGCCACCAAAGCCAGCTGCGCCCGCTCCCGCGCCAGAAGAGCCAGAGCCCGAAGATCACGAGAAACAGGCTCGGGACATCGCTCATCGCGACCCGTCCCATCACGAGATTCGGCGGATAGCCGAGCAGCAACAGGGCGAAGAGCGGCGAGCGCCCCTCCTGTTGGAGCCAGCGGCCCAGGAGCAGCGCGCCCGCCAGCAGGCTCAGGCAGGGAATGACATAACCGCCCTGCCAGCCCGCAAGCGCCACCGGAATGGCCATCGCCAGGGCGGTCCCATACGGGTACTTGCTCGGGTAGAAGTCTTCCGTCTCGCCCGTGAGGGCATTCAACTTGGGTATCGAGGCCGTCCCCGCGAGCACCAGGGCGGTCTGGCGCATGTACCCGGATTCGTCGTCGTTGGTCACCGCGTTCGGGTAGAACGCAACGAAACCCAGCGCATAGAGGAAGCACGCGACCAGCAGGATTCGCCAGGCAAAACGGACGTCCGCCGGGCCCTCCCCCAGCCCCATGCGCTCCCGAAACTCGCCCGCTCGCATCGGCCCCCCAGGCAGCGAAGACGCGGCATTCTACCAAGAGTGCCCCACACAGCATCACCCGCGGGGCCGTGCGATGGGGTCAGCCTCCGGCGGGAGGGCGCTTGCGAACCGTCAGGTGCCAGTGCAACGCCAACCACGGATCGAGCGGCTTGAGCAGCCGATCGAAGGCGCGAAAGACCGGCACCAGGAAGCTGGGCACGAGGTTGCGCCGCGTGACGCCGCCCGAAGCGAGGTAGCTGAGCCAGGGCAGGAAGCCAGGCGGGTCGATCTGGAGTCCGGGGAACAGGCGCTCGAAGCGATCGCGGTCGCGGAAGAAGACGATCCAGGTGAGCGCCTGGTTCGCGTCGAGCATGGCGTCGGACTGGTCGAAGGCCCAGGCCGGGGCGCAGTCGTCGTAGGGCTCGGGATGAAAATGCTGGAAGAAGAAACGGGCGAACGGGGTGTGCGGCACGTCGATCATCGCGATCACGCCGCCCGGCACGAGCACGCGCTCGGCCTCGCGCAAGAACTGCTCGACGTCGGGGATGTGGTGGAACACGTGTGTCAGGAAGAGCGCGCGCAGCGACGCGTCGGGGAACGGCAGCTGGCGGCCGTCGATCACGCGATCGGCGACGCCGGCGACGAGATCCGACGTGATCACGCGCGGACACGCCTCGCGAAGCAGCGAGCCACCGCTCCCCAACTCGAGGAGCGCGCCGTCGTCGGGATTCCCGGGCACGCTGGCCTCGTCTGCGAGCAGCGCGCGGTACCACTGCTCGTAGATCCCGCGCAGCAGCGGCCGTTCCGCGATGATGCGATGCTGGAGCTCGAAGAACTGGCGCGTCCCGGGAACGGCGCCGCGCAACAGCGGCTCCTCGAGAAACGCCATCAGCGCGAGGCCGGAGGCGTCGAAGACTTCGGGACGCGGCGGCCGCGGAAGGTCTCGCGGAACCAGATCGCGAACAGCCAACGAATCGCCACGAAGCCATCGGAGGCCTTGATCTTCTTGCCCTCGAGGATGCCACGGGGCTCGTAGCTGATCGGAATCTCGTGGATCCGGAAGCCGGCCTTCAACACGTTCCCGGTAAACTCGGGGCAGAATTCAAAGCGCCGGCAGCTGAGCGCGAAGTGATCGAGCACACTGCGACGGAAGACCTTGTAGCCGGTCGCCTCGTCGGTGACGCGCTGGCCGTAGAGGACCGTCGCGACCGCCGACAGCACGAGATTCGCGACCAGATTACGCAGCTTCATGCCCTTCGGAATGCCGCGCAGAAAGCGCGAGCCGTACACCACCTGCACCTCGGAATCGCGGAACGGCTCGAGCAGGTTCGTGTAGTCGGCGGGCGAATACTCGAGATCGCCGTCCTGCACCAGGATGATGTCGCCCGCGGCGATCTTGAAGCCCGCGCGCAGCGCCGCGCCCTTGCCGTGATTGATCAGGTTCTCGTGGATCTTGAGGCGGCCGGCGTATTCGGAGTGCTCCGCGAGGAACTCGCGGATGGTCGCCATCGTGCGGTCGGTCGAGCCATCGTCGACCACCACCACTTCCATTTCGAAACCATCGGGCAGCGGAGCCTTGCACACGCGCCGAAGCAGCTCCGCGACGGCGGGCGCCTCGTTGTACACGGGGATCACGACGCTTACTTTCGAGCGAGGCCGTTCCACCGGATCTCCGCGAGGGATTCACGCATCGTTCGGGGACGCAGGTCGATCCTGCGCAGATCCCCAGCCACATCGAAGGCACGCAAGCGCTTCAGACCCAGCAAATTATCACTCGAAACGGGCAGAGAAAAGCCGAGCCCTTCGACCGCCTGCAGCAGGAAGAGCGCAAGGCCGCCCGGAACCCGCAGGAACCGGGGCGATTTTCCGAGCGCCTGCGCAATCGCTGCGTAGAACTCCCGCAGCGCGACCGGATCGCGCTCGGACAGCAGAAGCGTCCCCGAGCAGTCGCGCTCGATCGCGCGGCGGATGCCTTCGCATACGTCGTCCACGTGGATCGTCTGCACGCGCTCATCCCCCTTCGAGAAGAGCGGAATGAACGGAAGTGCGGCGATCGAGGCCGCCGTCCGCCAGAAGACGCCCCCTTCGCCCAGGATGTGCCCTGGCCGCACCGCGAGGTCCCGCGCCGGATCGAGCAGCGCCTCGACCTCGAGCTTCGTGCGCCCGTAGAGCGAAAGCGCGTCCGCATGCGCCGACATCGAAGAAACGAAGACGAGCTTGCGAACCCCGTGCTCGCGGGCGATCCGGAACAGCCGTTCGGATCCCCCCACGTTCACCGCGCGCGCCTGCGCCTGGCTGCGGAAGCGGGTCTCGTAGGCGCAGTGGACGAAGACGTCGACGGACTCGAAGGCCCGCGGGTCGATGGCGTCCGGAAGCCCGCAGCGAACCCAGGCGAGCGACTCGAGCCCATGGGGCCGCCGGGCTGGATCCCGCGCCAGCGCCCGCACCGTGAAGCCATGCGCCGCCAGATGCCGGCACAGCGCCGAGCCCAGGAAGCCCCCCGCCCCGGAGACCGCGATCGTCCGGCCTGCGCTCACACGCGCAGCCCGAGATCGCGCAGGACGTGTTCCGCCACGCGCCGCGCGTTGGCCATGATCGTGTAGGTGAGCCCCTTCGCCGGCAGGAAGCACCAACCCGCGCTGTCGCCAACGTAAACGTGCGGCGCCGCCCAGAGGCGCCCATCTCGCCGACTGGCGAACGGCAGTTCGTGCGTCGCGCGAACGGGGAGCGTCCCGGCGTAGTGAATGCTCGAAGCCAAACCCGGCGAGAGCTTTGCGTAGGGCACGACGCCGAGGCGCAGGAGCTGTCGCATGAGCACGCCCTCGCGGCGGTGCCGGACCGATCGCTCCGCGTCGGTCGGTCGGAAGTCGATCCGCACTTCGGGCAGCGCATCCGCCGCATGCGACAGGATTCGCAGCGTCTTGCCGGGATGCGGCGCATCCGAGTGATGGATGCCGACGATCGCGAGGCTGCTCACGACGAGGCGCGCGATCTGGAGCCCCGCCCAGGCCGGCAGCGGAATCTCCTTGACGAGCTTGAAGAGCAGCAGTGAGCGGTAGCCGTAGAACTGGGCCGAGACGACGTCGTCGGGTGCATCCTGCGGCGCGCAGATTGCGACGAGCTGCGAGAGGCTGTGACGCCGATCCTCCGCCTTGCGTCCGAGCCTGCGCAGCGCAATGCAAGGCATGTAGAGGTAGGGGTTGCACAGCATCGGCACCGCGACGTCCGCGAGCCGCAGCGAGGCGAGCGCGATGCGCGCCGAATTGATGGCGCCGGCGCAGAGCACGAGTCGCCGCGCGCGGAAGGCGGCGCGCTCTCCGCTCGCCAGGTTCCGACAGTCGATCCGGACGCCCTCCGCCTCGCTTTCGAAGCCGAGCACGAGCTGCTGTCGCTCGAGCTTGAAATTCGAATCTTTCTCGAGTTCCTCCACCAGGTACCGGGGCCGGAAAACGGAACGGCGCGAATCTCCCCAGAAATCCATGTCGAAATAGGGGTTCGCGCGCCGCTCGCCGAGATCGCGCGACAGGATCGCGAGCGGCGTCCGCCCGAGCGAGAAACCGCGCCGCAGAAAATCCGAACGGCGCGCCTGGTAGCTTTCCCAGATGCTGCGAGCGACGGAATCGAGCTCGAGCGGCGGCTGTGTCTGCGCGACGCCGGCAAAGCCGTTTCGCGAGGCGTCGTCGTCCGGATCGCCGCTCACGCCGATGCGGCGCGCCACTTCATCGTAGTGACGCGCGAAGCCCGGCTCGAAGATGCCGATGCGTTCGAGCTCGGCATCGGTGTAGGTGAAGGCAGCGGCTCCCCAGGCGGCGCCGAGACCGCCGAGGGCGAGGCTCTGCATCGGCTCGAAGCCCTCCCCGCTCGTCGGCAGGTAGGCTTCGGTATCGCGGGTCACGAACTGGCGCGGCGGCGTCAGCTGGGCGCCGACCCGCACGCCGTGCACCGGCACGCCTTCCATCTGTTCGCCGAGGAAGTAGCGGCGCTGGTCGGGATCGCTGCGGCGGATCTCCTCGAAGCTGCGATCCGGAATCAGCGAACGGTAATGGTCGTCCGTGTGGCCGACGTCGAGCATCAACACGCGCGCGCCGGCCTCGACGAGTCGCGCTGCCGCGAGGCTGCCGCTCGGTCCCGAGCCGACCACGGCGACGTCCCAGCGCTCGCTCACCCGGCGTTGCCGGAATCGCGTGCGAGCAAGCCCCGGATCAGCCTCAGCAGGCAGGCAGGCAGCGCCGCCAGGACGACCAGCGGGATCGCAATCATCGCGAACAGCGGCCCCCGGCTGATCGGCTCGAAGCGGGCGACCTCGCGCACGTCGGTCTCGCGCCGCGCGAGCGCGAGAATCTCGCGATCCGTCGGCTTCAGATGTCGGGAGATCTCGCTCATCCGCCCCTTGCGGGGCACCGCGACGGCCCGCCCACGCCCCGGGTGGCAGTATAGGCTGCCGTGGAAACGCGGGCCCTCAGAGCGGCTCGTTCGCGGCCGGCGGCGGCTGCGCTGCGGCGCCGGCGCGGTGCGCGCCGAGGACTTCCTCGAACACGCCGCAGAGTTCGTCGGTGCTGCGCGACCAGGAAAACGCTTGCGCCCGCTGCCGTCCCCGCTCGACACGCGCTTGCGTCGCCTCCGGATCGCGGCGCATCGCGTCGACGGTCTGTGCGAGCCGCACCGGATCGCGTGGCGAGAAGTAGAGCGCCGCGTCGCCTGCGATCTCGCGGAACGACGGGATGTCGGCTGCAATGATCGGCGTACCCGCCAGCATCGCCTCGAGCAGCGGGTGGCCAAAGGTCTCGATCAACGAGGGAAAGACGAGCGCCACCGCGCCGCGGTAGTAGCGAAGGATCTCGGCATACGGAACCTGGCCGAGGAAACGCACGCGCGTCTCCAGACGCAGACTCTCAACGACCCGGAGCAGCTCGGCTTTGCACGCGGGGTCCGTCTCCGAGCCGCCGGCAATCCACACTTGGAGCCGCCGATCTTCGACGTGCGCGAGGCACTCGAGAAGCACGGGGATGTTCTTGTGGCGCTCGAGCGCCGCTGGCAAGAACAAGTAGGGCGGCGTGTCTGCTGCCAGCGGCGCCGGATCGTCGCGAAAGGCATCGCGCGAGATGCCGTGGGGAATCACCGCGATGCGTTCCGGGGCGATCGGAATCCGCTTCGTGATCAAATCCGCCGCTGCGCGCGAGGGAAAGACCACACGGTCCGCGCGCCGCAGGCCCAGGCGCACCATGCGCTCGAGAATGCGAAGCCGCGCCGTGTCGTAGAAGCGCCGGTCATAGATGTTGAGGTTGCGCAGCGCGACGACGGTCGGAACCAGGTGCACGGCAGGCGCCAGATCGGCCAGGCAGTAGAGCAGATCGAAACGCGCGGCTCGCAGGGGCAGCAGCGTCTCCTCGTACAACACGCGGAACAGGACGCGCGCGGAGGCGTGCGGCGAGGGCAGCCGCGCGTTCGTGACGTTCAGCCCCCGGGTCTCGGCCTCCGAAAGCTGGCCAGACGCCGCGAGCACGCTGAATTCGAAGCCGCGGGAATCGCGGTCGAGCTCACGCAGCAGGTTGATGACGTAGCTCCGGCCACCGCCGTGGGTGAGCGAAAGCGTATTGACCAGGACCCGGCGGCGCGACACGGACAGGCAGCATAGCGCGACGCTGGCGTCCCGAGCGCGCGTCTACACGCCGCGCGCGCGCGTCGGGCTCCGCGGTGGGATCAGCCGAGCGCCACGCGGGCGTTCGCGTTGGCCGTCCTGGGCGCCGGGTAGAGGCCCGCGGCGCGGCGCGCCCGAGTCTCGTGCGATCGGAGCTTCGCGGCCAGGTTCGTCTCGTGCACGTCGCTGAACAACGTGATGAGCCGCTCGGCCGAACGCTCCCAGCTGAATTCGCGCACGCGCTCGCGCCCGCGCTTGATCAGCATCTCGCGTGAGAGCGCCGCGAACAGGGCATCGTCCATCGCTCCCGCCAGCGCCTGCGCGCTGTGCGGATCGGCATAGAACGCGGCATCGCCGCCGATCTCGCGAAAGACCGGGATGTCGGCTGCGACGACCGGCACGTTGCTGGCCATCGCCTCGAGCAGCGGGTGGCCAAACGTCTCGAGGTACGACGGGAACACGAAGAGCTCGGCGCCCGCATACCAGGCCGGCACGTCCGCGTACGGAATCTCGCCGAGGATGTGAATGTGCTCGGCGAGCGAATGCGTGGCGACGCGAGCCGCCTCCATCTTGCGCGCGTATTCGGGATCCTGATCGTCACCCACGATCACCAGATCCGGGATGTCGCGGCGGCGCTTCGCGAGCAGCGCGTAGGCCTCGATCAGTTTGACGAAGTTCTTGTAGCGGTAGATGGAACTGACCGAGAGGATGTAGGGCCACGGGTGCACGGCCCGCTTCGGCGTCGCCGCCCAGGCCGTGTGATCGATGCCGTGGTGCACGACGGCGCGCTTCTGGGGCGCGAGGCCAATCGCGTCGCCGATCCAGTCGGCGGAGTCCTGGCTCACGAAGAGGATCCGGTCGCAGGCGCGCGCCGAGAGCCGCGAGAGATCGCGCAGCGCCCGCAGACGCAGGCGATCGCGCAGCGACCAGCCCTGGTCGAGCGTCGAGAACACGTTCGGGTTGCGAAAGCTCGCGATCGTCGGGCACGGCGCCGAGAGCGGGGCCGTCTCGCCGGCCGAGAAATACAGATCCGCATCCCAGGCGCGAGCGACTCGCGCCGCCTCCTGGAACGTGAAACGCAAGCGGCCGGCCATGCCGACTTCCGGCAGCAGGTCGACTTCGAGGTTGCGAGCGGGTTGGATCGCCGCGGCCAGCCGTTCGCTGCGTACGAGAACCCGGAGCTGGGTATTGCGCGCGAGGGCCGCCAGGCGCGGCAGGATATTGACGAGGTAGGTATGCCCACCACCGCCACGCGCCATCGTGCCGTCGATCAGTACTCGCATTGCCGACCTTCTGCGCATGTCTTCCCCTCGGGGAGTCCCCTTCCCGGCGGACTCAAGTCGCAATAGGGGGTGGCCGTCAGGGGGGCGTGCGTGGCACGCCGAAGCAGAAAAATCAGGGTCGGGACTGTTTTCCGGGAGCCACATTGCGTGACACCTATTCACAGGTTCGGACACCTTCTCTTCGGGAGAACCGTCCGATGGCCGTAGCGCTCAAAACCCCTATTCCGGGGTCCCTCAATACCCCTATTCCGAGGTTCGACCCCGCCGGGCACGCGCTGGCGGCCCGGCGCTGGCCGCTCGGGAACCCCGCGGATGCCTCCTCGGCAATCCAGAGCCTGGATTCGGCCCCTTCGACGTTCGCCGCGGTGCAGCAGCTGGCCCGGCGCTATCCGGTTTCATTGCGAAGCGAGCAGCTGGCCGATGCCGCCCGGATCGCGTCGCACGTCGAACGGATCCTGCAGCCTGGGGCCTCCGTGGCCGACCTGGGAGGCGGGGTCGGACTCTTCACGCCGGCTTGCGCCGCCCTCGGGATGGAGACGTGGCTCGTCGATGATTTCGGCGACCCCGTGAGCCGCAGCTTCGGAATCGACGACATCGGCCTGCATCGCGCGCTCGGCGTCCGCGTCGTCGAGACGCCGATCCAGCGCTGGGGAGAGGCCTTCGGAGACGAGAGTCTCGATGTGGTGACCTGTTTCGACAGCCTCGAGCACTGGCACCACTCGCCGCGAGCGGTCTTCGCCGAGGCCTATCGCGCGCTCAAGCCCGGCGGCACGCTGCTGATCAGCGGTCCCAACGCGGTCAACCTGCGCAAGCGGCTCACGGTTCCGTTCGGCCGCTCGAACTGGTCGCGCTTCGAAGACTGGTTCTACCCGGACCAGTTCCGCGGCCACGTGCGCGAACCGGTGCTTGCAGATCTCGTGCGCCTCGTGCGCGAGCTCGGGTTCGAGAAACAGGTCAGCTGGGGGCGCAACTGGGCGGGCTACCCGGCGGCCGGACCGCGCCGGGCAGCGGCCCGGCTGATCGATCACGCGCTGCGACCCTTCCCCACCTTGTGCAGCGATCTCTACGTGCTCGCCCGCAAGCCCGACTGATCACGCAAGCCCCTGCGCGCATCCGCGTCTCGCTGCGAGGACGCCTGCGTCGGCGACCACGCCAGCAGGATCAGGCTGAAACAAATCACTGGCACCACGTGGCGCTCGTACCCGAAAACGAGAACGTAGGGTGCGAGGTACAAGCCCGCCGCGACCAGGCCGCCCAGGAAGAGAGCGCGTCCGGCCGGGGCGAGCCTGCCTGAACGCCATGCGGCGAGCCTTCGGACGATCAGCGCCGCCAGCGCCAACCGCGCGAGCAGCATCCACGCCACGCCCGCTGCGGCGACGACCGCACCCACCGCTCGTTTCTCGTCGCGTTTCGCCGAGATGCGTTCCGGAAAATTGCGGATCTCGAAGAGCATGATCCAGATTCGCTCCGCCGTGAAACGGGTGTACTCACCCAGGTTCGCGGGAAGCCACTTCATCGCGGCGGAACGGTAGTAGCGGTCGTGCTCCCATTCCTCCACCGGCGCGCTGCGAATCAGGTCGAGCGGCGGACGCACCGAACTTCCATCCGCCAACTCGATCGCCTCGGAATCAAAGAGACGATCCAAAGAAACTTCGGGATAGATGGCCCGGGCCTCCGCCGAAAAACCGCGCCAGAAGTTCTCCCCGTTCATCGAGGAATCGAAACGAAAATCGCCGCTCGTGGTCCAATTGTGGAAACCCCAGCCGGCGAAGGCTGCCGCTGGAATCAGTACGACCGCCACACGAACGAACCCCCGGGCGCGCTGAACGGCAAACGCGAGACCAAAGAGCGCCAGCGGTAGGATCGACCACTTCGCGAGCACGGCCGCGCTGAAGAGCGCGGCCAACGCGACGGCCAGCGTCCCCGTCGCACGACGATCAGGGTCCCTGTCGCGCGCTGCGCTCGCAGCCAGCAACGCCGCGGCGACGAGCATCTCGACGAGGAACCCCTCTTCGTAGTGGGGATTCGCCGCGTGCTTGAGCGGCTGCGGGCCGAGCAGAACGAACGCGAGCAGCGCCGCGAACCCGTATGAGGGTTCGCTTCGGCGCCATGCAAAGAGCGCCGCCGCGCCCAGCATCACGGACAGCAGCACGGCCTTGGCTGCCGCCACCGGCAGCAACGCCTTCCCAAACACGAGAGCGAGGGCGGCGTAGACGAGCGGGAGGAGCGGCATGCGCGACGCGTACGAGCACACTCCGCTGCCGCACGCTTCGAAGCGTCCGCGATCCACGAGGCTCTCTACATAGGGCCCGAAGCCGAACCCGATGTCGGCCACCGTTTGCGCAGGCGGCACGGACGCGAAGACGAAGATGACCTTTGCGATCAGGTGCACGCCGAGGACCAGGACGACGGCACGTCCTGGTGTGATGAGTCTCGAGAGTGCAGCAAGTGTCACGGGCGCAAAAGGCTAGCGCACGGGATCGCGACAGCGCGCGCGTGAAACACTGCGGGATGCCTGCGGCCCGGGCCTGCCCGCGAGTCGGCCGAGTGGCGGCGCACGCCGCAAGCGAAGCGCGCAGCGAGCCGCAGGCGAGCGAAGTTCCAGAACTAAGCGCTCATGTTGCGCGCGAAGCGGACGCAGGCCAGCCGCTCCAGCACACGGGCGTGCGCGGGGAGATCGCGCCGCGCAGCCAGCACGTTCAACGACCCCGGCGCCGAGGCAGCCGGCGGCTCGAGGCGCAGTCCGCCGGGCGTCAGGGCCCACAGCTCGTAGCCGCCGGCCGCAGCGAGCAACGAGCGCAGCTCGCCGTAACTCGTACCCGCGGCGGCAAGGCACGGAGCGTTCGCCTCGAGCACGAGCAGCGGAGGGGTGCGGCCGCCGAGCAGCCGCAGCGCACCGCGCAACACCTCCACCTCCATCCCCTCGACGTCGACCTTCACGAGAACCGGCGGGGCCGCGCCATCCCCGAACTCGGCGTCGAGAGTCGTCACGTCGACTTCGACCGCGTGTTGCTTGTCCTCTCGGTAGCGAGAGGTCACGCCGGAGGCACTGGGAAGCCGGTAGAGCACGGTGCGGCCAGGTTGTGCGCCGACTCCGGCGGCCACGATTCGCACATTGGCGAGGTCGTTCAAGGCGACGTTGCGTGCGAGACAGGTCCGCACGTCGGGAACGGGCTCGAAGGCGTGCACGCACCCCGTTGCACCGACGATCCGCGCCGCCCAGAGTGTGTAGAGACCGAGATTGGCGCCGACGTCCGCGAAGATGGCGCCCGCCGTCAGCGCCGCGTCGAGCACCGGAGCCAGAGCCGGCTTCGCGTAGCGCAGCAGCAGCATCTCGAGCACGTTGGCATCGACGGCGGGATTGCCTTCGAAGCGCAGCCCACCCCCGAAGGTTGCAGCCAGATTGGCGTCCAATCGTGTTCCCGAGCGAAGCAGCGCGGCCAGCACCCGATCGCGGCCACGAAACTCGGGGAATGCCCGCACGCGCAGGGCGAGACGCAAGGGCAGGGGCAAGCGTGTCGCGGAGAACGTGCTCATGTCGCGGCGCGCGTCGTCGTCTCGATCGGCACCGCGACCGCCTGGGATGCGCCACCCCGCACCGCCCGCGCCAGCATCACACGCGTGTAGATGCCAGAGCCCGGCGAACCGATCTCCAGCATGCTCCACACCCAAAATCCAGCGCCCGTGAGAAATGCCAGCAGCTTGCCATCGCCGCACCCGAGATCCGCGACGGGGGCCGCCGGATCGCTCGGCAGCCAGCCGCGCAGATAGCGCGCGTAGACACGATCATAGACGGCCGTGTCCGCCGTCGTGGCGTGGCTCGGATGCAGTGTGTAACTCGCGTAGAGGTCTTCGCGGAACGCCATGGCGCGTCAATCTACCCGATCACACCAGGAATTCGCGCAACACGAGCAGCGCCCAAACCCGTGACCAGTGGACGCGGCCGGCCTGGAAATCCTCAGCCAGGCGTCGGACGCCTGCTCCCCGTAGCCACGGGTGCTCCGGAAGCGTCAGTGCGATGCCGCCCGTCCGCAGCCAGCGCTCGAAGGGCAGCGTGAAGCCCTGCTTGCGGCGTTGCCAGAGGGCCGCCGGAACCGGAGGCCGCGGCGCATCGCGCAACGCACGTTTCGCCGGCCCCGCCCGCCGCAGGCTCGCCGGAATGCGCGCCGCCGCGCGCCAGAGGTCGCGATCGACGAGCGGCGTGCGCACCTCGAGAGAATGGCGCATCGCCATGGCATCGGTGTCGCGCAGGAGCTGGACCTGCAGATACTGACCGAACTCGAGGGCGCTCACGCGCTCGTCCTCGGGGAGCTGCTCCGCGCCGATGCGAGCGCGCAACTCGGCAAGCGGATCGCAGGCGCCGACCGCGTCCGCAATCTCCGGCGCGAGCAGTGCGCGCGCTTCGTGAGGCGCGAACAACCCCCGCTCCGCGAAATAGGCGCCGGTGTCGTCGCCGCCAAATCGGAGAGCCCGCGCGAGCTTCGCCCCCGTGCGCCCGAACGGCCGCTGCGCGAGCGCACGCCCGGCCCCCTGGGTGAATGCCCCGCCGCCCGGCCAGCGCGCGATCCCCGCATGCAGGCGCCGGATACGCGGCACGCGCTCGAAGCTGAGATAGCCGCCGAAGAGCTCGTCCCCGCCGACGCCCGAGACGGCCACCTTGAGGCCGGTCTTCGCCGCGGCTTCGGAGACGAAAAAGGTATTGATGCCGTCGATCGAGGGTTGATCGAGGGCCCGCACCGCGTCGGCGATGCGCTCGCGCACGGCCTCGATCCGGATCGGAACGTCGTGGTGATCGGTGCAATAGAGATCGGCGGCCGCGCGCGCGAGGCGCGATTCGTCGAGCTCGGCCACATCGAGGGAGAGCGTCACGCTGCGCACGGGAGCAGACAGCACTTCGGACATCAGCCCCACGAGCGCCGAGGAATCGACCCCACCCGAGAGAAAGGCGCCCACCGGCACATCCGACACCATGTGATGTCGGACCGAATCCAGCAGCGCCGCGCGCAACGCCTCGGCGGCCTCGTCTGCCGAGGCAGGCGCGGCCCGGCCGAGCTCGTCCGCGAGGCGCCAGTACGCGACGGGCCCTTCGACGCCGCCGTCGCGAATCCGCAGCCACGCAGCAGGCGGCAGCGCGCGGATCCCGCGGTAGAGCGTGCGCGGCGGCACGATCGCGCCCCACGACAAAAAGCTGGCGAGGCCCTCCGGATCCAGCCCCCCATCCCCCACCACCCGCCGCAGCGCCTGGATCTCGGACGCGAATGCGACCCGGCGCCCGTCGTCTGCGACGTAGAGCGGCTTGATGCCCATGGGATCGCGCACGAGCAGCGTTTCGCGGCGCTGGCCGTCGTACAGCGCAAAGGCGTACATGCCGCGCAAGCGGTCGAACAGCGCGAGGCCCCACTCGGCGTAGCCTTCGAGCAGCACCTCGGTATCGCTTTGCGTGCGAAAGCGGCGCCCGGCCGCTTCCAGCTCGCTGCGCAGCGCTCGAAAGTTGTAGATCTCGCCGTTGAAGGTGATGACGAAGCGGCCGTCCGGCGTGAGCATCGGCTGATGGCCGAGGGGAGAGAGATCGACGATCGCGAGGCGTCGGTGACCGAATCCCACGCGGCCATCGGGCGACGTCCACAGGCCCGCGTCGTCCGGGCCGCGATGGCGTTGCTCATCGCGCAACGACTCGACGTCGGCTTTCGCGACGGGCGCACCGTCACGGTACGCGACGATGCCCGCGATCCCGCACATGGGCGCGCAGCATAGCTCGCCCCTTCCCGCGAAGTCGACGAACGCAGCGGGAGCGCTCCTCGCCTGGGCTATACTGCGCCCGCAATGACTCGATCGAGTGTAGGTTCGGTCCTGCTCGGCCTCACCGGGCTGCGGATCGACGGCGGCATCGCCGGCGTCAGCCGCTGCATCGCGCGCGCCCTCGATGAGGAGACGCTTGCGGGCCGGCTCGAGCGGGTCGATCGCGTGCTCCTGCTCGAGCGGCCGGAAGACGCCTCCCCGCCTCCCGTGCGCGGCGAACAACAGCTCGCGCGGGGCAGCCAGCCGCGCTTCGTGTGGCAGACCTGGCGCAGCTACCGACGCCACCGCCACGCGCTCGTCTGCTTCGATCTGGTGGGTCTCGCCCGTTCGGTATTGCTCCCCCTGCCCGGCTTTCCGCCGCCGCGCTTTGCGATCTTCGTCCACGGCATCGAACTCGCCACGGCGGCGGATGGCGCCCGCGCGCGCGCACTGCGCGAGGCGCATCGGCTGCTCGCCAACTCCGAGTTCACGGCCGCCGCGCTGCGCAACGCCCTGCCGGAGCGCGCCGACCGCGTGCGTGTCGTGCCGCTGTGTCTCGATCCCGAGCGCGTCCGCCGCTGGGAGACGGCGCAGACCGGCGCCGCGCCAGCCCGCGAGCCCGCCGCGCTGATCGTCGGCCGCATCTGGTCGGAGGAACGCGGCAAGGGGCACGATGCGCTGATCGAGGCGTGGCCAGCGGTGCTCCGCCGCGTTCCCGACGCACAGCTGTGGATCGTCGGCGAAGGGGACGATGTACCGCGACTCGAGGCCCTCACGCGCGAGCGCGCGATCGCAGGCTCCGTGCGCTTTCGCGGGCGCGTCTCCGACAGCGAGCTCGGATCCCTGTATCAGCGGGCGTCGGTTTTCGCGATGCCGAGCCGCCAGGAAGGCTTCGGGCTCGTCTACGCCGAGGCCATGTGGCACGGCCTGCCCTGCATCGGGTCGACGCTCGATGCCTCTGGCCAGGTGATCGTGGACGGCGAAACCGGGCGCCTCGTCCCCTACGCGGACCCGCAGGCGACCGGCGAAGCCGTGGCGGCCCTGTTGTCGGATCCGGAGCACGCCCGCGCGCAAGGCGAAGCTGGGCGCCGCCGTGCGCGAGAACAGTTCGGGTATGAGCGCTTCCGCCGTGATCTTCTTGCCGCCCTCGATCTCGCTTGAACCGCAGGGCTGGCTGAAGCGCCCGCGCAGAGCGCGCGATCTGGCGCGTCTCAGTTCACGTAGCCCAGCGAGCGCAGGTATTCCTCGTGTCGGCGCAGGGCCTCCGCTCCCGACTTCCCGCTGCCCAGCGGCGGCGTGGCGGGGCCATGCGTGGCGACGCGGAGGGGGACCCGATCCAGCGGCCCCCCCGGCTCGGCCACGGCCAGTACGCCCCCCGGCATGTCGTCCGCGATCGGAAGGCCGAGCCAGTGGAGCAGGGTCGGGGCCACATCGAAGACGCTGGCGCCGACCAGCGGCCCCGGAGCGATGCCGGGGCCGCGGAGGATGATCACACCGGGCGGCGAGTTGTCGTGCTCGTAGCCGCGGAAATCGAAACCGTGGTCCGAGACGATCGCGAGCCACGCATCCGCGGGCAAGCGCGCACGCACGTCGCCGATCATGCGATCCAGGAAGCGCATCACTTCGCTCACGGCAGGCCCCGGATCGACAGCAGGGTGTGACCGCCCGCTGATGAAGAAGGCCTCGCCATGGGTCTCCTGTTTCCAGTTCAAGTGGTTCACGGCGTCTGGAAAGTGTGTATAGAAGAGCAGCAGCTCGGGCCGTTCGCGCAATGCCAGCCCGAGGCAGCGCTCGAAGCTCGCGCGCTCGTACGGCTCCTTCGCCAGCACCCAGGCGAGCCCCGCCTCGATGCCGTCCGGGTTCTCGGGAAGCGGCGCCAGGCCCTGCTCCTGATCCAGCGGAAACGTCTGCGGCTGCACGGGACCATAGCCATGCACGAATCCGCGGACGGGCGAGACGGGCGACGTATTCAACCAATCGTAGACACCCACGCGGATTCCAGCGCGGGAGGCCACCTCCCAGAGGCGCGCGGCGCGGGCATCCGTCGTGCCGGCAGGCCGCTGACGCACGAATCCCAGGCGCGACGCCAGCGACGTCAACCGCCGCGCGAACATCACGCTATTGCTGAGCGGATACCTCGGCAGGAACCGCACCGCGCGGCTCACACCCGGAAACTCGAAGTGCGCGTGATAGCCGATGCCATGACGCTCCGGCGGTTGGCCGGTCGAAATCGTCTCCCACACGACCGGCGAGATCGCAAACGACAGCGTGTCGAGATATCCGTAGGCGGCGCCGTCGAGCAGGGCGCGCAGGTGCGGCAGTTCACCGCGGGCCAGCATTGGCACCACGATCTCCCAGGAGATCCCGTCGAGGCCGAGCACCACCCCGCGCATCCCCTCGAAGCGCTCGGACACCGGTGCCGGCGCTGGCGGTTGCGTCGTCGCGAGAATGGGTGGAAGCCACGCCGCGAGATCGCGCACGAGCGGCTTCTCGTGCCAGGCATGCACAGCCGTGAGCGCCAGCAGCAACGCGGCGCTCACGCTGACGCCCAGGCTGGCGGTCTTCCGCCTCGGGCTGGCGCAGCCGAGCCCCACGGCGGCGCTGGCCAGGAGAATCACGGGAAGATCGAGCAGGCCGATCGCCGTCATGTGCGGCGTCACCGAAACGAACTGGACCGCGGTGATGAATCGCGCGATCCCGTTCAGCAAGACCGTGAAGGCAACGAACGCCGCAACGAAGAGCCGCAGCCCGGGGCGCTTGCCGAGCGCGAGGGAGAGCACGGCAACGCTGCCGAGGACGACGCCGTAGAGTGCCGCGTACACGAGCACCAGGTCGCCAGCGAGCAGGAGCGTGTCGCCGCCGGTCGGCCAGTCATTCGCGCGCGAAATCCAGAGCGCCAGCGCCGCGGCGACGACGCCGCTCCCGAGCCATGTCACGAGGGCCGCGTCCCGCAGCACGTGGAAGCGGCTGCGCGCCGTCAGAGAGTGCAGGCGAGGCATCGACTCCAAGATCCGGCTCGGCGGGGGGGGCGGGCAGAATATGGCCGACTCGCAATGGATTGGCGAGAATCGGCCGCGCTTCGCCCGCGGTGGGATCCAGCCTTCGACCGCTTCGGGAGCGCTGCCAGGAAGGGTCCCGCCGTGCAGCCGCTGCGCATCCTGTTCGTCGGGGGGGGACATGAGCCCCTTCCTCACCACGCGAGCCCGGCGCGATGCGTTGCTCGCATTCGGCCAGACGGTCGAGACGCCGCATGCGTCGGGTAGCCGGCGTCGAAGGAATAAGGGCGCGCGAGCGGCCTGCCTGCGTCGCATACCGGGCAGTCCGGCTGCGAGGCCGCAAGGACAGTCTGGCTAGGCGACATGCAGGGGCTCCCGAGCGAACAGTCGAGGTAGCGCCCCCGACAGCAGGATGCTCGCCATACACGAGGTGAGCATCGAACCCACCACGGCCATCGCCGCACCGCGCGCCCCGTGGCGCGGGATCAACAAGAAGAACAGCCCCACCGCCGCCACGGCTCCCAGCGAATGCACTACGAGCAGCCGGCGTGTCGAGTGGAGCGCCTGGATGACGTGCTCGAAGAGCTGCTGCACGGCCTGGATGCCGTAGGCCGCGGCAATCCATGGCAGCAGGTCCGCAGCGCTCCAGTACGCCTCGCCCAGCACCACCCGCACGATCGGCCCGGCGAAAGCGATCACCAGCCCCATGCCGGCCGTCAGCGCCGCGGCCAGCGCCGCGATCCACGCGAGCAGCGTGCGCCGCTCGCGACGCCGATCGTTTTGCACGACGGCATCGAAGTAGACCGGCCGCAGGGTGAGGGAGAGAAACTGGCCGAGCATGATGAAGGGCGCACTCGCAAGCCCGTAGGCCGCCGCGTAGATGCCGGTTTGTTCGGGGCTCGTGAGGCCCGCGAGAACGTAACGATCGCTGAGCGAGATGATCCAGCCGAGCATTGCGAGCGGCATCAGCGGCCCCGCGTAGCGGAACATCGCCAACCGTGTCTGCGCCACCCACTCCGGCGAAGCCTCGGCCTCGTCGCTGCCGGCGCGCACACGCGCTCCCCGGAAGGCGAAGTTCGTGACGGCGACCGCGAGCGCGTAGCCGAGCAGCAGGCTCACGCTCGTCGGGCCAAACACGACGATCGCCGCCACGGCCACAGCCGGCCGGGAAGCGGCATCGGCCGCGTACCAGAGCGAGAAGGTTCGCTGGCGACGCGCCGCATTGAGAAACGTGGATTCGAACAGGCGCATCACGTCGAGAACCAGCAACAGCGCGACACTGACGAACGCCCAGGCGCTCGTTTCGGTGCCACCCAGTTGCGCGTAGAGCGCGCCACCCAGTGCGAGCAGCGTCGTCACCGCGAGCGTGCGCGGCGCCAGCAGGCGGCGCAGGAGCTGGCGCAGCTCGGCGACCCGCCGACCGCGCGCCGCGTCGGGAAAGAAGCGCACCAGCGCGCTCAAGAGGGGCAGGCAAAACATGTTGGTGCCGAGCGTCGCGAGCCCGAGCAACAACACGACCTCGCCGAACACTTCCGGGCTCACGCGATCGGTGATCACGCGCAGGCCCGCGACCCTCGCGACCACGGCGACGGCCTGACCCGAAGCGACCCAGCCGCCTTCCCGGACGACGCGGCGGCCGCCGAGGCTCCGGATGCGATCGAACGGCTTCAAGGCCGCGACGATGCGAGCGGCGGCCACGCGGGGCCGGGAGCCCGTTCGAGTCCCAGGTAGTCGAGCAGCGCGGCCATCCGGTGACGATAGAGGTGTTGCTGGGCAACCCGCTCAGCGCCCCGGCGCCCGGTGGGCACGAGCGCCTCGCGATCGGAGAGCGCGGCCTCCACGGTCGCGTCGAGCGCCGCCGTGTCGCTGTAATACACCACCTCGTCGTCGGCAAAAAAACCGGCATGCTCCTCGCTGCGCGGCATCAGCGTGGCGCTGCCGCAGGCCGGGGCCTCGAAGCTTCGCGACGTGTGCAGATCGGAAACGCCGGCGTGCCGGGTGAAGAGATTCAAGGCGAGCGTGCTCGCTGCGAAGACGCGCGCCATCTCGAGGCCGAAGACGGGGCCATGAACCCGCGCCCGCAGCTGCGGAGAGCGGCACCGCTCGAGCCAATAGCCCCCATGGATCATGAGGCCGTGTCGGGCGAGCGGCTCGATCTCGCGCTCGCGGTAGTCGCGCCAGGTGCCGACGAAACCGATCGTGGCGCCGTAGCGTTCGCGGTCCCGCTCGCGCACCTCGACCGGCCGGTGGACGCGCGGATCAGCGCCATAGGGCAGATAGACGACGTCAGGGCCAGCCAGCGCGAGCAGACGGGGCAGATGGAACGTCTTCGGCGTGAGCAGCAGATCGAACTCGCGCAGCGCTTCCGCGAGCGGGCTCGGCTCGTCGTAGAACGGGATGTCCGGCCAGAAGTGCGCGAGCAGGCCGCGGCCGGCCGTGTGCGCGGCGCGCAGGGCCTCCGCGCCGAGCCACTCGCATTTGTAGACGAGCGTCAGGTCGGGCTCGAGACGGCGCGCCGTCTCCACGAGGTGCGCCTCGATCGCACGCGAGCGACGTCGGCCCGAAAGCCGGCGCGCCAACCGCTCTTCGAGAAGCGGCGGGCGCGGCGCTCCGAATCCGGTGTCGAAGTAATGGACTTCCGCTCCGAGTTCCGAGCAGCCATTCGCCATCGACGTGACGTTCGAGCCCTCCCAGTGGTCTCCGACCACCAGGATGCGCGGCGTCCCCTTCCGGGAGTTCACGACCGGCGCTCCGGGTGCGTTCGCGCGGCGCCAGGTTTCACGTCAGCGAACGCTTCGCCTGCGGATGGGACGGATGCGCGGTAGAGCGTCCCGCTGCCCGACACGCGATAGATCGGCGCGCTCGCGGGCACGACGCAGCTCTGCCCTCGCGCGAGGCGCACGCGCTCGTCCGCAGCGCCGGCCACCAGATCGATCGCCCCCTCGGTGCACAGCAGGATCTCGATGCTGCGTTCGCTCTCGCTCACGAGCGCCGGCCCGCCGCGCAGCGTTGCGCGCGCGAGTTCGAACTCGCGCGCCGGCGTCGCATAGCGCTCCCAGCCCGAAGCATCGCGCTGCGCCGTCAGCCGGGTGGGCTGCGCCGGTTCGAAGCACAGCACCCGCAGCAGTTCGTCGACGGCAACCGGCTTGGTCGTGAGCCCTCCCCGCAGCACGTTGTCGGAACTCGCCATCAACTCGATGCCCACCCCCTGGAGATACGCATGCAGCTCGCGCGCCGGCAGGAACATGGCCTCGCCGGGTTCGAGCCGCAGCGTGTGCAGGAAGAGGGGCGCGAGCACGCCGACGTCGTCCCGATTGAGCTGCTGAAGGCGCGAGATCCATTCGAAGGCGACATCGGCGTCCGCATGCTCGACCGCCGCTCGCGCGACCGCGCGCACCAGACGCACGCGCGCTTCCGCTGTCAGCGAGAAGAGGCCGCGCAGCCAGCGGTCGAGCACCTCCCCCTCCCCTGGCGCGCGGAGGCAGGCGGCGGCGGCGGCCAGCTCCGGGACGGCGAGCTGCTCCGAAAGCGCGAGAATCTCGCGTGGCGCGCGGAAACCGCGCAGCGCCCAGAAGGGCGTGAGCGCGCACAGCAGCTCCGGCTTGTGGCTGGCATCCCGATAGCAACGCTCGGCAGCGTCGAGCACGACGCCGGCCGCGTTCTCGCGCGCGAAGCCTTCGCGCGCCTGCGCCGCGTCGGGGTGGGCCTGGATCGAGAGCGGGCGATCCGCGGCGAGCACCTTCAGCAGAAACGGCAGCCGCCCTGCGAAGTCCGCCTGCACGCGCGCTCCGAGCCACTCGCGCGGATGCTCTGCGATATCGGCATGCAGCGAGCGCCGCACCCCGGCCAGCTCGATGGTCGACGGCGCGCTCGGGTGCGCGCCCATCCAGAGTTCCGCCTGCGGTGCGGCGGACGGCGACGGACGCCCGAGCAGCTCGGCGATCGCGCTGCGCGAGCCCCAGTCGTACTCCCGGATCGGGTTCTCGAGCAGCGTGATCCGCAACACCGGTCCCCCCCCGCTCGTTGCCAGGCCGCTTCCCTGAGCGGCCGCGCAGCGAGGCGAAGCCGCGCGAAGCTCACAACCGCCAGGCCGTTTCCCCAGGCGGCCGCACAGCCTGGCGCGGCCGGGCGAAGCTCAATCCGATTCGGCTCGTGCGAGCTTCGTGCGCAGCTGCGCCATCACCAGATGGAAGACGACGCCGTGCAGCGCCTCGGTCATGCCCATGTCTTCGATCGGCACGTGCACGCTCTCGTCCGCGAGCGCGCGCAGCTTGCCGCCGTCGAAGCCCGTGACACCGATTGATTTCATACCGATCGAGCGCGCATACTCGACGGCGCGCAAGATGTTCGGCGAATTTCCAGAACCACTGATCGCGATCAACAGGTCGCCGCGTCGGGCGAGATTGCGCAGCTGCTGCTCGAAGATCGCCTCGTAGCCCTCGTCGTTCGCGAGCGCCGTGATGAAACCGATGTTGTCGGTCAGCGGAATCACGCGGAAACGCCGCTTCGCCTGCATCGAGGAGAGCGTCCCCTTGGCGAGATCCTGACCGAAGTGGGACGCTGCCGCCGCGCTGCCGCCGTTGCCCGCGAGAAAGATCGTGCGCTCCTCTTCGAAGGCCTCGAAGAGCGTCTCGATCAGCCTGTCGCTCGGCGCGGCGAGCGAATCGAGCAGCTCGCGCACCTTCTCGAGGTAGGCCTTCGGCGACGCGTACTCGGGATACCCCTTCATTTCCAGACTTCCCTTCGATAGTTGAAGATCACCTTGCTGCCATCGCGCTCGAGTGAAAACGGCAGCATGCGGTAGTCGTGCATGCCCTTGGCGAGCCGCTCCTGGCGATCCGGCGCGCAATAGGCGAGCAGGAAGCCGCCACCGCCCGCGCCGCAGATCTTACCGCCGAGGGCGCCGCTCGCCCGCGAGCGCGCGTACATTTCCTCGATCGCGGCGTTGCTGATGCCGCTCGCGAGCTTGCGCTTGAGCTCCCAGTTTTCGTGCAGGATCGTGCCGAGGCGATCGAAATCGCGCGCCTCGAGCGCGGGCTCGAGATCGAAGGCCAGCTGCTTGATGGCGTCGAGCTCCGCGAGGCGATCGGCCGTCCGGCTCGTCTGCTCCGAGAGGATCACGTCCGCCTGGCGCGTCTTGCCCGTGAAGAACAGGTGCAGGCGGGCGGACAGCTCGCGCAGCTTCTCGCCGGGCAATTGCAGCGCCTTCACGTCGACGCCCCCATCGCGGCGGAAGCGGAAGCAGCGCAGGCCCCCGTAGGCGGCGATGTACTGGTCCTGCTTCCCGATCGGCTTGCCGAGCCGCTCGATCTCGATTTCGCAGGCCTCGCTCGCGAGGCGCTCGGGAGTCACCTGCTCGCCGCGATAGGCGTAGAACGCGTTGAGCAGACCGACGGTGAAGCTGCTCGAGGATCCGAGCCCGGAGCCCTCGGAGGGAATGTCCGAGAGCAGCGTCACCTCGACGCCGCGCTCGACGCCCGCCATGCGCATCGCCTCGCGGATCAGCCCGTGCTCGATCGAGGCGACGTCCGACCGGATCTCCTTGCGCATGTAATTGAGATAGATCTCGTCGTCGAAACGTTCCTTGACGATCACGTAGGCGAACTTGTCGATCGCGCTCGAAACGACGTAGCCCTCGTGGTTCGCGTAGTACGCCGCGAGATCCGTGCCGCCGCCTGCGAAGGAAATCCGCAGCGGTGTCTGCGTGACGATCATCCCGCCACCGCCCGCACGACGCCCATCGCCTTCATCTGCTTCTCGGCGAAGGCGAGGATGTCCTCGATGTCTCCCTGCGCCCGCAGCCAGGCGACGTATTCGGCGACGCTGTCAGCGGGCGTGCGCTTCGGCTCCCAGCCGAGCGCGCGGAGCTTCGTGACGTCCGAGACGATGTGGCGCGTATCCCCGAAGCGGTAGGCGCCAGCCGGCTTCGACTCGAACTCGCGGCCGAAGGCGCGCGCCACGATTCCGGCGAACTCGGCGACGCTGTAGGCGCGGCCGCCACCGACGTTGAAGGCCTGCCCATCGGCGCGCGGATCCTCGAGCACGCGCAGGTTCGCGGCGACGACGTCGTGCACGTTCACGAAATCCCGCACCTGGAGACCGTCTTCATAGATCGGCGGAACACGCCCCACGTGAAATGAAAGGCAGAAGACCCGACACGCACCCGAGTAGGCGTTGTAGAACGACTGGCGCGGCCCCTGCACGATCGAGTAGCGCATCCCGACCGACGGGATGCCGTAGCGCTTTCCGAGCTGGAGGGCGATCTGCTCCTGCGCGTGTTTCGAGAGCGCATACTGGTTCTGCGGGTTCACGACGGCTTCGTCGGTGGCCAGCCATTGCGTCTCACCCGCGCCGTCCGGGCACTGGATCTCGAAGCGCCCCGCGCGCAGGCGCTCTTCGGAACGCAGGCCGGGGTACACGATGCGGCCATCGGGAGTCTGGTGCCGGCCTTCGCCATAGACGGCCTGCGAAGACGCCACCACCACCTTGCGTACCGGAAGCTTTCGCTCCACGAGCAACTCGTAGAGCAGCGCCGTTCCCACCGCGTTCACGCGGAAGAATTTGCTGAAGTCCGGCAGGTAGTCCTGGTAGGCGGCAAAATGAAACACGGCCTCGATGCCGGCGAGCGCCCCGAGCCAGTCTTCGCGCCGCGTGACGTCGCCCTGTACGAACTCCGCCGCCGGGTTCAGGTAGGAGGGCTTCCCATGCAGATGCACCGGCTTCTCGAGGCTGTCGAGAATGCGCACCTGATGGCCGCTCGCGATCAGCGCGTCGACCGTATGCGAGCCGATGAAGCCGGCTCCGCCGGTGACCAGGATTCGCATGACACTCCCGGGGTTGCTGCGAGGGCGAGAGCGTACACCTCGCCGCGCGACCCCGTCTACCTCCGCTCCCGAGTTGCGCGCGCACGCGTGTGCTGGACGCACGCAAGACCCGACCGTATGCTGCGCGCTCGCCACGCCTGGGAGCCGACCGCATGCGCTCGCGACGCTTCGTGCTGCTCGATCGCGACGGCACGCTGATCGTTGAAAAGCACTACCTCTCGGATCCCGATCAGGTCGAGCTGATCGCGGGCGCGAGCGACGGCCTGCGCCGCCTCGCCGCCCAGGGCCTCGGGCTCGTGCTCGTCACCAACCAGAGCGGCATCGGGCGCGGCTTCTTCGACGCCGCGCGCCTGGCCGAGATCCACGAGCGTCTGTTCGGCGCGCTGCGCGCCGAGGGCGTCGTGCTCGATGGCGTCTTCGTGTGTCCCCACCATCCGGACGAGCGCTGCAGCTGTCGCAAGCCGCGCACCGGCCTCGTCCTGAGCGCGGCCGCGGAGCTCGGCTTCGACCCGTCCCGCGCCTTCGTCGTCGGCGACATGGCGAGCGACATCGCACTCGGCCGCGCCGTCGGCGCCACGACCCTGCTCGTGCGCACGGGGCACGGAGCGGCGACGCTCGAGCGCGGCGAAGCCAGGCCGGATCACGTCGTCGCGGATCTGCGCGAAGCGGCGCAGCGCATCGAATCGCTGCTCACAGAACCCGCTCCAGAACGTCCCTGATGCGGCCGGCGGCAAAGCCGTCCCAGCCCGGCGGCAGGCGACCCTGCGACCCGGCGCCCACCTGGAGCTTGCGGTAGGCCGCGAGGATCCGCTCCGGATCGCGTCCGACGAGCTGGTTGGTGCCGAGCTCGACCGTAACGGGCCGCTCGGTGTTCTCGCGCAGCGTGAGGCATGGCACCTGGAGGATCGTGGTTTCCTCCTGGATGCCGCCGGAATCCGTGAGCACGAGCCGCGCCGACGCCATCAGCTTCAAGAAGTCGAGATAGCCGGCCGGCTCGATCATCCGCAGGCCCGGCAGGCGCGCCAGCCGGGCGTCGAGCCCGAAGGCGCGCATCTTCTCACGCGTGCGCGGGTGCGCGGGAAACACCAGCGGCATGTCGCGCGCCACGATTTCGAGGGCGTCGAGGATGCCCGCCAGCGTCTCCGGATCGTCGACGTTCGCCGGCCGGTGCAGGGTGAGCACGGCGTAGCCGGCGGGTTCGAGTCCGAGCTGAGCGAGGATGCCGGATGCGTCGGCGCGCGCGCGGTGCTTCATCAATGTGTCGATCATGACGTTGCCGACCTGATGGATCTTCGCGTCGGCGATTCCCTCGCGCCGCAGGTTCACGACGCCGCTTTCCTCGGTGCAGAAAAGCACGTCGCTGATCGCGTCCGTGAGGACCCGGTTGATCTCCTCGGGCATGCTGCGATCGAAGCTGCGCAGCCCGGCTTCGACGTGAACGAGCCGGATGCCCAGTTTCACGGCGACGAGGCCGCAGGCGATCGTGCTGTTCACGTCGCCCACGACGAGCACGGCGTCCGGCCGATGCTCGAGCAGCACGGGCTCGAAACCCTTCATGATCTCGGCCGTCTGCGCCGCGTGCGAACCGCTGCCGACGCCGAGGTTCAAATCCGGCTCCGGAATTCCGAGCTGCCGGAAGAAGAGATCGCTCATGTTCGCGTCGTAGTGCTGGCCGGTGTGCACGAGCAGCGCCTCGATGCCCGGGCGCGACGCGAAGGCCTCCATCAACGGAGCGACCTTCATCAGGTTCGGGCGCGCGCCCACGACGTTCACGATTTTCACGCCTGCCCCTCCGCCACTACGCCGCGCAACAGCTTTGCATACTCGCGCGCCAGCTCGGAGTAATCGAAAACCGCCGCGATGCGCTCCCTGCCGGCGCGCCCGAGGGCGCCCGCGAGCCCGCGATCCGCGGCCAGGCGCAGCACGGCAGCGACCAGCTGCTCGGCATTCTCGGGCTCGATGCAGATCCCCGCGCCGGCCTGGGAAACGACGTCGGCCGCAAAACCCTCGACGCCGAGCACGATCGGCCTGGCCATCGCCGCCGCCTCGAATATTTTTGAGGGCATCACGCTGCGAAACAGGGGGCGGCGCGCGAGGTGGACCAGGCAGGCGTCGCTCGCGGCGAGCACGCGGGGCATGTCGGCCTTCGGCAGGCGACCCGTGAAGACGACGCGATCGAGCCCCGCCGCGCGCGCCTCGCGCTCGAGATCCTCGCGCACGGCGCCGTCACCCACCAGCAGGAACACCACGTCGCGACGCCCCATTTCGCGCAGCTTTTCCGCCGCCCGCAGCACGACCGCGAGGCCGCACCCCATTCCGATCGTGCCGACGTAGGCGCACAGGAACTCTCCGTTCGGCGCGAAGCGCGCGCGCAACTCCGAGCCGTCGGCCGAAGCATCGAACATCCCGAGATCCACGCCGTTCGGAATCACCGAGATGTCTCGCGCCGAAACACCGCGCGCCTCGAGCTGCTGCTGGTAGCCGCGCCCGACGGTGACGATGCGCGTCGCGGCCGCGTACATGCGTCGTTCGAGCCATCCGAGGCCGCGCAACAGCCACGAGCTGCGCATGGCGCCCACCGCTGCGATCGACTCGGGCCACAGGTCGCGGATCTCGAGCACGAACGGCACCCGCCGCAGCCGACTCACGAAGACCCCCGCCCAGCCGCAAAAGAACTGCGGTGAGGTGGCAATCACCAGATCCGGACGCGGCCCGCCGAGCCCAGCGAGCGTGGCCGTCGCGCAGAAGGACAGATAATTGAGGATCCGACGCACGGTTCCCTTGTTGGGCGCGACGTAGGTCCAGACGCGCAGCGTCTCGATGCCTTCGACGATCTCACGCGAGCGCCAGCGATTGCGGTAGCCCGGATAGACGACCCCGCTCGGCACGTTCGGCGCCCCGGTCACGACACGCACTTCGAAACCGAGCTTCACAAAACGACGGCTCATCTCGTACACGCGGGTCGCCGGTGCGTTGCCTTCGGGATGGAAGTAATGGGTCAGGAAGAGGATGCGCATCAGCAGGGCCGGCGCAGGACGCCGCCACAGGGGCTTTCTAGCTTCACCACGCAACCTTCTCGCCGGAGACATCGGCCCCAGAATCCAGATCGTAACCGATCCGCGCGTCCGTATTGGCGATGCAGAATCCGAAAGCGAAGCGCTCGCCGGCGGCTTCGAAGCACAGCGCGGTGCGCTCGCGCTGGACGCCGAATTCGGGACAGAACGTCGACGCTTCGAGCGTGAGCCCGCCCGGACCTGCGAAGCAGATCTGGAAGACACCGCCCGGATGGCGGATCCACGCGACGGGCCCCTCGCGCCGTTCGACGACGCAATCCGGGTGCAGGTGCAGACGCGAGCGCGCCGTCACACGGCGCGCGCTGGTGATCTCGTCCTTCACGAGCAGCACGCCGCGATCGTGCCACGCGAAGCGACGCGCATGCCGCGGGCGCCCCGGCAGCCGCTCGTAGCCATCGTGCCAGGCCGAGAGCCGGAAGCCGTCCGGCCGCGGTTCGAAGCGCACGTCGTGGGGGCGCGCGCGGCGCGCGACGCGGAACACCGACCAGAACTCGGATTGACTCTGGCCGTCGATCTCGACCGTGTTGTGCGCGCGGGTCGAACGGCACCACGCGCGCAGCGGATCGCCTTCGTAGCCGTGCACCCCGGAATCGCACACGACGCGCCGCCCGGCGAACGAGAGTTCGAAGGACAACAGGTCGCCATGTGCGTGCCCGGGCTGATAGTCGGGCCCGATCAGGCCCGCGTCGCACACGACGTAGCTGCCGTCGCGGCTTCGCGCACCGAAGTATCCCGTGTCCGCGAGCGCGAAGCGCGCCGCACCCGACTCCGCCGCCATGGCCGGCCGCCCCGTGACGAGGGTATACGCCGCGAGCAGCGGGGCGAGCGCCGGATAGACGCCGAGAGCGGCGTCGTTGAACAAGGCGATCTCCCCATCCGGGTGACAGAGTTCGGATAGCGAGCGCAGCAGCGCGGCGAGGGGCGCGTCGAGCAGCGGCGCGAGCGCATCCGCATCGGCGTTTCGCAGCGTGAGGAGCAACCAGGCGACACGCAGCTGGTACATCGGCGAACGCTCGACGTGCCCCCCATCAGCGAGCACCTGCTCCGGAAGCTCGGACGCGAGCAGCTCGCGCCCCTGGCGCTCCCAACGTCCGGCCGCTGCGCCCTCGAAAGCGCGACCGGCGAGCAGCAACGCCGCGGCATTTTCGAGCAGGTGGTTTCCGAGAAGGTGGGTTTCCAGATGGCACGCAAGCCACTCGGCCTGCAGGTAGAGCGAGCGCCAGAGCGCATCGCGCAGCGCGGCATCCACCCCCACGCGCTCGCGGTGCTCGCCGAAGAAGAACGCGCACCAGTTCACGATACGCAGCGACGTCGGATAGGGCTCCCAACCGGCCTGCCCGCGTGCGAGCGGGTGCTGCTCGATCCAATCGAGCGTTGCGACGCGGGCCGCGTCGAAGCCCAGGTCCCAGAGAACCTCGAAGTAGTGGAGGTTGTACTGCCACAGCCGCGACGGTTCGCGCGCATTCCAGCGCGGCGGAAAGCCGACCGACTCGCGGCGATTCAGGAACGTGAACTCGCCCGCGAGCAGCTCCGCCCGCGCCTGCTTACGCGCGGCAGGCGGCAGGAAGGGCGCTTGCGGGCGCAGACGCGCGCCGGGATACGCAGGAACGTTTCGCCCGGCGAAGGCGGCCGGGTCTTCGCTGCGACGGACCCAGCGAGCGCGGAGCTGAGCGAGGATCTGACGGCCGCGCAGCGACCGGACGGTGTGATACCACAAGGCCAGCGACATCTCGGGCTCGGTCGTGCCGTCCTCTCGCCGCTCGGAGACCCGTTCTTACGCGATTCCGCCGACCCCCGCCAGGGTCGAGCGCGTCTCAGAGAGGCTCGAGTCCGCAGTCGCGGATCTTCTGGAGCAGCGTCTTGTAGCTCACGCCGAGCAGACGGGCGGCTTGCTTGCGATTCCATTGCGTGTGGTGGAGCACGCGATCGATGGTTTCGCGCTCCGCCTCCTGGGCGGCACGCCGGCCCACCTCGCGCAGGGGAACCTGTCCCGCCGTGGCCTCGATCTCTTCGATCACGCGCAGCAGCGAGCTGCCGGGAACCTTCCCGCGGCGGTCTGCGCGCAGCACCTCGTCGAGAATCTGCGTCTCGCTCTCGAGCACGATGATGCGCTTCATCATGTTTTCGAGTTCGCGGACGTTGCCTGGGAAGGCATAGCGATCGAGCGCGCGCGTCAGGCGCTCGGAAAGGCGCGGCAGCGGCTTGCGGTAGCGCGCCGCGAAGGAGCGCAGGAAGTTGTCGATGAGCGGCTGAATCTCCTCACGCCGCTCGCGCAGCGGCGGAAGCATGACGGTGACGACGTTGATCCGGAAGAACAGGTCCTCGCGGAACGTGCCTTCGCGCACCATGGCATCGAGCTTCCGGTTGGTGGCGCACACGACGCGCACGTCGACTGCGATTTCTTCGTTGCCGCCGAGGCGCGAGAAGCGGCCGTCCTGGAGCACCTGGAGCAGCTTCGCCTGAAGCCCCTGGCTCATCTCGCCGATCTCATCGAGGAAGATGGTCCCTTCGTGCGACTGCTCGAATTTTCCCTGCTTGCGCGAGCCGGCTCCCGTGAAGGCGCCCTTCTCGTAGCCGAACAGCTCGCTCTCGAGCAGGTCTTCGGGCAACGCGGCGCAGTTGACCTTGACGAAGCGCTCGTCCGAGCGCGAAGAAACCGCGTGCAGCGTGCGCGCGACGACCTCCTTGCCCGAGCCGCTCTCGCCCTGGATCAGGACGGTGACGTTGGTGTCGGCCACGTGCTCGAGCAGGCTCTTCACGCGCTGCATGGCGGCGCTCGCCCAGAGGATCGCGTCCCCCGATGGACCTTGCGCCTGGCCGAGGGCAGCCAGCTCGCGCGAGAGCGAGCGGCGCTCGAGCACCTTCATGAGCGTGGCTTCGAGCTCTTCCTCTTCGAAGGGCTTGTTCAGATAGTCGACCGCGCCCAGACGCATGGCCTCGACGATGGTTCCCGTCTTGCCGACCACCGAGAGCATCACGACCGACATTTCCGGATGCGCCTCGCGGATGCGCGCGAGCGTCACGAGACCGTCCTGCCCGGGCATCATCACGTCGAGCAGCACGACGTCCGGTGCGGCGCCACCCTCGAGCAACGCGAGCGCGCTGCGGCCATCCTCGGCCGTGTCGACATCGAAGCCGCGCAGCTCGAGCAGATGGGCCACGAAGGTCCGGATGCCTTCCGCGTCATCGACGACGAGAATGCGCGAGCGCTGCGCAGGCTTGCTGCCGTGGCGGTCGGCCGACTTCGCGTTCGCACGGCTGCGCGTCTTCGCCACGGCTAACGCTCCGACGCGCGCCGGGCGGGGTCCGCCGCGGGCAGCGTGAACGTGAATTTGCAGCCGCCGCCCAGGCGTTCGCCGAGAGAAATGGCGCCGCCGTGCGCTTCGACGAGCCGGCGGCAAATCGCGAGCCCGAGCCCGAGGCTGCCGGCGCGTCCGCCCGCGTTCGCCTGGATCCACGGTTGGAAGATCCGCTCGCGGTCGGCGGCGGCAACGCCGGCGCCGTCGTCTTCGACGCACACCTCGATGAAACGGCGCCCGCCCGTCGAGCTCGGCAGCAGGCGCGCTCCGATTTCGATCGTCAGCTTCGGACCGCCGTGTTCGATGGCGTTGCTGATGAGGTTGGTGAGGATCTGCTCGACGCGCAGCGGATCGAAGCGCGCATGCGCGGCAGCAGAGTCGATGTGAACACACAGCCGCGAGTCGCGCTCGGCGGCGAGCGGAAGCAATCCCTCCACCACCGCCTCGACCACGGGCGCGAGCGCGTGGCTGCCGAGTTCGAGCACCTCGCCGCCCTTTTTTTCGCGCGAGGCTTCGATCAGTTTCTGGATGAATTCATTCAGACGCTGACAACTCTTGGCGCTCTCCGTCAGAAAGCGGCCCTGCTCTTCCGTCAGGGGTCCCGCCTCGCCCGACAGCAACAGGCGGCTATAGCCGCCGATCACCGTCACCGGCGTGCGCAGTTCGTGGCTGACGACCGCGAGCAACTCCTCGCGACTCTCGCGCTCGGCGCGCAACTCCTCGCGCAACGACGCGAGCTCGCGATTTGCGCGGTGCAACTCCTGGCTCGCGCGCAGAATCTCGCGTTCGAGCGAGCGCAATGGGGTGACGTCTTCGCAGCGCCAGGCGTCGAGGCCCGGAGCGAATTCGGGCCAGGTGAGCTCGCAGAGCACACGGTGCTCGGCGCCGGTCGGGCGGCGCAACGTGCACTCGATCGGCCGCGTCCGCGCGCGATCCGGGAGTCCCTGGCCGGCGTCGGCGAAGAGATCGAGGAAACAGGCTCCGGCAAGCTCGCCGGGATCGCTTCGGCCAGCGAGTCGGACGAACGCGGGGTTCACCCAGCGGATGCAACCGTCGTGCACCAGGGCGACGCCATCCGGCAGGGCCTGCGCCAGCCGCGCGAGGCTGTCCTCGCAACGGTTCGCCGGCGTTTCGCGGTGTGCGGCCTGGCCCATCGCCCCCTCTGCGCGGTCGGACCATCCGCAGCCCGAGACCCTTCGATCGCGGCGATCCGCCTGGATCCCCGTCACTCATCGCCGCTTCCGAGCGCCAGCTTTAACGGTGATTCCCTTTTCGGGACAGACTCTTGGGCCGCTCGAACCAGGCTCGCCGGGAGGCCTCCGGAACGCCGGGACGGGCAACGCCCCGCGCCTGCCCCTGAGCGCTGGAAGCGCAGGTTGCCGCTCCGTTGCACCAGGCGACGTTGTAGGCTGGATCCGTAGCGGGCTTCGATCCCTGACGGGTCGCGCGCGCCATTCCGCCGGGTCCGAGGCCATGCGAACGCCCCAGCGCACGATCCTGCTGACCACCGCGAGCGTGATGATCTCGTCGCTGCTCTCGCTCGGCGCGCTGGAGATCGCGCTGCGCGTGTATCACCAGTTCGGCGTCTGGCGCGAATGGCGAGCGCTTCCGCCGGTCGCCGAGCGGGCGCTGATTCCGAGCCCGGATCCCGAGCTGATCTTCGAGTGGAACCCGGGCTGGAGCAAGCAGGCATTCACGCTGAACTCGCTCGGCATGGCCGACCGCGAAGTCGCGCTCGAGAAGTCCGCCGATGTGTTCCGGATCGCGTTCATCGGGGATTCGATCACCGCGAACTTCGAGCATCGCCCGCGGCCCGAGATCTACCTGAACGTTCTGGGAAGCCGACTCGAACAGGAGGCCCGGGGCGGCGCCCGCTTCGAGGTGCTGAACTTCGGGGTCAACGCCTACAGCCTGCTCCAGAGCGTGCGCGCGCTCGAAGTTCGCGCAGCGCGCTTCGCGCCCGATCTCGTGATCGCACAGCTGTGTTTGAACGACCCATACCCGTCGAGCACGCCGTATGCGCTGGCCACGCCCAACGGACCCTCGCGGCTGTGGAACTTCCTCTACCGGCGGCTCGCCCGCGATCGCTTCTGGGGGTGGGCCTACATCGAAGCCAATTACGACGAGACGGGAATCGCGAACGTGAGACGCGGGATCGCGCGTCTCGCCGAGCTCGGCCGGGAGGGTCCCCCGATCCTGGCGGTTCTGTTTCCGTATTTCTACGCACCCGCGTACGAGCAGTGGGGCTTCGAACGCTTCCACGAGATCTACCGGCAGGCAGCGCGCGAGGCCGGGCTGCCGCTGCTCGACCTCTACGATCCGCTGCAGCGCGCAGGGCTGATCTCGGCAGCGCCGTTTCCCGCGGACGCAATCCATCCCGGACGCGAAGTGCATGCGCTGGCGGCGGTCGCAATCGAGGCGCGGCTCGACGAGCTACGGCTGCTGCCGCCCGTCGAAGGCCTGCGGACGGCCGGCCGGGGCGCACCCGACGAGCGGCTCCCGCCGCGCCCGGACTCAGGTCGTTGAGTCGAGACGGCTCGGGCTGCTGCGGTGCCGGGACAGGGAAATCGCGGCCGAATCAGAGCCTGCATTGGCCGTCACCGCAGCGAATCGCTTCGGATTCACGCTGCCGCCCGCAAGGCGCAGTCGCAGCGGCTGAAGCGCCCGCTGGAAGAGCGCCGTCAGGCCCATGCCGGCCCCCAGCATCCCGAAGAGTTCGAACAGCTCGTGGCTCATGGCGATCTCCCGCTTGCGCTAGCGGAGATTTCGGCGTGCGGCGGGCGCGCCTTGAGGCCAGGCTCGCGTCGAAGTCGCGCGGGGCGCGGCGCAGCAATCCTTTCCTGCCTCGCGAACCCGAGTATCCTGTCGCGCCGGATGGGACACGATGACGAGCCACGACGCGCGCCAGCGCATCGATTTCCTCGTCGCGGAGCTGAACCGCCACAACCGGCTCTATTACACGCTCGACCAGCCCGAGATCTCCGACGCCGAGTACGACCGGCTGCTGCGTGAGCTCAGCGAGATCGAGGCCGAGCATCCATCGCTGCGCCGGCCCGATTCACCGACCCAGCGCGTGGGAGCGCCGCCGGCCGAGAGCTTCGCCGCGGTGCCGCGCGCGGTTCCGATGCTCTCGCTCGACAACGCGATGGACGAGGCCGAGCTGCGCGCGTTCGACGAACGCGTCCGCAAGCTGCTCGGTCGCGAATCTGCGCTGGCCTACCTCGCCGAGCCCAAACTGGACGGCGCCAGCATCGAGCTGATCTACGAAGATGGCGTGCTCGCCGTGGGCGCGACGCGCGGCGATGGGCGCGTCGGCGAAGATGTGACGGCGAATCTGAAGTTGTGCCCGAGTCTTCCCCTCGCGCTCGCGAAATCGCCGGCGGCTGCGGCGCGCGTCTCGGTGCGCGGCGAGATCGTGCTGCCGATCGCCGCGTTCGAACGCCTGAATGCCCGCCGGCTCGAGCAGGGGCTCGAGCCGTTCGCGAATCCGCGCAACGCGGCCGCCGGCTCGCTGCGCCAGCTCCACGACATCGACCGCGCCCGGCTGCGTGCACTCGAGTTCCGCGCCTACGCCGTGGCCGAGGGTCTGCCCGCCGAGGTGCGCACGCAAGCGGACGTGCAGCGCACCCTCGCCCGCTGGGGCTTCGAGGTGAGCGAAGAAAGCGAGACTTGCCCGGACATCGACGCCGTCGTCGCGCATCACGCGCGTTTGCTCGCAAAACGCGCGCAGCTGCGGGTCGAGATCGACGGCACGGTCGCGAAGGTGAACGAGCTCGAGCTGCAAGCAGAGCTCGGCAACCTCGCGCGCTCACCGCGCTGGGCCATCGCGGTGAAGTTCCCGCCCCAACAGGAAACGACCGTCGTCGAGGCGATCGAGGTGCAGGTTGGGCGCACCGGCGCGCTCACGCCCGTGGCGCGGCTGCGGCCCGTGCGCGTCGGGGGCGTCAGCGTCTCGAGCGCGTCCTTGCACAACCAGGACGAGATCGAGCGCAAGGACCTGCGCGTGGGCGATCACGTGCTCGTGCAGCGCGCCGGCGACGTGATCCCGCAGATCGTCGCCGTGATCACGGCGCGGCGGCGGCGCGGGGCGAAACGCTTCGTCCTCCCGAGCCGCTGCCCCGTCTGCGACGCAGCGACCGTGCGCCTCGAAGATGAAGTCGTCACGCGCTGCACGAACCTCGATTGCCCTGCGCAACTCAAGAACAACCTGCGCCACCTCGCGAGCCGCGGCGCGCTCGACATCGAAGGCCTCGGCGAGAAGCTGATCGACCAGCTCGTCGACCGCGGCCTCGTGAAGCGTTTGTCCGATGTGTTCCACCTCGACGCGGCCGCGCTCGCCGGGCTCGATCGCATGGGCGAGAAATCCGTGGCGAACCTCGCGGCGAGTCTCGTGAACGCACGCGAGACGACGCTCGCGCGCTTCCTGATCGCGCTCGGGATCCGTCACGTGGGCGAAGGCGTGGCCGAGCTGCTGGCGCGCCACTTTGGCGATCTCGATGCGCTGCTCGGCGCCTCGCAGGAAGATCTCGAACGCGTGCCCGGCATCGGCCCGACGATCGCTGAAAGCCTCGCGCGCTTCTTCGCCGATGCGCGCAACGCGGCCGAGGTGCAGCGCTTCCGCGACGCGGGCGTGCGCTGGCCGCGCAGCGAGCCCGTCGCCGCCCCGAGCGGCCCGCTGCTCGGCAAGTGCTTCGTGCTCTCCGGCGGGCTCGCGAGCATGACGCGCGTCGAGGCGAAGCACCGGATCGAGGTGCGCGGAGGGCGCGTCGCGACCTCGGTCTCGAAGCAGACCGACTATCTGGTCGCCGGATCGGACCCCGGCAGCAAGCTCGCGAAGGCGCGCGAGCTCAGGGTCGAGATTCTCGACGAAGCGGCGCTCGCAAAGCTGCTGGCAGACTGAGGCGCGGTCCGCATCCGAATGCGGATCCCCCGATCCCCGGCGGCCGCACCCGCTCAGTCAACGGGGGATGTCACTCGGCCACGTTTCGGCTTGCATCCTTCAGCGGTTGCAGCAACGGATGCTCGAACATCAACCTTCCGACATACGCGGCGCCTGCCTTGGTGAGGTGCTCCCTGTCCTGCGAAATGATCTTCCGATCCGGCGTGAAGACGGGAACCCGCCCGTTTTCGTCCGCGAGGATTGCGATCAAGTTCACGAAGCTTTCGGCCGGTAGCGTCCGTACCGCGTCGGCATTCTCGGCGCGTGCTTCCTCGAGAACTTCCGCCCGGTACGAATACCGAACGGATTCGTCGAGCCTCATGACGGCGTTCATGTTCCAACCGAAGTTCTTGATGCCAATCACGACCAGCCTCGTGGCTCCCAACTTCTCGAACACCTCGGCATCACGGCGAAAACAGGCGAGCGTATCGGGCGGACTTCCGAGGACCACGTAATCCGCTGCAGCCAGGAGCTGCTTCAGCCGGTCATTCACGTCTGCTTCTCGTTGAATGCACGCCGGGACGTCTTCGACGTAGGAGAGGCTGACCTCGCGGAAGTACAGGTTTTCCATTCCCGCGTTGATGAAGTCCCGCGCGAAGCTATTGCCCAGGACCAGCAGCTTCAACGGCTTGCTGTCGTCGAATGGCGCGTATCGGTAACGGTACGGACCTTCGTTGTAGACAGCGTTGAGCCTTCTTCCAGCCTCCTGGACCTCCGTATTCAGCTCCGACCATTGGTGGACGAATCCCGATTTCTGATTGATGAGCACGCCGGCGGAAGCGAGCGACGCGCCGACGACGGCCATGGAAGCGACGACGACTCGCCGCGAGAGCAACCCCCGATCCCGGAAGGGGCGCTCGACATAGCGCCAGGAAAGCCAGGCGAGCCCGAACGCAGCGACGATCGCGACCAGCAGCTGACCGGCCGGAGGCTCGGACAAGCTGCTCAACCGCGAAAAGGCCAGAAGCGGCTGATGCCACAGATACGCGCTGTAGCTGATCAAGCCGATCGCGACGAGCGGCGAAAGGCCGAGGAATTTTCCCATGAATGTTTCGGGCGTGGCGAAGACGATCAGCAGCGCCGCCCCAACGGTCGGCAGCAGCGTGTAGACGCTCGGGAAGGGCGTGAACCGATCGAACAAGAACACCGCCACGCCGATCATCAGAAATCCCGCCACGCCGAGCAGCGAACGCATGACGGGGTTGGCGATGATCGCGCCCGTCGACGACTTCCCGTAGAAGAAGGCGACGGAAATGAGCGCCCCGAGGAGCAACTCCCAGAAACGCGCGCCGAGCAGGAAGAAGGACGCCATGGGTGCATTCACGCTTCCCCACTGCGCCAAGCCCAGACTCAGCGCCGCCCCAACGCCCAGAATCCCAACGAAGGCCCGCGTCGGCAGGCGCCACAGAAGCCCGAGCATCAGCGGGAACAGCATGTAGTACTGCTCCTCGACGCCGAGACTCCAGGTATGCACCAGCGGCTTGAACTCGCTCGCCAGCGAGAAGTAGCCAGACGTCATCCACAACAACACATTGTTGGAGAACAGAGCCGTCGCGAACAAACTCTGTCCGAAATTCTCCAGGTCGTCCGGAAGCATCAGAAGCCAGGCGACCGGCAGGCACACCAGCATGACCACGAACAGCGCCGGCAAAATGCGCCGCGCCCTGCGCTCGTAGAACTTCGCGAGCGAGAACGTTCCGGAATTCAAATCCTCGAGGATGATCCCGGTAATCAAGTAGCCACTGATGACGAAGAAGACATCCACGCCGACGAATCCGCCCCCACACCAGGCGAAGCCGGCGTGGAACAGCATCACCGGCACGACGGCGATGGCACGCAGGCCATCCACTTCTCTCCGATACCGCATCCTCGATCTCCGTTAGAGCGTTCGCCGTGACGATCGGTCGCCGGCGGTCAGGCGGTGATGGAACTGGAGCGGAACCTCGAGCGAGACCGCTGCGACGCCACGAGAACGGCGGTAAACAGCAGTCTGCGCCGCCAGCCGAGCCGCGCTTCCATCGAAGGCTCTCCTCAGTCACCGCGTTGCGAGCGCGCATCCGCGCGCCCGCGAAGCTCCAGCGCGCGGGCATAGACCTCGCGCCGAGCAACGCCGTACTGGAGCGAGAGCCGCGCCGCGATCGCACGCGTCGGCTCGCCCGCGGCGAGCTGCGCGCTGATCGCTGCATCCAGGGCGGCTTCCAGATCCGGGGCAGCGCCCGCCGCGGTCTCTCGCGGGCATCCGCCGACGACGATCGTGACCTCCCCGCGCGCGCCTGTCGAGAACTTTGTGGCGAGTTCGCCGAGTGTGCCGCGGACGACCTCCTCGTGGAGCTTCGTGAGTTCGCGGGCGACGCAGGCCGGCCGGTCGCCCAGGATCTCGGCCATGCGGGCGAGGGTCGCCCCCACGCGCCGCGGCGATTCGAAGAGCACGAGGGTTTCCGGGCGCTCGCAAAAACCCCTGAGCCAGGCGTCGCGCTCCCCGGCGCGCCGCGGCAGGAAGCCGGCGAACGCAAAGCGCGCCGTCGGCAGGCCGGCGACGGCGAGCGCCGCGAGCACGGCCGAGGCGCCCGGCACGGCTTCGACCGCATGCCCGGCTGCGATCACCGCCGCCACCAGCCGCTCTCCCGGATCCGAGACCAGCGGCGTCCCGGCATCCGAGACCAGCGCGACGCGCCCTCCCGATGCGAGCGTTGCGAGCACGCGCGCGACGCGTGCGGCCTCGTTGTGCGCGTGCAGCGAAAGCGGCCGCGCGGAGATTCCGTGGCGATCGAGCAGCACGCGCGTGCGGCGTGTGTCCTCCGCGAGCACGAGTTCGGCTTCGCGCAGCACGCGCAGGGCCCGCAGCGTCACGTCCTCGAGATGACCGATCGGGGTCGCAACCACGTAGAGGGTGCCCACGCCTACGGAACCCGGCGGCGTTCGGGATACAGCGACAGCAACCCCTCGGCCGACGCGGCGCACACGCCCCGCTCCGTGATGAGCCCCGTCACCAGCCGGGCCGGCGTGACGTCGAAGGCAAAGTTCTTCGCCGGGCTCGCGTCCGGCAGGATCACGAGCTCGCCGCGCTCGCCATTCGCGCTCCGCCCCGTAACGACGCGCAGTTCGCTCGCGTCCCGCTCCTCGATCGGAATCTGGGCCACACCGTCCGTCAGGTTCCAGTCGATCGTCGAATGCGGCAGCGCGACGTAGAACGGAATGCCGTTGTCGAGCGCCGCGAGCGCCTTCGGATAGGTTCCGATCTTGTTGCAGACGTCGCCGGTCGCCGTCGTGCGGTCGCTGCCCGTGACGACCAGGTCGACGCAGCCGCGCTGAAGCAGGTGCCCGCCCGCGTTGTCGGCGACGACCGTATGCGGCACGCCATGCTCGGCGAGTTCCCAGGCCGTGAGGCTCGCGCCCTGATTGCGCGGACGCGTCTCGGACACCCAGACGTGCAGCGGAATCCCCTGCGCGAAGGCGACGTAGACCGGCGCGAGCGCGGTGCCCCAATCGACGGCCGCGAGCCAGCCGGCGTTGCAGTGGGTGAGCAGGTTCACGGGCTCGCCGCGCCGGCGTTCCGCGAGCCCGGCGAGCAGACGGGCGCCGTGCTCGCCGATCGCGCGGCAGGTCGCGACATCGGCATCCGCGAGGGCGGCCGCGCGGGCAAACGCGCGCGGCACGCGCTCCGCGGGCGCCACGTCCGCGAGCGCTGCGCGCATTTCCGCGAGCGCCCAGGCGAGGTTCACGGCGGTGGGGCGCGTCGCGAGCAGCCGTTCGCAGGCGGCTGCGAGCGCCGCATCCGAAGCGTCTTTGCGCAGGGCCAGGCACACCCCGTAGGCCGCAGTGACACCGATCAGCGGCGCACCGCGCACGCGCATGCTCGCGATCGCTTCGGCCGCGTCCTCGAGACTCACGAGCCGCGCGATGCGCAGCTCGAAGGGCAGCCGCGTCTGATCGATGATCTCGACCGAAACGCCATCGGGCGCCATGCGGATCGAACGCTGGGAGACGCCTGCGACCTTCACTGGCGAGCGCCTCCGGCTATTCGCCCGCGAACTCGACGAGCGATACGAACGGGTACCCGAGAGCGGCGATGCGGCGGCTGCCTCCGAGATCCGGGAGGTCGATGATGCAGGCGCAGCCCACGATCTCGCCGCCGAGCGTCTCGATCACGCGAATCGCCGCCTCGGCCGTGCCGCCGGTCGCCACCAGATCGTCGATCAACAATACGCGCTCACCCGGCGCCACGGCGTCGCGGTGCATCTCGATGCGATCAGTGCCGTATTCGAGCGCGTAATCCTCGCCGACCGTCTGCCAGGGCAGCTTGCCGCGCTTGCGAATCGGAGCAAAACCGGCCTGTAGCGAGAGCGCGACGGCGCCGCCGAGGATCAGGCCGCGCGCCTCGATGCCGGCGACCTTGTCGATGCGCACCTCCCGAAACGGCTGCACCAGCCCCTCGACCGCCTCCCGGAAGCCGCGCGCGTCGAGCAGCAGCGTCGTGATGTCGCGAAACAGGATGCCGGGCTTCGGATGGTCCGGAATCGTGCGAATCAGCGATCGCAGCAAACCCGAGCGTTCCCGCGTCATGGCACGCGCAACACGCGGCCGGCCACCGCAGCGAGCCGGCGCAGCAACTCGGGATCGCGGGCGCCTGGCGCGGTGATCAAGGCGTGGTCGAGCGCGCGATCGCAGCCCTCGGCGCAGGGAAGCGGGCGCGCTCCCGCAGCGCGCGCGGCGCGGCCCACCAGCGCCGCGGCCTTCGCCGCGTTGCTCGCGAGCAGCGCGACGATCTGCGAGACCTCGACGCGGGCGTGGTCGGGATGCCAGCAGTCGTAGTCCGTCACCATCGCGACGCTCGCGTAACACAGCTCTGCTTCGCGGGCGAGCTTGGCCTCGGGCATGTTGGTCATGCCGATCACGTCGCAACCCCAGGCCCGATACAGGCGCGATTCCGCGAGGCTCGAGAACTGCGGCCCCTCCATCGCGAGGTAGGTTCCTCCGCGCCGGAAGGGCAGCCCGAGCTCGCCGGCAGCCCGCTCGATCCGATCGAGCAGCGGTGCACAGACGGGCCGCGCCATCGAGACATGGGCGACGAGCCCGGTGTCGAAAAAGCTCGCCGCGCGCGCATGCGTGCGGTCGATGAACTGATCGACCCCGACGAAACTTCCGGGCGCGAGATCCTCGCGCAGCGAGCCGCAGGCGGAAAGCGAGATCACGTCCGTCACACCGACGCGCTTGAGGGCGTCGATGTTGGCGCGATAGTTGATCTGGGAAGGCGGAATCGGGTGCCCGCGCCCGTGGCGCGGCAGAAACGCGAGCGGCACGCCGGCCAGTTCGCCGAGCAGCAACTCGTCCGAGGGCGAGCCGAAGGGCGACCCGACCTTCTCCCAGCGCGCGCCCAGGAGTCCTTCGAGCGCGTAGATCCCGCTCCCGCCGACGATCCCGAGCGTGCGTGTGCCGGCTCCCGGGGGCGACATGGTCGGCTACCGTAGCACCACCCCGCGGTCCCGCGGAGCCATCCATGCAGCAATCGAGGCTTGCTCTCGGCGCGGCCGGCGAAGCCTGCGCCGTAGCGCATCTGGAGCGCCGGGGCCTGCGCATTCTCGCGCGCAACCTGCGCAGCGGAGGCGTCGAGATCGACGTGATCGCGGCGCGCGGCGGACTCGTCCTGTTCGTCGAGGTGAAGACGCGCCGCTCGCGAAGCGCCGGACTTCCCGAGGAAGCGGTCGACGCGCGCAAGCAGGCGCGTCTGGTGGCCGGCGCGGCCGCCTGGCTCCGCGAGCATCCGGGAGTGGCCACCCGCATACGCTTCGACGTGATCAGCTGCGAGGCGAGCGGCGACGGCTTTCACGTGCGCCATCTGGAAGGCGCGTTCGACGCGAATGGCTGAGGCTCGGCGCGACGGAAACGCAGCGCAGTACGCACGCGCGATGCCCGCGCGTCGGGAACCGCGCGCTAGGCGTCGCTCCCACTCGGAGCCGCATCGGCGGGCGCAGCGGCGGCCTCGGCCGCCGCTGCAGCCGCGGCATCCCGAGCCTCTCCCGTGTCGCCCATCAGGCTCGCGAGATCGCGAATCTTCGAGCGCAGCCGCGCCTTCTTGCCGGCGAGGTCGCGCAAATAGTAGAGGCGCGCGCGGCGCACGTGGCCCCGGCCCTTGATCTCGACCTTCGCGACAGCCGGCGACTCGATCAGGAAAACGCGCTCGACGCCGACGCCGTAGGAGATCTTGCGCACGGTGAAGGTCGCCCCGGGACCGCCGCCACGGCGGCGGATCACCAGGCCTTCGAAGATCTGGATCCGCTCCTTCTCGCCTTCCTGGATCTTCACGTGAATCCGCACCGTGTCACCCGGACGGAAGGGCGGCAGATCCCGACGCAGGGGCTGCGGCTGCAAGAAATTGAAACTCTTCATGACGATTCCTCTCGCGACGCTGAAGCGAGCAGATCCGGACGCCGGATCCGCGTTGCCTCGCGCGCCTGTTCGTGGCGCCAACGCGCCACCGCCCCGTGATCTCCGGATCGCAGCACCTCGGGCACGGCCAGGCCGCCGAATTCGGGCGGCCGAGTGTACTGGGGTCCTTCCAGAAGTCCCGCCTGGAACGATTCCGAACGCACCGACTCGGCGTTGCCGAGGGCCCCCGGAACCAGCCGCACGACGCCCTCGGCGACCACCATGGCCGGCACCTCGCCGCCCGAAAGCACGTAATCGCCGATCGAGATCTCGGCGTCCATCGCGAGCTCGACGGCCCGCTGATCGACCCCCTCGTAGCGGCCGCAGACGAGCACCAGATGCGGCTTTGCGGCGAGCTCCGCGAGCAGGGCCTGATCGAGCCGCCGCCCCTGCGGCGAGAGCAGGACGACGTGCGCTCCGCGGCCGGCGCCCTTCGGGCCGGCGACCGCCTCGACCGCCTGCACCAGCGGCTCGGGGCGCATCACCATGCCGGGGCCGCCCCCGTAAGGGGCGTCATCGACGCTGCGATGACGATCGTGTGTGTGTTCGCGCAGGTCGTGGACCCGCAGATCGACGAGGCCATGCGCGCAGGCGGCTCCCACGAGCGAGCCCGAAAGCCAGCCCTCGAAGAGGCGCGGAAAAATCGAAATCACGTCGATGCGCAACACGCGCGTCTCCCTGGTCCGTCCCGCTCGATCCCAGCCCGTCCGTCCCCGCGCCCAGCGTCACGCCGGATCGAGCAATCCCGGCGGCAGATCCACCACGATGCGACGGCGCTCGAGATCGACCTCGCGCCACCACTGCTGCACGGCGGGGATCAGATGCTCCACGCCGTTCGCAGCGTCCACCACGAGGAGATCCTGCGCGCCCGTGCCCCGGATCTCCCGCACCCGGCCGATCTTCTGCCCTGCCCCGTCCTCGACCTCGCAGCCGATCAGCTGAAAGACCCAGTACTCGCCCGCCGGCAGCGATCCGAGCTGCGCCGACTCGATCCAGACTTCGGCGCCGCGCAACGCATCGGCGGCTTCGCGATCCACGATCCCGGCGAGAAAGACGCAGACCTCGCTGCGCCGGCCCGGACGCGCCTCCAACACTTCGTGGCGCTGCTCTGGCCCTCCGCGAACCGTCAGGAACAGGTGCTCGACGGCGAGCAGCCCCTCGGCGCCTCCCTCGGCACAATGGATGCGCAGGCTGCCGCGCAAGCCATGCGCGCCGGCGATCCAGCCCGCGATCAGACGCGCGGGCGGGGTCGCGGCGCGCGGTTCAATCGACGATGTCGAGGCGGCAGTTCGCTCCAAGGCGCGACGCTCCCAACACGGCGCGCATCGCCTTCGCCATGCGTCCCTGGCGACCGATCACCCGCCCGCGATCGGCAGGCGCGGTTTCGAGCTCGAGCAGCTTGCCGCCTTCGAGCTCGTTCACCCGCACGGCGTCGGGAGTCGAAACCATTCCCTTCACCATGAACTCGACGAGATCGACCGGTGAGCCCTTCGCGGCCATCTAGCGCGCCCCGGCCACGGCCGCGGGCGCGCGTCGCCGCGCCCGGCGCATCAGCGACTTCACGCTGGGCGAAAGCTGGGCGCCGCGCGCCTGCCAGGCCGCGACACGCTCGGTCTTGATCACGAGCTTTTCGGGAGCCGTGCGCGGGTCGTAAGTGCCGAGCTGCTCGAGCGATCGCCCGTTGGTCTTCTTGCGCTCATCGATCGCGATGATGCGGTAATAGGGGCTGTTCTTGCCGCCCGTGCGCGAGAGTCGGATCTTGACCATGTCTCGCGGAAACCTCCAATGCTCCCGTCGCGCTGGCGCCCGTCCATCGGCGCCTTTTTCGTCGGGAGTCGCCGGTACGACCGCTGAAGGCGGCGACCGGAGGAAAACGTGGCGGGGAAAGCTAGGCGACCCCTCTGGGAGGGTCAACCGCGCAGCAGACCCAGCCGGCGCTGCTCCTTCTCTTCCGAGCAACGGGAGCAGGCGTAGCGCACGGAATGCAGGGTCTGTAGGCGCTCATAACCACGATCGAGCGCAACCCGCCGCACGACGGGCGCCGGCTCGCCGCAGAAATCGCACAGCAAGGGCGCGCCGGGATCGCCCCCCTCTTCCGGATGGGAAACCGGGGCCTCGGGGGCGCGGGGGGCCTGATCTTTTCCGCGGGTACCCGCCATATGGGCGAGCCTAGCCCACCCGCAGCCGGAGCTTCGAGGGGGCGTCGTCGCCGTGCACGCGGCGCAGGCCAGCCAGGATCTCGGGTGCGCGCAGCTGGAGTTGCTGGCACCACACGCTCGACGCGACGCTCGCTTCGAGCACGTCGCCGCGCAGCGACTCGGGATGGCAGTGGGGCGCCAGTTCCGGCCCCAGCGCCTCCTCCCAACGCTCCGCAATGCGCAGCACGCGCGCCATCTCGTCGAAGCCGAGCTCGCGCAACACCGACGGCAGCAGGCTGCTGATGGCTTCCGGCGCGCGTCGCACCACCCGCTTCACGCGTCCTCCTCGAAGACGCGGAACACCAGCCCCGTCGGTAGCTTGGGGTAGAAGAAGGTCGACTTCTGGGGCAGCACTTCGCCCGCTGCCGTCACCCGGAAGACATCCTCGGGCACCAGCGGGTTCAGGTAGAGGGCGACGGATCCGCGTCCGGCGCGCAAATCGAGCGCCGTCTGGAGAGCCGACTTCGGATAATCGATGGCGCCCCCGCGCACCGCGCCCTCGTCGAGTCCGAACACGCCCTCGATCACCTCGCGATGGATCACCCGCACCGACAGGTCACCGACGGATTCACCGGCAGCGTGCGGTTTCGAAAACACGCGCAGCCGCCCGCTCGCGTCGTCCGCCGCAAATGCGTGCTGATCCCGCAGCGGCGCGAGCTGCGACGCGAGCAGCGCCGGCAGCTCCTCCGCGCTGCGCAGCGCAACGTTTTCACAGCGCCAGCCCGGCAGCCGCTCGGACCATTCGCGATCGCTCGGCGGAGCGCCGCGCAGAATCAGGCGATGGATCGGAAGCAGCAGACTCCCGGGGGCAAAGGCGTTCGCGAAGTAGGCGAGAATCCACTCCCAGGGCGCATCCTCGCCGGCGTCGGGATGGGCGGCGCGCTGCTCGTCGCGGTAGGCGAGCGCCGTCTCGTAGCGGTGGTGGCCGTCGGCAATCACCAGCGGCCGCGGCTCGAAGAAGGCGCGCAGGGATTCGATCTGGGCGGGATCGTCGATGCGCGCCAGCCGGTGCGTCGCGCCCGCCTCGTCGCGCGCCGAAGCCAGGGGCTCGGCGGCCAGGGCCGGAGCCAGGCGCCGCAGCAGCTCCTCCTCGCGATCCTCGTGGAGCAGGAACACGATCGAAAGATTCGCACGCGTCGCGCGCAGCATCTTCAAACGGTCGGCCTTCGGCCCGGCCAGCGTGCGCTCGTGGGGACGCACGCCGCGGCGGGCGTAGTCTTCGAGATGGAGCAGGCCGAAGAAGCCGTCGCGCACGTGGGCCTTGCCGTCCGGCCCGGTGAACGACTGGCGCAGCGCATAGAACGCCGGGCGCGGGTCGCGCACGAGCACGCCCGAGCGCGTCCACGCCTCGAGGGTCCTACGCACGTCGGCGTAGTCCGCCTGCGCCTCGTCCTCGACGCGGCGCGTGAGTTCGAGACGGATCGCGTTGTGCGGGTCGCGCGCGTAGAAGCCCTCGCGATCCGCGGCCGCGATGACGTCGTAGGGCGGCACGATCACGTTGCCGAGCGACACCTTCGCGGTGTCGTAGCGCAGGGCCTGAAAGGGTCGGATGCGTGTCATGCGCTGGCGAACTCGGCGAGCACGGGTTCGAGCGCATCCGCCGTCACCGCTCCCCAGCGCAGCACGACGGGTCGCGCGGCGGCGAGGTCGACGACGGTGCTCGCGCCATCGCCGCCGGCCTCCGTGCCCGACACATCGAGCAGACGCGGCTGATCGGGCTCGAAGCCGCACAGCAACGCGGCATCGGCGCGGGTGCGTGCCGACGCTGCGCCGCTGCGGTTGAGGCTGGTGGCCGTGATCGGCCCGACCCGATCGGTGCGCAGGCGGCGCGCGAGCGCCGCGGCGAGCGGGTGTGACGAGCAGCGCACGCCGACCGCGCCATCCGCACGCGCGATGCCGTGCGCAAATTTTCCGCGGCAGGGAAGCACCAGCGTGAGCGGCCCGGGCCAGAATAGCGAGGCGAGCCGCCTGGCTGCGCGACCGAGATCGAAGCCCAGCAACGCCAGATCCGCGGCATTCTCCACCAGGATCGCGATCGGATCCGCCGCATCGCGCCCCTTCCAGCGCAGCAGGCGCGAAAGCGCAGCTTCCGAAGTGGCGTCCGCCGCGAGCCCCCAGACGGTTTCCGTCGGATAGGCGATCAGGCCGCCCGTGCGCAGCCAGCGCACGGCGTCTCCGAGCGGGTCGGGGATCACGACGCGGCCGCGCGCAGCGCGATGTCGCGCCGGAGCTGCATGCCATCGAAGCGGATCCGATCCGCTGCGGCGTAGGCGCGCTCGCGCGCCTCGCGCAGCGTGGCGGCGCGCGCCGTCACGCCGAGCACGCGGCCGCCGGCGCTGACGAAACGCCCTTCAGCGTCCCGCCGCGTCCCCGAATGAAACACGACCACCTGCGGATCGCGCTCCGCCGCCTCGATGCCCTCGATCGGGCGCCCGCTCGCGAAATCGCGCGGGTAGCCGCCGGAGGCGAGCACCACACACACCGCCGCGTCGCCCCAGTCCAGCGCAGGGGCACTGCCCAGGCGTCCATGCGCGGCGCCCTCGAGAAGCGGAACGAGATCACCCTGCATGCGCATCACCAGCGGCTGCGTCTCCGGATCGCCGAAGCGCGCGTTGTACTCGACGACGCGCGGCGCACCGGCCGCATCGATCATCAACCCGACGTAGAGCACGCCCGAAAACGCGCAGCCATCCGCCGCCATGCCGCGCACGGTCGGATGGACGATTTCCTCGAGTGCGCGTTTCTCGACGGAGGCCGGGAATCCGGCCGGCGGCGAGCAGGCGCCCATGCCGCCGGTGTTCTCGCCACGATCGCCGTCGAGCGCGCGTTTGTGGTCCTGGGCGGCGGCCAGGGTCGTGATCGTCGTGCCGTCGGTGATGGCGTAGAAGGAAACCTCCTCGCCCACCAGCCGCTCTTCGATCACGACACGCGCGCCCGCCGCGCCGAAGCGCCGCGCCGCCATCATCTCGTCGAGCGCTGCGAGGGCCGGCTCGGGACCGTCGCACACGGCGACCCCCTTCCCCGCCGCGAGACCATCGGCCTTGACCACGCACGGCCCCGCCAGCTCCCGCACATGCCGCTGCGCGGCGGTGAGATCCTCGAAGACTTCGAAGCCCGCGGTCGGGATGCGGTGACGGGCCATGAAGTTCTTCGCAAACGCCTTGCTCGATTCCAGGCGGGCCGCTGCGGCCGAGGGACCGAACACCGGGAAGCCCGCATCGCGCAGGCGATCCGAGACGCCGGCGGCGAGCGCCGCCTCGGGCCCGATCACGACGAGATCGGCGGCTTCGGCGCGACACAGCGAAACCAGCGCAGCGCCGTCGTCGGAGCGCACCGCGGCGAAGCAGCGGGCGATTCCGGCGATGGCATCGCTGCCGGGCGCCGCCAGCACGTGCGAGACCCGCGGGCTGCGCGCAATCTTCCACGCGAGCGCGTGCTCCCTGCCACCGGACCCGACGACCAAGACCCGCATCGCCCCCCCCGCCGGAAATTCGCCTGGCTCCGCGCGGCTCCGCCTCGACGCGCGGCCGCTCCGCGGCCTCGCCTCAGTGGCGGAAGTGCCGCACGCCCGTGAGGATCATCGCCGCGCCGAGACGATCCGCCGCGGCGATCACCTCCGCGTCGCGCACCGAGCCGCCCGGTTGCACGACCGCGACCGCACCCGCCGAAAGCGCCGCTTCGAGGCCATCCGGAAACGGGAAGAACGCATCGCTCGCGAGCACCGAGCCCGCGAGCGAGATACCGACCCGCGCCGCCTTGGCGCACGCGGCATGGATGGCGTCGACTCGCGACGTGGCCCCGCCCCCGAGCGCGAGCGTGCGGTCCGCAGCCGCGAAGACCACCGCATTGCTCTTGACGTGTTTCACCACGCGCCAGGCGAAGCGCAGTGCGCGCAGCTCCTCCTCGGAGGGCTTGCGCGCCGTCACCACCGGCGAGGCGGCGACGTCCTCGCCCGCGACATCCGGCTCCTGCGCGAGCACGCCGCCGAAGACGCTGCGCCATTCGGGCTCGCTGCGGTCGATGCGCTCGGGGTGCACGCGCAGCAGGCGCCGCTGCTTCTTGCGCTTGAGCCACTCGAGGGCGTCGGGCTCGAAATCCGGCGCGAGCAACACCTCGGTGAAGATCTCGTCCACCGCGCGCGCCAGCGCCAGATCGAACGGGCGATTCGAGACGACGATGCCGCCGAACGGCGATTCGGGATCCGTCGCGTAGGCGCGCTGCCACGCCGCGAGCGGCGTTTCCGCCTGCCCGACACCACAGGGCGTATTGTGCTTGAGGATCGCGACCGTGGCGCTCTCCTCGGGCGGAAAATCGAGAATCAAAGCCAGCGCCGCCTGCACGTCGATCAGGTTGTTGTAGGAGAGCTCCTTGCCGTGCAAAGGCTCCGCGATCGCGAGGAAGCGGCCGTAGAGCGCAGCGCGCTGGTGCGGATTCTCGCCGTAACGCAGCGTCTGGCTGCGCTCGAGGTTCAGCGTCAACCGCGGGGGCAACGCATCGGGCTCCGCGTCCGCCTGCGCCACGAGGTGGGCGTGGATTGCGGCGTCGTAGGCCGCCGTGCGGGCGAAGGCCTTGCGCGCGAGTGCCCGCCGTGTCGCGTCGCAGAGCGCCCGCTGCGGGCCGCGCAGCTCCGAGAGCACCGCGGAATAATCGCTCGGATCGACCACCACACCGACCCAAGCCTGGTTCTTGGCGGCGGAGCGAATCATCGACGGCCCGCCGATGTCGATCTGCTCGATCGCGTCGGCAAAGCTCACGCCGGGCCGCGCAACCGTCGCCTCGAAGGGATAGAGATTCACGGCGACCAGATCGAACGTCGCGATGCCGTGGGCTGCGATGTCGCGCTGGTCGCCCGCGTGGTCGCGCCGCGCGAGCAGCCCGCCGTGCACGCGCGGGTGCAACGTCTTCACGCGGCCGCCCAGCATCTCGGGGCTCCCGGTGAGCTGCGCGACGTCCACGACGGCGAGACCCGCCGCACGCAGCGCCTCGGCGGTGCCGCCCGAGGCGACGAGCTCGAACCCGAGCTCGCTGAGCCCGCGCGCGAACTCGACGAGGCCCGTCTTGTCGGAAACCGACAGCAGCGCGCGCTGTTGGGGACGCTGCGAGGGGCCGGGGGGCATCGGGCCTTCTCTCCTCACTCACCTGGGCGAGCCGGAAGCAGGAATGGTTGGCGGCAGGTTTACCGAGCAGGCGCTGCCGCGTCAAACGCATCTTCGATCACCCGCGGCACGCGCGCGCTGAGGCGAACGAGCAGCTCGTAGGGGAGCGTCTGCGCGGCGCTTGCGAGGTCTTCCACGGGCAACGCAGCGCCAGACGTGACGCCGAAGACGATCGCCTCATCCCCGATCTCGACCGGCGCATCGCCGACGTCGACGCCCACGAAATCCATCGAGACGCGGCCGACGAGCGGGAGCCGCCGGCCACGCAGCCAGACGTGCCCGCGGTTCGAGGCCGCGATCGGCAGGCCGTCCGCGTAGCCGAGCGCCAGCGTGGCAATGCGCGTGGCACGACGCGCGTGCCAGAGCGCGGCGTAGCCGACGGCGTCGCCGCCGCGCAGCGTGCGCACGTGCATGACGCGCGTCGAGAGCGTCATCGCCGGGGCCAGCCCTGCGCCCAGGTGCGGCGCCGGGCGCACACCGTATAGAAGAAGCCCGGTCCGCACGGCGCCCGCGCCCGGCAGCGCGGCATCCAACACACCGCCTGCGAGCAGCGCAGCCGACTGTGCGGCGTGCACGAGCCCGGGTTCGATGCCGCGCGCACGCGCCTGGTCGAGCACGCTGCGCAGCAGCGACAGCTGCTCGAGAGAGGGCGAGAGATCGACCTCGTCGGCGCGCGCGAAGTGCGTGAAGACACCCTCGAGCGCGAGCGAGCGCTCACCGGCCACCGCCGCGAGAAAACTCGCCGCCGTTTCCGGCGCCACGCCCATGCGACGCATTCCCGTGTCGATTTCGACTTGCACGGGCCAGCGCACTCCCCCCGCACGCGCGGCGCGTGTCGCAGCCTCGAGCTGCCCGGGGTGGTGGAGCACGGGCGTGAGGCCGCGCGCGAGCGCCTCCTCGGCTCCCGCTTGCACACCTCCGAGCACGAGGATGGGCAGCGCGACGCCTGCGTCGCGCAGTGCAACGCCCTCCGCGAGACTCACGACCGCCAACCGGCGGCAGCCCGCACCTGCGAGCGCGTGGGCGACGGGCGCGGCGCCATGTCCATAGGCATCCGCCTTGACCACGGCGATCACCTCACGCTTGCCGGCGAGCCGGCGCGCCAGCGCAAAATTCGCGCGGATCGCCGCCAGGTGGATGGTCGCGCGGGTCCGATGCTCCTCGCTCAAACTTCCCCCCCGTCGGCGTTGCCGCCCGAGGGTAACCCGGAGCCCGGCTGCCGGCGCTGTGTTTGACACCCCCGCGGCGGCTTGGGTAGGTTCGCGAGGTCCCGCATCGAGTCCGAAACCTGCCGTGTCCGACACACGACTCTCGCTCTGGGTGAACGGAGAACCCCGTGCCATCACGCCGGGGTCCACGCTCGCAGATCTGGTGGCGGAACTCGGGCTCGACCGCAGCCGCGTCGCCGTCGCCGTGAACCGCGACGTGGTCTCGCGCCGGACCTTTCCGGCGCGCCGGCTCGCGGCAGGCGACCGCGTCGAGATCCTGGAAGCGGTCGGAGGAGGCTGAGGCATGGCCGACGGGTTCACTCTCGGCGCGCGGCACTTCCGCTCGCGCCTGATCATCGGCTCGGGCAAGTACGCCTCGTTCGAGCAGAACCTCGCCTGCGCGGAGGCGAGCGGCGCTGAAATCGTGACGATCGCGTTGCGCCGCACGAAGCTCGACGCGCCGAAGGGCCAGGGTCTGCTCGATTTCATCTCGCCCGAGCGCTTCACGCTGCTTCCCAACACCGCCGGCTGCTACAGCGCCGAGGATGCGATCACCACGGCGCGCCTGGGCCGCGAACTGCTGGCGACGGATCTGGTGAAGCTCGAAGTGATCGGCGACGAGCGCACCCTGTTTCCCGACGTGGCCGCAACGATCGAGGCCGCGCGCGTCCTCGTACAGGAGGGCTTCACGGTGTTGCCCTACGTGACCGACGACCCGGTCGCGTGCCAGAGGCTCGCGGCGCTGGGCTGCGCCGCCGTGATGCCGCTCGGCGCCCCGATCGGATCGGGCATGGGGATTCGCAATCCCGCCAACTTGCGGATCATTCTCGAAACCGTCGAGGTCCCGGTGATCGTCGACGCCGGCGTCGGGACGGCGAGCGACGCAGCGATCGCGATGGAGCTGGGTTGCACGGCGGTGCTGATGAATACGGGCATCGCAGCCGCGAAGGACCCGGTGCGCATGGCGCAGGCCATGCGCCTCGGCGTCGAAGCCGGCCGCCTCGCCTACGAATCCGGGCGAATGCCTCGCCGCCTCTACGCCTCCGCGTCGAGCCCCCTCGACGGAACCGCGCGCTTCTGAACGCACCGCCGCGCGCGATCCTGTGTCTGGTGATCGATCGCGGCGACGCGCCCGCGGCGACTCCCGCGCGGGTGGCGGCGGCAGTCCGCGGCGGCGTCGACTGGATCCAGATCCGGGAACGAACGCTCGACGGCGCCGCGTTGCTCGCGCTCGTCGACGCGGTGGCGTCGGCGGCGCGTGCCGAAGCGGGCAGCCGGCCGCTGCGCATCCTCGTGAATCGCAGACTCGACGTGGCGCTCGCCGCGGGCGCCGACGGCGTGCATCTGGGTTTCGACGCCGTGGCGCCGGCTGTCGCCCGGCGCCTGCTCCCGCCCCCCGCCCTCGTCGGCCTCTCGACCCACGCCGTCGCTGAAGCGCTCGCCGCGCGCAACGTCGATTACGTCCAGCTCGCTCCGATCTTCCCGCCGCTCTCGAAGCCCGCCGAGCGAGCCGCACTCGGCCTTCCCGCCCTCGCCGCAGCCGCGGCCGCGTCGCATCCCGTGCTGGCCCAGGGCGGCATCGATGCGCACACGGCGGCTGCGGCGCGCGCGGCCGGCGCTGCGGGCGTCGCCGTGACTGGCGCGATCTGGCACGCGCCGGATCCGTTCCGCGCCGCGGTCGGGCTGCGCGAAGCGCTCGATCGCTCGTTCTAGGAGCTTCGCCCGCCTGCGGCTCGCTGCGCGCGGACTCGCGCTGGGACGGTCGCCCGCCTGCGGCCCCTGCCAGCGGGACCGCACGGATGCGGAACGCGTCAGAGCGGCAGGAGGCCGGCCCCGTCGGACGGCTGCACGCGCAACACCACAGGGCGACGGCCCACGCGCCGCTCGAAACCGAGCGCGAGCTGCTGCGCCACGGATGCAGCCGCCTCGGGCGCGACCGCGTGAAGCGTGCAGCCTCCAAAGCCCGCTCCGGTGAGACGCGAGCCATACACGCCCGGCAGCGCGTCCGCGATCTCGCACAGCCCATCGAGTTCCGGCACGCTGACTTCGAAATCGGCGCGCAGGCTGCGCATGCCCTCGCAGAGCAGCGCCCCCGCCGCAGCGAGATCGGCCGCTGCGAGCGCGTCGCAGAACGCCAGCACGCGCGCGTTTTCCGTGATCACATGCCGCGCGCGCCGAAACAAGATCGCGTCGAGCCGACGCTCGAGGGCCGGCAGGTCGGCGACCGCGAGATCGCGCAGCGCGCGTGCGCCCGGCGGCGTGAGGCCCGCGGCATGCGCTGCCTCGAAGGCGCCGCGGCACTCGCCGACGCGATCGCCATAACCACCGCGCGCGAGCCGGCGCGTCACACCCGAATGCGCGATCAGCCACGTGAGCTTCGCAGCGGGCAACGGCACCTGCGCGACTTCCTCGCTGCGGCAATCCAGCCGCAGCGCGTGATCGCGCCGGCCGAGCGCGCTCGCAAACGGGTCCATGATGCCGCACGCGACCCCCACGAATCCGTTCTCGGCGCGATGCGCGGTGCGCGCGCGGGCCAGCGCGTCGAGATCGAGACCCTGCGCCCGGCTCACGGCCGTGACGAGCGCCACGCACAGCGCCGCGGAGCTCGACAGGCCCGCTTCCAGCGGCACGCCACTCGCCACCGCGAGATCGAGGCCGGGCACGGCATGCCCGCGCTCGCGCAGCGCGAACAGCACCCCCTGCACGTAGTCGCTCCAATCCCCGCGCCGTTCGAGGCGCAGGGGATCGAGAGAGAGCGTCTCGCCGCGCTCGCGCGAGTGGACGCGGACGCGCGCGTCGTCCCGGCGGGCGACGAGCACGAGGGTGTCGCGGTCGATCGCACAGGGGAGCACCCAGCCTTCGTTGTAGTCGGTGTGCTCGCCCAGCAGATTCACGCGGCCGGGAGCGCGGGCTGCGAACTCCGGGGAGCGACCGAAGCGGCGCGCGAACTCGGCGGCGAGCTCGGAGAGCATGGCCGTCGCGGCAGGCATTTCGCGCTAACTTCGCGATCCGGGTCGCGCGTCGCAAGGGACGCCGTGCCTGCGACGCAGCACGCGACGACGGACCGGAGATCGACCCTGAACCCGCACCTGCTCGCGCCCACCGCCCTCTGGCTCGCGCTGCTCGCTGGGAACGCGATCGCGGCAGATCCCTTCCTGCGCCGAACCGTGACGGTGGACGTGGTCGAGCGCGCGGGCCCGGCCGTGGTGAACATCACGACCGAGCGAATCGTCGCGAGCGCGAGCCCCTTCCGACGCTCGGGCGGAGACCCCTTCTTCGACCGCTTCTTCGAAGATTTCTTCGAGCCGCGTGTGCCCCAGACGGTCCAGAGCCTCGGCTCGGGCGTGTTGATCGATGCCGATCGCCACATCCTCACCAACGAACACGTCGTCGGTCAGGCCAGCCGGATTCGCGTCACGCTGGCGGACGGCCGCGAGTTCGACGCAACACTGATCGGCGCCGATCCGAACAACGACATCGCGGTCCTGCGCGCCGAGACGGAGGAAAAGCTGCCCTGGATTCCGCTCGGAACGTCGCGCGAGCTGATGGTGGGCGAGCCGCTGATCGCGATCGGCAATCCCTTCGGCCTGGCGAGCAGCGTGACGACCGGCGTGGTTTCCGCGCTCGATCGCTCGATCCGCTCGCAATCGCGCGTCTTCCACGGCTTCATCCAGACCGATGCGTCGATCAACCCCGGCAACTCGGGCGGCGCGCTGCTGGATGCCGAGGGACGCCTGATCGGAATCAACACCGCGGTGTACGACGGCGGACAGGGCATCGGATTCGCGATCGCCGCCGACGTGGCCGCGCGCGTCGTGAACGAGCTGATCGCACACGGCGCCGTGACGCCCGTGTGGCTCGGGATCGAATTCCAGGACCTGACGCCGAACCTCGGGCAGGCGCTCGCGCTGCCCGAAGGCACGAACGGGGCGGTCGTCAATCGGGTGCGGGAGAAGAGCCCGGCGTCGCGTTCGGGTGTGCGCCGCGGCGACGTCGTCACCCAGCTCGACCGCCACCCGATTCGCACCCCCCGCGAATTCTTCGAAATGCTCGAGAGCGTCACTCCCGGACAGGAGCTGCGCATCGATCTGCTGCGGGATGGCGCGGCGAAGGCGCTGACGGCCCGCGCAGAGATCATGCCGGATGACGTGGTCGCACAGATCCTGCGCGAGCGGCTCGGCGTCGAGTTGGTCCTGGCCGAGCAGGGAGGCTACTCGGTCCGCGCGGTGCGCAAGGACGGTGGGGCCGCGCGCATCGGCATCCAGCCGGGCGACCTGATCCTCGGCATCAACGGCCGCGCATTGCAGGGTGCAGAGGATTTGCGGCGCTCCGCGCTCGACCTTTCGGGAAGAACGCGGGCCCTGGTCGTGGTTCAGAGGGGTGGGGGCCGTTATCATGTCACGATCCCGCTGGTCTGAGCGCGCGCGGCAATCGGAACCTGATGCCAGCGTGCGGCATCGAAGTCCCCTGGTGGATTGTGTGCGGCGTCGCAGTGACGCCGCCGGGGATGAGCTTCCGCTGAAAGGTCGATGGAGACAGCCATGAAGGTTCGTGGGTTCGGTGCCCTGCTCGTGCTGGTCGGGGTGACGCTGGCAATGCTCTTCGCGAGCGGAGCGCTCGATGTGCGGGTCTTCTGGCGAGGCAACCAGGCCGTCGCGGTCGATTGGTTCGGGCAGGCCGAAGAGAGCCAGGGCGGGCAGCCGGCCAGCAAGCCTTTCTGGAAGACGCAGGAGCCCGTCACCGAGTCCGCCCCGCCCGTGGGCGCACCCCCGAGCTTCGCGGATCTTTCCGAGCGGATGTCGCGAGGGGTGGTCAACATCCAAACCTCGAAGACGGTCACCGGCCAGGAAATCCCGCGCGTTTTCGAGGAATTCTTCTTCGGCGGTCCGCCGGATCAGCGTTTTGAGCAGCGGGAGCGCAAGGTGCCGAGCCTCGGCTCCGGCTTCGTGATCTCGTCCGATGGCTACATCGTGACCAACAACCACGTCGTCGAAGACGTGGACAGCATCAAGGTGGCGTTCGCCGATGGGAGCCCCGAGGTCGACGCCACCATCGTCGGGCGCGACCCCAAGACCGACATCGCGTTGATTCGCATCAAGACCGACCGCGAGCTGTTCGCGCTGCCGCTGGGAGACTCGGAGAAGGTACGTCCGGGAGATTGGGTCGTCGCGATCGGGAATCCCTTCGGGCTCGGACACACGGTGACCGCCGGCATCGTGAGCGCCAAACACCGCGTGATCGGACAGGGCAGCTACGACGATTTCATCCAGACGGATGCCGCCATCAACCCCGGAAACTCGGGGGGGCCGCTCATCAATCTCGCGGGTGAGGTGATCGGCATCAACACCGCGATCAATCCGCGCGCCAACACGATCGGCTTCGCCGTGCCCGTGAACATGGCAAAGGAGGTCCTGCCCCAGCTCCAGGCCAGCGGCCGCGTCACACGCGGTTGGCTGGGGGTCGTGATCCAGCGCATCAGCCCGGAGCTCTCGAAGGAGTTTGGACTCGCCGACGACAAGGGCGCGCTGGTTTCGAAGGTGATGCCGGATGGCCCGGCGGCCAAGGCGGGCATCGAACGCGGCGACGTAATCATCGAGTTCAACGGCCAACCGATCGCCGATTGGAACGAGCTGCCGCGCCAGGTCGCCTTGACCCCCGTCGACCAGAAGGTTTCGATCGTGCTCGTGCGCAAGGGCAAGCGCATGAGCGTGAAGGCCGTGGTCGCGAAGCTCGACGAACCGGAGACGGGAGAAGTCGCGAAGGCGGATACCGGCGGGCCGGCCGCGTTCGGCCTGCGCGTCCAGGACGTGACCCAGGAGATCGCCGAACAGCTCGGGCTCGAAGATACGAACGGTGTCGTCGTGACGGCCGTGGCCCCGGGGAGCCCCGCCGAAGACGCTGGCCTCCATCGCGGGGACGTGATCCTCGAGGTCGATCGCTACGCCGTGAAGAACAGCGCGCAGCTGCGCGAGAAGCTCGAAGAGTCGGATGAGGGGACGTTGCTGCTCATCAAGCGCGGAGATGCGACGTTGTTCATTCCGCTCAAGCGCGCGCCCGAGCAATGAAAATCGGACGGTTGCAGCAGACGCCGTAGCAAGCACACCCCCGCGGGCGCCGCTTGCAGGGCGCCCGGCTGTGATTAGCTTGATCGTTTATGCGATTGGACAAGCTCACGATCAAGAGCCAGGAAGCCCTGGGCGAAGCCCAGAATCTCGCTGCCTCCCGCGGCCATTCCGAGATCCAACCCGCGCACCTGCTGCGTGCGCTGCTCGGTCAGGCCGAGGGCAGCACCGTTCCCGTGCTCCAGAAACTCGGAATCCGGATCGACGCGCTCCAGGGCGACGTCGAGAAGCTGCTCGAGACGCTTCCGAAGGTCAGCGGCGGCGCGCAGGCGCAGCTCGGGCGCGCCACTTCGCGCATTCTCGAGGCCGCGTTCGGCGAAGCGACGGCGCTCAAGGACGAATACGTCTCGACCGAGCATCTGCTGCTCGCGCTCGCTGACGACAAGCAGGACCCCGCGGCGAAGCTGTTGCGCACCGCTGGCGCTGGCCGCGAATCGCTGCTCAAGGCGCTCGTCTCCGTGCGCGGCGGCGCGCGCGTCACCGATCCCGACCCCGAATCGAAGTACCAGTCGCTCGCCAAGTTCGGACGCGACCTCACGGATGCGGCGCGCCAGGGCAAGATCGATCCCGTCGTCGGCCGGGACGAGGAGATCCGCCGCGTCGTGCAGGTGCTCTCGCGGCGAACCAAGAACAATCCCGTGCTGATCGGCGAACCGGGCGTCGGCAAGACCGCGATTGCCGAGGGGCTCGCGCAGCGCATCGTCGCGGGGGACGTCCCCGAAACGCTGAAGGATCGCCGGCTGATCTCCCTCGACATCGGCGCGATGATCGCCGGGGCGAAGTACCGCGGCGAATTCGAAGACCGCCACAAGGCCGTGTTGCGCGAGGTCAGCGAGGCGCAGGGCCAGGTGATCGTGTTCATCGACGAGCTGCACACGATCGTCGGGGCCGGCGCCGCCGAGGGCGCTGCCGATGCCGCCAACATGCTGAAGCCCGCACTCGCGCGCGGCGATCTGCGCTGCATCGGCGCCACCACGCTCGACGAGTACCGCAAGCACATCGAGAAGGACGCCGCCCTCGAGCGGCGTTTCCAGCCCGTGCTCGTCGGCGAACCCTCCGTCGAAGACACGATCTCGATTCTGCGCGGCCTCAAGGAGCGCTACGAAGTGCACCACGGCGTTCGGATCCAGGACGCCGCGCTCGTGGCCGCCGCAACGCTCTCGAACCGCTACATCACGGGGCGCTTCCTGCCCGACAAGGCGATCGATCTCGTCGACGAAGCCGCGAGCCGCGTGCGCGTCCAGATCGACTCGATGCCCGAAGAACTGGATCAGCTCCAGCGCAGGCGCACGCAGCTCGAGATCGAACGCGAAGCGTTGAAGAAGGAGAGCGACGACGCGAGCGCGCGCCGGCTCGAACGCGTCAATCAGGAGATCGCCGAGCTGAGCACCCTGTGCGCCGGGATGAAGGCGCGCTGGGAGAATGAGAAGGGCGCAATCGCGCGCAGCCGCGAACTCAAGGAGCGCCGCGAGGAGTTGAACGCCGAGCTGAAGCGCTGCGAGCGCAGCGGCCAGCTCGAACGTGCGGCGGAAATCCGCTACGGCGAACTCGTGCAGCTCGAGAAGGATTTGAACGAGCAGCAGGCGCGCCTGCAAGAAGTGCAGGCAGCCGGCTCGCTGCTCACCGAGGAAGTCACCTCCGAGGAGATCGCCGAGATCGTCTCCAAATGGACCGGAATCCCCGTCACGAAGATGCTCGAGGGGGAGCAGGAGAAGCTGCTCGCGATGGAGGAGAAGCTGCGCGAGCGTGTCGTGGGCCAGGACGACGCGCTGCGGGCGGTCGCTGCTGCCGTGCGCCGCGCGCGCGCCGGGCTACAGGACCCGAATCGGCCGATCGGCTCGTTCCTCTTCCTCGGGCCCACCGGTGTCGGCAAGACCGAGACCGCACGCGCGCTCGCGGAGTTCTTGTTCGACGACGAACACGCCATGACCCGCATCGACATGAGCGAGTACATGGAGAAGCATTCGGTCGCGCGCCTGATCGGGGCTCCGCCGGGTTACGTCGGCTACGAAGAAGGCGGCCAGCTGACCGAAGCGGTCCGGCGACGCCCCTACTGCGTGGTGCTCTTCGACGAGATCGAGAAGGCCCACCCGGACGTGTTCGGCGCGCTGCTCCAGATTCTCGACGATGGCCGCCTCACCGACGGCCAGGGCCGCACGGTGAATTTCAAGAACGCCGTCCTGATCATGACCTCGAACGTTGGAAGCCAGCATCTCGTCGATCTCGCGACGGGCGACCGCGACGAGATGGAGCGGCGCGTGATGGAGGCGCTGCGAGCGCAGTTCAAGCCCGAGTTCCTGAATCGCGTCGACGAGACGATCCTCTTCCACCAGCTCGGACGCGAGCATCTCACCCGCATCGCCGAGATCCAGCTCGTGCGCGTGCGCAAGCTCCTCGAAGAGCGGCGCATCGAGCTCGAGGTGAGCGACGAAGCGAAGGCGCTGCTCGCGGAGAAGGGTTACGACCCGCACTATGGCGCGCGGCCTCTCAAGCGGGTGATCCAGCGCATGCTCCAGGACCCGCTGGCGATGAAGATCCTCGAAGGTGAGTTTCCGGAAGGCTCGAAGGTCCGCGTCGACGTCCGTGTCTCGGGGGACGCGCTCGAGTTCCATCGGGCGTAGCCGGCGATCGCTTCGCGGGCGGGGTCTTGCTGCACCGGCGTCGCCGGTGCAGGCTCTGCCCCGATGGAGCCCGAAACGACCTCTCGCGTGGAACCGGACGCCGTGGCCGACATCCCTCGCGGACGGGACGAACGGTCCGCGCCCCCGGGTGGCAACGTCGGGAGTCTCCGCCCCCTCTACGTCTCGCCGCGCGGGCTCACGCGCGCGGTTGCGGCCGCGCTGGTCGCAGCGACGCTGGCCACCTGGCTCGCACTCGGGGTTCACCTTGCGAATCTGCGCCAGCTCCATCTCGAGCTTTCGGACGCAGGCGGTGGCTCGCAAGCCTTCGCGCTGATCACTTCGACGCTGCAAATCGCACAAACAATACAGATTTTGGTGTACGCCCTCACGGGCGTGCTGTTCGTCGCGTGGCTCCATCGCTTGCGGGTGAACGTGCGCGCGCTCGGCGTGCGCAAGCTCGTCCACGCGCGACACTGGGCCATTCTCGGTTTCCTGGTGCCGGGGCTCAACGTCGTGCGGCCCTACCAGGTGCTCGCCGAAGTCTGGCGTGCGAGCGATCCCTCCGTCCTCGACCCGTTCGAGTGGACGTCCGTCGAGCCGCCGCGGATCCTCACGCTGTGGTGGGCGACCTTCGTGATCGCCGCGACACTCGAACTCGCGGCCTTCGGCCTCGGGCTCACGGCGGGAGTGCCGGCCTTCGAGTCCGTCGTCGCGAGCACGGCGGCGGTCCTCGCCAACACGGCGGCGGCCGTGAGCGCGAGCATCGCCTTTTTCCTGGTCAACCAGCTCGCCGCCACCCAGATCGCAAAGCGCGCGCGGCTTCGCATGCAGGGCGAGGTCGCGTGAGCCACCGCTTCGATACCGACACCGCCGTGTGGCCCGGAAGCAGCGGAAGCTTCGAGACGCGCATCGATCCGGGCTGGTGGGTCGTGGCGGGGCCCAATGGGGGCTACATCGCGGCGCTCCTGCTGCGCGCGCTCACACTCGCCCAGGGCGATCCGGCGCGGTCGCCGCGTTCCTTGACGATCCACTACACCGCGCCTCCCAAGGCGGGCCCCGCCTCGATCGAAACGCGGGTCGAGCGCACCGGCCGCTCGCTCACGACCGTGAGCGGCCGGCTGCTGCAAGCAGGCAAGCTCCTCGCACTGGCGCTCGCCGCCTTCTCGACGCCGCGCGAAGGCGTCGAGTTCAGCGATCTGCGCATGCCCGAGGTATTGCCTCCCGATCGCTGCCCCGCCTGGGAGAAGCGCATCGAGATCCACGACCGCTACGACCAGCGCTGGGCGATTGGCGCGCCGCCCTTTTCCGGCAGCGAGCACGCGCTCGCGGGCGGGTGGATCCGCTTTCCCGAGCCGCGCGTTCTCGACCCTCTCGCCGTCGCGGCCTTCGCCGATGCCTTCCCGCCGGCCGTTTTCTCGCGCCTGCGGGATCTCTCGCTCACGGGAGGCGTACCGACGATCGATCTCACGATCCACTTCCGGTCCTCGCTGCCCGCGCCGGAAGCTGCGCCGGACGCCTATGCGCTGGCCGTCTTCCAATCCCGCGTGGCGCGCAACGGATTCGTCGAGGAAGATGGCGAGATCTGGACCCGCGACGGCGTGTTGATCGCGCAGTCGCGCCAGCTCGCCCTGCTACGTTGATCGCTTCTTCCTCCCGGTGAGACATCCGGGATTTCTTGCGAGGTTTCCGTGAGCGTGCACAGGCCGGCGAACGAGCCGCTCGAAGATCTCCATCTGCAGGGGCTCGAGCCCCTGATTTCACCCCGTGAGCTGAAGGCGAAGCTGCCCGTTTCGGAGCGCGCGTCGCGCAGCGTGCTCGACGCGCGCCGCGCGCTGCGCGACGCCATCCACGGGCGCGACGCACGCCGCCTGGTGGTGATCGTCGGGCCCTGCTCGATCCACGACCCGGACGCCGCGATGGAATACGCCGCACGCCTCGCGCGGACGGCGGAAGGCTTGCGCGACGAGCTGGTCATCGTGATGCGCACCTACTTCGAGAAGCCGCGCACCACCGTCGGTTGGAAGGGCCTCATCAACGATCCGCACCTCGACGGCTCATGCGATGTCGCGACGGGCCTCGAGCTCGCGCGCAGCCTGTTGCTCGCGCTGTCCGAGCTCGGCGTCGCGTGCGCGAGTGAAGTCCTCGATCCCTTCACGCCGCAATTCGTGGCGGACCTGCTCGCGTGGGGCAGCATTGGCGCGCGCACCGCCGAGAGCCAGACGCACCGTCAACTCGCGAGCGGGCTCTCGATGCCCGTCGGCTTCAAGAACGGCACGGATGGCGGGCTCGAATCCGCGAAGAACGCGATGATTGCAGCGAGCCATTCGCACAGCTTCCTCGGCATCACGCCGGACGGTCGCTCCGCGGTGGTGACGACGACGGGCAATCCCGACCGCCACCTGGTCTTGCGCGGTGGCGGGGGTCGCACGAATTACGCGTCCGCGGATCTGGCGCGCGCCGCCGCGCTGGTCTCGGATCAGGCGATCGCGCGCCCGATCATGGTCGATTGCTCGCACGACAACTCGGGCAAGGATGCTGCACAGCAGGGCGCGGTCTGCCGCGCGGTGCTGTCCCAGCTCCACGGAGGCCCGCCCGGAGCGCTGCTGGGCCTGCTGATCGAGAGTTTTCTCGAGCCGGGGCGACAGACCTGGCGCAAGGGTGAACCGCTGACGCGCGGCGTCTCGATCACCGACGCGTGCATCGGCTGGTCCGAGACCGAAACGCTGCTCGGCGAAATCGCGCAGGCGGTGAAGGCCGCCCACTAGCGCGCGAGGCGCGCCGCAGCCCCTCACGAACCGGCAACTCCGCGGCCGAATCGGCCCTCCACCCGCTCAACCCATCGCGTTGCGGGGCCGATGAAGACCGCGGACACCTATGCGTTGCACACGCCTTGCAGGAAGCTTGCTGTCGAGTCTCGCCGTGGCGGGATTTCTGCTGGCGACGCCCGCCGTCGCCGAGCTGGATTCGCTTGCGCCGGCGATGAACGAGCCGGCCGCAGAGGCAAACGTTCTCGCCCCGGTCGAGCCCGAAACAGCGACGATCGGCGCAGAGGCCACGCCCACCGCAGCGGCGGAAACCGCGGCCGCGCCGCAAAACCCGGCGCCCGGCGCACAAACCCTGCCCGCCTTGCGCCACGATGTCCGGGCCTGGGCCGAGCGCGTCCGCGCACTCGCCCCCCGCCTGCGCGAGCCGCTGCGCCCCCTCGAACGCGCCGTGACCGAGGCAATCGCCGACCCCGTCGCCAGCGCGAAGCGCTTCGCCGCCTGGGCGCAGACCGAACCGGCGCAGCTGCGTGTGCTTCCGGGCGCCGCCGCCGCCCTGCTCGTCCTGCTCGCCCTTTCGCTGCTGCGGGGCTGGGGCGACGCCGTGATCGCGATCGAATACCCGAGCGAACTGCGCGGCGCCTTCAGCGTCCGGCTCTCGCGTTCGAAGGGCGGTTCCCGGCGCCAGCCGCGCACCAGCAGTCCGAGCACGGCGCTGCGTGCGAAGCGCAGCGCGGGTGCATCGAGCCGCTTCCAACGCCACATGGTGTCACGCGAAACCCAGTTTCAGCGCCTGCGCGCCGGGAACTGGTGGGTCGCCGTCGATGGTTATCTGCAATCTCCGAGCGGCGAGGAGGTGATCGCGACCCACTGCGAGGAGCAGGAGATCCGCGTGCGCCGCGGCAGCACGGAGCGGCTCGATTTCGACTTCCGCCCGAAGGATTGCCCCGTCGACGTGAAGGTCGTATGGGACCGCCGACCGGTGCCGGACGCGCTGGTTGCGCTGCGCGGCGTGCCCTACTCGCTGCGTTACACGCGCGGCGGTGTCGTCCGGGTCGGCGTCGGCCGCGGCCGTCACACGCTGGTGGTCGGCAGCGGCGACCGCGTCGCGGAGCAGACGATCGAGGTCACGTCGTTCCAGGCCACGAGCCTGGTCATCGATCTCGGATCGCGCGAGCACCTGGTCTTCGTCGGCTGCCCGCCGGCGGTCGAACCCTATCTGCACGGGGACGTGCCGGCAGC
>JANNIY010000057.1:0-9214 GCA_031405455.1 Deltaproteobacteria bacterium | reverse complement strand
AGCGTCTGCTTCTGGCTCTCGGTCCTCACACTAATCGGGGTCGGGTTGAACACGCTCCTCGGCTGGTGGTGGGCGGATCCGGCGGCCGCGCTGGCCAAGACGCCCCTGCTGCTGCGCGAGGGGCGCGAGGCCTGGCGCGGTGAGGACTGCTGCGACTGAGCGGCCGCGTGCAAGGCGTCGCCGGATCAAGAGCACCGGCGACCGCGGCTTCTCCGGGCGGGTGCCATCCGACGGCCGCGAACCCGAGGTCGCGCGCCTCGCGCGGAATCGCGTGCGCATAGCCGTCTGAAGGCTTTCTTCGAGTAGGAGTTGTAGACGACTCAGAACCGCGCGAGCCGCTCGAAGAACCAGAACGCGGCGAGTGTGCCGATGGCGTAGGGCGCCGCTTGCATCGCGTAGCGCTCCACGCGCGCCGCGAGGCGGATGCGCCGGGCGAGCGCCGCCACGCAGAGCACGACGGCTACGAAGGCGAGCTGACCGCATTCGACACCGACGTTGAAGGCGAAGAGGGCGAGCGGGATGTCGCCTTGCGGCAGGCCGATGTCCGCCAGCGCGCTGGCGAAGCCGAAGCCATGCAGCAGCCCGAACGAAAACGCCACCAGCCAGGGCCAGCGCGCGGTGAGTCCCCCCTCGCCGCGCCTGCTGCGCACGATCTCGCTGGCGAGCAGCAGGATGCTCAGCGCGATCGACGCCTCGACCGGCGGCCCCGGCACGTTCACGACGCCGAGCGTCGCGAGCGCGAGGGTGAGCGAGTGCGCGAGCGTGAACGCGGTGATCGTGAAGAAGAGCACGCGCGCACCCGGCACGATCAGGATCAGGGCCAGCACGAAGAGCAGGTGGTCGTAGCCGAAGAGGATGTGCTCCAGCCCGTGCGCGAAATAGGCGCGCAGCACGGCGAGCGATCCATCGGCGGCGCGGATCTCGACCCAGGGCTGTGAAGGGCGCGCGATGCTCGTCCACTTCCGGCCGTCCCGCAGCTCGACGCGCACCAGCACGTCGGTGATGGTGAGCTCGAGTCCGACGAAAGCGATGCGCTTGCCGGCGAGGCCCTCCGGCCCTGCGTCGACCCGACGCCGCTCGACCAGCGAGTCCGTCAGCTGCTGCACGGTCGGGACTTCCAGGTTCTTCGCGTCGTCCGGCAACTTCAGCACGACCGGGAGTCGCATGCCCGCGAGAACCGGCGTGCGCCACAGGACGTCGTACTGGCCTGGGGCCGTCTCCTGAATCTCGAGATACGCGGGTCGGACTTCGTGGGCGTAACTCGCCCCAGCAACCGCGAGTGAGACGAGCAAAACCGCGGCGAGGGCGCGTCTCACGCTCATTGCGGGGTGATGCCGGCCGCGCGTGGCAACTCGATCGACGGCAGATCGTTCGGCACGACGATCTGGTAGCGCGCGCGCATCGCCGCGAACGCCTTCTCGCGGATCTCGGCGCGCTGTTCTTCGATCCAGCCCGCCTCGACCTGCGACGCCACTTCCTCGAAGGCCGGTACACGCGCAGGCGTAATCGCATCGACCCATACGAGGTGCCAGCCGTAGCCTGATTGGATCGGGCCCGCCCAGGCGCCGGGTGCGAGCCCGAAGAGGGCCACGGCGAAGCCCGTGCCGAAGGTTTTGGCGATCTCGTCGGGCGCGCGGTCGGCGTAGTAGTCCTGGAACATGAAGGGATCGGCGAGCGCGGCCGCATCCGGCGAGTCGATGGGCGTGCTGACGATTTGCTCGAGGCCCCGCGCCGCATCCTCGCGGGCGCGCTGCCCCCGCCGATCGGGGGAGAAGTAGAGATGACGGAACGTGGCGCGCCCGGGCCGGACGAAGTTCGTTGCGTGCTTCTCGAACCACGCGCGGAGCTCCCCCTGCGTCGGCGTTCGGAGCGCGGCCACGTCCTCGAAGAGGAACTCCAGCTTCTGCGCCAGCCGGCGACGCACGATCGCGTCGTCCTTGTCGAGGCCGAGCGCCAGCGCCTCGCGGTAGAGGATCTCTTCGCGCACCCGGGCAGCGACGAGGCTTTGCATCTCTGCTGGAGACGGCGCAGGACGCCCCTGCGCGACCCATGCCGCGCCGATTTGCCGCAGATCGTCCCCGGTCAGCTCGATGCGGCCGGACTGCGAAGCCGGATCACCCCCGCGGCGGAGCCCGTGATAGGCGGCGAAAAGCAGGAGCCCGAGCAACAGGAATTGCGCCAACGGCTCGCGCAGGACCCGCCCGAGCATGCTCACCGAATGGGATTCAACTCGGCAACCGCCGGGACGATCTCGTAGTTGGCATAGCCGAACTCGTTGCTGCGCGCGCCGACGTACTTGTCGCCCAGCCTGTAGACGGAGATCTCGATCGGCGTGCCGACGAGATCGCTGACGATCTTCCCGCGGTCGATGTTGAAGGTCCGGGACGTGCCGAGATAGCTGCCCTCGAACGCGTCGCCGGTCAGGCTCTGCATCGCCACCTTACTTGCCAGATTGCGCAGCTGGAACTGGCCCTGGTTGGCCGGGAAACGCTGGGTGACGTAGCCCGGTTCGGAGGGTGTGAGGGGCTTCGCGTCCGGGCCCTTGCCCAGGGCGCCGTAGATGATCATGGACTTCTCACCGGTCACCGTATTCTGCAACCAGACCGACTTTTCCACGATCAGCGCCTTCAGCTGATCGTCGTCGAGCGCCGCCGCGCCACTCTTTTTCAGGTCGGCCACCGTGATGCCCGCGCTGGCGTGCTTGCGAGCCTCGGCGCTCGGCGTGTACCAGATCGGTGAACCCCACGCGCGCTCCTGGAGCGTGGGCGACACCACGTCCGGCGGCGCGATGCCGAGCTTCGCGGCCTGAATCGTCGTCCAGCGCGGCGTCGGGATCTCGAGCACGCGCGCGTAGTAGAAGGCGTGCAGGCTCGGATCGAACTCGGGATCGGTCCAGACCGTCTTCAGCTCCACAGCGCCGATCGTGTTGCTGTAGGTCGCCTTCTCGCTGTCCACGGTGTTGCCGATCGGCGGTACGCTGCCGGTCCACTTGTCGGCCTTGCGGTCGCCCGCCCAGACGACGTCGAAGATCTTCTCGAAGCTCTGGCCGCTCTGCGTCCACCCCTTGACGATCTGGATGCGGTCGAGATTACCCGAGGTCGGATCCTTCACCGCCCAGACGATGAAGGTCGGGGCCTTGGCCTTCGCCGGCGGCAGGTCTCCGCCCATCGGAACGCCCTTCGCGTAGCCGGTCTTCACCCAGTCCTTCTCCGCCAGCATCGCCGCGGTGTATTGCCAGCCGCCGAACAAGCGCACCTGGATGTGCGGTCCGCTCACGGCGAAGGTCTCCTTGCGCTTCAACCCCTCGAAGAGCGAGGCGCGCGTGTTCTCTTCGGCCCAGACTCCCGTCAAGCCGGAGGTACCTTCGGTGCGCGCGTCGAACATCCCGCCCACCAGGGTGCCCGACATGCGCGCCTCGATCGTCCCATCGGTGAAGGAATGGCCACCGAAGAAGTTGTCCTGACGGTAGGGGACGGCGGTGTTGTGCGAGTCCGACGCGGCGCCGAATCCGAACTTGTACGGGTTGAAGCCCTGGCTGTCCTCCATGGAGAGACCGTCCTTCAGCGCCTGGCGGGCATAGCTTCCGACGACGTGCGCAATCCGGCCAGGCGGATTGCCCAGCAGGAGGGACATGATCTCGAAATTGGCGAACTCGTCGCTGGGCGAGAGCAGGGGGTGCGTCTCGGAGGTGCCCTTGAGCTGCTTGATCTCGATCAGCGGCTCGTTGCGAACGCGCGACGCGGCATAGGCGGCGTCGATCGGGCGGCCCTCGGTGTCGACCTCGGTCGGAAACATGCGGCCGTCGGAGAGGTTTGCGTTGTGTGAAATTGCGAGCAGGTCGTTGCCGGCCTTCCGCTGGGCGTCCATCCAGTTCCAGAGATCCACGGGATGGAACGAGTCGAGCGCGCTGAACGGCTGCGCCGGCACCCTGGCGCAATCCTTGAAGAAGATGTTGCGGTGCAGGTTCATGTTGTTCGGCATCGAGGTCCACTCGTACGAGCAGAAGGCCGTGAACTTCCCCGGCTCGTTCGCCTGATCCGCGAGCCCGACGTTCCGCTTCCAGACCGTGCCGGCGATCTCCGGAGCCATCAGCGCCTTGACGGGCGGTCCGGCGACCAGGGTGTTGATGGCGTAGAGGGCGACCCTCTCCATTTCTTCTTTCGTCCGGGCTTTCAGGATCAGGGGCTGCGCCGCAGGGAGCTTGCTGACCGCGGATCCCGGTTCGTTCGCCAGATTGATCACGCCCGAGTACTCGGAGTGGTCCGTGACGCCCGCCCAATCGAGCGGCGTGTCGATCTTGACGTCGTAGCCGAGGGGATGCTTGATCGGCTCACCCTTGAAGTACTTGTACGCGTCACCGGGATTGGTGAGGGTGTTCCCGATGGCAAACGCGTCGAGGGACCAGCTCGTGTGGACGTGCGTCTCCCCGAAATACGCGTGGCGCTCGGGGCTCGCCGCGAAGCTCGCAACGGCCGTCGCAAACGAGACTCCGAGGGTGAGAGACGAAAGCTTTGCCGCGCGCGGCGTGAATCGCATCGGGTCACTCCTCCATCCTTGCGTCGGCGCGGGAGGATTCCACAGCCGGAGCGATCGGTCGACAGGAAAAGAGGGGCACGGCAATCCCGCTGCGGCGTGAAGGTCCCGTTCGAAACGGACTGGCATGCGAGCAAGCGGGGCGGATGGAAGGCCGACAGCCAACGCACGAAGACTGGATCGCGAATCGCCTAGCATTGCGCGCCATGCCCCGTGCCCCCGCCGCGCCCGCCGCAGCCTGGCGTTCGATTCCCCGCACGGTGTGGACACTGGGCTTCGTCTCGCTCTTCATGGACATCTCGTCCGAGATGATCCACGCGTATTTGCCCGTGTTCCTGGTCTCGACGCTCGCTGCGAGCGCGACGCTCCTCGGCGTGATCGAGGGAACCGCCGAGGCCACGGCGTCCGTGACGCGGGTCTTCTCCGGTGCGATCAGCGACTGGTTCGGCAGGCGCAAACTTCTCGCCGTACTCGGCTATGGCCTCGGCGCGCTGACGAAGCCCGTGTTCGCCCTCGCCGTCACGCCCATCGAAGTGTTCGCCGCGCGCTTCGTCGACCGCATTGGCAAGGGGATCCGGGGGGCTCCGCGCGACGCTCTGGTGGCGGACGTTGCGCCCGCCGCAGTGCGGGGCGCAGCCTATGGGCTGAGGCAGGCGCTCGACACGGTCGGCGCTTTTGCGGGGCCGCTGCTCGGCATCGGCCTCTTCGTGGTTCTCGACGGCGACCTGCGGGCAGTGTTCGCGATCGCGATCGTTCCCGGGTTGATCGCCGTGATGCTTCTCGTTCTCGGCGTCGAAGAGCCCCCACACGCGACGAGAGAACCCGTGGAGTCAGCGCGATTGGAAGGACGCGACCTTCGCCGGTTGGCTGCCCCGTTCTGGGTCGTCGTCGCCCTCGGCGCCGTGTTCACGCTGGCTCGCTTCAGCGAGGCGTTCCTCGTCCTGCGTGCGATGGAGGTCGGGCTGCCCGTCGTCTTGGTGCCGGTCGTGATGATTGCGATGAATCTCGTCTACGCCGCCGTGTCCACGCCGGCCGGGAGTCTTTCCGACCGCATCGACCGGCGGCTCGTGCTGGCGGGCGGGCTTGCGTCCTTGATCGCGGCCGATCTGGTGCTGGCGTATTTCGGGAGTATCGCGGGCGTGCTGCTGGGTGCGGGGCTCTGGGGCCTGCACATGGGGCTTTCGCAGGGTCTCTTCGCGGCGATGGTCGCGGACACGGCGCCCAGGAAGCTGCGCGGCACGGCCTTCGGCCTCTTCAATCTCGTGTCGGGCGCGGCGTTGTTCCTCGCGAGCCTTCTCGCCGGCCTCTTGTGGGAGAATTTTGGCTCGGCCGCCACGTTCCTTTGCGGCGCGGGGTTCTCGGGGGTAGCGCTCGCCGGACTGCTCGTGCTCGTTTGGCGGGATGCGCCCAGAGCGCCCTCGCTGCCCCCAACCCGCTCGCTCAGGCCGGGCGGCGCACCACGAGTTTGAGCGCGGGCTCGAGCCAGGCGTCGGGAGCATCCTTCCAGTCGACCACGCGCGTCGTGACCGCCTCGGGCAGCAGGCGTTTCGCGACGATCAGCGCGACCACCTCCGGCAGCAACGCTGCGGAGTGACAGCGGCCCACGTGGAAGTGGATGCCGAGCGTATACATCCGGCCCATCGGCAGCGGGATTCCCGGCCCGGCGTGGAAGCTCACGCTCTGGCAGACGCCTTCCGGTTCGGTCGCGCGAATCGCGTAGTGGAGTCCGGCGGGCGACACGCCCGCGTCCACGACGATCGGATACTTGCGCGGGGGCTTTGCGTAATCGGTCTCGATGGGATGGGCGCCGAGTTGCTCCGCCAACGCCAGCTGCTCGACGTCGCGGCTTGCAAAATCCACGCGGCTCGCCCCGAGCGCGACCGCAGCCTGCGCTGCGTAGAGGGGGATGCTCGGGAGGCCGTGGCTGACGATCAACAGCTCGCTCCCCGGATGCGCTGCCAGGTGCGGTGCGATTGCGCGGTAGCCGTCGGGCACATTGTCCGAAACGCTGGCCAGCTGCGCCGGATCGAGTGACGGCGGGATCGGCTGGAGCATGGCCTCGGCATACGGCACCCGGATCAGGTCCGAGAGCATGCCTCCGTACTCGCTGCCCGAGAGCGGCTGCATGCCGTAGTCCGAAAGTGTCGGCAGCTTCTCGCAGAGGGCGGTGCGGCCAGCCGCGCACGTATCGCAGCGACCACAGCTCAGCTGGAAGGCCACCACCACGCGCTGACCGATCGCGAGGCCGCGCACGGCGTCACCGAGCGCCGTCACCTCGCCCACGCACTCGTGGCCGAGTGCAAAGGGGCCGCGCAGGGGGAAGAGGCCAGAGGTCAGGAACAGGTCGATGTCGCAACGGGCTACCGCGAGCGGCCGGACGAGCGCCTCGCCGTCGCCCAGGATGCGCGGCGCCGGTACTTCGCGCCATTCGAGTTTGTTCGCCGCGATGCAGGTGAGCTGTTGCATGCCAGCATGCTGGCGCGGACGCAGAGGCCGAGCAAACGCTCAATTCGCATCCGCGCTTGCGTGCGCCGCATCCGCAGCCGCGAGCCGCGCCACCAACCAGTCGCGGAGCGCCGTGATGCGGGGGTCGGAGAGGCTCTCCGGCCGGCAGACGAAGTGGTACGTCGCTTCGGAGCGAACGCTTGCCTGGAAGGGGCGGCAGAGGCGTTTCGTGCGCAGGCGTTGCGCACACAGGATCGGAGTCGAGAGTGCCAGGCCCTGGCCCGACTCGGCGGCCGCCAGTGCGAGACTCACGTGGTCGTAGGTCAGATTGCGGCGCGCCGCGAGCGTCGGAACACCGGCGCCGTGCAGCCACGCCCGCCAGGCGTCGGGGGTCTGCGCCACGTGGATCAGCGTCTGGCTCGCGAGATCGCTGGGCAGACGCATCTGCGATTCCGCCGCCAGGCCGGGGCTACACACCGGAAAGAAAGCGAGATCGACGATCGGCTCGCTGTGCAGACCCTGCCACGGACCGAGGCCGAAGCGGAGCGCCACGTCGACGACGTCTCGCGCGAAGTCCGCATAGCGGAGCGTGGCCTCGAGTTCGATCCCGACCGCCGGGTGTGCGCTCTCGAAATCCGGCAGATTCGGCACGAGCCAGCTTTCGCTGAAAGACTCGAGAGCACTGACGCGCAGCGGCCGCGGCTGCGGTGCGAAGAGAGCTTGCGCCGCTTCGAGCTGTGCCAGCGCAGCCTCCACGGCCTCGAGATAGCGGCGACCCTCGTCGGTCAGCGCCAGCCCCGGGTTCAGGCGCTGGAACAGGGTTACGCCGAGATGTTCCTCGAGCGCCTGGATCTGACGGCTCAGCGCCGACGACGAAACGTGCAGCTCCGCGGCTGCCCGCTTGAAGCTGAGCGTGCGCGCAGCGCGCGAGAACGCGCGCAGGGAAGAGGTCGACGGAAGCTCTCGGGACATCGGCAACCGCGCGCGGATCGGACTGGCTGCACGCTAGCACGGGCCTTTCGCAACCAGACGGACTCAGGCCTGTGGCATCGGCGAAGGCCTCGAAGGGAATAGAGGGGCCAGTTCCCGTTCGAGATTGCATGTATATTGAATTCGGGTCGCGCGGCGGCGGTTTCTCGTGCGCTGACACGCTGCGTTCGCTACCCACGACTTTCGCGATGTAAGCTGCCTGCCTGGGAGAACAAGGGCATGCAACGAATCGGGATGCTTGCGCTGTGCGTGATCGTCGCCCTGGCGACTGCATGGCTCTTGCTGAGCAGCGGCGGAAACAGTCCACCGGATTCCGCAGGAAATCTCGATCCCGCGCAGCGCGCAGCGGACCGGATCCAGACGCGCGAGGACGCGAGCGCAGACGCGGGGCGCAGCGGAGTGGCCGTCCCCGGCGCAGCGGCTGGTTCGGCGGTCCGCAACGCGACGAGCGGGTCTTCGGGCGCCTCCGCCCGCAGCGCATTGGACGGAACGCAGAATCAGCCCACCTCCGCTGCGAGCGCTCGTCCGGGTTCGGATGAGCTCGCGGAACGGGCGCGTGCGTGGGCGGAATCGAGTCCGCGAAGCGATGCCCCGGATGCTGGTCGAGACGCCGCCCAGCCCTGGGGGTGAACCGCAGCGAGAGGCGCGAGGCTGACACCCTATCGGGTCGGCTGCGAATCGAAGCCTCGCTGTTCGCCAGCCGAGTAGAGCAAACGGGGGGAGCATGTCTCGAGACGAAACTTCAGGGCGGTCAGCCATCGTGGTCGGCGTGGGCGCATGGCAGGGGCTCGGGGCCGCGATCGCGCGGCGCTTTGCGAAGGAAGGCTTCCGGATCACCGTGATGGGACGTTCGGCGGAGAAGCTGGACGCGACGCTCCGCGAGCTGCGAGAGAGCGGGGCGCAGGCCGAGGCCGTGGTGGGCGATGTCAGCGACGAGGCGCTCGTGCGGCGCGCCGTAGCGCAGGCCGATCTTCCCGCCGCTCCGCTCGAGGCCGCGATCTTCAACGCCGGTGGCAACTGGCCCAAGGCGTTTCTCGAGATGGACGCGGCATTTCTCGAGGACATGTGGCGCGTGAATGCCCTCGCGGGCTTCTTCTTCGGCAAGGCCGCACTCCAAGCCATGCTGCCGCGCCAACGCGGCACCCTGATCTTCACGGGCGCGTCCGCTTCGTTGCGCGGCCGCGCGAAGTTCGGGGGCTTTGCGCAGGCCAAGGCGGCGCTGCGCGCACTCGCGCAATCCGCCGCG
>JANNIY010000056.1:0-7999 GCA_031405455.1 Deltaproteobacteria bacterium | reverse complement strand
TGCGGCCGCTCCAGCGCGTGGGCATCTACGTCCCCGGTGGCAAGGCGACCTACCCGTCGAGCGTGATCATGAACGCGGTGCCGGCCTCGGTGGTCGAGGTTCCGGAGATCGTGATGGCGACGCCCGCGCAGCCCGACGGATCGATCCGCCCCGAGGTGTTGATGGCGGCGCGCGTCGCCGGCGTGCACCGCGTCTTCAAGATGGGAGGGGCGCACGCGATCGCGGCGCTCGCCTACGGCACCGCGACGGTCCCGCGCGTCGACAAGATCGTCGGCCCCGGCAACCAGTACGTCGCGGCCGCAAAACGGCTGGTGTTCGGCGACGTAGCGATCGACGGCGAGGCCGGACCGACCGAGGTGCTGATCATCGCCGACAAGAGTGCGACGCCGGCCTGGGTGGCAGCGGATCTGCTTTCGCAGGCGGAGCACGACGAGATGGCCAGCGTGGCGTTGATTACGAATGTGAAGAGCCTGGTCCCGCGGATCCAGGAGCAGCTCGCACGCCAGCTCAAGACGCTGGAGCGCGCGGGCATCGCTCGCAAGTCGCTGGCCTCGCGCGGCGCGATCGTGGTCGCCAAGGACCTCGCGCAGTGTCTGGCGCTCGCCGACCGTTACGCACCGGAGCACCTGGTGCTGGCGGTGGACGACGCCGAGAACGTCTCCAAGCACGTCCAGAACGCTGGCGCTATCTTCCTCGGTCACTACTCGCCGGTGGCGGTCGGCGATTACCTCGCCGGCCCGAACCACGTGCTGCCGACGGGGGGTACCGCGCGCTTCTTCTCACCGCTCGGCGTCGAGGATTTCCTCAAGCGCACGAGTGTGATCCGCTTCGAGCCGTCGAAGCTGCGCGAGTTGGGGGCGGACGTGATGAGACTCGCCGCGCTGGAGGGCCTGACGGGGCACGCGAAGTCGGTGGAGATGCGGCTTCAGAAGATCCGGCGAGCGCGGCGCGAGCGCGAAGCCGCGCGTGACGCGGAGGCGGAAATCGAAGTATGAGTGAACGCAGCGAGCGCAAGGCCGCGGTCGAGCGCAAGACGCGCGAAACCGAAGTCCGCGTCTCGATCGATCTCGACGGCAGCGGCCAATACGAGGTGGCGACGGGCCTGCCGTTCTTCGATCACATGCTCGAATCTTTCGCCAAGCACGGCCTGTTCGATCTGCGGCTCGAGGCCAAGGGCGATCTCGCGGTCGATGCGCACCACACGGTCGAGGACGTCGGCATCTCGCTCGGTCAGGCCGTGCGCCAGGCGCTCGGTTCCGCCGAGGGCATCCGGCGCTATGGCGCGGCGTCGCTTCCAATGGCGGAGACCAAGGTCGAAGTGGCGCTCGATGTTTCGAATCGACCCTATCTGGTGTATCAGGTGGAACTCACGAACACGCGGATCGGGGATTTCGACGCATCGCTCGTGGAAGATTTCCTCTACGCCTTCTCGCAGAACGCGGGGATCGATCTGCACGTCGAGCTGCGTTATGGGCGCAACCCGCACCACGTGGTCGAAGCGGTGTTCAAGGGCGTGGCGCGCGCGCTGCGCGTGGCGGTCGAACGCGACGCGCGTGTGCGGGGCCTTCCCAGCGTAAAGGGCGCCCTCTAGGCCCTTTCATGCGCAGCGCCTTTCGGATTGCCATCGTCGATTACGGCGCCGGGAACCTTCGCAGCGTTGCGAAGGCCCTCGCCCGCTCCGGACTCGTGCCCGTCGTCACGGGCGATCCGTCCGACGTGCGCGGCGCCGACGGCGTCGTGCTGCCCGGCGTCGGCGCCTTCGCAGCGGCCGCGGCGAGCCTCGCCGAAAAGAAGCTTGCCGATGCGGTCCGAGATTCGGTCGCCGCCGGGCGTCCCTACCTGGGGCTGTGTCTCGGCCTCCAGCTGCTGTTCGACGAGGGTGACGAGCATGCTGTGACGCCGGGGCTCGGGCTGCTCGCCGGCCGCGTCACGCGCTTTCCGGAACGTGACGCGAGCGGAGCGCGGCTGCGCGTTCCGCACATCGGCTGGAACGAAGTGCGTTATCGCGGAGACCACCCGATGCTCGCGAAGCTCGGGCCGCGCGAGCTCTACTACTTCGTTCACTCGTACCGCGCAGAGCCCGCGCGTCCGGAACTCGTGGTGGGAAGCGTCGACTACGGCGGCGAATTCGCCGCCGCGGTGGCGAGCCGGAACATCTTCGCCGTGCAGTTCCATCCCGAGAAGAGCCAGGCGGCCGGCAAACGCCTGCTCGACGCCTACGCCGCCTGGGTCGCGCAATGCCGCTAGCCGGCTCCGACGCCAGCAAGCGAGCAGGGCGCGCGCGCAGCGAACCGCAGGCGAGCGGAGGCAGGCCGACCGCGCCCTTCGAGCTCATCCCCGCCATCGACATTCTCGACGGGCGCTGCGTGCGGCTCACGCAGGGCGACTACGCCCAGGCGACCGTCTATGCCGAAGATCCCGCGGAGGTCGCGGCGCGCTTCGCGCGGCTCCCGATCCCGCGGCTGCACGTCGTCGATCTCGACGGCGCCAAGGCCGGACGTCCGCGCAACAGCGCCGTGCTGCGGCGCATCCTTGCGAACGTCGGAGGCATTCCCGTCCAGTTGGGCGGCGGCCTGCGCGATCTCGCCAGCGTCGAGGAGGCGCTCGCGACCGGAGTTGGACGCGTGATTCTCGGCACGCTCGCCGCGCGCGAGCCTGCCGTTGCCCGCGAGGCGGCGCGTCGCCATCCGGGCCAGATCGCCGTCGGCATCGACGCGCGCGACGGCTGGGTCGCCATCGAAGGCTGGCGCGAGCGCAGTGAGAAGCGCGCGATCGATCTCGCGCGCGAGCTCGAAGACGCCGGTGTGGCAGCCATCATCTTCACCGACATCGGGCGCGACGGCATGCTGGAGGGTCCGAACCTCGCTGCCACTGCGGAACTCGCCGGACACGTCGCGATTCCGGTGATCGTCTCGGGCGGCATCCGTTCGACCGCGGACGTGCTCGCTTGCGCCGCCCATCGCGAGCACGGCATCGCGGGCGCGATCGTCGGGCGCGCGCTCTACACGGGCGCCGTCGATCTGGCGACGACGCTCGAGCAGCTCGCATGCTCCTGAAACGCATCATCCCGTGCCTCGACGTCGACAAGGGTCGCGTCGTCAAGGGCGTGCGCTACGTCGACCACGTCGATGCCGGGGATCCCGTCGAAGTCGCGATGATGTACGACGCGCAGGAGGCGGACGAGATCACCTTCCTCGACATCAGCGCGAGCCACGAGGGGCGGCGCATCCTGCTCGATGCCGTGTCGCGAACGGCCGAGAGCGTGTTCATGCCGCTGACGGTCGGCGGCGGCGTGCGCTCGCTTCAAGATGTGCGCGATCTGCTCAACGCGGGCGCCGACAAGGTTTCGATCATGACCGCCGCGGTCGAGAACCCCGATCTGGTGTCCGAAGCCGCCGTGAAGATCGGCAGCGCCAACCTGGTCGTCGCGATCGATTGCCGCGCGAACGCCACGGGAAGCTGGGAGGTCTGCACGCATGGCGGCCGCCGCCCCACCGGGCTGGATGCGGTCGACTGGGCGGCGCGCATGGCGGCTGCCGGCGCCGGCGAGATCCTGCTCACCAGCATGGATCGCGATGGCACGCGCAGCGGCTACGACCTCGGCCTGCTGCGGGCGGTTACGGATCGGGTCTCGGTTCCGGTGATCGCCTCCGGCGGCGGCGGCAATGCGGACGACCTGGCGGCGGCTCTCGCCGATGGGCCCACCGGCGGGCACGCCCAGGCCGCCCTGGCGGCCTCGATCTTCCATTTCCGGGAGACCACGGTGGGCCTGGTGAAACGCCGTTTGCTCGAACTCGGGATCCCGGTCCGCCCCCCCTCGGTTGATGCTCCCAGCGCCCTGCGCTAGAGTCGGCCGGCGCTGGGTAAAGCTTCGGAACCCAGCGATTTTACAGCGGTTTCTTGCCGGTTCGTGCGCACGCACGACTGGTTGGGTTTCGACACGGAAGGCCTTCAACCGCCACTCATACGTGCAGCGCGGGCTACGAGCCGCGTCTGACGCCGATCAGGAGTTCGCAGCGTGCCTGTCATCAAGTTGAGAGACAACGAGCCCTTCGAAGTGGCGATGAAGCGCTTCAAGAAGCAGTGCGAGAAGGCAGGCGTTCTTTCCGAGCTCAAGCGGCGCGAGTACTACGACAAGCCGAGCGTACGTCGCAAGAAGAAGGCGGCGGCGGCTCGCAAGCGAGCCCTGAAGAAGCAGAGGCGAATGGCTCGCTGATTTTCGCGGGAGCTGCTGGTGGCGCGTATCCCCGACGAGATCATCCAGCAGATTCGAGACCGCGTCGACCTGGTCGACCTCGTCGGTCGTTTCGTCACGCTCAAGAAAGCCGGGCGAAGCTACAAGGGCCTGTGTCCCTTCCACGGCGAGAAGACGCCCTCCTTCAACGTCAATCCGGATCGCCAGGCCTATTACTGCTTCGGCTGCCAGGAAGGCGGCAACGCGATCACCTTCCTGATGAAGATCGAGAACCTGAGTTTTCCCGAAGCCGCGCGAGCGCTCGCGGCCGAACGCGGCATCGAGATCCCCGAGACGGATTCAGGCGAGCGGGGTCTGGCCGAGCGCCTCTACGAGGCCAACGAGATCGCGCAGGCGGCCTACCTCGCCGCGCTCGCGGCGCCTGGGAATCCCGCGCATGCGTACCTCGAGAAGCGCGGCATCGACGCCGCCAGCATCGAGCGCTTCGGGATCGGCTTCGCACCCGACCGCTGGGATCACGTCGCGCAGCACCTGCGCGCAGGTGGAATTCCGGCCGAGATCGCTGAGCGGGCGGGGATCCTGGCCGCGCGCGACTCCGGCGGTCACTATGATCGCCTGCGCGGGCGGGTCACCTTCCCGATCCGCGACACGCGCGGGAGAATTCTCGGCTTTGGCGGGCGCGCACTCGCTCCCGACCAGGAGCCCAAGTATCTCAACACGCCCGAGAGCCCGATCTTCCACAAGCGCGAGGGGTTTTTCGGTTTTCCGCTGGCGCTCGATCCGATTCGCAAGAGCGAGCGCGCCGTCGTCGTCGAGGGTTATTTCGATCTCGTCGCGTTGCATCGCGCCGGCATCGAGGCCGTGCTCGCCACCTGCGGCACCGCGCTCAGCGCCGAGCACGCGCGCAACCTGCGGCGGCGCACGCAGACGGTCGTGCTGTTGTTCGACGGAGACGAAGCCGGGCAGCGCGCCATCACGCGCGCCCTCGAAGTGCTGCTTCCGGAAGGGCTGCGCGTGCGAGCCGCGGTGCTGCCGGCGGGTGAAGATCCCGATAGCTTCCTGCGCAGCGCCGGGGCCGATGCGCTGCGCGACCTCGTCGAGCGGGCGGCGCCTGCGCTCGACCGCGTGATCGAACGTGCGCTCGCGCAGGGTGCTGCCACGCCCGCGCTCAAAGCCGATGTCGTCGCCGCCGTCGCGCCCCTGCTGGCGCTGATTCCGGCTCCCGTCGAGCGCGCGGGCTTCGAGCAGCAGCTCGCGCTGTGCGTCGGAGTCGAGGCGCACCACGTGGCGGCGGCCGTGCGCGCCGTGCAGCGAGGCCAGGACCCGCGCGACGCCGTGCCGATTCTGCCGCGCCGTCGCAATCCCGAAGAGCGCTACATCGAACAGGTGCTGCGCTGCCTGCTCGAGCATCCCGCCCTCGCCGAGCGCCTTCCCGGCGCGGAGATCGCCAGCCTGGTCGAGGCCGGGCCGCAGCGCGAGCTGCTGGAGGCGCTCGTCGCGAGCGCCGGCGAGGCGCCTCGGATCGATCTCGAAAAACTCTGCGAACGCCTCGAGCCTCCTGTGCGCACGCTGGCGCGTTCACTCGCCGCGGACGACGAGGCGCCCAGCGAGGCGACCGCCATGCGCATTCTCGACGACACGTTGGCCGTGCTGCGAAAGCGCAGTGCGCGAGCCCAGCGGCAGGCGCTGAAGCGACGCCTGCACGAACCCGATGCCGACGCCGGGGCCCTGCTCGGCGAGATCCAGCGCTTGCGTGAAGAGCCCTCGGGAGCGAAGCCAGTTCGGGTCGCAACGAGGCACTGACAGAGCAGACCACCACACGGATAGTCGACGGAACGCCGCGTAGAAGGAACCCCCCCATGTCCCCCAACCTTCATCGTTCGACGGAAACAGCGACCCCGGAAATCCGAGACGAGACGACGACCGTCGGCGCGCCGCGCCGCCGCGCCGCCGAGAACACCCGCGAACGCGCCGCGCGTCGCGAACGCCGGGAGCCCGCAGCGCCCCCAGCCGCGGCTGCCTCCGCCGAGCGGGCTGACGCGGCCGGCGAACTCGAGCCGAAGCGCGCGCCGCGTCCGCGCCGCGCCGCGGCGAGCGATGCCGACGGGCCCACCAACGATCCCGTGCGGGTCTACCTGCGCGAGATGGGCCAGGTCTCGCTGCTCACGCGCGAGGGCGAGGTCGAAATCGCGAAACGCATCGAGGCCGGACAATACGCGCGCCAACTCGCCGTCCTGGCAACGCCGTATGGTGTTCGCGAGATCCTCGCGACCGCGGAGCTGTTGCGGGAGGGCCAGATCGACTTGCGCGCGACCCTCGACGGTTTGGATGAGATCGAGCCGACGTATACGCACGAAGAGCGTCGGAAGGACTTCCTGGTCAGGATCACGAAGGTGACGCGACTCGAGAGCGAGGTCGTCAAGAAACTCGCCTGCGTCGCCAACTCGCGCACGAGCGAGAGTACGCGCAAGCGCCTGCGCGCTGAGACCAGCGACCTGCTGCGCCAGGTGATCGATCTGATGCGCGAGACGCGGTTCTCGAAGGCGCGCATCGAGGAGATCATGGGGGGCCTCGCGGTGGTCGCGGAGGAGCTGCGCCGGCACGCCGCGGCCGCACGCAAACTCGTGGCGCCGCTCTCACTCCGGCCCGACGAGTTTCGTGAAGTCGCCGCGCTTTCCGCGCGGCGCAGCCAGCGCGCGAAGGAGGCGCTCGCCCGGCTCGGGGGAGATCCCGAGCGCGTGATTCGGCTCGGCGCCGAACTCGACGAGATCGAGCGGGCGATCGAACGGATCGAGTCCGACACCCGGATGTCACGCTCCGAGATCGAAGCGGCCGTCGCGACGTTCGTGGTGGCGACGGAACGCGCAACCCGCGCGAAGAGCGAGCTCGTCGAGGCCAACTTGCGGCTCGTCGTCTCGATCGCGAAGAAGTACACGAACCGCGGGCTTCAGTTTCTCGACTTGATCCAGGAAGGCAACATCGGCCTGATGAAGGCCGTGGACAAGTTCGAGTATCAGCGCGGCTACAAGTTCTCGACCTACGCGACCTGGTGGATCCGCCAGGCCATCACCCGCGCCATCGCCGATCAGGCCCGCACCATCCGGAGTCCCGTCCACATGATCGAGACCATCAACAAGTTGGTGCGTGCCACGCGCTTCCTCGTCCAGATGCTGGGCCGCGAGCCGACACCCGAGGAACTCGCGGTGAGGATGGAATACCCGGTCGACAAGGTGCGCATGGTGCTCAAGATCGCGAAGGAGCCGATCAGCCTCGAATCGCCGGTGGGCGAGGAGGAGGACAGCCACCTCGGCGACTTCATCGAGGACAAGAACGCCATCTCGCCGCAGGAGCACACGCTCAACACGAGCCTCGCCGAGAACACGCGGCGCGTGCTGGCGACGCTTTCGGCGCGCGAGGAGCAGGTGTTGATGATGCGCTTCGGCATCGGCAAGAACGGCAACCATACGCTCGAAGAGGTGGGCCAGGATTTCGAGGTGACGCGCGAGCGCATCCGCCAGATCGAAGCCAAGGCGCTGCGCAAGCTGCGGCATCCGAGCCGCAGCCGGATTCTCAAGAGCTTCGTGGACTGATCTGGCTGCGGCATTCCTGGCGCAAGAGGCGGGAGTCGGCGGGGGGTGGGCTGCGGCGAATGGCTCGCCGTTCCTCGTTTCGGAATTGCTTGCCTGAATTCTATTTTGTGGCGTCGAGGAAGCGGCAGCCTTGCGGTGCGGCTGCGCTTGATTTCGCCTCCGCCCACCCCCCGCCGCCTCCCGCCTAATCCCTGCGGTGTCGGATCGGGGTCGG
>JANNIY010000055.1:0-13174 GCA_031405455.1 Deltaproteobacteria bacterium | reverse complement strand
CCGGCGTGGGGCCCGCGCGGCGGGCGCTTCAGCTCGAGGGCGCCGATCAAACCGAAACCGCGCATCTCGACGACGGCGGGATGGCCGGTGAGCTTGCGCAGCGCCGCCAGGAAGCGCGGGCCGACGTCGTCGCGCACGCGCTCGATCAGGCGCTCGTTTTCGAGCACGTCGAGATTGGCGAGCGCGGCGGCGCACGTCGTCGGGTGACCCGTGTAGGTGAACCCGTGCGCCAGGTAGCCGCCGGCCTCGAGCGCCGCGCTGATCTCGTCGCTCACGAGGGTGGCTCCGAGCGGCAGATATCCGCTCGTGATGCCCTTCGCCATCGTCATCAGATCCGGATCGAGATTCCACAGACCCGACGCGAACCACGCGCCGAGCCGACCAAAGCCGGTGATCACCTCGTCGGCGACGAACAGGATCTCGTGGCGGCGGCAAAGCTCGCGTAAATCGCGGAGGTAGCCGTCGGGTGGCACGATCACGCCGCCGGCTCCCTGCACCGGCTCGACGAAGCAGGCGGCGATCGTCGCCGCGCCCTCGCGGGCGATGACGCGCTGTGTTTCTTCGAGACACCAGGCGGCGTATTCGGAAGGACTCTTGCCGCTGCCGTACGCGTTGGGCCCCGGCACCTGCAAGAAGCCCGGAAGCGGGAGATCGAAGGGATCGGTGCAGGTCGGCAGGCCGGTGAGGCTCGTCGTCGCGAGCGTCACGCCGTGGTAGGCGAACGTGCGCGCGAGGACCTTCGTCTTCTCGCGCCGGCCGCGCAGCTTCCAGTAGCCGCGGATCAGCTTGAGCGCGGTTTCGTTCGCCTCGGAGCCCGAATTGCTGAAGATCGTGTGGTTGAGCCGCGCCGGCGCGAGCGCGGCGATCCGCGCAGCCAATCGGATCGTCGGCTCGGTCGTCGTGTTGAAGAACGACGGGTAGAAGGCGACGGCCCGCATCTGCTCGGCTACCGCCTCGGCGATTTCCTCCCGCCCATAGCCGACGTTCACGCACCACAAGCCGGCAAGCCCGTCGAGCAGCTCGCGGCCGTCTTCGAACGTCAGCGTGCAACCCTTCGCCGAACGCACGATGTGCGTGCCCTCGCGGTGCATCGCACGGTGGTCGGTGAACGGATGCAGGTGGTGGGCCTGATCGAGCTGGCGCAGGGAATCGAGATCGAAGGCGGCCATGCCTTCGACTCAAGCACGCCCGCCCAGGCGGCGCCACCACGACGAACGGACCCGAAAAATCCGTCCCCGCGGGCCCTTGCAGGGGTTGCGCGCCCCCGCTCGCGGCGGTAGCACGCCCCGGGTGGATCCCCTGCTGCGCACCGAAGACCTCGCCCCCGGCGACCGCGCTACGGCGACACGCGACTGGGCGGACGTACGTGTGTGCCGAGTCCGGCACATCCGCGAACCCGATTTCGCGGTCGCGTACGACAAGCTGTTTTCGGAGTTTGGTCCACGCGGCGAGATGGAGACGCGCACGGTGATCACCGATCGGCTGGCGTGGGATCCCGCGCGGCCCGTCGGGCGCGCGGCGCTCGCCTACGAGCTGCTCGTGCTGCGGCGCGGCGAGGCCGTCGCGGCGCTGCGCGACCACACGGCGGTGGTTCGCCTCGACGCGCAGGGCCGGCCGGCCCCGGGGCCGCTCGTCGTGCACCTTTCGCATGCCTACGTCGATCCTGCGCACAGGGGAAGCGGCCTGGCGGCCTGGCTGCGCGCACTTCCCCTCCAGACGGCCCGGCGTTGCGCGGCCGCCGCCGGTTGCCGCCCAAACCCCGCGATCGTACTCGTCGCCGAAATGGAGGCGCCCGATCCGGCCGAACCGAACCGCATGCCGCGGCTGCGTTCGTACCAGCGCGCCGGCTTCCAGAAGGTCGATCCCGCGGCCGCCCCCTACGCCCAGCCGGATTTCCGCGCGCCCGAGTTGCTGGCCGGCGCCACCCCCCGGCCCGTGCCGCTCGAGCTGGTGCTGCGCCGTGTCGGGCGAGAGCACGAGAGCGCCATGCCCTCGGCCGAGGTCGCCGCCGTCGTCGAGGCCATCTACGCCGTTTACGGTGTGCACGTTCCGGCTGCGGCGCTCGACCCGTTGCGGGCGGCTGCGGCGCATTGGACGTCTCGCCATCCGAGCTTCCGCTTGCTACCACCGACGGCGTGATCACGGCCTACCACCACGCCGGCTTCGCGGCGCCAATCGGCAATCACGTGATGCCGATGCGGAAGTTCCAGCTGGTGGCCGACGGGCTCAAAGACCGGGCGCTGGCGCGCGTGGAAGCTCCAGAACCGGTTTCGGCCGCGGAGTTGGGCCTCGTCCACACGCCGGCCTACATCGAGGCCGTTCGCACCGGTGAGCCGCGCGCACTCGCGGAATCACAGAAGTTCCCCTGGTCACCGCTGCTCTGGCCGTCGGTGCTCTTGACCAATGGGGGAGCGCTCGCGGCGGCGAGCCGCGCGCTCGAAGTTGGCGTTTCCGCAGCGCTTGCGAGCGGCTTCCACCACTCGCATGCCGATCACGGTGAGGGCTTTTGCACGTTCAACGGGCTCGTCGTCGCGGCCGAGGTGCTGCGCCAGGCCGGGCGGCTCGCGACCGTCGCCGTGCTCGATCTCGACCTGCATTACGGCAACGGCACGGCGTCGCTGTGCGCGACGCGCCCGTGGCTCTTCAACTGCTCCATCTACGGCAACGATTACGTGCAGAATACGGCACACCGGGATGTCGCAACCGTGCGACACTCCGACGGGTCCAATCACGTCTCGATCGCGCTCCCGAACGGCAGCGGGCGCCAGGCGATGCTCGAGGCCCTCGAACGCGGGATGACGAAAGTCCTTGCCAACGGGCGCCCGGATCTGGTCCTCTATCAGGCTGGCGCCGACCCCTATCGCGAAGACCCGTACTCGCCGCTCGATCTCGACCACGCCGACCTCCGCGAGCGGGATCGTATGGTCTTCGCGTGGGCCAGGCGCGAAGCGTTGCCACTCGCGTGGGTGCTCGCAGGCGGGTACACGCCAGATCTGTCCAAAGTGGTGGAGGTCCATCTTGGCACCTTCGATGCCGCCGCCGCGATCTATCGCTAGCCCGGAGCCGGGGTGAAGTCCGTCCGCCGCCTCCTCGCGACCTGGACGGGCATCGTCTTCGTCTTCTTCTACCTGCCGATCGCGATCATGATCCTGTTCTCCTTCAACCAATCGAAGCTGAACATCGTCTGGACCGGCTTCACGCTCGATTGGTATGCCGCCCTCTGGCACGATTCGGTACTCGTACGCACGCTCCAGAACAGCCTGATCGTCGCGTCGGTGACGACGGTTCTATCGGTGGTGCTCGGAACGGTGGGCGGCTGGCTGCTCTACCGCTACCGCTACCGGGCGAGCGGACTGCTCGAAACCTTCGTGTTTCTTCCGATGATCGTTCCCGAAGTGATCCTCGGCGTGAGCCTGCTGATCCTCTTCGTCACGATCGGGCTCCAGCTCGGCTACACGACGATCATCATCTCGCACGTCACGTTCTGCTTTCCGTTCGTGATGGCCGCCGTGCAGGCGCGCCTCGCAGGCCTCGACCCTGCCCTCGAGGAGGCGGCGCTCGATCTCGGCGCCACGCCGGTGCAGGCCTTCACGAAGGTGCTGGTTCCCTATCTGATGCCCGCGATCATTTCGGGAGCGCTGATGTCGTTCACGCTTTCGCTCGACGAGCTGATCGTCACCTATTTCACCGCGAGCGCCAGAACGCGCACGCTGCCGCTCGAGATCTTCGGGCGCGTGAAGAAGGGCCTCGACCCGTCGCTCAACGCGATCTCGACGGTCTTCATCCTCGTCACCGTGACCGCGGTGTTTCTCACCGAAGCGCTGCGGCGCCGGAATCCTTGAACCCCAGTGAAGGAGAGCCCATGACCCGTATCGCAAGTCACACGCTCGGCGCGCTCGCCGCTGCCCTCGCCATGCTCGCGTGCTCGGACTCCGCACCGCCGCCGGCGCCGTCCTCCGAAGCGGCGGTGCCTGCCGCGCCCGCGGCGCCGCAACCGGCCGAGGCGGCGGGAGAACTCAATCTGTTCGCGTGGTCGGAGTACGTGCCGCAATCGGTGCTCGAAGCTTTCACGAAGGAAACCGGCATCCGGGTCAACTACGAGAGCTATGGCTCGAACGAGGAGATGCTCGCGAAGTTGATGTCGGGCGCCGCGAACTACGACCTGATCCAGCCCTCCGAGTACGTGGTCGAGGCGCTGGTGAAGGAGAATCTGCTGGTGCCGCTCGACAAGGCGAAGCTTCCGAACCTGAAGAACGTCGGGCCCGAATATTGGAAGCAACCCCACGACCCGGGGCTCAGCTACAGCGTGCCCTACATGCAGGGCACCGTCGGCATCATCGTCAACACCGAAAAGGTGAAGGATCCGGTCACCGGCTACGCCGACGTCTTCCAGCCGAAGTACAAGGGCCGCATCGTGATCCTCGACGACGCGCTCGAGATCGTGACCTGGGGCCTCGCGACGCAGGGCATCGCGCCCGACGGCGTGACGAAGGAGAACCTCGAGAAGGTGCGGCCGGTGCTCGCCGCCTGGCTGCCGCTCGTGAAGGTCTACGATTCGGACAGTCCGAAGACGGCGCTGCTCAACGGCGATGTCGATCTCGGCATCGCGTGGTCGGGTGAGGCCGCGATCCTGATCAAGGAGCAGCCCGGAAAATTCGCCTACGTGCTCCCGAAGGAAGGCGCGCACATGTTCATCGACAACCTCGTGATCCCGAAAGGCGCCCAGCACGTCGACGCCGCGCACCAATTCATCGACTACATCCTGCGGCCCGAAGTCAGCCTGCAGATCTCCGAGGAATTCCCGTACACGAATCCGAACCTCGAAGCGCGCAAGCTGCTCAGCCCGGAGGACCAGGCGAACCCGGCGAGTTATCCGCCGGGAAACCCGAAGCTCGCGACGTTCCGGGACATCGGCGCGCTGGCGGCCGACGTCGACAAGCTGTTCACGGACCTGAAGGCGAAGAGCGGCTCCTGATGCGTCGGACAGCGACGGGAAACGGCTAGCGGAGCCAGCAGCGCATGCGGCAGGAAGCGACGCGCTTCAACGCGGCAGCCACGGAGCGGCAGCGCCAGCCCGGCAGGGCCGGCTGGCTGCTGCTCTCGCCGGTGATCGCCTGGGCCATCGCGTTCGTGATCGCGCCCGCCCTGATCATGCTGGTCTACAGCTTCGCCCGCCGCGGCACGCTCGGGGGCGTGATTCTCGGGTTCACGCTCGAGAATTACGCCTCCGTGCTCGATCCCGTCTACCTCCAGATCGTGATCCGTTCGATCTATTACGCGGGGATCACCACCGCCGTGTGTCTGTGCGCCGGCTATCCGGTGGCCTTCCTGATCGGCCGCGCCGACCCGCGCTGGCGCAATCTGCTGCTGATGGCGGTGATGGTGCCCTTCTGGACCAGCTTCCTGATCCGCACCTATGCGTGGGTGACGATCCTGAAGAGCGAGGGCCTGCTCAACTCGCTGCTGATCCAGCTGAATCTGATCTCGCAGCCGCTCGAGATGCTCTACACACCCGGAGCCGTGGTGCTGGGGCTCGTCTACACGTTCCTGCCGTTCATGATCCTGCCGATCTACTCGAGCGTCGAAAAACTCGACGGCGCATTGATCGAGGCGGCGCTCGATCTCGGCGCGGGCCCGATGCGCGCCTTCTCGCGCGTGATCGTGCCGCTCACGACGCCGGGAATCGCGGCGGGCGTCCTGCTCGTCTTCGTGCCCTCGCTCGGCCTCTACGCCGTGAACGACATCCTCGGCGGCGGCCGCGTCGACATGATCGGCAACATCATCGAGAACCAGTTCAAGGGCAACGCGCGCAACTGGCCCTTCGGCGCCGCGCTCGGCACCACGCTGCTCGTGAGCTTCGGATTCATCTACTGGTTCGTGAATCAGCGCCAGCGCGCAACGGCGGCGCGCTGACGACGACCCGCAGGCATCAGAGCACGGATTGCACGTCGACGAGCGGCAACCCGATCGCTTCCGCGACACCCGGATACACGACCTTGCCAGCGACGACGTTGAGGCCGAGGCGCAGCGCGCTGTCGGCGCGGCAGGCCGCCTTCCAGCCGAGTTTCGCGAGTGTGATGCCGTAGGGCAGCGTCGCGTTCGTGAGCGCCAGCGTGCTGGTGCGCGGCACGGCGCCCGGCATGTTCGCGACGCCATAGTGCAGGATGCCATCGACCACGTAGGTGGGGTCTTCGTGCGTCGTGGGCTTGATCGTTTCGACGCAGCCGCCCTGGTCGACCGCGACATCGACGATCACCGAGCCCGGCTTCATGCGCGCGAGATCGACACGACGCACCAGGTGCGGCGCCTTGGCGCCCGGCACGAGCACGGCGCCGATCACGAGATCCGCGCGGCTGATGGCGTCGAGGATGTTGTGACGATTCGAGAAGGCGGTGTCGACGTTCGCGGGCAGCACGTCGTCGAGGTAACGCAAGCGATCGAGGGAGACATCGAGGATCACGACGTGCGCGCCGAGGCCAGCGGCGATCTTGGCGGCATTGATGCCGACGACTCCGCCGCCGACGATCACGACCTCGCCCGGCGCCACGCCCGGCACGCCGCCGAGCAGGATTCCGCTGCCTCCGAAAACCCGCTCGAGATACTTGGCGCCTTCCTGCACCGCCATGCGCCCGGCGACCTCGGACATCGGCGTGAGCAGCGGCAGCTCCCCGCCCGGCAGCTGGACCGTCTCGTAGGCGATGGCAATCGCGCCCGAAGCGAGCACCGCATGCGTGAGATCCGGATCCGCCGCGAAGTGGAAGTAGGTGTAGATCACCTGGCCTTTGCGCATCAGCGGCCACTCGGGTGCGATCGGCTCCTTCACCTTCATGATCATCTCGGCGATGCCCCAGACCTCGGCGGCGGTGGCCAGCAGCCGGCCCCCCACGGCGGCGTAAGCGTCGTCGGGAAAGCCGCTGCCGACTCCGGCGCCCTTTTCGAGGTAGACCGTGTGGCCCGCCGCGACGAAGGCCTCGCAGCCCGCCGGCACCAGCGCCACGCGGTTCTCGTTGGTCTTCGTCTCTTTCGGAACTCCGATGATCATGGGCTACCTCGCTGTCGGGAGGAGGAGTGTACGCCGCTTCGCGCGCTCTTCGCTGCCAGGGGCGCCTGGAACGAGCTTGCGCGCGGGTCGTTTCTCAGCCGCGTCTGTAGTTTCGCCCCCTCAACCCCCCGAAAGCGCCTGGAAGATATGGACCTCGTCGGTCGCACGCAGCGGCACGTCGAGTTGGCGCACGTCGTCGTGGTTCACGAACAGGCGCACGTGCGGGCGCAGGCCGCCCTGCTCGTCGATCATCCGGAAGCGGATTCCGGGATGGCGACGGTCGAGATCGGTCAGCAGCTCGGCGAGCGTCGCGCCGTGGGCTTCGACCAGTTTTCGCTGATCGGTGTAGGAGAGCAGCGCCTGCGGAATCCAGACCTTCAAGACGAGAGCTCCGCCGCCTCGACGGAGTGGATCAGCGGCAGGTGGCGCGCGATCTCGCTCCACTGCGCGCCTTCATCACTGCTCGCCCACAACTCGCCGCTCGTCGTCCCGAAGTAGAGGCCGACGGGATCGTGCGCATCGGCGCTCATCGCCTGACGCCGCACGGTGAGCCAGGCCTGGCTCGCCGGCAGGCCGCGATCTTGACGCTGCCAGCTCTGGCCCGCATCGCGCGTCACATACACCGCCGGCTTCCCGTCGGGGCTCGTGCGCGGCCAGACGTCGGTGCCATCCATCGGGAACACCCAGACGGTGCGGGGGTCGCGCGGGTGCAGGACGATCGGAAAGCCGATGTCGCCGACGGCCTTGGGCATGTTCTCGCCGATTCGCTCCCAACGCGAAGCCGGGCGTTGCATGCGGTAGATCCCGCAGTGGTTCTGCTGATACAGCACGTCGGGCGCGAGCGGGTGCAGCCGCAAGCAGTGGGGATCCTGCCCGTACTCGGGATAGGGATCCGGGACGGCAGGCGCCATGCAGCCGGCGTTGAGCGGCTTCCAGTTCAAGCCCTTGTCGAGACTCTCGAAGACCCCGCCATCGTTGCCGGAGATGCCGATGTAGAGGTGGCGCGCGTCGCGCGGGTCGATCGTGATCGAATGCAGGATCGGTCCGTCCGGCGTCGACTGTTTCGGGTCGACGATCGCCCAATCGATGCGCATCGGGTGCTGCTCGAAGCCCGGAACGACATCCCAGTGATCGCCCGCGTCCTCGGAGCGGAACAGACCCTCGGGCGAGGTGCCCGCATACCAGACGTTCGGTTCGCTCGCGTGGCCCGGGGAGAGCCAGAAGACGTGATCGACCACGCGGCCGGGCTCGCCGGCGCGCGCCTTCGGAAAGGCGGGCGGCCGCGACGCTTCCTTCCAGCTCGCACCCTGATCGGTCGAGCGAAACACCGTCGGGCCGAGATGCCCCGTGCGCGCGGCCAGCAACAGGCTGCGGCGATCGCGGGGATCGAGCACCAGATGGTGTGCGACGTGGCCGAGAAAAATCGGTCCCGTCAGGTCCCAGCGCCGGCGCGCACCATCCGACCTGAGAATCCACGCGCCCTTGCGGGTTGCGACGAAAACACCGACCGATCCGTTGGCGGGCGTTGCCATGCGATTCTCCTCGTCGTCGGGGCCTCCCCAGATCCCCAGAAACCGCTACCGGGACGAACGATCTCAGACGCAGGATACTACCGATTGGGGGCGTTTCCGTGCAGCGCAGGATCAGCGGCTTTCACCAGGACGAGTCGGAAGATTGCGTAGCGGGAAGCTCGGCTACGGCGCCGGATTGCTGGGGTCGAGACGCACGGGGATTTTCTTGGCGCGCGGGAAGTAGAAGCTGATGTAGCTATCGGCGAAGCCATATTTCTGCTGCATCAGATCGTTGATCGTGTCGCGCGCTTCGGGCACCGGCACCGCCTGGAAAGCCTGGATCTCGTGGTTGCGCAGAACTTTGACTTCGGGGCGCGCCGAGAGCCGCGGGAACCAGCCGCCGCTCGGGTTGCCCGCACGCAGCCACGCCGAGCCCTCGTGATCAACGACCCAGAGTCGCGTTTCGTGTACGCCCCCCTCCGCATCCAGGGTCCGCAGCACGACCACCTCCCCGCTCTCGGAGGCGAGGTACTGGGTGCCGATCACGACGACCGCGATGCCGAGCAGCGCGCCGAGCCAGGGGATCAGTTTGCGAAGCATGCGGCCATGCTACCACTCACTGGCGGAGGTCGAGTAGCTTTTGCGCATGCGCATCGTCGCCATCGATCATGTCCAGCTCGCGATGCCGGCCGGAGGCGAGCCCGCGGCGCGGAGCTTCTACACCGACGTGCTCGGACTTCCCGAAGTGGCGAAGCCACCCCACCTCGCCAAGCGCGGCGGCTGCTGGTTCGAAAACGCCGCAATCAAGATCCACCTGGGCGTCGAGAACGATTTCCGGCCCGCGCACAAGGCGCACCCCGCCCTGCTCGTCAGCGCACTCGCGGATCTGATCGAACGCTGCCGGCGGGCCGGCTGCAGTATCGTCGCCGATGAACCACTCGCCGGCCGCGCGCGCGCCTACGTCTCCGACCCCTTCGGAAACCGGATCGAGCTGATCGAAGCGTACGCGGACGGCTGAGGAGGCCTGCGTGCAGCAAGTCTTTCCGACGCTCCGCATCACGGATTACGCGCGCAGCCGGCGGTTCTACGTCGAGGGCCTGGGCTTCCGGATCGATTGGGAGAACCGCTTCGACCCCCGCGACCCTGTCTTCCTGCAGCTGACGCGCGACGGTTTATCGCTGTATCTGTCCGAGCACGCGGGGGATGGCGCGCCTGGCGCGCTCGTCCATCTCTACGTCGCCGATGTCGATGCCTGGCACGCGGAGATCCAGAGCCGCGGCCTCGCCGTCGCATTCCCACCGCGCGACGAGCCCTGGGGCAACCGCGATCTGCGCATCGTCGACCCCGATGGCAACCAGCTGTGCTTCTGCACCCCCATCCGGAGGCCTGCATGAATTCGCTCGCCGACCCGAAGTTGACGGCCGTCCTCGACCGATTGCACGCGGCAGCGCGCGGGGATCTGAAGTTCTTTCTCACGCACATCCCGCTGATGGCGGGCATGTTGCTCGGACGCAAGGCCGCAGCCCCCGTCGAGCAAAGCGAGCAGTTCAAGGACGTCTACATTCCGATCTCGCGTGAGCAGGGTCGCTTCCTGTATCTGGTGGCGCGCAGCCTCGCCGCGAAACGCATCGTCGAGTTCGGCACCTCGTTCGGAATCTCGACACTGTATGCCGCCGCGGCGGCGCGCGACGAAGGCGGACGTGTGATCGGCTCGGAGCTCGAGCCCGGCAAGCAGCGCGCTGCAACCGCGCACCTCGCCGAGGCGGGGCTCGAGGCCGTCGCCGAAGTCCGGCTCGGAGACGCCATGCAGACGTTGAGCGACGTACCGGGGCCGATCGATCTCGTGCTCCTCGACGGCTGGAAGGAGCTGTATCTGCCGATGCTCCAGATGCTCGCCCCGAAGCTGCGCCCCGGCGCAGTCGTGCTCGCCGACAACATCAAGACCTTCCGTCGCGCGCTCGCGCCGTACGTCGATTTCGTACAATCCGGACGCAATGGCTTCGCGAGCGTGACGCTCCCGCTCGCGGATGGCTTCGAATACTCGGTGCGGTTGGGTCCCTAGCTGCGCTTCCTCGCCACCGGCATCGTGATCCTGCTCTGCCTGGCGGTCGGCTATTGCGTGCTGGCCTTCGCGATGCAGCGCTCCGTCTTGTTCCCGGCTCCGCCCGCGAGCGACGCCGACGCACTCGCGCGGATTCCCGGCGCCGAACGCATTTGGCTCGAAGCAAACGCAGCCCGCAGCGAGGCATGGTTCCTGCCGGCGATCCCCGCGGCATTGCAGCCCGCGCCGCTCGTGATCTTCACCCACGGCAACGGCGAACTGATCGACGATTGGGCCGGCGCTTTCGAGCCCCTGCGTCGTTGGGGCGCCGGGGTTTTGCTGGTGGAATACCCTGGCTACGGCCGCTCGACGGGGGCTCCCTCCGAGCGCTCGATCACGGCCGCCGTCACGAGCGCTTACGACCGGATGCTCACGCGGCCCGACGTCGACCCCAGAAAAATCATTGCCTATGGGCGCTCGCTCGGCGGCGGTGCCGCCTGCGCGCTGGCACGCGAGCGCAGCGTGGCGGCACTCGTGCTCGAATCCACGTTCACGAGCGTGCGCTCGCTCGCGCGCGGTTTCGGCCTGCTGGGGTTTCTGGTGCGCGACCCGTTCGACAACCTCGCCGTGCTGCGCAGCTTTTCCGGCCCCGTGTTGATCATCCACGGCGAGCACGACGAAATCATCCCCGTCGAAAACGCCGCGGCGCTGCATGCTGCGGCGCCACGTTCACGCCTCGCCCTCGAACCCTGCGGCCACAACGATTGCCAGCGTCCCTGGGCGCTCGTGCGGGATTTCCTGCGCGAGGCCGGCCTGCTCGAGCCCGCCGGCGGGTAACCTCGGCGGCGATGTCGGCGCCAGCGCGCTACGGGCCGCCGGCCAGCGGACGCCAGACCGGGGGAACGCGTCCGGTCGCTACTCGATCGAAGCTGCGGCCGAATCGTCGCTGTGGTGGTCGTGAACGACGAGCGAGGCGAGGAATCGCTCGATCACGTCCCGGGTGACGGGATCGAACCTGGCCGCGAGTTCGTCCTGCATGGCCGCAAGTGCGCCAGCGCCTTCCCGCGCGGCTGCTGACCCCATCACCGGGTCGTCGAGCTTCTCGGCCACGCGCATTCGCTCGACCGTTTCTTCTGCGTGTCGCTGCCCCCGGCGCAGCACCCGACGCGCACCCCAGGCCGAATAGCGGCCGAGATCGGCGACCAGAAACGCGCCCTCATAGCGCCGCGTCACATCACCGTGCGCGAGTCGCAGCGTGTCGAGCGCGGCGCGTCCGTCGGGTGAATCGAGTTCCTCCCGGCTCCGCACCCGCAGCCCCGCGCGCAAGAACGGAATCGCACGGTTTTCGTGGGCGAAGACGCCATCGGGGTGCACGATCCAGTTCCAGCTGTGGAGCATCACGATCTCGCGTTGCTCGGGCTCCGCCCACCACAGCGAGCAGATGTCCTGCCAGGTCTCGTCGTTGAGCGCATTTGGAAGCGCCGTGGCGAAGTAGCTCGCGTCGTCGAAGACGCCGCTGCGATAGCGGCAGAGCTCGGGACCGTGACGATGCCAGGCGGCTTCCGGCCCGAAGCCGGCCGGCGTCGGCTGCACGGCGTCACAGAGGTATCCGACACCGATCAACGTGCGCCGGCCTTCGATCATCAGATATTGCAGGAACGCTGGATGCTCGAGATCGCACACCGGCGCGCGCAAAAACTCGGGCTGGAACCAATGCTCTCCCAGCATGAAGCCGTCGTTGCGCCATGGCTTCTTGTAGCCCTCGCTTTCGGCGGCCTCCACGTCGTGAAAGCGCTCGAGCGAGTGCGTCACCTGCGCAAGCACGGCTGCACTCGAGGTAGCGACGCTCCCGTGAGCCTCGGAGTGCCCAGGCTCCTGCGCGAAGCCCGCACGCGCGAGTACCATCGCGAAGGCGAGCGCCCCGAGGGCACGCATCACGTTCTTCACGTTCATTTCGGATGCAGGACGAGCTGCGTGCAGCGGAAGAGCGCCAGGTGCTCCGGCCGCACCAGCATGCTCGAGCAATGCACGCCGTCGCGCACGCCGAGATTCTGGTAACCGATGTAATCCGCCAGACTCGTGGGCCAGCCGGCTCGCCGCGCTTCCGATTCCGCCATGCCACTCCCCATCGTCAGCCAGGCCGTGCTCAACCCCGGCGCAATGGCGCGAGAAGCTAGCGGTGCGGCGTTTCAAACGGTACGCCTGCGAGCCGGCTCGGCTCGCGTCAGCCCCGCGCCACCGTGGCGGAGCGCTACGCTCCGTTCGGCCGGCTCTTGAAGCGCGCGCCATTCGCCGCTGGCATCGCGCGGCCGGAGGTCGGGGCATGGGCAGCGACGCGACCACGGGCCAGCGCTGGGATCCGGCGCAGTACGAGCGCTTCCGCGACGAGCGCGCGCGGCCCTTCTTCGATCTCGTCGGGCGGATTCCCGATGGCCCCGTGCGGCGCGTCGCCGATCTCGGCTGCGGCACGGGCGAGCTCACGCGCACACTGCTCGAGCGTTGGCCCAAGGCGCAGATCGTCGGCGTCGACCACTCGCAGGAGATGCTCGCGCGCGCGGCCGCGAGCCCCGCACAGGCACG
>JANNIY010000054.1:0-17103 GCA_031405455.1 Deltaproteobacteria bacterium | reverse complement strand
GGCGCCGGCGCAGGCGACGCCTTTGCGCGCCGCGGCTTGCACTTGAGCAAGGGCCAGCGCTGCGGCGACCACGACGCGGGTGCGTATCTGAGGCGCGTCGCGGCGATGCAGCAGACGTTCCGTCGCCTGGCCGCGCAGGACTAGCCGGCGCGCTCACGCCCGCTGCGCGGGCTTCGGCCCGGTAGCGCGCCCCAGGCTCCCAGGCACTATCCTCCGCGCTCGCATGAACGCCACCCCGCTGCGCGAGCGCGTGCCCTATCCGCTGCTGTGCACGCTGCTCGGCCTCGGCCTCGGCTGGCTGCCGATGCTCCTGCACGGACCGATCCCCGAGAAGTTCAACGTGCTCTACATCCAGGGCTCGATCGCGATCTGGGCCTTCTATGCGCCCCGGCTTTCGATCGGGCTGCTGGTCGGAATCTCGGTGTGGCCGCGCCGTTGGTGGCTGCGCGGGCCGCTGCTGGGCAGCCTGGCGATGCTCTCGCCCAGCCTGCTCGCGCTCGCGACGCCGCGCTGCGGCTTCACTTGAATGGCGTGGAACTTGACCACCGGGGCGGTGGTCGGAGCACTCGTCGGGGGCCTGGCTTACGCGATCACGCGTCGCCACCAGCTGGGCGTTCGCGGCCCGGGCCCAACGGCCCGGGCCACGAACGACTAGTCGAAGAACACCGTGACCGGCGCGCTCGAGACGAAGCAACCCGCGCCCCGGAAGCGGCCCGTCAGGTAGAGCCTTCGCGTCGACGTATCGGCGCCGATGCCAGCCGTATCGAAGAAGATCTTGAGATCCTTGATGCCATCACCGTTCGCCTCGCCGAGATGGCTCGCGTAGTTCGCGTTCACATCGTCGGTCGGAGCGCTCCCGCTCGTCGGACAGGATTCCGTCGGCGGCGTCGCCGAGACCCGCAGCGTCGCCGCGTCGAGGCTCTTCGGCGGAACCCCAGCCACCGTCTGCGTGTCGAGGTTCAGACAACCCGAGCCTTCCTCGTCAGCGGATCCATACACGATGATCGTCGTCGGTTCGCTCGAACCGATGATCAGGCCATCGACGGCCGCGAACTCGACCGCACAGCCGCACGTCGTCGAGCATTCACTGCCCGGGGTGCCGTTGAGTGCGCCTTCATCGCAGGATTCCGCCTCCTGGAGGATGCCATCGCCGCAGGTGAAGGCATCGCAGGCATCGCCGACGGCATCCGCCGCGAGCAACGGATCGGTCGCGTCGGTATTGGCCTGATCGGGATTCGAGACGAACGGACAATTGTCGAACACGTCGGGAATCTCGTCGCCGTCCGTGTCCGCCAGGGCGGAAAGCACGACGAAGCCCCGCTGGCACGTCTCCTCCTGCTGGGCGAGACAATCGCCATCGCGCGAGCAGAGCTGACCGAAGCGCACATTCGTCGGGCTCGTCCCGCAGAAGCCCGCCTCGGTGACGGTGTTCTCGCCGTCGGGGAAGCCTCCGTCGGAGAACACGTTGCCCGCCTGCCCGAAGGAGGTGCCCGCGGTGAGCGAGCCCCCGACGGCACAGCGACGCACGCTCACGTCGCACAGGCCGTCTTCGTTGACGTCACTCCCCGGCGAACAGACATCCTGCGCCGGCGAGAATCCGAAGTTCTCGTCGGACTCATCCACCAGGAAGACCACCGCCTCGCGACCCACCTGATAATTGAACTGCTTGCAGGCCTGGCCGGGACAGTCGGTCGCCGAGGAACGGCAATCCGAAACCGCGCCATCGGCCCCGAGCAGGAACATCGCGAGATCCTGGTCGTCGAGGTCGCGATTGCCGACCGTGGCTGCGGTTCCGCCAAGATCCTGCTCGCGGCTCCGGAAGGCAACCAGACAGCTGTCGATGCTGCCATTCCCGTCGCCATCCAGCCCTTCGCCGAGTTCGAAATCCTCCGCGAGCTGCACCGGACTCGCGACGGTGCCGACCGCCAGGTTCGCCGCGTAGAGCACGCCGTTCGCACCCAGCGCGACGGCGCGTTGCCCGCACAGGCCGATCTTCTCGGCGGCGAGCGGGGCCCCCTGCAGCGTGAGATCCGCGAGCGTCGAACCCGCGCGATTGCCGCAAGCGGCGAAGTGGCCCGGCTGGCCGAGCCCGTTGGTCTTGGCGATCGCGCACACCCAATCGGCGCTCAACGCCACGTCCACGCCCTCGCGACCGAAGGAGCGCACCAACAGGCCCCCGGGGCCCGAGCCGACTTCGATGATTCGAACCGGCGAGCCCACGACGGCGAGGTCGCCGGCGTAGGACGCGCCCTTCGTGATGAGTTCGCTCGTCAACGTCGGCGTGCACGGACCGGCGCCGCAGGCAGAGACGTCGAGCACGCCGAGCAGCGCGCGGCGCTCCAGGCTGGGATCGAGCGGCCCCTCGAGGAAGACGTTCGGCGCGCCCGCACCCGCGACACCGCCGAGCTGGCTGGCGAAGCTGGTGAGCGCCACGAAATCGCCGCTCGCCCCGAGGCTCGGATCGAGCGAGTGGCCATCCGCGCCCGCCATCCGCGTGAGCGGCGTGATCGAACCGGTGATGAGATCCTGGACGAGGATTTCGTCGAAGGTCGCGAGCCCGCTCATGACGTAGGCGACAAAGCGCCCGTCGTCCGAGATCGAGGGAGAGAATGCTCCGCACGGCGACGAGATGCAGACGCTCTCGCCGGTGGGTAGGTGGCCCGCCGGGATCGTCGTCTCGCCCGCCACGTTTCGCACGAAGATCTCGCTGTTCACGTCACCCGGCGGTGTCTCGAAGAGCGTCCTGGCGCCGTTCGCCACCGAGGGGAAGCCCGCGCCCGCGGCGAAGGGACTGGTGCCCATCACGCTCACGGCGATCGCTGCGCTCGGCGCGCCCCCTGCGAGATCCACGAGGAAGACTTGCGAGACGCCCGCGACGTCCGCCGCGTAGACGAGCTTGCTGCCGTCGGCGGAGAGATTGGGGTCGCGGCCGGGGCCGAGCAGGAGGAGTCCATTCGTCGTGCGATCGAGCAGCGCGATCTGCGGCCCCACGCCCGTCTCGAAGGCCACGTAGCGGCCGTCGTCGGAGCTCGTCGGATCGGTCGCCGCCGCGCTGAGCCCCGCGCTGAGGTTTTTCACACGGCAGATTGCGGCGTCGTACGCGAAAACGTCCGAACTGGTGTCGAGGTCGTCGCTCGTGAGCTGCGCGCTGCTATCGAACAACACCAGCTGCCCGGCGTTCGTCACGTCGGGGTTGCCCGAAGGCTCGTTGCTCGCCAGCGCCGGAGCGCTGCAGCTCGAGCGATCCTTCACGCTCGCGATCTGGGTCGTGCCCGTCTCGACATCTCGCCGGTAGACGCGCTCGACGCCCGCCAACAGGCCCGGGTCCAGGCACGCGGGCCCGCGGATCGCGGTGCGTTCGGGTTGCCCCGGGGCCTTGAAGGACACGCCGATCTCGCCGGTCGGGATGTGGGTGGTGTCGAAGACCAGGCTGTAGGTCTGGGGCTTCCCCTTACCGAGGCCGCGGCTGAAAGCCACCGCCATCGAACCCGGGAAGCCGCAGGCCGGACAAAAGCTCGGCGTACCCACGAGGGTCGCGTTCGGACCGGACTTCCAAAGATCGAGGAGCGCGACGAGATTCGGCTCGCCCGCGCCCGTGTTGCAAAGCGGAATTTCGAGAAACGCGTAGCTGGGATTCGGACCGAACTTGGGAGCGGTCGCGACGTACTTGAAGACGGAGTGACCATTCGCGATCACCGGGAACTCACCGTTCGGCCCCGTGACGGCCTGAACCATGACGCCATTCTGCGTCGAGGCGAGCAGCTCGCCTGCGGGCCCGGCACCGCCGATGCCCGCGACGAGGTTGTCCGCACCGCTCACGAAGGCGACGAAACGCCCGTCCGAAGACAGATCCGGCTGGCCGGCGGAGGTATTGCCCGGCGTGCCGTTGCTCGCCTGATTCACGAGCTGGTAGTCGTGCGGCTGCCGCTGGCTCGGCGCATAGGCGAAGAAGAGCTTGCCTTCGGAAAGCACGAGATTCTTTCCGTCGTCGAAGCGCCCATCGGGCAGCACCGCCAGATTGAAGTCCGGGGCCAGCAGGCTGCGCGCATTGGCGACCGCGGGATCGTCGGGCAGCGCAAAGACGCGCAGGTTCTGGTCGAGGCGGCCGTTGGCATTGACGTCGGCCGCGAGCGCCTCCGCCGCCGTCGTCGCGGCGAGCGGCTGCGTCAGGCCCTCGGCGAACTCCGATTCCAGGAAGGCGAGCGTCCGGTCCCCGGCCGCCATCGAGGGAGTCACGTAATCCTGAGAACCTTCCGCAACACGATGCTGCGTCAGACCGCGCCCCGCGAAGAGCCCGCTCAGGCGCTTGATCAACCCGGTGCCGCGATCGAGCAGCTCGACGACGATGTCGTCGCCCGCGCCGTCTGCGTTGACCGGCGCGCCGCGCAGCCGCTCGTCCTCCGCGACGGCGACCGCAGCGTCGGCGAGGCTGCCATCGAGCCAGGAATTGAGCTCGAACGCCTGCCCGGCCACGGCGGCGGCCACCGGAAGCTGGATCGCGGAGCCATTCTGGGTCTGCGTGAATTCGGCGGCGCCGCAGGTCGCCGTGCCCTGGCAGTCGGAATTCGCGGTGCAGGCGCGGGCCGGCTGGTCGGAGCAGGTTCGCCGCGGCACGAAATGCACCGTCGCCTCGGCGTCGGCCATGCCCCAGAGTCCGAACGCGCCGGCGGGGACGGTCGGGTCGATGAACGGATTGAACGGCGGCGAGAGCGGAAAACCTTCGAACGTGAAGGAGGTGGGATTCCCCGCGTAGACGAACGGCGCATCGTCGAAGAAGCCGTTGGCCACCGCATTGGCGATGCTGAGGCTCAAGCGCCGGGGGCGGGGCTCGATCTGCCCGTCGCCGCGATCGGCGCGAACCAGCTGATCGGCGTAGATCATCGCGAACAGCGCGTTGCCCTCGCGATCGAGCGCGATCGGCAGCGTGCTCGCGGTGGGCCCGGAAGAAACGTCGTCGCAGCCTTGCGTGCAGATGGCCGTGAATTCCGTCTTGGGAACGGCGACGAGGCCGCTGAAGGGTTTGTTGACGAACGCGTCGCCCGTCCGGCAGCTGCCGTCGAGCGCATAAAACTGATCGACGCAGGCGACGTAGGCGCCCGTCGCCGCGCTGCACGCCTGGTTCCGCAGCTCGAAGGCCACCGGCTGCGGGTCGCTCGCGAGCTTCACGCCGAGACGCACCGGGCCGAAGTTCGCAAGATTCTGGGGGACGCGGAAACGCAGACGCCGCTCCACGCCGCCGCCCGGCAGCGGGATCTCGGCGATCTCGCGGTTCGCCAGCGTGTCCGGCGTGCAGGAGGGATCGGACCCACACACGGACGCGTCGGAAGCCAGCACCAGCAGCGGCGGCGCGCTCGCACCCACGAAGGCGATCGTGATCACGAAATCACTCGCCGGCCGATCCACGCCACCAACGCGGAAATCCGCGGCCGCCGAGCGGCTGGCCTGGTCGCAGATCGCGGAGACGACCTTGATGTCGTTGCTGAGGCCGGGCGTCAGGAAGGGGGACGTGAGACTCCCGAGGAACGCTCGCTGGTCGAAGCCTTCGGGGGCGATCACCGAGCAGTCGGCGCCCGCGGTTCGCACGCTTGCGAGCCCGAGGAAGAAGAGCAAGAAGGCCACACGCGCGCTGGCGAGCACCCGCTTCGAGTAGAAACCATCACGCATGTCGCACTCTCCTCAATTTCCGCACGGCATCGGGCCAGCAATGAAACTCGGGCCGGCTGGGGCTGCAAAGCATCCCCGGCAAGCCGTCCATGGAGACGAAGTTTCCTCGAAAAACGGCTGGCCAGCGAGGCATCGCGCGTTTCGCATACCGCAAAGTCCAACTGCCGAAAACCGACGCTTGGGCCGCGCCGACTGTGACGGAATTTGCGATTGCTCGCAATCGAATTTTTGAGAATTTGAAACAAAATCACTGCGCTGACGGCAGGTTACGCAGGTCGAAGGGGATCGGCGCCAGTCTGCGCCGCAGCGCCAAACCCGGGCTGGGGAGCGAATGGCTTCGCCCGACGGAGCAGCATGGCCGCGACCACGAGCGCGCACGCCACGGCAAAGGCATCCCCCAACCGCCCGTAAACGGTGAGTTCTCGCTCGGGTCGCACGCCGCCCAGTAGAAGGTACGGGCGGTTGGTTGGCGTACGCACCGGAACCCGGCCCCAGGGGTCGACCACCGCCGAGGGTCCGGAGGTGGAGGCCCGCACCAGATACCGGCGCTGCTCGATCGCCCGGAGCCCGACGATCGCCAGCACCTGCTCGGCGAAGCCCTCCCCGGCGATCCAGCTGTCGTTGGACGGGCTCACCAGGATCTCCGCCCCGGCGCGCACGCGCGCGCCCGCCACCTCGGGCAGCATCGCTTCGTTGCAGACGAGAATGCCCGCACGTCCGAGCCGCGTGGCGAGCGGCGCCGGGTCGGAAGCTCCGGGGCTGAAGGTCCGCGCGCCATCCACGCGGCGCTGCGTGAGCGCGTCACTCTGGAACGGATAGAACTCCGAGAAGGGAATCAGGATCTCCTTGTCGTAGCGCGCCGCGACACTGCCCTCCGGATTCATGACGAACACACTATTGAATACCTGTGTCTGGGGTTCGCGACCGCGGCCAGGCCCGCCGGCCAACAGCTCGACATCGCCGGCACGCAGCAGCTGCGCGATGAGCCGGCGGTAGTGCGGCTCGGCCTCGAGGAAGAAGCTGATGGCGCTCTCGGGCCAGACGATCACGCGCGGTGATCCTTCCTGGATCGCGCGCTGCGTGAGACCGATGTAGACGTCGAGATTCTTCCCGTAGTATTCCGAGCGCCAGTGGCGTCCGATCGCCACGTTCCCCTGCACGACGGCGACCTCGATCAGGCCCGCGGCGTCGGAAGCCGGCGGCGCAGCGCGCAAGACGACCGCGCCGCCGATCGCGAACACCAGCGCCGGGAGCGCAGCCAACACTGCGGCGTGTGCGGCCTTGCGGGTCGATCGCTCGCGATCGAACACGGCCCCGATCCAGCCGGCGAGCCCCGCGTTCACGGCGACGATCGCGAAGCTGATGCCGTAGACCCCCGTCCACGCGGCGATCTGCGCGAGCGAGCCGGAAGCGTTCGTGTAGCCGAGGAGGCCCCACGGATTCCCGATCAGGAAACTCGAACCGGTGAAGAGCCGCCCCCGCGCCAGCTCGATGCTCACCCAGGCGGCGGCGGTGAGCAGCGGCCCGACGAGCGAGACGCGCCGCATCAGCACCCGGTCGATCAGCGCAAACACCATGTAATAGATCGAGCCGGTGAGGCTGGAAATCCCGATCGTGATGACCCAACCGAGCCACAGCGGGCGTGCGTAGTACTCGGCGATCGAGCTGGCAAAGGCTGGGGCCATGAAGCAACCGGACGCCACCGCCAGGAACCAAGCGAGCCCCAGGGCTCGCTTGACGCCGCCGCTGCGCAGGGCGAGCAGCAGCGGAACCAGGCAGACGAAGGCGAGCGCCCGCAGGCCATGGGGCGGAAAGGCGAGCGCGACCAGGGCCGACGACGTGGTGGTAGCCGCGATCGCGAACGCCAAGCGCACGGATCAGGCCGCGCCCGCGGATGCGAACCTGAGAGCGATCGGTTCCACGCTTCGCGCAGCCAGCGCGTGGCTCATGGCTCGAGCAGGCCCGGATCGCCGGTGTAGAGGCCCGCCTCGCACAGCCTGCGACCCAGCTCTCGCCACACGTCGCTCTCGCGAAAGGCCTCGGCGAACCATTGGCGGGCCTGCTCGGGGCGCCCGCAATTGGCGAGCGCGACGCCGGTCCAAAACGAAAACTGCACGTCGCCCGGATGGAGCTTCCGGGCGCGCGCCACCAGCGCGAGCGCGCCGTCGAGATCTCCCGCACCGAAAGTGCTTCGCGCCTGGTTGAAGAGCGCATACGCCCTGCGCAGCGTGAGCAATCGCCGCAGCTCCTCGAGCGGGCGCGGATGATCTTCCACGTGGAGATCGAAGCTCTGCCCTTCCCAGTAATTCGCCGGGCGTTCGCCGCTCACGACGAGCAGGGCTGCGCTCTGGCGTCCACGCAAGTCGCCGCCGGCTCGCTCCGCCGCCTCGAGAACCCGCATCAGGCGTTCTGCCAGATCTCCTTCGGCCGCTTCGAAGGCCGGCCCCATCGCCTGCCAGACTGCATCCGACGCAAGCATGTTTCCCTGCACCGAGTAGCCAGCAGCCACGACGTGGCCGCATGCCGAGACGCAGGCGCCGCCGGTGTGGGCCGCCGCGCGACCGCTGGCATCCACGATCGCCACCTGTCGCAGCGCCGCGAGGGGATCCTGGGCCACCAGTTCGTCGAGCGCGTCCTGCGCCGAGGCGCCGCGGCCGAGCAGCTCGAGACCCTTCGGACCATAAGCCACCTCGACGATGGCCTGCGTCGCAACCGCGCCGACACCCGCCGCCGCCCAGGAGACGTCCGTTCCCACCGCGAAGTAATTGGATTGGACGGCCACACCGAGCTCGCCGGTCTGCGCGTCGCGAGCAACGATCGAGTAGGTGGCGGCGAGCCTGTCGGAGTGCGCATTCATCGCGCGCACAGTCTCGCGCAACTCTGGCCGACGCGCGCGTCGCAAGCGCCGCCACGCGCGCATGACTCGCCCGAAACGACCAAGGCCGGACCCTTTCGGATCCGGCCTTGGAGTTTTCAGAAACGCAGCTGTTTTCAGCGCGGGCGGATGCGGCCGTCGATATTCGGGATGACGTAGGCCGGATTGATCCGGCACTGCCCCGGCGCGAAACCGGAGATGATTCCGCAGGTCGCCTGGATGGTCGTAGCCGTCGGCTGCGGGCCACCCGCAACCCAGCTGCGCAGCGATTCCCAGCCCGCGAGCGTCTCGGAACCCGTGAAGCCGCAGTGGGTGTTCCCGGTCTCGTCCACCACCGCCGTGGTGAGCTTCGAGGCCGACACCTTCTGGGCGTAGTCGCTCTCGTTCTCGATGATCACGAGCCCGTCGCCGTCGGTGTGCAGCGACACGATCTTCACATTGCCAACGCTTCCGTTGGGCGTGAAGTACTTGCTGAGGCGGTTGACCGCGCCGTTGTTCGTCGACACGCGCTGGATGTTGCTGTCGATGAACCCGCCGTTGTCATAGTTCACGTTGGCGTTGCCCACGCCCTGCGAGCCGTTGAGCTTCGCCGGATCGAAGATCAGGTTCGAGTACCCGAACAAGCCGAAACCCAGGGTCGTGAGAACGAAATTCGCGGGGAGCTGGGTCGTGGCGAGGTAGAGCGCGAGGTTCGCGTTCTGCTGCGGCGTGCGGAAGGCGACCGGCGTGAGAATTCCCGTGCAGGCGTTCGCCGCGATCGCCATTTGCGTTTGCGTGAATGGATACGACGGGAAGCCAGGAGCCGGCAGGCCGGTGGCGCCGCCCGGAATTGCCGCAGCCGGCGTGTTCGCGCAAACCGTGTCGTACACCAACCGAAGGTCGAGAGCGGCGTCCCAGTTGCGGCTGCCGGCGAGCGCGCCGCAGATCGGGTATGCGCCGACGACGTTGCCGATACTCGCCTTCTCGAGATTGTGGGCCGTGACGATGCCACCGAGGGACGCGCCGTTCACGAATATCTTGCTCGGCGTGCCGAAGTTGGCCTTGAACACGTTCACCATGTTCTGCGCGTCATTCTTCGTCTTGAACAGCGACCAGCCGATCTGCTGGTAGCTCGAGGCCGCCACCGCGTAGCCCTCGGAAAGCTGGACGCCGGAGAGGGGACCGAGGTCCGACACCGGCCCGATCGGGTTCAGGCTGAACCCATGGTTCCAAATCACGAGTTCGCCGTTCCACACGGTCGGCACGACGATCCTGAAGAACGCGCCACCATCCGTATTCCCCGTGAGCACCGTGTCGGCGTGGCTCGAAGAGACGGCCCCGCCGAGGAACGCTGCCACGAGCGCGAGCATGAGAATCGAGCGCTTCATGAGATCCCCTCCAAGAGAAGTAAGAACTGGGCGACCCAGTGCGGGCCGCCGCGATTCCTGCGTGATGAGCCCTTTTTACTACCACGAATAGGCAGAACAGGGGAAGTTTTCTGCCGAAAAGACCGCGGGGAGTGGCAAATTCCCGTTCAGGGAAAGAGGCTTCCACCGTCGAGAAAATAGAAGCCGTTCTCGTCCTGGGTGATCTTGGCGCCCGGCGCGAGGGCCTCCGCTCTTGCCCGCGCGTAGCCCGCCCGCTCTAGCAGCACGTTTCGCTCGTACAAAGTCTGGAGATCGAGCCACACCTGCGGATCCTCGGGCTTCAACTGCGCCGAGCGCTCGAGGTGCGCAACGGCCGCGTCGTAATCGGTCATCAGCGTCAGCAGGCGCCCATACTGGGTGAGCACCTCCGAATCATCCGGGTCCGCCGCCAGCGCCGCATCGAACTGCACCAGGGCCTCGGGGATGTCTCCATGCTTCCAGGCTTCGAGAGCCAGCCCGTTGAGGGTGCGTGCGGAATCGTTTGGCGGGGACTTCCGCGGCGAGGGCTGCGGCAAGACCAGATCCGGGAGCTTCTCCCGTGGAACTTCCTGCTTCGTGAACGTCCACGTCTCGGGCTTGCCGTCGGCCCCCGGAAGCCGCTGCGTCACGGTCTTCCCAAGCGGGACCGGCCTGGGCGTGAGATCCACCTCCCGATTCCAATAGAAGACCGCAACCGCGAGCCCGAGCCCGCAAACCAGCGCGAGAAGCAGCCCCTTCCGCCGCGTCATGCCGCGGCCTTGCTGGCCGTCGCCCCGCGGCGTGCGCGAAGCGATCCGGCGAGGGCGAGGCTGCTGATCAGCACGCACAGACCCACACCCGAGAGTGACGGTACGGTCGGCGGCGCCGGCGCGGTCGGCTGGAACCCGAAGTCGATGGGCCCGTCGAGCCCGCCGCTCCCGGACGTGACGAAGGTCGCCAGGAAGGCTCCCGTCGCGCCGTTGTAGCGGCGGATCGAATCGTCGTTGTAGCTCGACACGTAGAGGTTCCCGTCGGGGCCGAACGCCACGGCCGTCGGACCGGTGAGCCCCCCCGACCCGCTCGTCACGAAGGTAGAGACGAACGCGCCCGTCGTCCCGTTGAAGCGTTTCACTTCGTTCGGAAAGAACGAGGCGACATAGAGATCCCCGTTGCGGAAGGTGATCCCGTAGGGATCCATCGCGCCGCCGCCGTTTCCGGTCGAGTTCACGAACACATTCACGAAGGCGCCCGAGGTTCCGTTGTACTGAAGAATCTCACCCGTGAATCCGCTCGCGACGAAGAGATTCCCGTTGGGGCCAAACGCCAGCCCGCGCGGGTAGCTGAGGCCGCCGGAGCCGGCGGTCACGAAGAAGCCGATCGCGCCCCCCGTTGACGTAAAGCGAAACACCCCGTCCGAGCCGGTGCAGGTCGCGTAGACGTTGCCGTTCGATCCGACGGCGACATCGAACGGTGCCGCGAGCGAGGTGGGACAGGCGTCAAAGAACTTGCGCACCACACCGCCATTGGTTCCGTTGAACTCCGCCAGATCGTTGTCGTTGCTGCTCGCGACGATCAGGTTGCCCGCCGACGTGAAGGTCATGCCGCCATCGGTTGGCGTCGAAATGCCGCGCGCGACCGTGCCCGTGGGTGTGCCCGTGCTGCTGTAGTAGAGGATCGTGTTGGTCGCGATGCTGGCGACCAACAGTGTCGAGCCACTCCAGGCAATGTCCTTCGCGTTGTTCAGGCCGCCCGCGCCGGGCGCGACGATCGTCGAGACGGCGAGCGTCGTGAGATCCACCGCGACGACGTTGTCCGAGAAGCGGCCCGAAACCGTGAGGCGCCCGTCGGGGCCGAGCGCGAGCCCGCACGGCCCATCCACTCCCGCCGTAGCGGGCAGCACGACGCGGTTGAAGACCCACGCGGAGCCGTTGAACGTGTACTCGAGCACACGGTCGCTTCCCGTATCCGAGAACACCATGTCGTTGGCGGAACGGAAGAGGATCGCACCCGGGAGCGAAAGACCGCTGATGATCGCCGTCGCGCTCCCACCCGAAGTCGTGTAACGCATGATCCGGTTGTTCGCGCCGTCGCTCACATAGAGATTCGAACCATTCACCGTGACGGCATTGAACTCGGCGAGCGCATCCGTCACCACGTTCGAGACCACACCGCTGGCGACGACCAGCTTTTTGACGGAGTCCGACGCCACGGAGAGCCCATCGGCAGCGGCGACGAAGTAGAGATTCGTACCCGTGGCGTCGAAGCCCAGGCTGCCGGGACCGACCAGGCTCCCCGCCGCGCGCGGTGTGATCAGCGCGCCGGTCGCCGTCGTGTACTTCCAGATTTCGCCCGTGCCGGTGCTCGAGACGTAGAGAATCCCGCTGGTCGGATGGATCCCGATGCCACCCGGCGGCAGGAATCCCTGCGTGACGGGCGCGATGAAAGTCGAGGCGAAGGCACCCGTCGTCTGGTTGTACTTGAGCACGCTCGCGTTGTTCTGGCTGACGACGAACAGCCCCTGGGCCGAGGCCGCGAAAGGTAACGCCAGCGCCAGCAGGAAGATTCCGAGTGCCGTTCGGCAAGTTCGGAAAGAATGGGCGGCGACGCCCTCGATGCTTCCAATCACAGCCGATTCCCCCGCTCCGCACAGCCTGCGGCGCCCGTTGCCACCCGACTTCCAGCTTCAGCGGAGCCATCCTACGAGGGCGCCAGGGAGGGAGTCAAGCAACGGTCCCTGCGCGCCCGCAGTTCCAGCAGCTCGCAGGAGCCTGCAACGAGACTCGAGAATACGCCCCCGCAGCGCCTGCGTGTCGTTGGTACCTTCGCAGCACGCCTCGAGCGCGGGCTCGACGGTTCTTGCGAAACTTCGCGCCGCCACGGGGCTCCACCCCGAGCGCGACGATCGGCGGCCCGAACGATGCCTCGAAAACCCCGAAGCAAACCCCGGCGTCGCTCGCGCTCGTCAGCTTTCTCGCGCGTCTCTCGTTTCTGGCCGAGCGCACGCACGCGCCGTCGAGGGCTGCGCGCGTTTCGGCGTGCCCCCCCGCTCGTTCAGATCGCGCTTGCAATGCTGGCCGCGGTGACGCTCTGGGGCGCTCTCAACTGGAGCTATCAAGTCATCCGCAAGCCCACGGAACTCTTCTTCCCCGTGAGCGGAACCCTCTTCAAGACGCCGTCCGAGACCTGGCGGCAGTACGCGCCGCTATTCCGAAGGCATGCCACCGACGTGATGACACCCGCTCAGCTCGCGGCGCTCGCGCAGGTGGAGGCTTCTGGCAATCCCGTGGCGCGCACCTACTGGCGCTGGTCATGGAAGGCACAGCCGTTCGAGATGTACCGCCCCGCTTCGAGCGCCGTGGGGATGTATCAGATTACGGACGGGACTTTCTTGAACGCGCGTCGCTATTGCATTCATGATCACGTCGCCGTCGAAGCTGGGCCGTGGCATGCCTGGCGATCCTGCTGGTTCAACTGGCTCTACGTGCGCGTGATTCCGAGCCATGCAGTCGAACTGACGTCTGCCTATCTCGACCGGGGCGTCGCGCGCACCCTGGCGCGACACGGAATCAAACGCGCAACGATCGAGCAGAAGCAGCAGCTCGCAACTTTGATCCACCTCTGCGGCGCCGGCGCAGGCGATGCCTACGCACGCCGCGGCCTGCGGCTGACCCGCGGCCAGCGATGCGGAAGCCACGACGCCAGGGCGTATCTGGCGCGCGTCGCTGCGATGAACAAAGTGTTCGTCCGCCTGGCTGCGCAAGACTGAGGCAGGCTCGAGCAGGAATGCCCAACTCGACCATCGGTCGATCGAGTCGGGATCCGCAATTACTTTCTTGATCGCGACGATTTCGAACTCGAAGGCTTCTCGCGAGGCGTTGGGGGTGCGGTCTGACCGAAGGGCTTGCGCTGCAGTTCGAGCTTCGGCGCGTTGCGGGCCAGCTCGTCGATCGCGTCCCACCATTCTCGCGACTTGGGGTCCGACATATTCCTGGCGATCGTTATTTTCTTGCTCATCTCGTATCTCCCCTTGGAAGGATGTGGCGGAGTTCCTCTGCAGCGGCTCTCTCGAGATCGAGCGCCGACAAATAGGGCATGCGGAGCCTCGTGCTCCACTGGCTCGTGGCTACGAATCCGCGCTCATCCTTCCGGCGGATCGGCCGTCCTTCCACAGTTCGCATGGAAAAGAGTTCCGAGAAGCGAGTGGGTGCGACGCCAATGAAGGGCTTGAAGACAACCCGACCCTTTCGGCTTCTCTCGAGCGAGATCGAGTCGTCGTAGAGACTGGATGCGCGGCTCTTCGGATAAGGCTCGATGTAGACGACCTTCTCGATCCCGGCCGCGACGATGTGCTTGGCGCACACGTGGCAGGGAAAGGTCGTGCAGTAGAGCTGCGCTCCAAGGGTCGAAGTGCCCATCCGCGCTGCGGACAATATCGCCTCCGCTTCCGCGTGAACAGCACGGCCGAACTCGGTGAGTGCCGAGATGGTGGTCGATTTGAGCTTCGGAAGATTCCCTAAAACCAAACGTCGTCTTTCTCGGTTCGACAGCCGTCCCCACTCAGGCGTCAACCGTTCGGTGATCTCGCCGACGATTTCCTCTCGCATCGCGTCGCTGGAATCGCGCCCTCGCTTGTGATCGCGGGCGTCTCCCCTGTCGCCCTCCCAATACAAGCCACCGCCGTGACGCGGGACCTCATTGGTCCCCACGGAGATCAGCTCGCCCCGCGGGCTGAGGATCGCGGCGCCCACCTGCCGCGCGAGCTGAACCGATCGAAGCGCACTCGCGTGGGCGTGAAACATCCCGAACTCATCCAAGGTCGGCCCCTTGATTCCGAGACCAAACAGGAGTTCGAGAAATCTGCGAATCTGGCTTGTCAGCGATCCCGCACGCTCGCCCGCCTCCACGAAGACGTCTGCAAGGTGAAACGTGTCGCGGAGATGCTGCCCCGGATCGGAGGGCTCGTGCTCGTCGCGATCGATGAGGCGCGTGATATCCCCTGGCGACATTCCGCTTCGACGCAGATTGGCCTCGCGGGAGCCTCGTGGGCAGTACACGCCGAGAAGGTGAAACCCCTGGCCATAGGTTCGCCGCAGGAGAAAAACCTCCTCAGGATGTTTGAGCTGTCGCAGCACGAAGGCGTGGCCAAGCAAAGCAGCCGATCCCGCACCGCGCTTGAAGGCGATGTCTCCGATGGCTATGAGGGCAAGGATGTCGTTTCGATGGGTCGCGATTCGGGCCTCGTTACCGCGATTCATCATCGCATCGATTCGGCGCGCTTCGCCTACCGCACGCGCCGGAAGCGGCGTCGGCAGATCGAAGTGACCTGTCATCCGACTGAGGTGGAGAACCTCTGGCACGTAGGCAAGAGCGCGGAGTTGTTTCAGCAGCGCGCGTTGCACCAGATCGAGAGGTGCACCGATCCCCGCCACGAGCCCAATCACCAACTCGGGCTTGCCGGGTTCCACGCTACCGAGCTGGCGAGGCGAGCGAAGGGAGGCGCGCGACGCAGGTCTTCCCGCGGGCGGTTCGCGTCGAGATCGATTGTGGTTCGCCATGACTTTCGGCCTGAGGACCGGGTGCGAACATCGGGCGGGGTCACGAAGAGTTAGCGAATGGACCCTGATCCGCCAACAAGGTGCGTAGATTGAATTTCGCGGCGCTACCTCTCGCTCCCGAGCAGCGTAGTTGTGAGCCCCGATGCGATTCAGTGCTGGCAGCGTGAACGGAAGTTCACGGCCGACGCGCGACCTCCGCGCCTGCGCGGCGCCGCGTCGCGGGATCGGGGTGGCTCGCTGCGGCCTGCGCGAGGCGGGCCTGCGCGTCGGGGGTGCCGATGCGGCCGAGGCCGCGGATGGCGGCCATGCGCACGCGTTCCGTCTTCGAAGCCAGCAGCTTCGCGAGCGGTTCGATGGCCTTCTCGTTTCCGGGCACGCCGAGCGAGATGGCCGCGGTGGAGACGAGCAGCACGTCCGGGCTCGCGAGCAGCGCCACCAGCTCGTGCGTCACCGCCGCGATCGGGTGCGCCGCCACTGCGCGCACGACGGCGATCTGATCGGAGCCGTGCGTCTCGCGCAGGAGCTTCACCCAGCGCGGGGGGCCCTCCACCAACTTGCGACGCTCGAGCTCGGAAAGCAGCGCCACGCGCACACCGATCGGTGTCTTGGCGTTCCAAAGGATGGGCTCGAGCGCAGGCAGATCCTCCGCCGTCACGATCGGTGCATCGCGCAACAACGCCACATCCCGCACCGCCGAAGACGCGAGCTTCGGATCGGGCGACGCGAGCAGCTTCAGCGTGATCTGCCGCAGCCCCTCGGGTTGCTGCGCCATCGGCAGCTTCTCGAGCGCGGCCCAGGCGCGCAGGGCGGCGAGCAGGCCCGCGTTCGGCGCGAGCGCCTCACCTTCCTGGATCGAGACCCAAGGCAGCTTGCCCGCAAGCGACGAAAGCTCGCGGCTGCGCTCGAGCTTCTGGAGGAAGATCACCGTCTCCTGATCCCTCTCATAGATGGGGACGCCATGCCCGTGCTGCACGAAGCGCAGCGGCGCGGTTCAACATCCCCGCGCCGGTCGTGGGCGGACTGCTGCTCGCGCTGCTCATGCTCGGTGGCAACGTGACGGAATGGTTCGTGGCGAAGTTTCAGACCGGCGTCACGGCGCAATGGTGGACGTGGCTCGTCACGACTGAACCTGACTGGGTCAAAGCGCCGTCGAAAAATGTAAACCTGCCGTTCCTCGTCGCGTTCTTCACCTGCATCGGATTGAACGGGAGCTGGTCGCTCGTGAAAAAGGGCAGCGGCTGGCTGCTGGTGTTCCTGGCGATCTCCACGGTGCTTGCCGTGGTGCAAAACCTCGTCGGCGTGCCGCTGGCGAAAATGATGGGCGAATCGCCGCTGCTCGGATTGGTGTGCGGCAGTCTGACGTTGATGGGCGGCGTCGGTACGGCGTTGGGTTTTGCGCCGGAACTGGAAAAAGGCCGGCCTCTCCGGCGCGGCCGTGGTGAGCGTGGCGGCGGCAACCTTTGGGTTGGTCGCGGGAGGTTTGCTGGGCGGGCCGTTGGGCGGCTGGCTCATTCAAAAGAATAAGCTTCAACCCGACGCCGGCGTGGACGTTCATCTGGAGTCCGGGCAGGCGGGCGGATCCGGAATCCTGCAAGACTTCCGCGCGTTGTTCGGTTATCGCAAGCAATTCTGGCTGCACTTGATC
>JANNIY010000053.1:0-4925 GCA_031405455.1 Deltaproteobacteria bacterium | reverse complement strand
GCGCCGCCCGAGCTGGCGCGCGTGGCCGATCCGACGTCGCAGCGGGCGCTGCCCGGGGGCGGCGAATTGATCGGTTACACCGGGCGCTACGGAAGTCACGTCTGGCTCGGCATTCCGTACGCGGAGCCGCCCGTGGGCGAGCGGCGCTGGCGTGCGCCCGCGCCGTCGACGCCGTGGAGCGGTACGCGCGAGGCGCTCGCGTTTGGTTCCCACTGCGCGCAGCTCGCGAGCGCGTTCGGTGGCGTCACCGATGTGCCCGCGGGTCGCCTCAGCGGCAGCGAAGATTGTCTCTACCTGAACGTGTATGCCCCGCAGATGCAGCCCGCCGCTGCGGCGCAGGCGCGATTGCCGGTGATGGTGTGGATCCACGGCGGCGGCAACGTCGTCGGGCTCGCGGATTTCTACGATGGCGGGCGCATGGCGCAGAGCCAGGAAGTCATCGTCGTGACGCTCAACTACCGGTTGGGTCCCTTCGGCTGGTTCCGACACGCGGCGCTGCGCGAAGGGGCGTCGCCCGCCGAGCAATCGGGCAACTTCGGGACGCTCGATCTCGTGCGTGCGCTCGAGTGGGTGCGCGACAACATCGCCGCGTTCGGTGGCAATCCTGCGAGCGTCACGATCTTCGGTGAATCTGCCGGTGGCCGGAACGTCCTGACCCTGCTGCTCTCGCCGCTCGCCAAGGATCTCGTCCAGCGCGCGATCGCGCAAAGCGGCGGCACCGATATGCTGCCACCGGCCGAGGCCGAGAACTTCCGCGACGACGCGGAACCGGGCGCTCCCAACTCGTCCAACGAAGTGCTCGCGCGCCTTCTCGTGGCGCAGGGCAAGGCGAGCGACCCGGCTTCTGCTCGGCGGGCGCTCGCGGCGATGTCGGCGGCGGAGATTGCGCACTTCCTGCTCCGCGCGACCCCCGATCAGCTATTCGGCGCCTACGCGCGCGACGTGGACGAGGGCTTGATCGACGTGCCGCAAGTCTTCGCCGACGGCGTCGTGTTTCCGACGGGCAGCGCGCAAGAGCAGTTCGCGAAGCCGGATGGTTGGAACCGGGTGCCGGTGATCGCGGGCACCAACCTCGACGAAAACAAGCTCTTCATGTTCATGGATCCGCTGTATGTGACGCGCTGGCTCGGTGTCTTTCCGCAGGTCCGCGAGCCCGGGTTGTTTCTGGCGACGGCGGACGCGCGCAGCGCCATGTGGAAGGCCACCGGCGCCGATGGCCCGGCAGCCGCGATGTGGACGACGCAGCCGAACGTGTTCGTCTACCGCTTCGACTGGAACGAAGAGCCGACGCTGCTCGGCCTCGATCTGGCAGGCTTCCTCGGCGCCGCGCACGGCTTCGAGATTCCCTTCGTGTTCGGCCATTGGGATCTCGGCCCGCAGGGAAACGTGATCTTCGACGCGGCGAACCGCGCCGGGCGCGAAGCGCTGTCGGATCAGATGATGTCGTATTGGGCCAACTTCGCGTGGACGGGTGAGCCCGGCCGCGGACGCCTGCGCGATCTTCCCGCCTGGAGCGCATGGAACGGGAAACCGCAGGCGCACAAGTTCATGATTCTCGATACGGAGGCGGGCGGCGGATTGCGCATGGGCTCGGAGCCCGTGACGGTTGCGAGCGTGCTCGCATCCGTCGACACCGATCCGCGTCTCGAGACGCAGCGTGATCGCTGCTTCGTGTACCACGAACTGGCGCGCTGGGAGCGTGGCTTCGGCAAGCAGCAATACGCGATCGCCGGCCGCGAGGGCTGCGCGGAGTATCCATTCGATGCATTCCCCTGGAATTGAACACGGCCCGGATTGAAGTCGGTGGCTTTAGGAACGGCTGTTCTTCTTGCTGGGAAAACATTTTCTGCCGCACGTTCGCCCAGGGGCCAAAGCGAGCGTGCGGCGAGTATGGGGCGCTCTTTCCGGCGGTATGAGTTTTGCTTTGCATTCCTCCAGACCACCCGGTGAGTCTCGTGCCTTCGTGGGGCGCGGTCGCTCGTTTCTCCGGGAGTCGCGGGGAGGGGTTTCGATGAGGCTGGTTATCCGGACTGCATTTTCGGCGGCGATCGCCCTGTTCTTCTGGGCTGGAAGCGCCGAGGCGATCATCGTCAATTACGTGGTGGCGCTGAGCGGCGCCCAGGAAGTCGGCGGCGGGGATCCCGACGGCACCGGCACGGCGACGCTGACGCTCGACACCGCGACGAACACCATCAACTGGAACATCGTCGTCGCGAACATCGACGCGATCACGGGCGATCACATCCATCAGGCGCCCGCCGGTGTAAACGGCGGCGTCGTCATCGATTTCGGCGGATTGCTCTCCGGCACGGGACTCGTCGATGGGGACGTGAGCGCCGTCGTCGCCAATCCGACCGGCTACTACGTAAACGTCCACACGACCGTGTTCCCGGGCGGCGCCATCCGCGGTCAGATCCCGGAGCCTGGAACGTTCGCCCTGCTCGCTGCAGGCCTGTTGGGTCTCGCCGCTTCAGCGCGCCGCCGCGCCCGCTAACCGCGCGAGCGGCTGCGCCTCGGACGCAATCCCGATCGCATGACGTGACGTTCGTGCGGGCGCTCAGCGCTCGTACGATCGTTTCGGCATGAAGTCTCCGCGACCCTCGGGCGTGAGATCGAGGATGCTCCAGAAGGGCGAGAGCGCATCCATGCCGCGAAACTGCGTAGGCGTGATCATCGCACTCACCGAGTAGGAATGACGCGGGCGCCGATCGGCGCCGAGACGAAACACGGAAGCGCCGGGTTGCTGCGCACCATCCGCTTCTTCGAAGCCGAGGTCGCGCTTGAGAGAAGACTCGCCGCTCGAGAGCACGCGCAGATTGCGCCAGCCGCGGCTGCACGCGTACTCGCGGAACGCGGCGACGTCGCCCGCCACCAGCACCGCAAAGCTCACGCGCTGGCGTAGGTGCGGAATGATGCCGTCGTAACCATCCGCCCAGAGCGTGCACATGGGGCAGGGCTGGCCCTGCTTCTTCCCATACATGAAGTGCAGCAAGACGACCGTCTGGTCGGGGTGCTCGAAGAGTTCCGAGAGCTTGAGCTTGCGGCGCGGCGCCGCGTCACCGGCGGCGAGCGGAGCCGGGATTTCCTCGAATGCGTAGTCCTCCACCAGCGTGTCGAGCGGGAGCGAGCGGCGCAGCGCGGCGACGCGCTCGATCTGATCCTTGAGCGCGATCTCGGCCTCGAGCAGCTCGGCGCGCTGCTTGCGGTAGACGGGGCTTTCGGTCGGGAGCGCTTTGACGGGCATGTCGAGACTCCTCGGATCGGGGACGCGTTCAGACTGCGCGCGGACGCTCAGAGCCCCCGCGCGAGGATCAGCGTACCGGGGCCTGCGTTCAGACGGTTCGGGAGAATCGCCTGATATTCGGGTGAGTCGTACCACGCGCGAAAGGCTTCCTCGGAGGGAAACTCCACGATCACCGTTCGCGGATGCGCGACGCTCCCTTCGATCACCTGCGGCGCCTCGTCGAATGCGACGACGCGTCCGCCATGCCGTTGGATGGTGGGAAGCGCCTTCGAGACGTAGCTCGCGAGCATCTCCCGGTTGTCGATTCGGCTATGAGCGACGGCGTAGACGGCCATTTCCAGATTCTCCTGGGTTCGTGAGTTCGCGCGGCGATCAAAACCTACGCCGCGCCCTGCCGCTGCCGCGTGGTGACTCCGCGCGGCGTGAGAACCCCGAGCACCAGGGCAGCGATCAACAGCGCGGCGACATCGCCGGGAAGATGACCATGCTCCGCGGGATCGACGATTGCCTGTACGGCCATGATGCCGCCGTGGACCACGCTCGACCACACGGTGAACCAGATGAGGCTGAGGTGGGCCTCGGGATTGCGCGACGCCCAGAGCAGGAACACCCCGAGCGTTGCGTAGATGCCCACGATCATCTGCTCGTACTCGTGCTGGCCGGGTTGCCAGGCCCAGCCGGACGGCCACACGATCATCAACGGATACACGAGAAGAAACGCAATGCCGAAAGCAACCAGCGCGATGCGAAGGGATCGATTCGTGTTCGCCATGTCATGACTCCTGTCTCATTCGGGTTGGCAAAGGTCAGTGTCGCTTCAGAAGAAAAGCTTCCAGCCGTGGCCGCGCAGGCAATCGGTGATTTCATTCGGGTCTACGACGATGTGCGTGATGTCAGCACCAAAGGTCGAGCGGCTGATCGGGGTCAGGTTCTGCGAGCAACCCAGAATGGCGGTGCGTCGTTTCGATCCGGTTGGCGACTTTACGAACACGCGTCCGAGGCCGAGCATCCAGATTTCACCGCGTTGAATCTGCTCCTGCTCGACGCACGAACCGTACCGGACGAGCCCTTCCCGTCGACAGCGTTCGGCGATGCCCTCGATTTCGGCGAACTTGGCATCCATCCGGTTGAAATCGAGTCGCGTGCCGGCGAGGCAGCTGGGGCCCGGGGAGATCGAGAGGATCTCTCCCGACCTTCCCGCGAGGCGTGCGCGGGGGGTCCATCCGTCGATGTCGATGTCGATATCGTCGTTGGCGGGGCGCTGTGCGCAGATCGATTCCACGGACGCAGCTTCATCGAACGCGACGCGAAAGAGCAGGTCTCCCGCAGCTTCCTCGATGAAGGTGCCCAGCTCCGCCACGACACGCTGAGCGTCGGGCTCTGCCAGGCACTCGGGAGTTGCGACCGGCAGTTCAGCCATACGGGGACAAAAGGGAATCGCGGGCGGACCGGTGGCGCATCCGAAAGCTGCAACGGTCGCAAAGACGAGAAGGCTACGACGCATTCCGGCCGCCTCGTATCCCATCGATCGGGCCTCAGCGGATCGCAACGGCGCTGAGCGTCAGCGCAGGAGCGAACCCTTGCAGCCAGAATGACACCGCGTGTCGACGGATACAAGCGCCTTGGTGTCACTCGATCACAGTCAGCCGTCTAGTCGCTGGTAGCCGCGAGTTCGGATTGA
>JANNIY010000052.1:0-17373 GCA_031405455.1 Deltaproteobacteria bacterium | reverse complement strand
GTGCTGGCGCCAAGAACGGTAAGTGGCAGCCAGTGCCAGATTGTCCAAGGGGGAGCGGCTTGGGCGTAGCCCGCGCCGCCACACCAACGGGTTCCGGCTTGGGCGTAGCCCGCGCCGCCCGTACTCCGCTTCGGCTTCGCCTCGCTGCGCGCTTTGCTTGCAGATCCCTCGCTTGCGGGCGAAATCGCCGATGCTAGGAGCGCGCTGGTAGCGAAATTTCGCGAGCTGGTAAGCTCCGCGCATGCCGCGCGTCCTGGTCGTCGACGACGAGCCCGGTGTGCAGGAATCGCTCCGGATGCTGCTCAAGCACGAGTGCGAGGTGCTCGCGGCCGCGAGCGTCGATGACGCACTGCGGATGCTCGCGGAATCGCCCCCCGATTTGATCTTGCTCGATCTCGTGATGCCCGGGCGCAGCGGCTTCGATCTCTTCGCCGAGTTGGCGCTGCAGGAGGCGCCGCCGCCGGTCGTCGTGCTGAGTGGCACGAAGACGATTGCGACTGCCGTCGAAGCCATGAAGCGCGGTGCCGCCGACTACGTGACCAAGCCCTTCGAGGTGGAGGCACTTCGCATCAAAGTGCGTCAGCTGCTCTCGCGCCGGGAGCTGGAGCGCGAGGTCGTGCAGCTGCGTGCGCAGGTGGCGGCGCAGAGTCAACTCGGCGGTCTGCTCGGGCGCAGCGCCGCGATGCAGGAGGTCTTCCAGACGATTCGCCGTGTGGCGGCCACCCATGTCACGGTGCTGATCCACGGCGAGAGCGGCACCGGCAAGGAGCTCGTCGCGCGCGCGATCCACGCGCTCGGGCCGCGCAGCCAGGGTCCTTTCGTCGCCGTGAGCTGCGCGGGGATTCCCGACGGTCTGATCGAGAACGAGCTTTTCGGCCACGAGCGCGGCGCCTTCACGGATGCGGTCGGGCAATACATCGGCCGCTTCGAGGCCGCCTCGGGAGGCACGTTGTTCCTCGACGAGATCGGCGAGCTCGCGGCGCCGGTGCAGGCGAAACTGTTGCGCGTGCTCCAGGAGCGCAGCATCGAAAGACTCGGCGGCAAGGGCTCGATCGCGGTCGACGTGCGCGTGCTCGCCGCCACCCATCGCGATCTCGAGCAGGACGTCGCGTCGGGGCGCTTCCGCGCGGATCTCTTCTATCGCATCCAGGTGGTTCCGATCGAGCTGCCGGCGCTGCGTCAGCACCGCGACGACATCCCGCTGCTCGCGGCTCACTTCCTCGAGAAGTCGCGCGCCTCTTCGGGCCGGGGGCCGGCGCGGCTCGCGCCCGCGGCCCTCTCTGCGCTCGAGCGCTACGACTGGCCGGGCAACGTGCGCGAGCTCGAAAATGCGATCGAGCACGCGGTGGCGCTCTCGGAGACCGACGTGCTCGGGGTCGACGATCTGCCGCGCGCGCTCGTGCGCGCGACGCGCATCGACGGGCTGCACGACGCGGTGCGCGCGGGCGAACTCGGCTTCGACCAGGCGACCGCCGATTTCGAGCGCGAGTTGCTGCTCGAAGCGCTCGAAAGCACGGGCTGGAATCAGACCCGCACCGCCGAACGGCTGCGCATGACGCGCCGCGCGCTCAAGCTGCGCATGGACCGCCTGGGGATCGAGCCTCAGGAGCGCTGATTCTGCTCTCCGGGGAGCGCTTCGGCGTGCCTTTCGATCGGGCCGTGGGTTCTCTTTCGAACACTCATAAATCGTCAATAAAATCAGATAGTTAATTTACGTCCGATGCCCCATGTGTTCGTTTCGGAACGCACTTTGGCAGGCGAAGGATTTCCCGCCGACTGGGTCCAGGGGAAGATTCCCAAGTATTTTCAGCTGGTTGCATAGCTTTACGCACTTCAACTCCCAGCTGGCACAGCACTTGCGATTGGTCTGGGCTGAACACGAACGGGGAGCCCATGACATCCAAGCTGCCGACGGTGCTAGTGGTCGACGACGAGCGCGGTTCGCGCGAGTCGCTGCGCATGATCCTGTCTCCACACCACCAGGTGCTGCAGGCGGCGAGCGGCGCGGAAGCCCTCGAGATGCTGCGCACGAATCCCGTCGAGCTGATGACGCTCGACCTCAACATGCCCGGCATCAACGGCGACGATCTGATGCGCCTGGTGCGCAGCGAGTTTCCACAGGTCGAGATCATCGTGATCACCGGTTGCGGAACCCTCGAGAGCGCCACCTCCGGCATCCGCTACGGGATCTGCGACTACCTCCAGAAGCCTTTCGATGTGGTGCAGGTGTCGGGTTCAGTGATGCGAGCCCTCTCCCGCCAGCGCGCGCGCACGCGGTTGTCGGCCTTCCTCGAAGAACTCGGCCAGGTGGTAGGGAAGGAGCGCGACGCGCACGCGATCGTGACCGATGTCGAGCGCAGCCAGAAACTGCGCGGCCGGCTCGGTGGGATTTTCGGGGAACGAGGCCCCGCGAGCGAGCCGAACCACGGCGCGCCGCTGGATCCCCCGCGCACGATCGAGTTTCTCGAAGTGCTCGCCGAGACGATCGAAACCAAGGATCGTTTCATGCGGGGGCACGCGCGTCGGGTGGCGTTCTATGCGGGCTTGCTGGCCGATCGCCTCTGCCTGTCGGCACAGGAACACGAACACGTTCGCATTTCTGCTTTCCTGCATGATCTCGGCAAGATAGGAGTGCCGACGGATCTGTTGCTGCGGGCCGGCGCCCTCGACGTCAAGGAGCGCCAGCTCGTCGAGCAGCACCCGGAAATCGGCGCCCGCTTGCTCAAGCCGCTCGACGTCCCGTCTGCAATTCCGCTCGCGATCCGTCACCACCACGAGTGGTTTGACGGCTCCGGTTATCCCGATGGTGTGGCCGGCGAGGAGATCCCGCTGAGCGCGCGCATCATCAGTGTCGCCGACGCATTCGACGCGATGAGTTGCGATCGGCCCTACCGCCGGGCGCTCGACCGACAGGTGATCACGAACGAGTTCCAGCGCTTCTCGGGCACCCAGTTCGACCCGGAACTCGCCAAGGAAATGCTGGCCCTGCTCGAAACGGGCGTTTGGGACGTCGACCCCCAGATGCTCGCCCAAAGCGTGGGCGAGATGATGCCCGGGTCGGCGATCGCCAACGCTCTCTGAGCCCGGCTCGGATGCAGGTTTACGGGGGTCTTGCGGGGGCCTCTGGGCAAGTGCCCGGGGTCCCCGCAAGAAACCCCGGAGCCTGACACCCTACCCGCTGCTACTTTCGCGAAACTATGTTCGGAATCGGCATGACCGAGCTGCTGGTGATCATGGCCATCGCGCTCGTCGTCCTCGGCCCGAAGAAGCTTCCCGAGCTGGCGCGCTCACTCGGTCGCGGCCTGGCCGAGTTCCGGCGCGCTTCCTCGGATCTGCACCGCGAGTTCGTCGACACTGACCGGGAAGACGAGCCGCCCGCCGCAAAGGCGCCGGCAGCACAGGCCGTCAGCGCCGGGGCGCCCGCCAGCACGCCGGCAGCCGAGCCAGCGGCCGCTCCGCCGAGTTCTTCTGAGACCACGGGTGGATGACAAAAAACTTCCGCTGACCGACCACCTGGCGGAGCTGCGAACCCGATTGATCCGCGTCGGCATCGCCTGGGGCGCCGGCGCGGCGCTCGCCTGGTCCTGGAGTGAACAGATCTTCTCGCTGCTGCTCGCGCCCGCGGTGGACGCCCTGGGAACGGACGGCGGCAAGCTCCAGGCGATCGCGCCCACGGAAATTTTTTTCACCTATCTCCAGTGCGCCCTGCTCGCCGGCTTCCTGGTCGCTCTGCCGGTGATCTTCTGGCAGATCTGGGCCTTCATCGCGCCGGGCCTCTACCCGAGCGAGAAGCAGACGGTCCTGCCCTTCGTGGGGGTCACGACCGTGCTCTTTCTCGCGGGCGCCGGCTTCGGCCACACGGCCGTGCTGCCGGTGATGTTCCAGTTCTTCACGACCTTCGACAACGAATTCGTCGAATCCGCCTGGACCATGAGCGAGGTCTTCGGGCTCACGACGCGCATGTTTCTCGCCTTCGGCGTGGCGTTCGAGTTACCGGTCGTGGTGTTCTTCCTGGCGCTCGCAGGGATCGTCGAAGCGCCGAAGCTTTTGAAGGGCACGCCCTACGCCGTGCTCGCAATCTTCATCGTGGCGGCGATCCTCACGCCCACGCCCGATTTGGTGAGCCAGATGCTGCTGGGGATTCCGATGGTGGGGCTCTATCTGCTGGGCGTCGGCGTCGCCTTCCTCTTCACCGGCGGCCGCAAGCCGGCGGAGGGGCCCAAGCCGCAGAGCAGCAGCCTCACGCACTCAGGCTGACGCGAGCCGACAGGAATCATCGCGTCCCCTCCTTTCCCAATTGGCCGACACCTGATTCCCAATCAGCCGGTAGAAACCTCGGCCCGCTCCCGGGCAGCCAATCAAGGTTCAAAGATCCAAAGGTGCAAGCGCTAGACGCTGCGCCTGCGCCAAACCGCGAGCATCCCCGTCATCACGAGCAGGGCCGCAACAACCGGCCCGGCAACGTCTCCGATTGGAACAGGCGGGGGTACGGAGGGACTCGCGACACGAAACCCGACGGCGACGAACTCGCTGGACGGGGTACCGCCGCCGCTCGGGGACGACGCGGCGAGGGTGCTGGCGGAGGTGCCCCAGCTCCCGCCCCGGTTGCCCCGGCCCGAGCCGAACACGATCTCCTCGTTCCACTCCCAGACGTTCCCACCCTGGTCGTAGCTCCCGTAGGGGCTCGCGGATCCCGTGTACGCGCCCACGGTGGTGAGTGCACCAACCGCGAAATCGCAGTTCGCGCGGTTCGCCGTCGCCGTGGGCGCTGCGCACACCGTCGTGTTGTCGGTTCCCGCCGGGTAGTCGAAGTAGACGCCACCGGGGCTGTAGTACGCAGCCTTGTACCACTCGTTCTCGCTCGGCAGGAAGATCGTCGCGCCGCCGTTGCGCGTGACCGTCGTCCCGTTGCTGGGCGTCGCAGTCCCGCCGAGGAGCGTGTAGGCGCCAGTCTCGGTGTCCCCGCTGCCTTGCCCGTTGTGGAGCCAGTTCGCGAAGCGCAGCGCGTCGTAGAAGGAGACGTAGTTTACGGGCTTCATGCCAAAGCCCGTCTTCACGGTGTAGGTGTAGCTGCCGCTGAGTCCGCTGCGCGTGATGCCGCCGTTGGTCGCGTCGGATCCCATTAACGTGCTGTAGAGGCTCAGAGGATCCGACGCCGCCTTCGCGTTCAGGAACTCGGAGTACTGCGCGTTTCTGACCTCGTACTTCGAGATGCGGTAGGAGGACGAGACGGAGCCGCAGCTCGCCACGTAGCAGTTGCTCGACGGCGTGTCCGCCGCGTTGCCCGGGTTCCCGATCGCGATCCAGTCGATCGTCACGGCCGCCGACGGGGGCGGCGCGAGCAACAGCGCCGCGAGCAGGGCGAGGCCGAGGGCGGACAGCCGCAGAGTGCGAGGCGAAACGGAGCGGTAGCGGGAGCAAGGCGAGCAGGTGCGCAAGATTTCCCTTCCCAGGAGTGAGAGGGAGTGATTCTCTGCGCCCCCCCCCCCCGGATATCAATCAAAATCGGGAGAGGACTTCCCAACGCCGGCGCGGCGTGAGCGCGGTCGCGGGGGGCGAGGGCGCGTGGCGGCGCTGATTCCGCCGTGCGAACCGCCGCTTCCGCGCGGAATTGCCGGGAGCGAGACCTCGCTGAAGCCCTAGCTGACAGATGCACGCCGGCCGGCGCTGGTATGAAAAACAAGCAGCCATTGAACTGAAGCCCAGTGAAACGGCGATGGGGTAGAGCTTGCCGTTTCGAAGCCGCCCTGGGGTCCGCGGCTACTTCTGCAGAACGAAATTTTTCCCGTCGTAGCCATAGACCGGAAACTTGCCGAAGCCTGGGCCGCCGACTTCGATTTCGGGCCAACCTTTGCTCTTCGTCTCGAGCGCCGTGGGCACGCCTACGCTTTCCAAGACGTTGATCCAGGCGCCATTCGCCTGCTTGCTCAGCAACACGAAGAACTCCGCCGTGTTGCCGTAGCAGAACAGGCTGCCTTCCTTCACCCACGCTTCCGCGGTGCCGTCGGCGTTCAGATCCTCCATCTCGATCCGCCCGGGCGAGTACGACATCGTGACATCGTCTTCACAGCGTACATACTGGTCGCCCTTCGCCTTGAAGCCTGCGGCCTTGAAGATGGCGGCGCGTTCTGCCGCGCTGGGCTCAGCCGCGCCCGCAGTCATCGCCGACGACGCCAAGATCGCCGCGCCAACGAAAACACCGGCCCACAGGGTTCCTGTCATCACGCATCTCCTTCGCTTCAAACGATCGAGTTTCGACACTTCAGATTGGGTACACGCCGCGGTATTACACTGAGTTTGATTCAAGCTTGGGTACTCGTCCATCACGAATTCACCTTCGTCTGCTTGGAGGCCCTGCCCGACCCGAAGGCTAGTCTCCCCTCGGGCTTCGTCGATCGCACGCGCCTGAAGGGCAAGGACGAGCCCTTCGAGATCGTCTGGGACGTGCGGGCGGCCACGATCATCCTCGGCCCCGAGAACTCCGAACGGGTCTTCCCATCGCTCGCAGATCGGATCGGTTGGGAGAACCCGGCGGAATCAGACCTGTGGGCACGCTCCCCAGGTCAGCGCGGGGAGCGGCCCGCTGCGCGCTGCCTCAGGTCTTCCGATCGCGACGCACGCTGACTTTCTTGCCGCGGATCGTGGTTCCGCGCAGCACGCGAATGATCTCGTCGACCCGATCCGCGGGAACCTCCACGAGCGAGAAGCGGTCGGCGATTTCGATGGCGCCGATCGCGCCGCCGGCAAGGCCGGCTTCGTTCGCAATCGCGCCAACGAGATCGCCGGGACGCAACGCGTCGAGGCGTCCGGCTGCGATGTAGATGCGCGCCGTCTCGAAACCCGGCGTTTTGCGTTCGCGTTCGGCCGGAGCCTCGTTGCGCGGCCTGCGCGCGCCAGGCCGGGTGCTGCCCTTCGATGAACGTGACGCACGCGAGGGCAGCGGCTCGCGCAGCGCGGCAGCCTCGAAAAGCGCATCCTGCTCCTCGGCCTGCGCGTCGACTTCGGCGTGGCTCGCTTGATGGGCGAGCTTCACCGCGGCCGCGGCCACGTCCATCAGATCGAGCTCGGACGCCAGCTCTTCCACGACATTGCGAAAGGGATCGAGATCTCCCGCGAGGATCGCTTCCCGCAGTGACGCGCGCGTCAGCTCGAGGCGCCGATGACGCAAATCGGCGACGGTGGGAAGCGTCGCCGTCTGGATCTTCTGCTGGGTCGCCCATTGGATGTTGCGCAGCAGCCGATGCTCGCGCGGCTCGACGAACGTGATCGCGACGCCCTCGCGCCCGGCGCGGCCCGTGCGTCCGATCCGATGCACGTAGGTGTCCGCCTCGCCGGGCACGTCGTAGTTGATGACGTGCGAGACGTGTTCGATGTCCAATCCGCGCGCGGCGACGTCGGTGGCGATCAACAGATCCGCCTTGTTCGCACGGAAGCGCTTCATCACGCGATCGCGATGCTCCTGGGAGAGCCCGCCATGCAGCGCTTCGGCGCGATAGCCGTGCGCGTTCATTACTTCGCTGAGCTCGTCGACTTCCAGCCGCGTGCGGCAGAAGACGATCGCGGAAGTCGGCGTCTCCATGTCGAGAACGCGGCCGAGCGCAGCGTGCTTGTGCGCGCGCGGCACGACGTAGGCCAGCTGACGCACGCGCGGCAGCTCGCCCTTCTGCGTGCGCTCGCGCGCGATTTCGATCCGCACGGGATTCGCGAGATGTTGCTTTGCGATCGCGAGAATGCGCGGCGGCAGCGTGGCGGCGAAGAGCGCCGTCTGGCGGCCGGCTGGGGTGTGCTTCAGGATCGCTTCGAGATCCTCCGCAAAGCCCATGTCGAGCATCTCGTCGGCCTCGTCGAGGACGACGAACTGCACGGAATCGAGCTTCAGCGAGCCGCGATTGAGATGATCGAGCGCGCGCCCGGGGGTGGCGACGACGATCTCGACACCGCGATCGAGCACGCGCAGCTGTTGCTGAATCGACTGGCCGCCGTAGATCGGCAGCACCGTGGCGCGCTGCTCCCGGCCGTAGCGATGGATCGCCTCGGCCACCTGCATCGCGAGTTCGCGCGTCGGAACCAGCACCAGCGCACGGGGCCGTCCGCGCTCAGCCTGACCGCCTGCCGTGCGCTGGAGCAGCGGCAGTGCGAAGGCTGCCGTCTTGCCCGTGCCGGTGGCGGCCTGCCCGAGGAGATCGCGGCCCGCGAGCAGCGCCGGGATTGCCTCGCGCTGGATCGGAGTCGGTTCTTCGTAGCCCAGCGCCGAGAGAGCCGTGACGATCTCCGCCGAGACACCGAGCGCGGCAAAACCGCTCGCGCCGGAGGTCGGGGCGAGGGTTTCGGAAGCGGTCGTCGTCGGTTCGGAATCGGTCATGGGGGTTCGGGCCACCGGCTCGAGGCAAGCAGTGTCGCATACCCGCGCCCAAAGCGCGTGAGGCGGCATCCGCCACTAGCGACCGAGTTTACTGGCTCTCCAGCAACCGTCGGCGAGAGTGTTCGCGTCCGTCTACACCGCCGCTCGGGCGCGCCTCGAACCGGTGAAACTCGAGAGCGCGCGGCTCACGCGCGTCCGCGTCAGTCGCTGACCGCGAAAAGCCGCCTCGGATCGGAAACGCCCTTGAGGCTCCTCTCGCCCCGGTCCACGAAGCGAACGGCGGAGCCACCGGCGAGATCCTTCACCGTGGATGACACGAGGATCTCGTTCGCCTGCGCCTCGGATTGGATGCGTGAGGCGACGTGGACGGCCATGCCCGTGAGGCGGTTGCCTTCGAACTCGCACTCTCCGGTATGGATGCCGGCCCGGATCTCGACTCCAAGCGACGCGGAGGCCAGACGCGTGGCGCGCGCCGCTTCGATGGCGTGGGCCGGCGAGTCGAAACGCACGAAGAAGCCGTCGCCGGCGGTATCGATTTCGGTGCCGTTGCAGCGCGACACTTCGCGCCGAACAGCAAGCCTGTGCTGCTCGAGCAGCAGGCGCCAGGCCGCATCGCCGAGCCGCTGTGCGTGGCCGGTGGAATCGACGATGTCGGTGAACAGCAGCGTGGCCAACACGCGCCGCGATTCCTTGCGCTGCCGGCGCGAGCGGCGCGCGGCATCGAGGCGCGCGAGCGAGCCCGATGCCAGAGCCACGAGCTGACCGTCGGCATCGTGGATCTTGGTTTCGACGATGAAAAGATCCGGAGCCGCCTCGCTGGCCAGCGTTTCGGCTCGCAATCGGCGGCCATCGGGTCGCACTGCTCGCAAGAAACGCGTCACGGTGCCCAGAGGCGCGATCGACTGCCCGGGTTGCTGTAGACTGAGACTTGTCGTCCAGGTCGACATGTCTGCCAGCGCGCCGATGACCTGGTACGACACCTCGCTCCCCAGGCCGCAGAACCACTCGCTCGCCGGCATCGAGAGCACGGAGCGCCCGACATCGAGCTCCTCGGTTCGCAGTCCGAAGGTCGTCGATAGCGGCATCCTGAGGCCGCTGTCCATCAATTTGCGCATCACCGTCACCCCAGCTTCGCGCTCGAGAAGATCGGCGAGCGGGCTGCTCGAAAACTTGCGCAAATACGGATCAGGGGATTCGTAGACCGGCTCTTCGACCGGCCGCATCACCGCGGGCGCCGCGGGCGGCGCCGGTTCGACGCGACGGATCTCCGAGAGCAGGGCGCCCTGCCCGATGTGGCGGCCGTCGGCATCCTCGACCTGCACCTCGGCGAATACGTAGAGATTGCCGCTGTTCACGACCCTGGCGCGGGCGAGCAGGTTCCCGCTGCGCGGCCACGCGGGGCGAAACGGGTCGAACGTGAAACGCAGCGGCACCACGTCGAACCCGCCCGGCAGAGCCGTGCCACTCGCGCTTTCCAGTGCTGCGATCATGGGCGGAACGATCTCGAGCTGGCCGTTGCCGGCGACGCAGGCGTCGCTCGCCGGCATGGCGATCGTCACCGTTCCCGCGGCCACGTGTGTCGTGCGCATGCCGAGCAGGCGCGCCGTCGGCGGCCACGGCAAGAGGCCCCGGCTGAAGGCGCGCATACGCTCGAGACCGCTGAGCGAGAGGAACCAGGGCGGCGGTGTGCGCCCGCGAACGGGCTCGTCAGGAATCATGCGCTGCTTCTAGCAGGCTTTGCGGCGGCGAACCAATCGAATCCAACGCGGGCGGGCGCGAACCCAGGTGCGGCGGACGCGCGCACGTCGGGCACGAGGCGGTCTACCAGCGGGGTGCGAGCCACTGCGCCACGCGAGTCTTCGCCGCCTTCCCCTCGCGAAAGCCTTGCAAGCTGAAGAAGCCGTGGAGCACGCCGGGCACTTCGTCGAGCTGCGTCTCCACGCCGTCGGCTTGCAGACGCTTCGCGTACGCCCGGCCCTCATCGCGTAGCACGTCGCAGCCGGCGAGCAGCACGTAGCCCGGAGCGACGCCTTTCAGTGATGACGCTCGCAGCGGAGAGCACTCGGGTTCGGCTCGGCGGGCTTCCTCGGGCACGTACTCGCGTCGGAAGTAGCGCATCGTCTCGCGCGAGAGCAGGAAGCCTTTGGAAAACTCTTCGTACGATCGCGTCTCGGCCGCGCAATCCGTAACCGGGTAGAGCAGCACCTGCGCGGCCAGTGCGATTCCGTCCTGCGCGCAGCGATTGGCGACCACCGCTGCGAGATTCCCGCCCGCGCTGTCGCCGGCCACCGCCACGCGCTGCTGTGCAGCGAGCGCTTGCGTCACCGCCAGCGCGTCGTCGAAGGCCGCCGGGTAGCGGTGCTCGGGGGCGAGGCGGTAATCGACCGACACGACCTCGCGTCCCGTCGCCACCGCGAGGCCGCGCGCCGGGCTGTCGTGCGTGTCGACGTCGCCGATCACCCAACCGCCGCCGTGGAAGTAGACCAGCACGCCCGGCTTTGCGCCCTCGGGCAGGTAGCGCCGCACCTTCACGCCGGCGAGTCGTTCGTCGCGGACCGAGGCGAGCTCGGGATGTCGCCCCACGAGGAACGCGGGGCCGGCCGTGGCTTTCCGCATCGCCGCTCGCGCCTTCGCGGGCTCCGTCTGTTCGGTCGGCGGGCCGAGCGCCGCGAGCCACGCGATGGCCCTCCACTTGAACGTGGGCGAATCGGTCATCCAGCAGACTCGAGCCGGGCGACGATCGCGCGGGCTGCGCGCGCCGGATCGACCTTGGTTGCGACGCGCATCTCCGAACCGAGTGCCGCGGTGAGCGGCAGCGCGTGCGTCCGCAGCACGCCCTGTTCGATCGTCGTCGCGATGCGCAGCCGCTCGAAGTGCAGCGGCGAGGCGTCGATCAACGCGAGCACCGTGAGCGGATCGTGCAGGAACGCGGCGTTGTCGGGCGCCAGCGTGCCGCCCATCGCCGTGAAGATGCGCCGCTGCACGGGCTCCCAGTGGTGGATTTGCTCGGCGAGCGAGCGCGCGAGCGGCCCGGCATGCGTGAGACGCAGCACGGCCCGCGCATCGAGCCAGGTCGCGAGCGTGACGTCGGCCGTGACGAGCGTGGTGCGAAAGCCCGCGCCGAGCACCGCCACCGAGGCCTCCGGATCCGAGCACAGGTTGTAATCGACGCCGGGCGGGCAGACGTAGCTGCCGATGCGCGCCTCGCGCACGTGTCCGCCCATCACGGTGAGCCCCGCCACGCAGCGCGGCAGCTCCGGGTCGATGGCGAGCGCGCGCGCCAGATTCGTGAGCGGCCCGACCGCGATGATTTCGAGACCCGGCAGCTCGCGCGCCGCGCGCACGATGCGCTCTGGCGCAGGCTCGTGGGAGAGCGGCGCGGCAGGCGCTGCGACGATGCAGCGCTCCTCGTGCCCGAACCACGCGAAGCGCTCGGGCGCTCGCAGCAGCGGACGCCGCTCGCCAGCACACACTTCGACGTCGCCGCGCCCCGCGAGCGAGAGCAGCCCTGCGGCGACGTGTGCCCGAACCGACGTATCCCCGGCGACGGTCGTGACGACACGCAGATCGAGTGCGGCAGGCGATGCCAGGATCAGCGCGAGGGCGAGCGCGTCGTCGACGTCGCTGCCGATGTCGGTATCGAAGAGAACAGGGCGCGGGCGCGTCATGCCTCCGGCGGTTCGACCACGAACAGGATCGCGCCGACCTCGACCGTTTGTCCCTCGCTCACCGGGATTTCCTTGACGATGCCGTCGATCGGAGACGGGATCTCGTTCTCCATCTTCATCGCCTCGACGATGACGACGCCCTGGCGCTCACGCACCGCGGCCCCGACGGCGACACTCAGCTTGACGACCTTGCCAGGCATCTCGGACAGCACTGTCTGCGGGCCCGAGACGACGACCGCAGCGGAGCCCGCGAGCAGCTTGCTGCGTTCATCGATCGCTTCGAGATGGAAGATCCGCCCGCCGACCAGCACGTCGAAGCCGTGGGCGCCCTTCTCGTCGACCATCACCTCGAACTGCTTGCCGTCCTCGATGATCGAATAGATGTTGGCGCCGCTGCGCACGGCGTCGACGTGAACGGTCTTGCCGTCGAGCGTGACTTCGTACTGCCCCTCGCCCGCTTCGCGCAGCGAGACGCGAACGCTGGCGCCCTTCTTTTCCCCGACTTCGTAGTTCACCGCAGGCTCCCGCGCAGCTGCGCGCGCCTGCCGGCCTGCTTCCACGGATCGTCGGCGACGCCGCCACCCGTCGACACCTGGCTGCGACTGGCCTGTTCCTTCTCGCGCCGGTAGGCCGCGATCGCGGCCAGCATCAACGCGACCCGCCGGATTTCCTTGGCGTCCTCGCCCTCGTCGGCGCTCGCCCCCTTGCCGCCAGCCATGTGGGTCTCGATGAAACTCGTGTCGTAGCACCCGGCGATGAAGACCGGATGCCGCACCACCTTCTGATGAAATGGAAGCGACGTCTTGATGCCCTTCACCACGAACTCGGCGAGCGCGCGGCGCAGGCGATCGATCGCCTCCGGGCGATCGGCGCCCCAGACCACGAGCTTCGCCACCATCGGGTCGTAGTGCACCGTCACGTTCGCGCCCTGGTAGACGCCGCTGTCGACGCGCACGCCGATGCCATCCGCCGGCCGGTAGACCTTCACGGTGCCGGGAGACGGCGCGAAGTTCTGATCCGGATCCTCGGCATAGACGCGCGCTTCGATCGCGTGCCCGGTGATCGCGAGATCGTCCTGCGCAAAGCCGAGCGGTTCGCCGGCCGCGGCGCGGATCATCGCCTTCACGATGTCCACGCCGGTGATGGCTTCGGTGATCGCGTGCTCCACCTGCACGCGCGTGTTCATCTCGAGGAAGTAGAACGCATCGTGCCGGTCGACGAGAAACTCGCAGGTGCCGGCGCCCAGGTAGTTCACCGCACGCGCAGCCGCGACCGCCGCCGCGCCCATCTTGGCGCGCAACTCCGGCGAGATGCCGTTTCCCGGCGCCTCCTCGATCACCTTCTGGTGTCGACGCTGGATCGAGCATTCCCGCTCGAACAAATGCACGACGTTGCCGTGGCGATCCGCCAGCACCTGGATCTCGATGTGGCGCGGCTGCTCGACGAACTTCTCGACGTAGAGTCCGTCATCACCGAACGAGGAGCGCGCTTCGCCCCGCGCGCGCGCGATCGCCTGCGCGATCTCGCCCTCCTGGCGCACCAGCCGCATACCCTTGCCGCCGCCGCCGGCGCTGGCCTTGATCATGACGGGCGGTCCGGTTTTTTGGATCCAGCGCGCGATCTCTTCATCGCTGAGCCTCTCGGTCGTGCCCGGAACGATCGGCACACCGGCCTTCTGCATCGTCTGGCGCGCCGTGACCTTGTCGCCCATCGTGCGCATCACGTCGCCCGACGGTCCGATGAAGACGATGCCGGCGTCGCGGCAGCGGTCGGAGAACGTGCCGTTCTCCGCCAGGAAGCCGTAACCGGGATGAATCGCCTCTGCGCCCGAACGCTTGGCGATCTCGATCACGCGATCCATCACGAGATAGGACTCGCGCGAAGGCGGCGGCCCGCACGGATAGGCCTCGTCGGCGAAGCGCACGTGCAGCGCGTCGCGATCGACATCGGAGTAGATGGCGACGCTCTTGACGTTGAGCTCGCGGCAGGCGCGGATTACGCGCACAGCAATCTCTCCGCGATTCGCAATCAGGATCTTTTTGAACATCAGGGTCCTACAGCGGAATGTTGCCATGCTTTTTGGGCGGGTTGACGTCGCGCTTGGTCGCCAACATTTCAAGCGCCCGGATGATGCGCGGTCGCGTTTCCTCGGGCCGGATGACTTCGTCGATGTAACCGAGTTCTGCCGCCTTGTACGGGTTCGCGAAGTTCTCGCGGTAGGAGGCCTCGAGCTCCACGCGTCTCGCCACCGGATCCTCGGCGCCCTTGAGCTCGTTGCGGAACACGATGTTCACAGCCCCGTCCGGCCCCATCACGGCGAGTTCCGCCGTCGGGTAGGCGAGGTTGACGTCGGCGCGCGTGTGCTTGCTGCTCATTACGACGTACGCGCCGCCATAGGCCTTGCGCGTGATGATCGTGACGCGCGGCACCGTGGCCTCGCAAAACGCATACAGCAGCTTCGCGCCGTGTTTGATGATGCCGCCATGCTCCTGATCGACGCCGGGCAGGAAACCGGGAACGTCGACGAAGGTGATGATGGGCAGGTTGAAGGCGTCGCAGAAACGCACGAAGCGCGCGCCCTTCTTCGAGGCGTCGATGTCGAGGACTCCCGCCCGATGCGCGGGCTGGTTCGCGACGATCCCGACCGAGCGCCCGCCGAAGCGGCCGAAGCCCACCACCATGTTCTTGCCGTAGAGCGGGCCGACCTCGAAGAAGTTCGCGTCGTCGACCACCAGCCGGAGCAGATCCTTGATGTCGTAGGGCTTGTTCGCGTTGTCCGGCACGAGGGTGCGCAGCGCCGGATCCATGCGATCCGGCGGATCCTCCGTCGGCACGAACGGCGGATCTTCGAGATTGTTCTGGGGGACGAACGAGAGCAGGCTGCGGATGATCTGGATGCAATGCTCTTCGTTGTTCGCGGCGAAATCCGCGACGCTCGATTTCGAAGCGTGCGTGATGGCTCCGCCCAGATCCTCGGCCGTGACCTCTTCGTGCGTGACGGTCTTGATCACCTCCGGCCCGGTGATCATCATGTTGCTCGTATTCTTCACCATGATGATGAAGTCGGTCATCGCGGGTGAATACACGGCGCCGCCGGCGCAGGGGCCCATGATGGCGGAGATCTGCGGAATCACGCCCGACGAGAGCACATTGCGCAGGAACACGTCGCCGTAGCCACCGAGCGATACGACACCTTCCTGGATGCGCGCGCCGGCTCCGTCGTTCAAACCGATGAACGGCGCCCCGACCTTCGCGGCGAGATCCATGACCTTGCAGATCTTTTCGGCGAAGGCCCCCGACAGGCTGCCGCCGAACACGGTGAAATCCTGCGCGAAACAGAAGATCTGGCGGCCGGCAATTTTCCCGTAGCCGGTGATGACGCCATCGCCGAGTATTTTTTGCTCCGCCATCCCGAAATCCGTGCAGCGATGCGTCACGAACTTGTCGATCTCGACGAAGCTGCCGGGGTCGAAGAGCAGTTCGATGCGCTCGCGCGCCGTCAGCTTGCCGGCGGCGTGCTGCCGTTCGATGCGGGCGGCGCCACCGCCGAGCAACGCCTGCTCGTTCAGCTCTTCGAGTTTCTTGATCTTTTCTTCGACGGACATCGAGCTGAGACCTCGTGACGGACGGGGGGAGTTGAGGCGCTAGAGATTCGCGAGCACGCCGACGGTCTGTTCCAGACCCTTGACGTATTCGACGACGTCGACCTTGCGGCGTGCCACGCCGCTGTCCATCGCCGCCTGGGCGACGGCAGGAGCGACGTAGGTGAGGATTCGCGAATCGAAGGGCTTCGGGATGATGTAGTCGCGACCGAAATCGAGGATGTCGTTCGGGTACGCCATCCGCACCGCCAACGGCACGCCTTCACCGCGGCGCGCCAGCTCCGCGAGCGCGTACACCGCAGCGAGTTTCATGGGCTCGTTGATGCGGCTGGCGCGCACGTCGAGCGCCCCGCGAAAGATGAACGGGAAGCCGAGCACGTTGTTCACCTGGTTCGGATGGTCCGAGCGGCCGGTCGCCATGATCACGTCGGAGCGCACGTGGCGCACGGCTTGCGGGGTGATCTCGGGATCCGGGTTCGCCATCGCGAAGATCACCGGGTTCGCCGCCATGCTCTTCACCATTTCCGGCGTCAGCAGGCCCGCCTGCGAGACGCCGACGAAGACGTCCGCGCCGACCATCGCGTCGGCCAGCGTGCGACGCGCGGTGTTGCGCACGTACGGCGCCTTCCACTGATTGATGCCGTCGGTGCGTCCCTCGTAGAGCACGCCCTTGGTGTCGACCATGAGCACGTTCTCGCGCTTGACGCCGAGCGTGACCCAGAAGTTCGTGCAGGCGATCGCCGACGCACCGGCGCCGGAGACAACCACGCGCACGTCCGGGAGCTTCTTGCCGGCGAGGTCGATCGCGTTGAGCAGCGCCGCGCCGCTGATGATCGCGGTGCCGTGCTGGTCGTCGTGGAAGACCGGGATCTTGAGCCGGTCGCGAAGCTTCCTTTCGACGTAGAAGCACTCCGGCGCCTTGATGTCCTCCAGGTTGATCCCCCCGAAGGTTGGCTCGAGCATCTGGACCGCCCTGATAATTTCCGCGGGGTCGCTGGAGTTGAGTTCGATGTCGAACACGTCGATGTCGGCGAATTTCTTGAAAAGCAGGCCCTTCCCTTCCATCACCGGTTTACCGGCGAGCGCCCCGATGTTTCCCAGGCCGAGGACCGCCGAACCGTTGCTGATGACCGCCACGAGGTTCCCCTTCGTGGTATAGAGGTAGGCTTCGTCGGGGTTGCTCGCGATCCGCTTGCACGGTTCGGCGACCCCCGGTGTGTAACTGAGCGCCAGATCGCGCTGCGTCGCGCACGATTTTGTCGGCACGACTTCGAGTTTACCCGGGCGGCCCGAAGAGTGGTAATCGAGTGCTTCCTGAGGTCTGATCAATGAAGTGCCAGGTCCTTCTCATCGGAGCGAATATATTTCCGGGCATAGGCGAACCGCTCGAGTTCCTCCCGGAATGAGGGATGCGCGATCCCGATGAGCGCGCGCACCCTTTCCCGAATGGTTTTGCCGTACAGGTCCGCGACCCCATATTCGGTGACGACGTAATGGACGTCGCCGCGCGAGGTGGTGACGCCGGCCCCTTCAGCCAGCCGGGCCGTGATTCTCGAGAGCGTCCCCTGCTTTGCCGTCGATGGCAACGCGATGATCGGTTTTCCCCCCTTGCTCCTGGAGGCCCCGCGGATGAAATCCACCTGGCCGCCGATGCCACTGTAGAAGCGCGGTCCGATTGAATCGGCCGCGACCTGTCCGGTCAGGTCCACGCTCAGGGCGGAGTTGATCGCCGCCATGCGGT
>JANNIY010000051.1:0-4280 GCA_031405455.1 Deltaproteobacteria bacterium | reverse complement strand
TGGTGGGGACCGATCCTGCACGAGTACTACGGCGGGACCGAGCTGAACGGTCTGACCTACGTCGGGCCGCAGGATTGGCTCGCCCATCCCGGGACCGTCGGCCGCGCGGTGATGGGAACGATCCGCATCTGCGACGAGAGCGGCGAAGAGCTGCCAGCCGGCGAGGCGGGCATTGTCTATTTCGAGCGGGACAAGGCGCCCTTTGCGTACCACAAGGACCCCGAGCAGACGCGCAGCGCGCAGCACCCGAAGCATCCCGCGTGGACCGCGCTCGGAGACGTGGGCTACGTCGATGAAGAGGGCTTCCTCTACCTCACCGACCGGGCATCGTTCATGATCATCTCCGGCGGGGTGAACATCTATCCCCAGGAGATCGAGAACGAGCTGATCACGCACCCGAAAGTCGAGGACGTGGCGGTCATCGGAGTACCGCATGCGGATCTCGGAGAAGAGGTGAAGGCGGTCGTGCAGACCGTCGCGGGCGTCGAGGGCGACGAGGCCCTGGCCGAGGAGCTGATGGCCTACGCGCGCGAACATCTGGCGGCGTACAAGTGCCCTCGCTCCGTCGACTTCGAGCGCGAGCTCCCGCGCCTCCCCACCGGAAAGCTCTACAAGCGGCTTCTGAAGGACCGATACTGGGGGCGCGGCGACTCGAAGATCGTCCAGGAGTAGACCAGCGACCCGATGTCGGGCTCACCTGCCACCGGTGGCTCCGATGCCGCCTCACTCCCCCGTGTTCCTCCGGCGCAGGATCTCCCGGAGCACGATGACGTCCTGCCGGTCCTGGGGTCGGTCGGCTGCCTCCTTGGAGCGGATGATGTCGGGAAGATCGGACGCGAGGATCTCGACGCCGAACACGTCGAACCGGACCGCGCCCCTTTGGAGATCCTCGAATCCGCGGGTCCCGGAAGGAGTGAAGGCGATGTCCAGGCGTCCTGCAGCCGTGACGAGATTCCAGAGATCGGCGCGAGCCAGGGTCGCGGCGCTGCAATCGAACGGCAGACCCTCTGGCACACTCTCCATGTAGACGCGGGCATCCAGCTCCTGGAGTGCCGCGGCCAGCCTCTCGAGGTTCTCCGTATTCCGGGCGGGCGTGATGTCCGCATCGGCAGTCAGCCGGGGAAAACCGTGGAGCCGGGCCGCGAGCGCGCCGATCAGGACATACGCAACTTCGTGTCGACCGAGGGTCTGGATGAGTCGCTCCGGATCGAGGGGGGCGCCTTCAGACACGGCGTGCCGCCGACTCGAAGCGGCTCACGTTGCCGACTTCGCGAAGCCGCTGTTCCGGAGTGAGCGCCAGAATCCGCGCAACGTCTTCGAGCATGTGGGTTTCGACGACGGGAAGGAGAACGAGCTCGGCCCGAAGCTCGAAACCCGCTGCTTCGAGCAGCCGCCGGAGCGTTCCACTTCCCGGACGCGTCTGGCCCGCCTCGACCCGGGCGACGACCGACTGCGAGGTACGCGCGCGAGCGGCCAGCTCGCGCTGGGTGAGACCTGCCCTGGAACGGGCCTCGCGAACCAGCAGACCGGGATCCAGACGAGCCGACATGCAAAAATGATAGCAAATTTGCTATCAGATATAGATCGCAAAGTATCCTTTTGATTCTAAGTAGTAAAAGCTGAAGTTGCCTGTTCGAGTCCCGTCCGCCCCGCCACTTTCACCTGAATTGGGCTCGTTTCGGGCGGTTTGCCGCGGTCGGTTCACGCCAGGGTCCGCTCAGGGTGCAAAGAGTTGACGGCACGCCCCAACCCAGGCCTAATCTGTTCGCTTGAAAACACCCGCCGCAGGAGAAATCCGCATGCGTTCTCTCAGCACGGTTTTCGCGATGCTCGCTCTCGCGACGGCGATCGCTGCGATGCCGGCCAAGGCCGGCGGGCCCACGCAGCCGCCGGGCGGGAATTTCGTCGGCTACTCGGTCATCTACTTCCTCGGCCGCATGTACAACTCCGGCTCGCAGGAGACGATCATCACCTGCAACAACGTCGGTGCCGTAGATGCGCAGGTGCTCTACGAGGTCTGGACCGACCCGAGCGCCGATCCCATTGCTGCGGACGCCTACAGCGTGCCGAAGGGCGATGTGAACGCATGGGGGCTCGCCCAAAATCCCGGGCTGGCGGTGGCGCGCCTCTCCGTCTCGAACTCCCGCGCAGTGATGCTCTGCACGGCCCATTTCCAGGATGCGACGGGCATCCGCGGCTTCGTGCCGCTATTTCCGGTAGGCAAGCCGCCGAAGATCTCGATCAAGTAGTCGAATGGCCCCATGCAGGCCTCCAGCGTGGTCTCGAACCGCGAGGGGAGGATCCAGATCGGGAGCCCGGGCGCAGTGGAGCTGTTCGGCTGGAGTGCGGCAGAAGACGTCGGCCGTTCGCTCGATCTGGATCGTGCCCGATTCCCACGCGAGAAACACTGGCCGGCGTTCCCCCGCATCGGGGCCCCTTCTGCGTCGAACTGGGCGCGATCTACACAAGGGAGTTTACGGAACGCCCCTCCCTGGACGTAAGCTGCCCGCTTGAAACGACCCTCCGCGCCCGAGGGTCCGCCCAGGGTCCGCACTAGTCCGCGAAGAAGGCCTCGACACCGCCAGCCGCCAGGCCGAGGACGGGCAGATCGTCGTCATGACCGGCGGCGGGCCGGGCATCATGGAGGCGGCCAACCGCGGGGCGTTTCCTCCGGAACAGATAAAGCTCATAAAATTGGGCTTTATTATCCTTAGTGCCAAAATTCATGGACTTAAGACGGGGGAGCCTCGGGACGAAAGGGTATTTTGGAAGCTTTTTTGACTTTATGTCTCATATAATATACGTTAAATAAGTTATTGTCTAATTTTAGAGTCTTTACGATGGCAAAGAAGCGTGTAAATCCGCCGATCCCAGTCAAGCGGGCGCTGCAGAAGCTGGGGGCGGACATTCGCGACGCCCGGCGTCGGCGCCGTCTTCCTGTGGCGATCCTCGCGGAGCGCGCCTCGATCAGCCGCATGACGTTCAGCAAGGTGGAGAAGGGCGATCCGGGCGTGTCCATGGGCATCTACGCGACGGTGCTCTTCGTGCTGGGTATGGGCGAGCGCCTGGGCGAGCTGGCTGACGTCAAGCTGGATGCGGTTGGCCTTGTTCTCGACGAGGAGCGCCTGCCGCAGCGCATTCGCCGGTCGCCAGCAGTTGCACGGATGAAGAGAAGGTGATGGAGCCCGAGATTCTCGTGTATGTGGACGTTCGTGGGGTTCCGCTTCTGGCGGGGCGGCTGTGGGTGCACGCGCGGAGGGGTAAGGAGAGCGCCACCTTCGAGTACGATCGAAGCTGGCTCGAGCGCGCAGAGCGGTTCTCCCTCGAGCCGGCGCTGAAACTGGGTCCCGGTCCCTTTCACACGCCGGCGAGTAAGCCGCTCTTCGGCGCCATTGGCGACTCTGCTCCTGACCGCTGGGGGCGCGCGCTCATGCGCCGCGCCGTGCGTAGGCGCGCAGAGAGCGCTCGCGAAGCACCGCGCTCGCTGCGGGAGATTGACTACCTGATCATGGTGGATGATGAGGCGCGCCAAGGGGCGCTGCGCTTTTCGGAACGAGAGGGCGGCGCTTTTCTCGCACCGCACGCTGCGAGCCGGATCCCGCCGCTGGGTGAGCTACCGCAATTGCTGTCGGCTGCCGAGCGCGTCGCTAGTCAATCCGAAAGCGACGAGGACCTGCGCCTTCTTCTGGCTCCGGGTTCATCTCTCGGTGGTGCAAGGCCGAAGGCCTCGGTCCGCGACAAAGACGGCGCGCTCGCGATCGCGAAGTTTCCGCACAAGGACGACGAGATCAAAACGGTCTTGTGGGAGGCCGTGGCACTCACTCTGGCGGCGAAGGCTGGCCTGTCGGTTCCGACCTGGCGGGTAGAAAAAGTCGCGGATAGATCCGTGTTGGTTCTACGCCGGTTTGACCGGGAGGGGAGTGTCCGGATCCCGTTCTTATCCGCGATGAGCATGCTCGAGGCCAGCGATCATGAGACCCGCAGCTATCTCGAGTTCGTGGATGTGCTGCGACAGCATGGTGCTGCCCCGAAAGAAGACATGCGCGCACTCTGGCGGCGCATCGTCTTCAGCGTGCTGATCTCAAATACGGACGATCATCTGCGCAATCACGGGTTTCTCTATGAGGGGCCTGAGGGCTGGCGGCTAGCGCCGGCGTATGACCTGAATCCGATGCCGACTGACATCAAGCCTCGGGTGTTGGCTACTGCGATCGACCTCGATGATGTCTCCGCCTCGCTCGATCTCGCGATGCGGGTGGCGGAGTATTTCGGGCTGGATG
>JANNIY010000050.1:0-79879 GCA_031405455.1 Deltaproteobacteria bacterium | reverse complement strand
GGGCGTCTCGGTCTTCCGCTGCTCGGGAGCGGCGATTGGAATGATGCGCTCGATCGCACCGGCGCTGCGGGCCGCGGTGAGAGCGTCTGGCTCGGCTTCTTCCTGCACGACGTGCTCGTGGCGTTCGCCGAGCTGGACGACAAACGAACCGGCCCGGGCGCGGGCGATGCGGATCGGGCCGAAGCCAGCCGGCTGCGTGTGGCGCTCGCGTCGATGTGGCGCGGCGAACGTTTCGTGCGCGCGACCACGGACGCGGGAGAAGAGCTCCTGTTCGCCGACGCGCTCACGTCCGCGTGGCCGGTGCTATCGGGTGCGGTTGGCTTCGAGCGGGGGCGAACGGCCGTCGAGAACGCGCTGCACGCGCTCGAACGCGACGATCTCGTGCTGCTGCTCGCGCCCCCCTTCGACGCCAACTCCCGCCCGAACCCGGGCCGGATCGGAGAGTATCCGCCGGGCGTGCGCGAAAACGGCGGCCAGTATACGCACGGCGTATCGTGGCTCGTCGATGCGCTGGTCCGCCTGGCGGATCTCGCGCGGGCCGAGGGGCAGGGCGCGGAAGCCGCGAGATTGCGCGCGCGCGCCGTCGAGATCTGGATCAAGATTTCGCCGCTCGGCGAGGCGGGCCTCGCGCACCTCGATCGCTACGGAGTGTCTCCCCACCAGCAGCCTGCGGACGTCTACTTTGGTCCGGGCTACGCCGGCCGCGGCGGCTGGAGCTGGTACACGGGCGGCGCCGCGCGCATGCTCTCGGCGGCCTACACTATGTTAGGTCTCGAGATGCACGGAGGCGAGCTCGTGGTATCCGAGAGTTCGTTCGAGCCCCGCGGCCGGATCACACTCCAGAAGCTGGTCCATCGCGGGCGCAGGTTCGAAGCGCCAGGTTGATTCGAACTGCCGCGCGTCACGCGCTGCGCAGCGCGCGCACGATCTCATTCCAGCGCGCCGGATCGGGAGCCCACGGCGCCACCAGGCTCACGCGATCGGCGATGCCGTGCGTGCGCTCGCGCAGCTTTGCGGCGAGCGCGCTCGGGGGAGCGCAGACGGCGATGGCGTCGAGCATCTCGTCGCTCACGAGCCTGGCCATCTCGGTCCATTGGCCGCGTTTCGAGAGAATGTTCAGCTCGGGCTGGAGTGCTCCCCAGCCGCGCGATTCGAGCACCAGGCGATACGCTGGCGTCGAGCCGTAGAAGGCGATCTGTGTCCGCACGGCGGCGCGCGCACGCTCGAGCTCTTCGTCGCAATCGCCGGTCACGATCATCAACTGCTGGGAGATCTGGAAGGCGTCGCGCCGGCGGCCTGCGCGCGCGAGCCCACGCTCGAGCGCCGGCAGCGTCACGTCGCGCACGGACTCCTGCGTGCTGAACGGATGCACGAAGAAGCCGTCCGCCACCTCGCCCGCCACCTCGGTCATCTGCGGTCCGACGCCCGCCAGAAAGATCCGCGGGCAGCCGTGCGGGTTGGGGCCCGGATCGAAGAACGGCGTCATCAGCGTGTGCGTGTAGAACTCGCCGCGAAAGTCGAGCTTCTCGCCTTCGTTCCAGCAACGCCAGATCGCGCGAATCGCGAGCACCAACTCGCGCATGCGCGCGGCAGGCTTCGACCAGGGCATCGAGAAGCGCCGCTCGATGTGCGGCCGGATCTGCGAGCCGAGCCCGAGGATGAAGCGGCCCTGCGAGAGCGCTTGTAAATCATTGCCGAGGGTCGCGAGCAACATCGGCGTGCGCGCGAAAGCGATCGCGATCGCCGTTGCGAGCTCCAGCTTCGTGGTTTCGCGGGCCGCCAGCACCAGCGGAAAGAACGGATCGTGCGGCCCCTCGAACGTGAAACCGCCGTCGTAGCCGAGCTCTTCGAGATGCCGCGCCTCAGCGCCCGCGCGGGTGAGATCCTGGGAGAGCAGGGCGCCGTCGATCTTCAACATGGTGATTCTCTTTCCAGGGTGAGGCGAGCTAGAAGCCTGCGTTCGCAACCAGAGATCGCGGAAAACTACCGGGTAGGCAAGGGGGCGGTGTCGTCGGGACGGCTCGGAGGGCGAAAGCCCACGAACGGCAGGCTGGGTTGGTTCGGGCAGCGCCTCGGGCCCATGAGCCCACTTTCCGGACCGGCTTGCTCGCCAACATGCGCTCGTGTTAAAACCCTCTCGGGAGAGCGCCGATGGTTACCCCCCGCAGCCGGCTGGCCTCATGGGTCGCCGCCCTATCGTTGCTGATCGTATCCGGTATCGCGTCGGCGGAAATGCCGACCGGGAGCTTCGCGTTCGAACTGGGCGGGATGAATTCGCTCTGGATGGGCGGCGACGAGGATACGCATCTGAGCGCCGACGGCTTCTGCGCGAGCTTCGGCGCGAGCTTCGACAGCGTCGAGTTCTGCGACTACGGGTTGTACGTCGGTGGCAGGGGAAGGATCGAAGGCTACGCCGTTTTCGTCGGCTGGCTGGGTGGCAGTCGCATCGCGATCGAGGGTCCGATCAAGGGAACACAGCACGGTGACAACCGCAGCGGGATCACGCGGGCATCCTTCCTGATCGACCTCGCGGGTACGGCGAGCCGGGGTGGTGTCGAGCTGGGCACGAGCGCGAGCCTGAAGTTCGACGGGCGAGTGGATTCCGGGGGCGTACTCCTCGGTACCTGGACGCAACGTGTCTGTTACGAGAGTTTTCCGTGTGAGACGACCCAGTTCCCGGAGGGGAGTTCCACCTGGACCAACGGGCGCTGGACCCTCGCGCTCGAGATCGAGTCTCTTCCCGCCGGTGGCGTCAGCACTGGCGGGTTCGGTAGACGCGCGTTCACGTTCAGCACCGGCGCGCTCGGCGGCGTTGCGCAGATTCTGTTCGGCGACGACTCGATCTGCGATTTCGAGATCCGCGGCCGCTACAACGCGAGGAAGGACGTTGCGAACCTGGTGCTGACTCCGATCTCAGCGAAATGCGCGGGCGGCTCCCTGCGCCTGCGGTACCTCTCCAAACAATCTGGCGCGGACGTCGGCGCGTTCCTGGCGCAGCTCCAATACAAACTGTTCGGTGTCGGCGGAACCACCGTCGTAGACACGCAGGCCCCCTCCGACCATCAGCTGCTGCTCGAACACCATCTCGACCCGATCAACAGCCCCTGGCCGCCGCTCCCTCCGACGACTTCCGGAGGCGGCAGCGGGCTCGTCATGGTGAGCCAGATCCCGGTGCGGCTTCCGGGCCTCACGCAACCTTCTGCGGGACAAAGCTCGTCGGCTTCGGCGGGTGCGATGCTGACGATCAGCGTGATACAACGTCCGCTGCCGGTCAATACATCGCCTGCGGTGTCGGTAGCTGCTGCCGAGTGGCAACTGATTGACATGCTGGTGGGCTCTAAAGTCTTCCAGGAGCTCCAGCCTGATGCGACCTACAAGCTTCAGGGCTTCGATGCACGAGAGGTGGGGCCGCGGCGACCGGTGTTCGACGCTGGGGCGGCGGACACGATCAATGACTTGCCCACCCAATAGGCGAGCCTGCGATCCACAGGGCTGAACCCTTTCCAGAACGCGTCCGACGGTGGACCATGCCGGGCATGCGGCGCGAGTTCGATGTCTGCATCGTGGGGACGGGCGCGGGCGGCGGGGTGATGCTCGACGAGCTCACGCGCGCGGGTTTCGACGTGGTGGCGTTGCAGCGCGGGCCGTACCTGCCGGTTTCGAGCTTCACGGACGACGAGCTCGAGGTGATGGTTCGCGACGCGCTGTTCGCGCCGGATCATCTGGAGAGCTACCGGCACGATGCGAGCGAGCGCGCCGTGCCCGGACGCTACAACCCGGTGGCGCACGCGGTGGGCGGCACCATGACGCGCTGGTCGGGCTGGTCGTGGCGCTTTCGCGAGGATGATTTCCGCGTGCTCGCGACGGAGGGCGCCGTGCCGGGCGCGGCGCTCGCGGATTGGCCCGTCACGTACGCGGAGCTCGAGCCCTACTACGCGCGAGCCGAGCGCGAGTTCGGGGTTTCGGGGCTCGCCGGTGCGAACCCGTTCACGCCGGCGCGCTCGGGGCCGTATCCGAACCCGCCGCATCCGCCGCGGCTTTCGAGCCTGGTGTTCGAGCGCGGGGCAAAACGAGCCGGCCTGCATCCGTTTCCGATTCCGATCGCGATCAACCCCCAGCCCTACGGTGGGCGCGCCGGCTGCACCTGGGGCGGCGCCTGCCAGGGATTTGGCTGCATGATCCATGCGAAGGCGACGTCGCTCTCCGTCTGCATTCCGCGCGCGCTCGCAACCGGGCGTCTCGATCTGCGCGCTTCCGCGCGCGTGTTCGAGCTGCCCGTCGGACCGGACGGCCGCCTGCGTGGCGCCCGCTATCTCGATGCGCAGGGCCGCGAGCAGGAGGTGCGCGCGCGTCACGTCGTGGTGTCGTGCGGCGCCGTGGGCTCGCCGCATTTGCTGCTGCTTTCGCGCTCGGGGAAGTTCCCGAACGGGCTCGCCAACACGAGCGGCCTCGTCGGCCGGCACCTGACGTTTCACCACCATGCGGCGGCACGCCTCGTGATGGACGAGCCGGCGCTCGGCGTCACCGGCATCGAGGCCTACCGCGCCATCGACGATTGGCACGCGAGCGATCCGAAGCGCGGCTTCATCCGCGGCGGGGTGGTGGCCGAGATCAATTCCTTCACGCGCCAGCCGATCGGTTACGCGATGACGGGCGCGGGCGATCCGGGCCTCACGCGCGCCTGGGGGGCTTCCTTCAAGCGCTACCTGCGCGAATTCCCGCGCGCGATCACGATCGGCAGCATCCTCGAAGATCTGCCGATGGCGGAGAACCGCATCGACCTCGACCCGGACGTGAAGGACGCGCAGGGCCTCCCGGTCGCGCGCATCACGCACCGCCAGCACCCGAACGACATCGCCATGAATGCCTGGTTCGCGCGGCAGATCGAAGGCCTCGCGCAAGCCTGCAAGCCGGCCTCGAGCTGGCGGGTGATGCTCCCGGGCCTCACGCAGATCGACGCGTCCACGGCGATGCGCGGCAGCGCGCACGTGCACGGCACCTGCCGGATGGGGACGCAAGCGTCGACGTCGGTGCTCGACCGCTTCTGCCGCGCGCACGCCGTTCCGAATCTCTGGGTCGTCGACGGGAGCTGCTTCCCGACCGCCGGCGGCTACAACCCGACGCTCACGTTGCTCGCGAACGCCTACCGCGTCGCGGAACACTTCGTCGGCGAGGCGAAACGCCAGAATCTGTGAGCTAGAAGCACGAGAGCAGCTTGCGCCGTTGTACGCTTCGCAGTATCTGCGTGAGTGGCCTCAGCGGCGATCTCGTGTCATTTCCCGCCAACTCGCCTGCGGGAGGAGACCCGAAGACGCCACCCGTTGCGCCAGAGGCGGAGTTCGTTCAGTCTCGTGGTGGTTCGGCCGATGTCGCGGGCCCCGGGTGCAGGGGCGTGTCTTGGGTGCGCGCGTCGGCGATGAGTGGACCCACCGGGAAAGAGGGGGATCGAATGACGATCGTGAACTCCATGCAAAGCGGGCGGAGGGCCATGCTTTGCCTCGCAGCGGCGGCCAGTCTCGCGCTGGCCGCGCTGTCCAGCGAGGCGGGGGCGGAGGAGCCGTGTCAGGATCCGAGCGTCGCGGCGGAAGGCAGCTACGAGATTTTTTATGACGAGCTGGGCGAATTCTTCGGGCTCGACGACGAGAAGGCGTGCGACAAGATCACGACGACCCTGGTCTCGGCATGCCACAAGGCGGTGGCGAACGCGGAGAAGTGTTACCTGCAGGTCTTCAAGAGCGTCTTCAAGGACCAGACGACGGCATGCTCCACGGCGGGTCCGCATCCGGATTCGTGTGACGGAGACTTCCTCGCCAACGAGTACAGCAACGACCAGATCGTGGTCGGAAGCTCGGCGGCCGCGGGCCACAGCGATTGCGACAATGGTCAGACCGCGTTCAAGAACATCTGCATGAACGGCTTTCCCTGAGTCCCGGCTTCCGGCGGCCGGCGCTCTGAACGGACGTCGGCCGCGAGGGGCATGCATCGTCGCGGCCGGGAACTCGCCCCCGGTGCGAGCGCCGCCCCCGGGTCAACTCCCCGTTTTGCGGGCGCCGATCTCCCGCGCGAGAAACGCCCGCATCTGCGCCGGCGGCAGGATCGCCGAGAGCGAGCCGACGCTGCGCGCCCGCTCGACGGTGTGGATGCCATCGAATTCCGCCGCGAGCTGGGTCTGCTTCTCGAGCGAGACCTGCGCGAGCACGCGCTCGAGCTGCTCTTGCGCCGCCGGACTCGGCTTCGCGCGCAGCCGCCGCTCGAGCTCGACGACACGCGGATCGACGAGCGCCCGCGCGCGCACTTCGCGTCCGAAGACGACGGCCGCCGCGGGACCGCCGCCGATCACCGAGGCGAACGAGCCTTCGAGCGCCGCAGCGCGCAGGTTCGGATTCAGGGCCTGCGAGAACACGACGTAGGCGCCGCCGTGGTAGCGAGAGACCACCAGGAACGCGATCGGCCCCTCGAAGTTGACGACGGCGCGCGCGATTTCCGCGCCGTATTCGAGCTGGAGCTTGCGCATCGATTCCGGCGAGCCGTCGAAGCCCGACAGGTTGGCGAGCACGACGAGCGGCCGGTTGCCGCTCGCCGCGTTGATCGCCCGCGCCACCTTTTTGGACGACAGCGGGAACAGCGTCCCCGCGTTCCAGCTCGAGGGCCCGTCATGCGGGCGGTAGCCCTCGCGCGTCAGGTTCCGGCTCTCGATCCCAATCAGACACACGGGCGTGCCACCCAGATGGGCATCCCAGACGATCGCCGTTTCGGCGCCGACCATCGGACGCCAGCGCTCGAGATGGCCGCCGTCCTGGTCGATCACAGCCTCCATCACCGCGCGCATCGGGAAGGGCCGCTTACGGCCCGGGTTGCTGGCGTCGTCGAAGATCTCGCCGACCGTCTCGAATTTGGCCTCGTCGTCCTTGCAGCGGGATTCGCAGATCGAGCGTTCGATCGGGTCGTCCGTTTCGAAACGCCGCGGCGCGGATTCACCCGGCACCACGTAGGTGAAACGGTAATGCGCATACAGCACGCGATAGGCGTCGGCGAGATCGTTCGCGAAGTACTGCGCCTCGCCGTTGGGGCCCATGATGCGCTCGAAGCCGCCGATCGCCCCCTCGTCCTCGGCCGACACCGCGCCCGAGGCATCGAGCGCCGCGCGTCCCGTCAGCACCATCGACCCGCGCGGGGTCATGATCAGCGCGCCGCGCGTGTGGGGGAGCATCGTCGCGAGCGCGTCGAAATAGCTCTGTGCGCCGACGTTCACCCCCTGCACGATCACGTGGATCACGCCCTGCGCCTGCGTGAACTCCACGATCCGCCTCACGACGCGTGCGGTGGCGTCGAGGTTCTCGGTGCCGCTGTCCATGGCGATTCGCGCGCCGCTCGATACGGGGATCCATTCGAGAGGTACGCGCAGCTGCTCCGCGAGATCGAGTGCGGCCACCAGGCGGTCGCACTCGGGCGCCGCGAGCGAGCCCATGCCGAGCGTCGGGTCGGAGAGCACCAGCACGCGCGTGATGCCTTCGGGCACCTTCTGGGTGGGCGTGCGGATCACACCGAAGACGATGGAACTCGTGTTCGCGCCATAGGTCCGGCCGGCAACGCTGCGCGCGGTGGGCCGCGCCGCCCCGGGTTCGAGATCGTATTCTTCGAAGACACCCGCGGGAAGCGCACCGGTTGGACCCGCCCCCGGCCCGTCGGGGCTGCCGGTGAGCATGCGAATGATCTCGTAGGGATACACGAGCTTGCGACGCCTGGCCTCGACGACCTTGCGCTCGTAGGCGCTGCTCGGCTCCAGGCGCTCCGCGCGCGGCTCGCGCTGCCGGATCTCCATGTTGCTGCCGGTGAGATCCGAGATCACGAATTCGATGCTGCGAGGCGCCTTTCCCGGTGCGGTGCGATCGAGCAGTGACAGGCGCACGACGACCTTCTCGATGCCGAGGTGACGCGTCGCCGGCGCCAGCCGGAGCGCGAGCCTCTGCGCCACGTCGGAGTCCAGGAAGATGGCGGGCGCCACGAACAGCGCGATGCGATTCCACTGCAGCCGGCGCTCGGGATCGCGCTCGCCGAGAATCGTGCGCAGGGCTCCGGTCGCCTCGTAGAAGGCATGCTCGAAGGCGGGCAGATGCAACACCGCCTCGCGACCATCCTCGGGTGAGCGGCTGCGCGCGTCGGCGAGCACGAAGATGCGTTCGTCCGCGGGCACGGCGCGGCTACGTCCGTAAAAGCAGTAGATGCCGTCGCTGGCCGGGATGCGCTCGAGCTCGAAATGATCGAGACGATCGAGATCGATGCGGCGCGCCGTTTCGGGATGGATCCCGAGATCGTCGGGTTCGGCGCGCAGGCCCTGGTCCGAAGACACGAACGTGCGATGTGTGAGCGCGCCGTCGGGCGCGACGGCGTTCAGCGTGAGGCGCAGCGGCGCTCCCTGCGCGCCGATCGCCGAATCGAGGGGTTTGAGCAGCGCGTCGATCTCGCTGGCAGCGTCCACCGGGACGAACAGCTCGATGGCCCCCACGGGCGGCCAGTCGGTTCCGTGGGCCGCCTCGGCGCCGATGCGCGCGAGCCGCAGGGCGCGTTCGATGACGGCTTCGGGCGCGCAGGTCGCTGCGAGCACGCTGCGGCCCCCCGAGAATTCGAAGCGATCGAACCAGCCGTCGCCGCGCAGTGAGGAGAGGTGACGCAGCGGCGCGTCGGGCGAGTACAGGCGGCGCAGGTAGGCGGCCACCGCGATGGCGCGGCGTCGCGGGTCGCCGTGACCGAGCCAGCGCCCGACGCGGTCGAAGACGGCGCGCGGAGCATCGGCCAGATGCAGGAGCACGTCCTCCGGCGGCTCCGTCGGCTCGGATTCCGCAGCGACGAGCCAGGCTTCGAGCCGTTCGCTCGTGCGCTCGGCGAGCCGTTCGATGCCTGGCCCCTCGAAGATTTCGTAGGTGCAGTCGACCGCGGCGTCGGCGACGGCGTCGGGGACGAGGCCGCGCATGCCCGCGATGCGCGAAAGCGCGTCTTCGAGCCCGGCGTCGCCCGCGAGTTCGACGCCCGCCTTCGCGAGCGCCGTTACGCAGCGGATCACGCGGGTCGCGAGCTGGTGTCGCTCGGTCGAGGAGTGCTGGGACGCGAGCAAACGCAGCACGGCGCGCTCGAGCGCGTCGCAATGCTCGAGGCTCGCGATTCCGTAGTGCGCGAGGGCCGCCCGCACCAGCGCGAGGAACTCTTCGCCGATGCCGGCGCCGCCGGCGCGCAGGCGCCGCACGTACATGCGCAGGCGCGCGTTGTTCGAGGGGCCGAGATCGCCCGAGACCGACGCGCGCGGCGAGCGGATCAGCAGCTGCTCGACGTCGGCGAAGGCGCACAGCTCGCGGCGGATGCCGGCCAATGCCTGCAGCAGCTCCGGCGATAGACCGGGGGGAAGCGGCGCGTGGAACAACGCGACGAGGCGCTCGACGCGATCCTCGTTCACGTCGTAGCCGAGAAAGACGTGCAGCACCTCGTCGCGTACGGAGGCGATCGCCTCGCTGCGAACATCGGGCGGGGTGGCGTCGGCGCGCGCGAGATCCGGCGCGCCGAGTTCGCCGTCCGCGCCGGGTGCGAAGAGCGGGGCGAGGGGGTCGGGCACCTCGGACAGGTGCAACCGGCGCGAAACGCCCGCGCGCGCGGGGTCATCCGTGCCCGGATCGATTGCGAGCAGAACCTCTCCGGCGGCGACCTGCTGTCCGCGTTGCGCGAGCACCTCCTGGACGACGCCTGCAACGGGCGCCGTGAAGCTGATCTCCATCTTCATGGCTTCGAGCACGCCGAGCGCCTGACCGACCTCGACGCGATCGCCCGGCCGCACGTGGATCGCCACCACCATCGCCGGCGTTCCCGCGCGCACGCGACCGGCCGTCTGGCCCGCGAAGAAGTGCGTGTGGCCCTCGACTTCGAGACGCAATCCCGCCTCGGTGGTGTCGTAGAGCAGCCGCAGCGTGCGTTCACCCACGCGCAGCCGCGCCGTGTGGCGGCCCTCCTCGCGCAAGCTCGCGGTGACCTCGCAGCCGTCGAGGTGCACCCGGTAGCGCCACGAGCCGACCGTGTAGACCATCAACCGATAGGGCTCGCCGCCGTAGTTGAGATCGATTTGCTGGCCCATCGACGGCGGCACACGCGAGGGCGAGATGTTGGTCGGATCGGCGAAGAAATTGAGCCGAGCCGTCTGGCGGGCGGCTTGATACGAGAGGATGCCAGCGGCAATCAGGGCCTCGACGGCGAAACCGGGCTCGGCGCGCCCGGTGGCCACGAAGCGGTCGAGCCACTCGGTATCGACGCCCCCGCGCCGGTAATCGTCGGAGGTGAGCACGTCGAGCAGGAAGCCCTTGTTCGTCGCGCCGCCCGCGATCACGAGATCGAAATCCGTGAGCGCGCAAAACAGCCGCGAGCGGGCTTCCTCGCGCGTGTCCCCGGTCGCGATCACTTTTGCGATCAACGAATCGAAAGCCGGCGGCACGGCGCTGCCGGCGGTGACGCCGGTATCGATGCGCACACGCGGTCCGAGAGCAGGGTCGAAACGCGCAATCAGCCCCGGGGCCGGCAGGAAGCCCGCGTCGGGATCTTCCGCGCATACGCGCGCCTCGATCGCGAAGCCCTCCTCGCGCAAAGCGAGCAGCGCGAGCGTTTCTCCGCGTGCGATGCGGATCTGAAGCTGTACGAGATCGATGCCCGTGAGCGACTCGGTGACCCCGTGCTCGACCTGGAGGCGCGGATTCATCTCGAGGAAGAAGTGGCCCTCCTCCGAGACCAGGAACTCGACCGTGCCGACGCCCGAATAACCGACCTTCTGCGCGATGCGCACTGCCGAATCCGAAAGCTCGGCCAGCAGCCGCGCGGGAAGGCCCGGCGGCGGCGCCTCTTCGAGCACCTTCTGGTGTCGGCGCTGCACCGAGCAATCCCGACAGCCGAGAGCCAGCACCACGCCGTCCAGGTCCGCGGCGATCTGGACTTCGATGTGGCGCCCGCCCGTCACCTTGCGCTCGATGAAGAGCCGCCCGTCGCCGAAGGCAGCGCGCGCCTCGGATCCGGCGGATGCGAACGCAGCGGCGAGATCCTCGGGTCGCGTCACCACGCGGATGCCGCGCCCGCCGCCGCCCGCCGTGGCCTTCACGACCACCGGGTAGCCGATGCGCGCGGCGTGCTCGACGGCCTGACTCACGTTCTCCACCACGCCTTCGCTCCACGGCGAGACGGGAACTCCCGAGGCGGATGCGATCTCCTTGCTGGAGATCTTGTCGCCGAGCTGGCGCATGGCTTCGGCCGACGGGCCGAGGAAGCGGATCCCGGCTTTCGTGACGCGCTCGACGAAGCGCGGATCCTCGGCCACGAAGCCCCAGCCGGGCCAGACGGCGTCCGCGCCGGCGCGCCGCAGCGCGTCGAGGATCCCATCGTGATCGAGGTAGGCGGCCACCTCTCCGCGCGGGGAATCGAGGCGCTCGACGGCGTCGGCGTGGCGTACGAAGGGGGTGTCTCGGTCCACGTCGGTGTAGAGCGCAATCACGCGCAGCTCCGAGCGCTCGTGCGTGCGCAGCGCCTTCACCGCGCGGATGCAGCGCATCGCGGCCTCGCCGCGGTTCACGATCGCGAGCCGGTGGATCGGCTTGAATACGTTCATGTTGCGGCGCCTCCCGGCGCCATTTCGAGAGCGGCGGCGACGAAACGCCCGTGGTGGGAGAGCGAGACGTCGAGGCGAAGCGGCGCGTCGCCCAGGTGCAGGCGCGGTGCGCGGCCTGCCCGCGAGAACCAGAGCTCAGCGGGCGCGCAGTCCACTTGCGCTGCCGCGGCATCGCGTGCCAGCGCGCGCGCGGCCGCGGAGGCCAGCGCGGGCTCGGCCGCGGCGGGCAGCCTGCGCAGGGCCCGCTGTACGTCGCGCTCCGGATCGGCGCCGTCGGTCGCAATCGCGTGGAGGGCGTCTCCCTCTTCCCAGAGGGCGACGCGCAGCTGGCGATCCGCATGCCGAACGCCGCGTGCGCGCTCGCCGTCGAGTTGCACCGTGAAGCGCCGCGGCGAGAAGCAGGTCCCAGGCTCCAGCTTCTTCAGGCACTTGTAGGCGGCTTCCTTCAGCGCCCACAGCTTCCAGCGCAGGCGCTCGGGATGCGCCGTGCGAGCGAGCGCGGCGAGCTCGTGCGGCGCGAACACGCGCGCATCGAAACGCGGGTGAAGCGCGACCGCGCGGGTTTCCGGCTCGCCCAGATCGACTACGTCATTGCCGAGCATCGAACCAATTCGCCTCGAGCGCCGTGAGGCGTGCGAGAATTTGTCGCGTGATGGCGAGCGAGCCGCGCATTCCCGCGTGCTCGGTCTTGGGCTCGAGCGATGCGAAGAGCACGCGGAAGCGTTCGCCGCGCGCGGGGGCGTCGGTGTAGCCGACTTGTCCTTCGCCGCGCAGATAGATGCAGAGCACCCGGCAGCCGGGCAGCGACTTCACCACCCGCCCGACTCCGTAGGTCGCGGCATCGGGGTCGATGCGCCCGCTGCGGCTGCGCCCGCCCTCCGGGAAGATCAGCCCCACGTCGCCCTGCCGCAACACGTAGCTGAAGCGCTCGAGGGTGCGCCCCACTTCCCGGCGATCCCCGCCGCGCTCGACGGGGATGCACTTCATCACGTAGGTGGCCAGCCGCAGCCACCAGGTGCGCGAGAAGTTTTCGCGCTCCGGGGTATTCCAGGGAAGCGTCGAGAAGTGCCGGATGTACCACCACGGAGACCCCAATGCGATCGCGATCAGGAAGGAGTCGACCATCGTCAGATGATTCGCGCACACGAGCAGCGGCGCCTGCGATTCGCGCCGCAGCCGGGAAAATTCGCGGCGGGCCGCGCTCGCGTTCACGATCTGCCAGCCATACCGCCAACGCAGAATGGCCGCCCCGGCCGGGATCCAGAGCGGGCCGAGCAGTCGTCCAATCTCGCGTTGCACGAGCAACGCGAAACGATCGCGAGACGCGATCGGCACGCGTTTCGCCGTCAGCTCGCCTTGGCGAGGATCAGACGCACGCAGTCGCCGATCGTGTTCACACTATCCACCTCTTCGTCCGCGATCTCGATGTCGAAGGCATCCTCGAACGCCAGTACGACGTCGACGAGCCGCGCGGAGTTCACCTTGAGATCGTCGAGGATGTTCGTGTCCAGCTTGGCGCTCGCGAGCGCGGCCGGGTTTTTCGTGTGGGGTGTGAGGATCTTCACCACCGTCTCGAACGCTTCCTTCTCGGTCATGCTCCTGCTCCTTCCGCGGCGCTGCCGCACATTGTGAACTGCCTTCTCACGCTCACGCGTCCGACTCGTCCCATTTTCGAAACACCACGCAGGCGTTCACGTCTCCAAACCCGAAGCCCGCCTTGATCGCCACTCGCAAATCCGGCCGCTCGACCGCGGTGTGCGGGATCGATGAAGCGTACGCGGCGATCTCCGGGTGCACGTCCTCGCAGTTGATCGACGGGTGCACGAAGCCGCGGTGCAGCATCAGGACGGTCGCCACCGATTCGATGGCTCCAGCGGCGCCGAGCACGTGGCCGATCATCGACTTGGTCGACGTGATCAACGGCAGTGTCGCCGGTGTGCGCTCGAGGGCCGCGGCCCAGGAGCCAACCTCGACCGGATCGGCGGCGGTGGCCGTCAGGTGTCCGTTGATGACGTCGATCGCCGAACTCGGTGTGGAGGCCGCCGCGAGTGCGGCGCGGATGCAACGGCGCACGCTCTCGGGGTTCGGCGCCGTCATGCTGCCGCCGCCGCGATGGCCGCCGCAATTCAGGGCCGATCCGAGCAGCTCGGCGTAGATGCGCGCGCCGCGCGCCTGCGCGCTCGTGAGGCTTTCGAGCATCAGCACGCCCGACCCGGCGCCCGGGATGAAGCCGCCGGCGCTCGCCGACATCGGACGCGAGGCCTTCTCGGGCGCGTCGTTCGAGCCGCGGGCCAGCACGCGCATGGCGTCGAAGCCGGCCCAGATGTAGTGGCTCGCGCCCTCGGCGCCACCGCACAGCATGCGCTGCGCCGCGCCGGTGCGAATGCGCTCGGCTCCCATCGCGAGCGCCTCGGTGCCCGTGCTACACGCGCTCGAGTTGGTCGTCACCTGATTGCCGAGCGCCAGCAGGCCCGAGACGCGCGCCGAGATGCCGCTCGCCATCACCTGCTCGACGGCGGTGCTGCCGAGCCGTCGCACCTTTTTTTGGTCCACGAACGGTACGACGCGCGCGGCGATCGTGTCCATGCCGCCGACGCCCGTGCCGAGCACGGCGCCGGTATCCCAATCGACGCGGTCGTCGTCGCGTTCGGGGCGCGGCAGGCCGGCGTCCTGCCAGGCCTCGAGCGCGGCGAGCGCGATGTAGCGGTGGCTCGAATTCATGGCGAGCAGCTCGTCTTCGGCAAAGGCAGACGCGGCCAGCTCGTCGACGCCCTGCGGCACGCCGGCCACCTGACAGCCGAAACCGGCGTCGCGCATGTCCGCGTTCGCGCGCAGGCCGGAGCTGCCCTTGCGAAGCGCGAGCTCGAAATCCCGCTGCCCGTTGGCGTTGGGCGCAATCACGCCCAGCCCCGTGATGACGACGCGCTCGCTCATCGCGGCACTCCCATGCCGGAAATGGTGCCCGCGCACACGAGGGTGCCATCCTCGAGGCGCATCTCGACCTGGCTGCGCAGCTTGTTGCGGCGGAAGTAGACTTTGTGGCCGGTGGTCTGTACGAGATCGCCGGGCAGGACCCGGCCGGTGAACTCGACGTTCGCGTCGACGAAGACCGTCACCAGCTTCTCGGCCACCTCGGGCCGCAGCTCCTTCCACAGCAGATAGATCCCGAGCGCCACGAGGCCGGCCTGCGCCATCGACTCGATCAGCAGCACGCCGGGAGTCACCGGGTTGCCCGGAAAGTGGCCGCGATAGAAATCCGACTCGGGCCGCCAGCGGTAGCGCGCCTCGATTCGTTCGGCGTCGACCGAGACGATTTCGTCGATGAATCGAAACGGCGGCTGCTGCGGGATGCGCGCGAGCAGCTGGCTGGGTGTGAGCAGCGTTCCGGCGTCGCTCATCGTTCCATCTTCCCGCCGCGGCCGCGGCTGCCCGGATTCGGATAGCCGCGGTAGTCGATGTCGCGGAACAAGCCGGTCTTCGCGCGCTTGAACGTATAGATCTCCTCGCCATCGACGAGCAGCCTCGCGTCACCAATCGCGATGGTCGAGCCGCTCTCGCGCAGCTCGGCATAGCGGCGCACGTCGACTTCCATGCGCACCACGTGATCGTGCGGGCGGATCTGTCCCGAAAACTCGACCTCGCCCACGCCGAGCGCGCGCCCGGAGCCGAGGCCGCCGGCCCAGCAGCAATAGAAGCCGAGCAGCTGCCAGATGGCGTCGAGGCCGAGACAGCCGGGCTGCACCGGATCACCCTGGAAATGACACTGAAAGAACCAATCGTCGAGCTTCACGTCGCGTTCGGCGACGATGCGTCCGCGGCTCCCCTCGCGCGAGATCTCGAGCACGCGATCGATCATCAGCATTGGCGGCAACGGGAGACGCGTCGCATAGCCCTCGGGCGGATCCTCGACGAGGTTGCCGTGCGCGAAGGCGAGCAGCTCCTGCTTCTCGAACTGGCCGCGGGCGAGAAAATCGTGGTACTTCACGCGGCGTCTCCGAAGCGAACGAGGTAGCTCGACCAGGTGAGCCCCGCGCCCACTCCGACGATCGCCACGTCGTCGCGCGGCCCCCACTTCTCCCAGTTCATCGAGAGCACCGAAGCCGAGCTCGCCGCGCCGGTGTTGCCGAACCACTCGACGTTGGCGTGGTGTCGCTCGCGGTCGATGCCGCAGCGCTCGCACACCGCCTCGAGCATGCGCAGATTCGCCTGGTGGCCGATGAAGTGGAGCGCGCGCTCGTCGGATTCGAAGCTCTCGCGCAAGCGCTCGTAGCAGCGCGCGGACTCCTTGATCGCGAACGCCTGCACGGTGCGGCCCTGCTGCGTGAAGTGTCCCGTACGCCGCACGACGACCTTGTCGCCGGCGGAAGGCCGCGACGCGAGCGAGCTGCCGAGCAGCCGCGCGCGACTCGGGACGCGCGTTGAAATCACGGCCGCCGCCGCGGCGTCGCCCCACAGCACCGCGGCGCTGCGGTCGGCGTAGTCGACGGTCTTCGTGAGACTGTCCGGGGCGACGAGCAGGATGAAGGCCGGAAGCTTCTCGGGATCCATCAGCGAGAGCAGGTGAATCTGCACGAGCAGGCTCGTGCACGCCGAGTTCACGTCGAAGGCCGGCACCTCGAGCCCGAGGGCGGCGGCGATGTTGCAGGCGTCGGCCGGCGATACGAAATCCGGCGCGGAGCTGCCGGCGATCACCATTCCGATCTCGCCGCGATCGACGCCCGCGCGCTCGATCGCGAGCTCTGCCGCGCGACGGCCGAGCTCGGCCGTGGAGTAGAGCGTCACCTCGGCAGCGGCGCGCACGTCCTGGTTGCGCGTGGTGCGGATGTAATCGAGCGGCAGCGCGGTTCGCCGGGAGCGGATGCCCACGCGCTCGAGAATCCACTCGTCGTTGGTGCCGATGTCGAGTTCTTCGAGAAAACGGTTCGTGATCTCGTTCTCGGGATGGAAGTGTCCGATGCCGTGAAGGAAGAGCGTCACGAACTCGCCCCCGAGATGTGCTCTCCTCCATCCACGCGGATCACCTCGCCGTTGATCCAGGCGGCGTCGTCGAGGGAGAGCAGGTAAATGGCATTTGCGACGTCGCGCGGCTGGGTGAGGCGGCCGAACGGATTGCGCAGCCGCGCCTGGGCCTTGAGCACGGCGCTGCCCGGGATGGCCGCCAGGGCGGGCGTCTCGGTGACACCGGCCTGGATCACGTTGCAGCGCACGCCGTGGGGCGCGAACTCGACCGCGATCGAGCGCGCGACGGCTTCGAGCGCCACCTTCGCGGCGGAGACGGCGGCGTACCCCTTCCACGCGACGGTGTTGCCTTCGCTGGTGAGACCGAAGACGCGGGCGTCGCCGGCGAAGAGGCCCCGGGTGTGCAGATCCTGCGTCCAGTCGAGGAGGCTCGTGCCCATGCTGTAGATGGTGCGGGCGAAATCTTCGGCATCGAGAAAGGCGCGCGAGGGATACTGCGGCGGCGATGCCACGGCGTGCAGCTCGTCGAGCCCCTGCGCGAAGAGCTCGTCGGCGGCTGCCACCAGGCGCTCGCGCGGGATGCCGAGGGATCGCGCGAGCGCCCCGCGCGCGTCGCCGCGGGGGTGCGGTCGCTCCTTCTCGGCGACGAGCAGCTTGAGATTTCCGAAGGCGACCGAGTGCAGCAGTACGCGCACGCGTCCCTCCGCGCCCATTGCCTGCGCGAGCTGGTCGAGGATCTCAGCGCGCTTTTCGCCAGCGAGGGCGTCCGCGTTGATCGTGAGCAGCTGACCGCCCTGGCCGCGCAGCTTCTCGAACTCGGGCTCGATGCGCGCGAGCTGCGAGCGACGGTCGCGGTGCACGATGCACAGGTGCATACCGTGCTCGGCCAGCTTGTGGGCCGTGGCGAGGCCGAAGCCGCTCGAGCCGCCGAGAATCACCGCCCAGCTTCCGTTCCCGAACTGTGTGGTCATTGGCCCTCCAGGGGTTTGCCTGCCAGCGATGCTGAGCGGCGAGCCGACCGGGGGAACCGGCAGCCCGACCGAAGCCTTCATCAGGGGAGGTTAGGCCGTGCCCCCCGGCACGCCCGGCCGCGCGCGCTGCGAGCCGACCTGGAGCCGAGCCAATGGTGACTTTGGGTCATTTCTCTGTCAACGCCGCCGTCGGGGCCCATCCCGCTCGAAGCCTCGCAGAGATCCGGTGCGTACGGGAGGGGGTTTACCGAGAAATTACGCAGACTTCACACGCCGACATCGGGTGGCTGGAGGCGGCCCGATCCGCGTGATTCCGACACGGTTTTCCGGCGCCGGCCAAGCAGGGTCGGCCTCAATTTGGGGCTATTTTGCCTCAGAGTCAGCCAACGCCGCCCGTATCCCACTGGATCACGCGCAGCGGCAGCGGGCTGCGCTCACTTGCCTTCGAAGCGCGGCGCCCGCTTTTCGAGGAAGGCCGGCATGCCCTCGCGGAAGTCGCGCGTTCCGAAGAGGGGCACCCGTTGCAGGAAGACGTGGTGGACGTGCTCGCTGAAGGGCTCCGCCAGCCCCATCCGCGTCACGCCTCGAACACCGTCGGTTCGTGCACATAGGCTCGCGTGAGGCACTCGACGAAGGCTTCGTCGTGGAGCGGATCAGCCGGCGGCTCGAAGGCGACGTCGCGCGCGCGCAGATCGGAAGCGAAGCGATCGACGACCTGGTCGAGATCGAGTCCGTCCGTCTCCGCCAGGTGTCTCCGACGTTGCTCGGCGTCGCGGTAGACGTAGGCCTTCCACGAGACGCTGATGCGCAGAGCGTCGAAGCTCATGGTCGCGCGGGTGGCGCCGTCCTGTCGGATGGCCCAGGTGTCGCCGCCGTCGAACTCGAGTCGCGAATCGAGCGTCATGCCCATCAGCATGCCATCGCGCCGCGCGCCGACGGGGCGCACGCGGTGGTACATGCGATCGTTGTCGCCCATGATCGCGGTATTGAAGACGTTGCCCTCGTGCACGAGCGGCGGCTGGTCGGGTCCGTCGGGCCAGTAGCTGAAGCCCCCATCCGTCCCGTGATAGAACCAGGCCACCGCGGTTGCGATCTCGACCCGTTCCTTCTCGAACAGACGCGAGTGGCCCATCACGGCGAGCAGCCAGGTGGGATGGCGCCGCCGGTCGATGCCGACGAATGCCGGGACATCGGTGTGCCCGCCCCCCTGATCGAACGGCAGCTGCCACGTGATGTTGCTGTACACGCCCCAGGGATGGACGAAATCGCTGCCGAACAGCTTTGCCGCGGCCGTCCTGAAGCGCGGGTTCTCCAGGAAGAACCCGACGCCGTCCACCGTCAGGTCCTCGGTCGCCCAATCGGCCCGAAAATTCGGCGCGATGATCATCTGGGCCGGGCCGGATTGCGCGCGCATCTCGGCGCCGCTGCGGAAGTATCGCTGCACCGGATAGTGCGGCCCGCTGCGCTCGAGCAGCGCGCGCACGCGCTCCGGTTCGTCGAGGGCCGGGGCCAGCTGGATCGGGGGGCGGCACGCCGCGGACACGCCGGCCAAGATAGCGCACGGGTCCGGACGCCGGGCGCTTGGCAAGCGCGCTCGCATCCTGAATCATCCGCCGCCGATGGCAGCCGCACTCGCCCTGGTCGTGTTCGTCGCCGTGCTCTTTGCCGCCGCGAAGTTCGCGCCCGGACGCAAGGTCGAGGGCCGCGAGGAGCCGGGCGGTGCGCGCTTCCGCTACCGGATCAACGGCATGACGATCTTCGCCGCCACGAATCTGTGCGTGGCGACGGGCACGCTGGTCTTCGATCTCTCGCTCGCTCCTCTCATCGACCATTTCTGGGCGCTCTTCGTGACGGCAAATCTGCTGGCCTTTGCGCTCGCCGGGTGGCTGCACTGGCGAGGACGCGGGCAGCGTCCGGGGCCGACGACCCTGAGCGAAATATGGCTCGGCAGCGAGCAGAATCCGCGCGTCCTCGGTGTCGATCTGAAGATGTGGGCCTACGAGCCTTCGCTGATCGGCTTCGGGCTGCTCGTCGCGGCGTTTGGTTACGCGCAGTTCGAGCGCCACGGCGAGATCACGCCACAGATGGGCCTGTGGCTCGCCGGCTGGTGGTGCTACCTCGCGACACACTATGCGCAGCAGGCGTTCCTGCTCTCGATCTTCGACGTGATTGAGGAGCGGTTCGGCCTGATGCTGGTGTGGGGCGATTTCGTCCTCGTCCCGTTCTTCTACTCGCTCGCTGGCTGGTGGCTGCTCGACGATCTCGAGCCGATGTCGCGCTCGTCCCTGCTCGCGATCGGCGCGCTCTACGTGCTCAGCCTCTGGATGTTCCGCGGAGCCAACGCACAGAAGTGGCGCTTCAAGAAGGATCCGGGGGTGGTGATCTGGGGTGAGAAGGCCGAGGCGATCGGCGGTCGTCTGCTGATCTCGGGTTGGTGGGGGATCGGCCGGCACCTGAACTACACGGGCGAGATCGGCGTCTATCTCGCACTCACGCTCGCGACGGGCAGTCAGGGCTTCGCTCCCTATCTGCTTCCGCTCTGGCTGCTCGCGTTGCTCGCGCACCGCGCTGCGCGGGATGATCGCCGTTGCCGCGCGAAGTACGGCGCGCTGTGGCCCGCCTACTGCGCGCACACGCGCTTTCGCATGTTTCCGTACGTGTATTAGCCGCGGCGCCTCAATCGAGCAGATCGAGGATGTCCGCAACGCTGCTGGGCCCGTCGACGGGGGCACCCGCGCCGATCTGGACTTCGGAGCCGCCCGTTTCGGCGTCGCTCTGGACGATGCGATCCGTCTCCTGCGCGAGTTCGAAGGCCAGCCGCACGGCGAAGCGAAGCAGTGTCGCCTGGTTGCCTTCCGTGAGGCGTCCGTTTCGAATCAGCGCGGCGAGAATCCGGCTGGCGGCGTGGACGACCACCGCCTCGCTCGCCTGAAGCTCGAGCGCTCCCTCTGCCTGACGCACCGACATGAAGACCTCCTGCTGGTGAGGTCCTCATCGGCAGACGCCCGTCCGGACTCGACCCGCCAGGTGAGCCCCAGCCGCCCAGCTGCTCCCCAGGCGCTTCGATTGCGAGCAGCGCCTCGCGCAGCCCCTCCTCGGCGCGCTGCGGGCGCGCTGCGGGCGCGCTGCGGGCGCGAGGGGGCGTCGGTCGTGCGGCGGGGCGTTCGCCTATCGGTATCCTATCAGCAGCGTGACGCCGTCAGACGCGAATCCTCCCGCTGCGAGTGCGCTCGTCTCCGTCGCCACCTATCGGCGTGAGATCCACGCTTCCGTCGAGCGCATCTGGGAGAACGTGCTCGATTGGGAACACCTGCCCTGGCTGCACGCCGAAAGTTTCAGCCGCATCGCGTGCGTGCAAGCGGGGCCCTCGGGCTGGCGCGCACGTGTGGGCCTCGCACCCGCCAGCGCGAACCAGGAGATCCTGCTCGAGCTCGTGCTCGAGCGGCGGGAGCTGCGCTACGTGGCGCGCACCCTCGAGGGGCCGGGCAGCGGAACGGAGATCTGGACGCGACTCGCGCCGACGTCCCCCGGGCGCACCGACATCGAGGTCGAGTTCCGGGTGCCGGGCGTCCTGCCGGCTCAGCGCGAAGCGCTCGGGCGCGTTTTCGTGACGCTCTACACGCGCTTGTGGGATCAGGATCAGTCGATGATGACGCGCCGAGAAACGGAGCTCGGCGTGCGGGCGCACGGCGAGCGCGCGGCGCCCGCATCGATGCCACTCGGGTCGCTCGCCGCACTGCGGTCGCGTCTGCCCTTCCGGGTCGAGATCGGCGGCCGCGAGTTTCGCGTCGTGGAAGTCGCCGGCGAGCTCTTTGCACACGCGACCCGCTGTCCCCACCGGCTGGGTCCCCTGGCCGAGGCGACGGTCGAAGACGGCCGCGTGCGCTGCCCGTGGCACGGCTACCGCTTCGACGTCCGCACGGGCCGCAGCTGCGACGGCCGCGCGCTCGAGCTCGCCCCGGCGCCGCGGGTGAAGATCGACCCCGTGAGTTTGCAGGTGGAGTTGCACTTCGAGCCCCAGGGCGCCCACCCCTGTTGACGAGGGCTGCCGGCTGGTCTAAAAACAGAATGAGAACGCTAGTTCTGTTTTTCGCCGGAGGTCCAGCATGCGGGTGATCGCAGCCAAGACCGAGCTCCAGTGGGTTCGCCCCCCCCGCCAGGCCCGCAGCCAGGAGACCCTCGACCGCATCCTCGACGCGGCCGAGGCGCTCGTCACCGAGAAGGGCTTCGAGGACACGCCTGTTTCCGAAATCGTGCAGCGCGCCGATTCCTCGGTCGGGGCCTTCTATGCCCGCTTCCACGACAAGGATGGCCTGCTCCACGCCCTCTACGAGCGCTACTACGAAGAAGCCGTCGCCACCGCCGACGTCGCGCTCGCGCCGGCGCGCTGGGAAGGCGCGCGGGTCTGCGAGCTGATCCCGGTCGTCCTGCGCTTCCTCGTGTCGATCTACCGGGAGCGGCACGGCCTGATGCGCGCCTTCGCCGTCCGCAATCACACGCATCCGGAGTTTCACGCGCGTCAGCAGCGGCTTTCCCACCACGTGATCGCGCGCCTGGGCCTGCTCGTGCTCGCGCGCCGCGACGAGATCACGCACCCAGACCCGGAGCGCGCCACGCGCTTCGCGTTGATGCTCGTCTTCAGCGCGCTCGAGAACATGATCCTGTTTGGAGAGATGCGCTCCTCGCTGCTCTCCTTCTCCGACGCTGACCTCGCGACCGAACTGGCCCGTTCCACGCTGGCCTATCTCGGTGCCGCGATTTTCGAGAACCCGGCCGCAGCCACGGACTGAGGTTCCAGGAGCCCGCATGAATCGCCTCGATCGCTTCCATCCCGAACAACGCAGCGAGTGCCTTCCGGTCCCCCTGGACGTCCACTACAACTGGGAGTACGACGCCACGCGCACCCGGCTCATGCGTCTCTACGAAAACGCGAAGCGCGACCAGTGGAATGCGACGGAGCGGCTCGATTGGTCGCTCGACGTCGATCCCGCAAAGGGCCTGCTCCCCGATGCCGGCATCGGAATCTTCGGCACACCGATCTGGGAGAAGCTCTCGACGCGCGAGATCGAACAGCTTCGCCACGAAGCCGTCACCTGGCAGCTGTGTCAGTTCCTGCACGGTGAGCAGGGGGCCTTGCTCGCCACCGCGCAGATCGTCGACAGCGTGCCGTGGTACGAAGGCAAGCAATACGCGGCGACCCAGGTGATGGACGAAGCGCGCCACGTCGAAGTCTATCGGCGCTTCATCCAGGAGAAGCTCGGCCACGAGTATCCGGTGAACCCGGAGCTGAAGAAGCTCCTCGACCAGATCCTCACGGACTCGCGCTGGGACATGAAGTTCCTCGGCATGCAGATCATCGTCGAGGGGCTCGCGCTCGCCGCCTTCGGCACGATCCGCGACACCACGACGAATCCGCTGCTGCGCGATCTCACGGCGGCCGTGATGGAGGACGAGTCGCGCCACGTGGCCTTCGGTGTGCTCTCGCTGCGCGAGTTTTGCGAGAATCTGACCGAAGCCGAACGCAATGAGCGCGAGGAGTTCGTCTACGAAGCCTGCGTGCTGATGCGCGACCGCATCTCGAATCGCGAAGTCTGGGAGACGATGGGGCTCGATGCGGATGCCTGCATCGCAGCGTCCGATCGATCGCAGCTGGCGCAGCAGTTCCGCTACCGCCTGTTCTCGAAGATCGTTCCCAACATCAAGAGCCTGGGATTGCTCTCTCCCCGCCAGCGCGAGCGGTTCGAGAAGCTCGGGATTCTCGAGTACGAGCACGGCTCCACCTCGGACGTCGATCACGACGCCGACATCGAGCGGCGCGTACGCGCGGGGGAGCTGCCGGCGCCGGCCTAGGCTGGTTGCCCGCCTGTGGATTCCGGGCGAGAATCAACGCCCGCGCCACCGCCTCGTCCCCGGCGCAGTGAGGATCATCCCGATGGCCCATTCGTTCCTGTCCGACTCCTGGTTCCAGGAAGCCGAGCGCATCCGCGTCGAGATCAATCCCCCCGTTCCCGACGCCATCAAGAACATCATCGTGAACCTGGTCGTGAAGAACGGGCCCGACGGGGACGTCGAGGCGCGCATCCAGGCCGGCAAGTTCGAGAAGGGGCTCGCGGCGAGCGCACCGACGAAGCTCACGGTGCCGTACGACGTCGCGAAGGCGATGTTCATCAGCGGCGACCAGCAGGCCACGATGCAGGCCTTCATGACCGGGCAGATCCAGGTCGAAGGCGACATGGGCGTGCTGATGCAGATGCAGATGGCCGGTCCGCCCTCCGCCGAAGCGGTGAAGCTCCAGGAACGCGTGAAGAGCATCACGGCCTGATGGGGAACAGCGCGGGGACGCCGCTCGGCTTCGACATGCCTCTCGAGGAGGCGATGACGACGCAACGAGCGATCCGGCGCCTGAAGCCCGATCCCGTAGACGACGCACTCGTGCGTCGCCTGCTCGAGCTCGCGCTCAAGGCGCCGACCGGTTCGAACGCCCAGAACTGGGAGTTCGTCGTCGTGAGGGATCCCGCCGTGAAGGCGCGCCTCGCGCGCGCCAATCGCAGGGCCTTCTCGCTCTACGAACGCATCGGGCGCCGCCGCGCGGGCAGCGATCCGAAGTGGGGGCGCCTGCTCGACGCCGTCCGCTGGCAAGCCGATCACTTCGAGGAAGTCCCGGTGGTGATCGTCGCCTGCTTGCGCGGGCCCCGCGCGTGGTTTCCGCCCTTCGCGGCCGCTAGTTACTACGGCTCGATCTTCCCGTCGGTGCAGAATCTGCTGCTCGCCGCCCGCGCCGCGGGGCTCGGCGCCGCGCTGATCACGCTTCCGCTCTGGAGCACCTGGCTCGCACGCCGGATCCTGGGGTTGCCGAGAAACGTGACGGCGTGCGCGGTCATTCCGATGGGCTGGCCGCTTGGAAACTATGGACCCACGACGCGCCGCCCGGTCGCGGACGTGGTGTCGATCGATCGTTTCGGCAACCGCGCCTGGAAGGCGTGAGCGCGCCAGCAGACGGCGAGTCTCGCCGCTCGCCCCACGCGAGCGCAGCCGCTAGCTAGCGGCGGATCATGCGGCCGAAGATCTCGTCGGGCGATTCGTGGCCATCCCCAGTGAGTCCCTGGGCGGCGAATTCGACCGCGAGCTGCCGGCAGATCTGCTCCGCATCCTCGACGTCGAGCTTGCGGATCATCGCGGGGAGCAGACGTTCGATCACGAGCTGCATCTGGCCCGCGCTCACGGACGCCGGTTCGAAGCAGGCTTTGGCGAGCACGCTGCGGACGGCCGCGCGCGCCGCGGGCCGGCCGAGGCTCGTGGCGCGCACGAGCGCATCCACGACGAATGCGAGAATCCGCGAATCCGTCATCGAGCGACGACCGTCCGTTCGCTCGCGCGCGCGGTGATCCAGCGCGCATAGGCCTTCGGGGGCAGGAAGGCGAAGTAGAGCCCCGTGGCCGCGGTGATTCCGCACAACGAGAGAGCGAGCTGAACACCGACGCCCAGAACTTCTCCCGGCGAGAGGCTGAGCAGCGCCGCCCAGACCAACGCGAAGCCGAGCGCTCCCGAACCGAGCGACGTTCCCCACGCCAGGAAGCTCGTGCTCACGAGCGGGTCGGCGAGGCCGAGCGCGACGCGCTGCCGGCTCATGCGCCAGTAACGCAGCGATTCGAAAGCTCCCCAGGCGAGGCAGCTGGTCTTGAACCATGCATCGAGGTGGTGATGGAAGAGCATCCCCCCGGCGCGATTCGGCACCAGCGCGCACGCCACGAGCGTCAGCAGCAGGCCGACACTGATCGCCGCCACCAGCGCGCGCGCCCAGCGCGAGCCGGGCCGAAAGACCTGCCACGTGAAGACGGCGGTGGCCACGAAGCCGAGAGCCTGGAGTCCCATCCCGCTGATACGGCAGCCGCGTTCGAGCGGCGTACCGCCGAACAGCGTCACCCCGGCCATGATCACGCAATAGCCGAGTGGTCCGATCCCCAACAGGCCGAGTCCCGCGAGCAACTCGGGAAGCCTGCGAGAATGCCTCCAGAGTCCGAGCAGCCGCACGGAGACCAACAGGCCCACGGCGAAGAACACGGCAATTCCAACGATCCCCAACATCGGCAGCCTCCGGTCGCGCGGCGCCCCCTGGACGGCGCCACTCCGGGGTTTTCGACCGATCGCGGGCGGGTCTGTACCGCCCGCCGGCGCCGTCGTATCGGCCGGCCGCGACGCCCGAGGAAGGCTGCGCTCAGGTCCAGCGGTTGCGCGCCCGAATGGTTCTGGCACCTTGACGGCTTCGAGCCCCGCAGCGGAGCGTTACGAGCCTTGATCTCATCTCGAACGCGACAACTGGCCGCTCTCGTCATGCTCGCCTGCGCTGGCGCTCAGCCGGCATTCGGCTCGTCGCTCGTCGTGAGCGCGCTCACGTTTGGGATCCACGCCAGCGATCATGGTCATTCGGTCGCGCTGCGCTCGGACGGAGACCACCTCGACATCGTTGTGTCCCACACCGAACGAGATGCACACGAACCCGGCGCAGCTGCGCGGGGGCACGCTCATCCCGTGGGCGTTTCCGAAGGCGATCACGTCGTTCACGTCACGGCGAGCGACCTCGCCAATACGAAGTTCCGTCGCTTGCTCCTCGAACCCACCCACGCGCTCAGCAGCCCGGTGGCCTCGCCGCTTGCGCTCACGCCGAAGCGCGTTCCGCCGCGTGCGCCCGACGTGCACGCGTGCGGTGCGGATCAACTGAGAACCGTCGTCCTGCGTCTCTGAGAGGCAGCGTCGCTTGCGACGCCGAGGGTTCGCCGCTGCGTGAGGCGCGAACCCGATCGATGCCTCTCACCGAAGGACGAAGGTTCCATGACCTGCACCGCAAGCTTGCGGTGCGCCGCGCTGATCGCTGCTGGCCTGAGCATTGCGCTCGCCAGTCACGGTCAGCCGCCCGCACCGTTTCCGATCGGCCGCGAGCTGCCCGCCTTCGAGGCGCCGGCTTCTCCTGGCGCAGCGCTTCCCGATGCCCCGACTGAACCCACGGGCGAGCTTCGGCTGGAGGACGCGCTCGCTGCCGCGTTGCTGCGAAATCCAGACCTCGCAGCAGATGCCTATGAGGTTCGCGCGCGCGAGGCCGCGCTCCTCCAGGCAGGCGCGCATCCGAATCCGACCCTGTCTCTCGAGGTCGAGGATTTCGCGGGCTCGGGCGATTACCGCGGGGTCGAGAGCGCGCAGACCACGCTGCTCCTCGGTCAGCTGATCGAACTCGGGGGAAAGCGCGCCGCCCGTATCGAGCTCGCCGCCGCCGACCGCGATCTTGCGACCTGGGATTACGAGGTGCGCCGCATCGACGTCCTGGTTCGCACCGCCGACGAATTCGTCGACGTGCTGGTGGCCCAGAAGCGCCTCGGGCTCGCGGACGAAGCGCTCGAACTCGCGCGTTCGATGCAGCGCGTGGCATCGCTGCGCCTGCGCGCGGGGATCGCCTCGCCCGCGGAGGAGATCCGAGCGGGTGTTCAGTTCGACGTCGCAAGCGTCGAGCGGGAGCACGCGGAACACGAGCTCGCGACGGCCCGACAGTCGCTCGCCGCGACGTGGGCTGGTGAGGTCCCCCGTTTCGAGAGCGCCGCGGGGAATCTCGAAATCCTCCCGCGTGTGCCATCCCTGGAGGAAATCGAGCGGCGCCTCGCAACGAGCCCGAGCGTGGCGCGCTGGCGCAGCGAGCTCGCCCGCCGAGACGCCCAGCGCGCGCGTGCGACGAGCGATCGCGTGCCCGATGTAACGCTCAGCGCCGGGCCGCGGCGGCTCTCCGGGCCCGATGACACGGCGCTCGTCGTCGGTGTCACGTTTCCGCTCCCGCTCTGGAATCGGAACCGTGGCGCGATCGTCGAGGCCGAGCATCGCGTCTCGAAGGTCGCGGCCGAAGCTCGTTCGGCGCGAGTTCGCGCCGTGATGGACCTCGCGGCGGCACGCATCGGTCTTCAGGCCTCGACGGAGGAGGCGCATCTGTTGAGCACGCGCGTGCTTCCTGGCATCGAACGCGCCGTCGAAGTCATGCGCCGGGGCTATGAGCAGGGCCGCTTCGCGCAGATCGAGGTGCTCGACGCGGAGCGTGCTCGCCTGAACGCGCGTGAGCAGCACCTGCGCTCGCTCGCCGAGGCGCACCACAGCGCCCAACAGATCGAACGCCTGACCGGCGTGTCTTTGGAGGTGCGGCCGTGAATCACAGACTCGTGGCGCTTGCGATGCTGCTTTCGGTTTCATTCGGAATTGCGTGCGCGCGCAGTGAGCACGCTTCGGATGACGACGAGCACGGTCAGGCGGGATCGTACGCACGCGGGCCGCACGGCGGGCGTTGGCTCGAGGACGGCGAGTTCGCACTCGAGCTCACGATCTTCGAGGACGGCGTGCCGCCGGAGTTCCGCGCGTTCGTCCATCGAAACGATCAGCCAGCCGATTCATCGAGCGTCCAGCTCGATGTCACGCTGCGCCGGCTCGGGGGGCACGTCGACACGATCACCTTCGCGCCCCGCGGCGATTACCTGCTCGGCGCTCCGAGTGTCCGCGAGCCGCACTCGTTCGATGTCGAGGTGGTCGCGCGAGAGAAGGCGCCGGATGGGCGCGAGCATCGCTTCCAGTTCTCGTCGTACGAGAATCGCGTCGCGCTCGACCCCGAACAGCTCGAGACCGCCGGCATCGCCATCGCGACGGCCGCGGCCGCCACGATCCGCGAACGGGTCGTGCTGAACGGCCGGATCGCGCCGAACGAAGACGCCCTCGCACACGTGATGCCGCGTTTCCCCGGAATCGTGCGTTCGGTCCATAAACGACTCGGCGACGCGGTCGCCCGCGGCGATCTGCTGGCAGTGATCGAGAGCAACGAGAGCTTGCAACCGTTCGAGCTGCGTGCGCAGCTCGCCGGAACCGTGATCGCAAAAGACGTCGCTCCCGGCGAGTTCGTCTCGACGGATCGCGAGCTCTACCAGATCGCGGATCTCGGCAGCGTGTGGGTGGACCTCGATGTGTACCGGCGCGATTTCGCGCGCCTCCGTGTCGGTCAGGGTATCCGCGTCGATGCGGGTGACGGCTCGCCTCCGGTCGAAAGCACGCTCGCCTACCTCTCTCCGGTCGGATCGGCGAACACACAGACGCTGCTCGCGCGCGCGGTGCTCGCGAACCCGGATCGTTCCTGGCGGCCAGGACTCTTCGTTTCCGCCGAGGTCGAGGTGGGCGTGAACCCCGTGCCGGTCGCCGTCGCGGTCGCAGCGATCCAGCGCCTGCGAGATTGGGATGTCGTGTTCTTGTCAGCCGACGACGCATTCGAAGCGCAGCCCGTCGCGCTCGGCCGCCGCGACCGCACGCATGTCGAGATCGTTTCGGGGCTCGTCGCGGGCCAGCGCTACGTCGCTGCCGGAAGCTTCGTTCTCAAGGCCGAAGCCGGGAAGTCCGGCGCGACCCACGATCACTAGGAGTCAGCATGCTCGAAGCCATCGTTCGCTCGGCGCTCGCGCGCCGCTGGCTCGTGCTGGGGATGACGCTCGTAGCCGCCGGGTTCGGCGCCTACAGCTTCAGTCAGCTTCCGATCGACGCGGTTCCGGACATCACGAACGTCCAGGTACAGATCAACACCGAAGCGCCTGGCTATTCGCCGCTCGAGTCCGAGCAGCGCCTCACCTTCCCGATCGAGACGGCGCTCGCGGGTTTGCCACGGCTCGAGTACACGCGTTCGATTTCGCGCTATGGCCTCTCGCAGGTGACGGTCGTCTTCGAGGACGGAACCGACATCTACTTCGCGCGCCAGCTCGTGAACGAGCGCCTGCGCGAGGCGGTGTCGCGTCTGCCCGACGGCGTCGAACCCGCGCTCGGGCCGATCGCGACGGGCCTCGGCGAGATCTTCATGTTCACCGTCGAGTCGCAGCCGGGCGCGACCGACGAGAACGGCCTCGCCTGGGACCCCACGGCGCTGCGAACGCTCCAAGACTGGGTGATCAAGCCGCAGCTGCGCACCGTCCCCGGCGTCACCGAAGTGAACACGATCGGCGGCTTCGTAAAGGAAATTCACGTGACGCCCCGTCCCGAGCGACTCGTCGCGCACGGACTCGGCTTTCGCGATCTGGTCGACGCCATCGCGCGCAACAGCCTCGGAACGGGCGCGGGCTACATCGAGCGCAACGGCGAGCAGGTGCTCGTGCGCTCGCCCGGGCAGCTCCGCGAACTCGACGATGTGCGCAGGATCGTCGTGGGTCATGCGGGAGGCGTCTCGATCCACGTGGGCGATCTCGCGGAAGTCGCGATCGGCCGCGAGCTCCGCACCGGCGCGGCGACCGAGAACGGCCGTGAAGTCGTCCTCGGCACCGTCTTCATGCTGATCGGAGAGAACAGCCGGGTGGTCTCGCAACGGACGGCCGCGAAGCTCGCCGAGATCAACCGCAGCCTTCCGGCGGGCGTCGAGGTGCGAACGGTCTACGACCGCACGAAGCTCGTGGACCGGACGATCGCGACCGTGCAACGCAATCTCGTCGAAGGTGCGCTGCTCGTGATCGCGATCCTGTTCGCGCTGCTCGGGAATGCGCGCGCAGCATTTCTGACCGCGCTCGTGATTCCTCTCTCGATGCTCCTCACGTTCGCGGGGATGGCTCGTGGCCGGATCAGTGGGAACCTGATGAGCCTGGGCGCGCTCGACTTCGGTCTGATCGTCGACGGTGCAGTGATCATCGTCGAGAACTGCATCCGGCGGCTCGCCGAAGCCAACCGCGGCAGGAGCGAGCCGATCCCGCTGCGAGAGCGCCTGGACGTGGTCGCGGATGCGACGCGTCAGGTGATCCGGCCCAGCGTCTTCGGTGTCTTGATCATCCTGATCGTCTACCTGCCGATTCTCGCGCTCACGGGTGTCGAGGGGAAGATGTTCCGGCCGATGGCGATCACGGTGATTCTCGCGCTGCTGGCGGCGCTCGTGCTCTCCGTGACGTTCGTTCCGGCTGCGATCGCGGTCTTTCTGAGCGGACGGATTGCGGAGCACGAGAGTCGGGGGATGCGGGGCGCCCGCTGGGCCTACGCGCGCGTGCTCGACATTTCGCTTCGACGTCCCGCGTGGGTGCTCGGAACCGCCGCCGCACTGCTCGTGGCAGCCCTGTTCGCCGCTTCACGGATGGGCAGTGAGTTCATTCCGAGTCTCGACGAGGGGGACGTCGCGCTCCACGCGCTACGCATTCCCGGAACCAGCCTGACGCAGGCGGTTTCGATGCAGACGGCGCTCGAGCGCGCGTTGCGTTCGGTGCCTGAAGTAGACACGACCTTTGCGAAGATCGGCACCGCCGAAGTGGCGACCGATCCGATGCCGCCGAGCGTCGCCGACGGCTTCGTGATGTTGAAGGAGCGCGCCGATTGGCCGGATCCAGAAAAATCGAAGGACGACGTGGTGCGGGAGCTCGAGCGCGCGGTCGCCCGCGTTCCGGGCAACAACTACGAGTTCACGCAGCCGATCGAGATGCGCATGAACGAGCTGATCGCAGGCGTGCGAAGCGACGTCGCGGTCAAGGTGTTCGGGGACGATCTCGACCTGCTGCTCGCTACGGGGCAGTCGATCGCCGAAGTGCTCGAGCGGGTTCCGGGCGCCGCCGACGTGAAGACCGAGCAGCTGACGGGGCTCCCGATGCTCCAGGTCGAGATCGATCGCGATGCGCTCGCGCGCTACGGGCTCTCGCAGGACGAGGTGCAGGAGGTGCTGCGTACGGCGGTCGGAGGTTCGATCGCCGGGCAGATCTTCGAAGGCGACCGCCGCTTCGACGTCGTGGTGCGTTTGCCCGAGGCGCTGCGTGGCGATCTGGAGGCGATCGAGCGTCTGCCGATTCTGCTACCCGAGCACATCGGCGAGAACATGTCGGCGCGTGAGGGACGCCGAACCCCTGCGCCAGTGGGTGCGTTCGTTCCGCTCGGCGCCGTCGCGAAGCTGGTGATCGGGACGGGCCCGAACCAGATCAGCCGCGAGAACGGAAAGCGGCGGGTGGTGGTCACCGCGAACGTGCGCGGCCGCGACATCGGCTCGTTCGTTGCGGAGGCAGAGCGGCGGATTCGCGCCGAGGTCGTGCTTCCGACGGGCTATTGGAGCACGTGGGGCGGCCAGTTCGAGCAACTCGCGTCGGCCAGCCGAAGGCTCCAGATCGTCGTCCCCCTCGCGCTGCTGCTCATTTTCGGAATCCTCACGGCCGTGTTCGGCTCCGCCAGGGACGCCGCCATCGTGTTCAGCGGTGTCCCTCTCGCCTGGACGGGCGGCATCGCCTCGCTCCTGTTGCGCGGGATCCCGCTCTCGATCTCGGCAGGCGTCGGCTTCATCGCTCTTTCGGGCGTTGCCGTCTTGAATGGCGTCGTGATGATCTCCTTCGTGAACGAATTGCGTCGCGAGGGACGCTCCGTGGATGTTGCGCTTCGCGAGGGCGCGCTCACGCGCTTGCGGCCGGTGCTGATGACCGCCCTCGTCGCTTCGCTCGGATTCGTCCCGATGGCGATTTCGACGGGCGCTGGCGCCGAGGTGCAGCGTCCGCTCGCCACCGTCGTGATCGGCGGAATCCTCTCGTCGACCGCGCTCACGCTCGTGGTCCTGCCGGTGCTCTACTCGATCTTCGCAGGCGCGGCAGCGCGACGCGTGCGCGGCGGTCGCGACTAGCTTCGGCTGCGCGCGATGTGCTGCTCCGCGAACTCGCCGAGGCCGCGCTTCAGGCCCTCCGGGTCGTAGCCAGGCGGACCGACCACGAGGCGCGTGACGCCGAGGTCTTCATATTTCTTGATGGTGTCGGCGTCGAGGCCCATGCCAGCCGCCGTGAGCTCGATCGTCTCGGGCTTGCGCCCGAGCTTCTGGCACTCGTCGCGCATCGCCGCGAACAGGGCCGCCAGCTCCGGGAGTCCGCCCTTGCCCGGGAAGAAGCCGTCTCCGATGCGCGCTGCGCGCCGCGCCGCAGCTTCCACGTGGCCGCCGACGACGATCGGCACCCCGGGCTTCTGGACGGGCTTCGGATGCGACTCGACGGCGTTCCAGCGATAGAAGCGGCCGTCGAACGGCTTCGGATCGTCGGCCCACAAAGACCGGATCGCGCGCACGGATTCCTCTGTGCGCGCCGCGCGCTCGCGGAACGGCACGCCGATCACCGCGAACTCTTCCGCGAGCCATCCGATTCCGATGCCGAGGATTGCGCGGCCCCGCGAGAGCACGTCGAGGGACGCGAACTCCTTCGCAACGTAGGCCGGATGACGCTGCGGCAGGATCACGATGCCGGTCGCGAGGCGCACGCGCTTGCTGATTGCGGCGGCATAGGAAAGCGCGACGATCGGATCGGGGATCGGGGCCTTCTCGCCGCCGGGCATCCTGCCATCCTTGCTGTAGGGATACTGCGAGCCGTAACCGACGGGCACGACCACGTGTTCGACGGTCCACAACGATTCGATCCCGACCTCATCGGCGTTGCGCACGAGCGCTTCGAAGGTCTCCGGCACGGAAAACGGGCCGGCGTTGGCGAAGAAGAGGCCGAACTTCATGTAGATCTCCCTTGCTGTGGTGCGCGTCTCCCGCGCTTCTACGCCCCGCGGGCTCGTGCGGTCAAGCTTTCACTTCGGTCTTGCGGCGATGCACTCGATCTCGACCCGCGAATCGAGCGCCAGGCCGGCGACGGCGATCGTCGAGCGCGCGGGGGGCGATCCCTTGAAGAACGGAATGTAGGCCGCGTTCATCGCCGCGAAATCCTGCATGTCGCGCAGGAACACGCTGCACTTGGCGACGTCGGCGAGCGAAGCCTTCTGCGTCGCGAGGATCGCCTCGATGTTGCGAAGCGCCTGCGCGGTTTGCGCAGCCACGCCGCCCGCGACGAGCTCGAGGCCGCCTGGACGCGTGCCCAGCGTTCCCGAGACGAAGATGAGGTCGTCGCTGACGGTGGCGTGCGAGAACGCAGGCAACCGCCCGAGGCCCTCGACGACGACGCGCTCGGGCGGCCCGGCAGCGGCCGCGAGCGGCAGCAGCGCGAGCAGGCTGAACGCGGTGAGCGAACGGACTTTTCTTTGCGTTCTCACGGAACAGTCCTCCGGTCGGTTTCGCGCACGAGAATACCTCGTCGAGCGTCGAGTGGTTGACGCCTCCCGCGCGCTCCAGTACCCACGTCGGATTCGTTCGAGCCGGCGCCCGGCAGCGGAGCGAGTCATGCCGGAAGCGAAACGCACCGATCCAGTCGATCGCCTGCTCACGCCGGGCTTCGTGCGGTTGCTCGTCGCGCAGGGCTGCTTCGGCTACGCCTTCTCGAGCTACTTCCTGCTGCCCAAATTTTTGGTGACGGAGCTGCACGCCGGTCCCGCGGAAATCGGTCACGTCACCGCGCTATACGGCCTCTTCGTCGTGATCTTCCTGCCGGCGATGGGCGTAGTGGTCGATCGCTTCGGCCGACGCGATTTTCTGACGGCCGGCGCCATCGTGATGGCGATCGCTTCGCTCGCGTTCGTCGCGGTGGATCGCATTGGCCCGTTGCTCTTCGCACTGCGAGCCGTGCAGGGAATCGCGTTTGCGATGGCCTTCGTCGCAGGCGCGACACTCGCGGTGGACGAGGCGCCTCCGGAACGGCTCGGCCAGGCGATCGGGATCTTCGGTCTCACGTTCCTCGTGATGAACGCAATCGCCCCCGCGGCTTCGGAGGAGATCGCGCTGCGCGTGGGCTGGCCCGCGACGTTCGTGGTCGCAGCCGTGTTCGCGCTCATCAGTGCGGGGCTCTCGCGTCGCTTGCAGGACCGGCGGTCGGTTGCCGCCCCGGGTGGCGCCGGCGCGGGTCTGTTCGAGATGGTGATGCGGCCGCGCCAACTCCGCGTGACGGGCGTGATCTCGCTCGTCGGCCTCGCTCTCGGCGCGATGTTCACGTTTCATCAACCGTTCGCGCTCGAGCTCGGCATGACCCACGTGCGCAGCTTCTTCGTGGCGTACGCGCTGGCGGCGGTGGTGGTGCGCGTCGGCTTCGGACACCTGATCGATCGCGCGGGGCGACGCCGCGTCGTGATCGCGACACTTTCGCTCTACGTCGTCGCGGTCGCGGGCATGAGTGCGCTCGAGCCGGGCTGGCTGGCGCTCTTCGGCGCGGGCCTCGGCTTGTCGCATGGACTCTTCTATCCCGCCTACAACGCGCTCGCGCTCGAGGGCATGGCCGCACACGAGCGCGGCAAGACGATGGGGCTGTTCCAGGCCGGCTTCAACGTCGGCTCGGCGGGCGGCGCCCTGGCGCTCGGAGAGCTCGCGGAACGCGCGGGCTATCCGGCGGTTTTCTGGGTCGCCGGCGGCTGTGTGTTGCTTGCGCTGGTGCTCGTGATCGTCTCGCCCGAAGGTCGCCGCTAACGCAAGTCTGTGGCGGGCTCGTCGAGCAGATCGATCGTCACCCACACCCGGCCATCCCGAGCGGGCAGCCGGTGGGGCTCGTCGCGCACGCGGGCGCGTCCCGCGCGGATCCAGACATCGACGGTCGGGTGGCCGAGCGTGCCATCGGTCGGCAGCGGCGGCAGGGCGTCGAGCACGAGCGAGCGCACGCCGCGCCGCACGAGCAGCGCGCGCGCTGCGGCGGGCGTCGTCTGGAACTTCACGACGCGATCGAAGAACAGCTCGCCGTTGCGCTCCCAGTGCAGCACATAAACAGGCTTCGGCATCCACGCCACGGCGCCCTTGGGAATCGCGACGACCGGGGTGGCGCGCGCCACGGTTTCCCGCAGCGCGTCCTGATCGGGGAACATGAGGCGCTCGTAGGCGCGCGGATCGCGCAGCGCGGCGATGCGCGGCAGGTAGGCGCGGCCGAGATCGATGGCTTGCACGAGCGCCAGCGCGAACAGGCCGACGGCGAGCACCACTTGCATGCCACGACCCCAGCGGGCAATCCGCGCGCCGCCGACCGCTGCGGCGATCGCCACGAACGGAAGGATGGGCGTCGCAAAGCGCAGCGCTGGCATGAACACGAACTGGAGGATCGCCAGCGCAAACAACACCACGAGCAACAGCGTGGTGGCGCGCGGAAGGCGAGAGAGGGCAAAGGGAGCGAGCAGGAAGGGCAGCGGCCCCAGCAGCCGACTCCCATGCGGATTGAATCCGCGCGCGAGCGACATCAGATAGGCGACATAACCGATGGGTGTACGCGCGACCTGAAAGTCGATCGAGAGGCGGATGGCGCGCAGATCGAGATGGAGCGCGTGGTAGCCGCCGAGCCCGAAGAGGCTGCCGAAAAGCGGGAAGAAGGGGTTCCCCGTGGTGAGGCCCACCTTGACACTCCAGGGGATCACGAGTGCGAGCACCAGCGCGCTCGCGCCCGCGAGCTGGCGCGCGCGCGGCGGCCGGCCTCCGAGCAGCACGAGCGCGAACACCGCCGGAGACAAGAGCGCCAGGTTGAGCTTCGCATTCGCTGCGAAGGCGAGGCAGAGCGCCGTTGCCGGGATCAGGCGGGTGTCGCCGGTGCGGTTCCAGCGGTCGGCGAACGCGAGCGCGAGAAAGCCGTACGCGCCCGCTCCGAAATCGACATAGCTCGATGGTGCGCTCTCGAGTGTGAGGGGTGCGAGCAGAACGAAGAGCCCCGCAAGGGAGCCAGCCCCCGGCGAGGCGCGGCGACCGGCTTCGGCGCGCACGAGGGCGGCGAGCGCGAGCGTGAAACACGCCGACACGCTGGCGGCGGCGTCGGGCTGCCCTGCCGCGAGCGCCGGCCCATACAACAAATCGATGCCGGCCCGCAGTTCCGCGTCGACTACACCCGGCAGCGGGCGGATCCCCCCCTCGGCCCAGGCCTTCGCAATCGGCAGGTGGTATTCGAAGCCGTCCCAGTAGGTCTCGGGCCCGAGCGCGGCGAGACAGAGCAACGCCCCCGCACAGAGCGTGAGAGCATCGACCCCGCGGCTCCAGCGAGGCGCGGGCGATGTGTCCGGGGGAAGCGGCACCTGGCCGCGAAGCACGGGAAGTCCGAGCAGCGCCAGCGCGGCGAGCGCCGGTAGCGGCACGCGAATTCCTACACCGTATAGGATCAAAAGCACGAGCGAAGCGGCGCCGGATCCGAAGACGAAGGCGAGGGCGGCGCGCTCGGCGCCGCGCGCTGGAAGTTGGAGCGCCCGCAGCAGCCAGAGCCCGAGCGCGCTGTAGGCGAGGCAGGGGATCCCCCCCGCCAGGGCCAACTGCAACAGCTCCGCGACGCCTCTCACGTGGCGCCGCGCGTCAGGAGCCCGCGCGGGCAGCGAGCTTCGTCGGGTCCAGCCGGGCTCTTGCTCACGGCGGCGAGCCTAGCGGCGGCGGCTACCCATGCGCGAGCGTCGCGCGCGCAGCCTTCGTAAGCTCGCGCCGCATGCCGATCGCTCCGCGCGGACGCTGGTTGCGGGCGCTGTCGTTGCTCGCGGGCGCTGCGTTTGCGCTCGGGCTCGGCGAGGCGTGGCTTCGCGTCGCGCGTCCGGAGCAGCTCGCCCGCATCGAGTATCCCTGTTTCTACGAACCCGATGCGGCGCTCGGCTTTCGCTACCAGCCGAACGCCTCGGGACGCGTGGCGGGACATTTCGAGATCGAGAACGTGGCGGTCACCAATTCGCTCGGCTTCTACGACGACGAGCCGCTCGCTGCCGGCGCGGCGAATCCACGGATCCTCGCGGTGGGGGATTCCTTCACGGCGGCGATGAACGTGCCGCGCTCCGAGGTCTGGACTGGCGTGCTCGAGCGGCGGCTGCGCGCCGCCGGCTGGCCTTCCGCGGACGTCGTCAACCTGGGAATCGATGGCACCGGGACCGACGTGCATGCCGCGTTGATCGAGCGCGAACTTTCGCGCTTTGCGCCCGACATCGTCGTGCTGGCGTTCTTCGGCAACGATTTCACCGACGTCTTGAACGGGCGCTTCGAGCGCGAGTGTCATCGCGGCTGGGTGCTCGCCTACCAGAACCAGGGTCAGCGGCGTGCGCTGCGAGCCCGTGTCGACGCGCATCTCGCGCACAGCCTCCACCGCTTCCTGTTCGACCACGTCTTCCTCGTGCGCCTGCTGACCCTCGCGGTCGAGGGCGGACGCAGCCTGCATCACATCCAGTTCGTGCAGCCGAGCGCGGCGGAGCTCGGAATCGACGATGCGACGCGGCAGCGGCGCGCTCCCGACCTCGCGCGCGCGTTGAGCGATCTCGAACGCATCGCGCGAAGCTGCGGCTGCCGCTTCGTGGTGGCGCCGGTTCCGGCGAAGGTCGGATTGGAGGGCAGCGGGGAAGTGTTCCGCGGACGCACGCGCGCCGGCGCGTTCGAGATCCTGGACGTCGCGCCCGTCCTGCGGCGCAGGCTCGACGAACGCGGGCTCGCGCTCCCGGATCTCTTCTTCGTGCACGATGCGCATCTCGCTGTGCTCGGGAACGAGCTCTTCGGCGAGGCGGTCTTCGAGCTGCTCGAGCCCGGCCTGCCGCGTCCGCACTCCGCGGCGAAGCCAAAGTAGTCCCCTTCCGACAGTGCGGGCCTTCGGAGGGAGGCGGCGGGGGGTGGGCGGAGGCGAAATCAAGCGGAGCCATCCCGACCCGGGCCCGCCTACTCGACGCCACCCAATCAATCCCAGCCACGCGATCACGAAAAGAGGAAGGCGAGCCATTCGCCTCCGCCCACCCCCCGCCGCCGCCGCCCTCCGCTCGTTCGTCGAATTTCGGAGCACGGCCAGCGCGTGCACTGTCCGTCACAGCCAGGGAGGCTGCTCGTAGGCGCGCACCTGGTCGGGCGGGAGCAGCTGTCCTTCGATGTGCTGGGCCCGGAAGTGTCTTTCGCGGATGCGCCAGCCCTCGGGCGTGCGGACGAACTGGTCGTGGTAGACGCCATACACCAGCCAGCGATTCTCGGGGCCAGCGAGCGCCGTCTGCACGTGCAAAGCGCGCAAGTTGTGGCGCGCGCTGGCTGCGTCTCCGTTCACTTCGATGAGCAGCTGGGCGCCGATGTGCTGCATGAAGCTGAAGCGGCGGTTGAACTCGCGAAAGCTCGGCAGCATCTCGCGGTAGCTCGTCTGCGTGCCGCCCTTCATCTCGTAATGCATCGCCGCGTCGGGCGTGAAGACGGCGTCGAGCAGCGCGTAATCCCAGGTGTCCATCGCACGAAAATACAGCTGGATCCGTTCTGCGATCTCGAGCCGATCGGAGATCTCGCGAGTGGCAAGCATCAGCGCTGCCTCGGGATCGAGTGCTCCCAATCCGCGAGGATCGTGCGCAGGCCGGTGACGAGCGCGAGCGGCTGGTCGAGCATCATGTGGTGGTGGGCGTTGGGAACCTCGATCACGGGCGCATTCCGGTCGAGCAGCTCATACATGTAATCGCCGATGTCCGGTGTCAGCAGCCCGAACTCGGCGCGGAAGAGCGCGACGCGGCAGTGCACCTCCGGCAGCACCTCGTGGATCGCGCGCGGCGCGACGCGGCGGAACACCTCCGGATCGAACTTCCAGGTGAAACCGCCAGGAACCGCGTGCAGCGAGTGGCGCGCGACGTGATCGAGGATGAAGGGAAGCGAGCGCGGCTGCTCCGGAACCAGCCGGTAGTGTTCGAGCGCGGTCTCGAGATCCGGGTAGAGCTTCGGGTTGCGGAAGGCCTTGCCGCGCGCGCCTTCCTCCTCCTCGGGGTTGGGTCTGCGCACGGGCGAATCGAGGATCACGGCGCCGGCGAGGCGATCGCCGTAGCGGGCGGCGGTGGCGATCGTGACGAAGCCGCCCATGCTGTGGCCGACGACGATCGGCGCGCCGACGATGCCCGCATCCTCGGCGACCGCCATCACTTCCTCGACCCAGATGTCGCGCGGATATTCCGAGCGGCGGCCGCTGTCGCCATGGCCGGATAGATCGAGGGCTACGACCTGACAGTCGCGCGTCAAGAGCGGCGCGATGAAACTCCACCAATGGGCATGGGCGGCGCCTCCGTGCACGAGCACGACGCCCGGCAGACGGGGAGCGCCCCAGCGCAGGTAGTGCACCCGGCAGCCGCGCACCTCCGTCGTGCGCTCTTCGTAGGGAGTCGCGATCGCGTCCCGGAACCACTTCGGTGTCGGCTCATCGGTTCTCAGCATGCCGTGCGCAGCCTTGCGTGGAAGAGCGCCAGTACGCGCTCGAGCGCCGCGTGTGTGGGATGTCCCTCTTCGTCGACCAGATCTTCCGTCACCACGGAGTGTGCGAGACGCTTGATGCCGTGGCGGTTTCCGGGGCCCGAGTCGATCTCGATGGCTTCGAAACCCGAGCCCAGCTCACGGCGCAGCGTCTCGAAGCGTTCGGCCGGGCAGAGCGGATCGTGTGTGAAACGCATGCCGAGCACGGGACAGCCGCCTGCGACGCGCTGCTTCACGACCGCGAGATCGGCGTCCGAGAGATGCAGGCTCGCGCGATGCGAGGCCGAGATGCCGAAGGGGAGGGAGGGCTGGGAGAGCACGGGCGCCATCACGGAGGCGTCGACCATCAGCGCGAGTGCGAAATTTCCCGTGAGGCACATGCCGAGGGCGCCCACTCCGGGACCGCCGCACTCGGCGTGGGCGCGGCGGCAAAGCGCGCGCAGCCAATCCGTGATTGGGCTCGCCTCGCGCCGGGCGAGCACGGAGAACTCGCGGCTCACACAGGCGCGCGTCATCTGCGAGAGCACGTACGGAAGCGAGAACGGCTTGCCGGGAGTGCCGAAGAGGTGAGGCAGATAGACGCGAAAGCCGGCGTCGGCGACGCGCGTCGCGAAGCGCGCCACGGCGGGGGTGATGCCGGGGATCTCGTGGATCACGACGACGCCGGGCCCCTCACCGCGGGTGTAGACGCTTCGCGTTGCGCCGTCTGCTTCGAACGAGAACGACGAAAAATCGCTGAGCGGCATGGGATTCTCTCCCTGGCCTGGCGGGCCAGCGCGGGCATGATCGCACACAGGGCGGGATCTTTGCGCCCACGCGCGCCCGCGCGTAGAGTCGCCGCGGCATGCGCATCCGTCGACTGCAACGTCTCGCAGCCGCCGCGTTCGCGAGCCTTGGGCTGGCGGTCGCCGCCGATGCGGGCGAACTCGCCCCGCTTCCGCCGCAGCCGGCAGGCGTCCCCTATCCGACGCAGCGCTGGCCCGAAGCCGCGCCCGGCCTGGGCGTCGACGCGCAGCGCCTCGACGCCGCCTTCGACGCCGCGTTCGCAACGGCGGGCCGCGGCGGCGTCTCCGAAACCCGCGCGCTTCTCGCCATCCACCGCGGAGCGATCGTGGCGGAGCGTTATGCACCGGGTTTCGATTCGCAGAGCCGCTTCCAATCCTGGTCGATGGCGAAGACCGTCACGCAGGCGTTGATCGGAATTCTGGTGAAGGACGGGCGCCTCGAGGTGATGGCGCCCGCCCCCGTTCCGGAATGGCATGCAGTGGGAGATCCGCGCGGCGAGGTCACGCTCGACCACATGCTCCACATGAGTTCGGGGCTCGCCAACGCCGATGGCGGCGTGGGGCCCGAATCGTTCGTGGCGAAACTGATGTTCGGTGAGGGTTCGCGCGACGTCTGGGCGTTCGCGACCGCTGCGCCGCTGATCCATCCGCCGGGAACGTTCTGGGCCTACAGCACCGCCACCAGCATGATCCTGTCCGGTGTCGTCGGACGAACCGTCGGCGGCGGCCGCGAAGGCATGCTCGCCTTCATGCGCGAGAAGCTTTTCGATCCGCTCGGGATGCGCAGCGCGGTGCCGGAGTTCGACTTGGCAGGCACGTTTCTTGGCGGGGGCTTCGTGTGGGCGAGTGCGCGCGACTGGGCCCGCTTCGGGCTCTTGTTCCTGCGCGACGGTGTCTGGGATGGCGCGCGCCTGCTGCCGGAGGGCTGGGTCGATTATGTGCGAACAGCCGCACCAGCGCCCAACAACGGAGTCTATGGCGCGCAGCTCTGGCTCAACCTCGAACCCAAAGCGGATCAGTTCAAGCCGCTCCCGGGCGGCCCGCGCTCGGCGATCAGCGTGAATGGCAACGATGGCCAGATGGTCGTGATCGTTCCCACGCGCGATCTCGTGCTGGTGCGTCTGGGCGAGATGCAGACGAGCACCTGGGCGTCGGTCACGGGCGAAGTGGCCGCGGCGGTGGCGGCCTTTCCAGCCATCTCAGCGGAGGAGTAGCGGCGTGCGATTCTCGCGGGCAAGGATGATCGGGCTGCTCGCGCTCGGCGCGCTGCTCGCGGCGGCCGTTTTTGCGCGTGTCCGGCTCGCGCCGCAGGCGGACGTCGGCGCGGGCTTCGTCGCGAAGCTGATGTGCTCGTGCATTTTCGTGGCGGGCAGGGACGCCGCGGCCTGCCGTCTCGATCTGCGCCCGGATCTGGCGCCGGTCCGCTTCGAGGCGCTCGCGGACGGCGTGCAGGCATGGGTGCCGTTGCTCGCTTCGCGTACGGCGAGCCATCGGGAAGGCACGGGCTGCACGCTAGACTGAGATTCCGATTGGAACTGAGGTGCGTCATGGACGATCCCGTGAGTTTCAACCCGCTCGATCCCGGCGTGCGTCGCGATCCGTTCGCGGCCTACGCGCGCGCGCGCCGCGAGGCCCCGGTGCTCGCCCACGCGGGGCTGCCGATCCGGCTCTTCTCCGTCTTCCGTTACCAGGATTGCCAGGCGATCCTGCGCGACGCGCAGACCTGGTCGAGTGAGTTTCCGATGATCGCGGAGGCGCCGGGTCAGGAGGGGCCGCCGCGCCGCAGCATGCTCGGCACGGATCCGCCCGAGCACACGCGCCTGCGCGGACTCGTGAACAAGGCGTTCACGCCGCGCATGATCCAGCGCCTCGAACCGCGCATGCATGCCATCGCGAACGAACTGCTCGACGCCGCGCTCGACGCGGGGGATGTCGATCTCGTGCAAGCGCTCAGTTATCCGCTGCCCGTGACGATCATTGCCGAGATCATCGGGATTCCCGCTGCGGACCGGGAGAAGTTCAAGCGCTGGTCGGATGCGGCCGTTGCGAACCTCGGCCAGGTTTTCCTCGGCGGCTTCGATCCCGAACGCGCGAAGCGGCAACAGGAGCTCTTCGAGGCGATGCGCGACTACTTCATCCCGCTTGCCGAGGAGCGCAAGCGGAGCCCGCGCGAAGACCTGCTGACGGGCCTCGTGCAGGCCGAACACGAGGGTTCGAAGCTCGATTTCGAGGAGATGCTCTCGATGCTCGTGCTGCTGCTCGTCGCAGGCAACGAGACGACGACGACGCTGATCGGAAACGCCATCCTCGAGTTGCTCGCGCATCCCGGCGAGCTGCAGCGCTTGCGCGACGATCCGGGTCTGCTGCCGTCGGCGATCGAGGAAGTGTTGCGCTTCGCGTCACCCGTGCAGTTCGATCCGCGGCGTGCGACGCGCGCGCTCGAGCTTCATGGCGTCGAAATCCGCGAGAACGATTTTGTGCTCTCGTGGCTCGGTTCGGCAAACCGCGACGAGCGCAGCTTCGAGCGTCCGGAAACGTTCGACATCGGCCGTGAGAAGAACCCGCATCTCGCGTTCGGCTTCGGGACGCACTACTGCATCGGCGCGAATCTGGCGCGGCTCGAGGCGCGCGTCGCGATCGGCGCATTGCTCGCGCGCACGCGGAGTTTCGAGCGCCGCGGCGACGCGCTGCTCCCGCTGCATCCGAGCCCCGTGTTCCGGGCCGTGACGCAGCTTCCGCTGCGGCTCGTGGCGGCCTGACGCGCGGCTCAGCCGCCCTGGAAGATGCGTGTGAAGTTCGGCTGACCGGTGGCCGCCGTGAGCCCGCCGTCGACGACGATGCTGGTGCCCGTGACGTAGGCGGCGTCGTCCGAGGCGAGGAAGGCGACGACCGCTGCCACCTCGTCGGCGCTGCCCACGCGCCCCATCGGGATCCGCTCGCGGTACTCACGCGCGATCGTTTCGTTCGCGAGCAGCGGTCCGGCGAGCGGCGTGTCGATCGGTCCGGGGCAGACCGCGTTCACGCGGATGCCCTCGCGCGCATGATCGATGGCGAGCGTGCGGGTGTAGTTGAGCACGGCGCCCTTCGCGGCGTTGTAGGCCGCGAGGCCGTAATCGCCGCCCATGCCCGAGATCGAGGCGGTGTTCACGATCGCGCCGCCGCCCGCGCGCGCGAGGTGCGGGATCGCCGCGCGGCAACCGTAGAAAACGGAGTGGAGATCGACCTCGATCGTGCGCCTCCAGATCTCGGGGTCGAGATCGGGCGTGCGGCCGTAGGCGCCGATGCCGGCGTTGTTGAACAGCACGTCGATTCGGTCGAAACGCTCGGCGCCCGCCGCCACGAACGCCTCGACCTGCCCGCAGTCGGCGACGTCGAGCTCGCGCAGGAGCAGCGTGCGCCCGCTCGGGTCGAGGCCCTTCGCGAGGGCCGCCAGACCGTCGGCCTTCAGATCGCCCAGCACGAGCCGGGCGCCCTCGGCGTGCAGCCGCCGGGCCGTCGCCGCGCCGATCCCCGAAGCGGCTCCCGTGATCAACACCACCTTGCCCTCGAACCGTTGCGACATGCGAGCCTCCAAAATCCGCCGTTCCGGGCTGCGGGACGGTGTGCGGTGGCGCGCTGCAAGGCGGCGCCTGCCGGAATCTCGCCCCAACGCTGTGCTGCTGTCAACCGCAGCGACGGGGTTGCCCCGTGCGCGTGCGCGAGGTTCAGTATGCACGCCCCATGAGCACCCAGCCTCCGCTTCGGATCGGCATCCTCGGCGCCGCGCGCATCGCGCCGATGGCGTTGATCCGTCCGGCGCGGGCGGTGCCCGAGGCGCAGGTCACGGCGATCGCGGCCCGCGACGAGACGCGGGCGCGCGCCTTCGCCGAGCGCTTCCGCATCCCCAAGGTGCACGCCAGTTATGACGCGCTGATCGACGACCCCGAGATCGACGCCATCTACAACCCGCTTCCGAACGCCCTGCATTGCGACTGGACGCTGCGGGCCCTGCGCGCCGGCAAGCACGTCCTGTGCGAGAAGCCGATTGCGGCGAACGCCGACGAGGCCGAGCGCATGGCGCAGGCGGCCGATGCTGCCGGCCGCGTGCTCGTCGAGGCCTTTCATTGGCGCTCCCACCCGCTCGCCGCGCGCATGCGCGAGATCGTGCGCTCGGGCGTGCTCGGTGACGTACGCCATGTCGAAGCGAGCATGTGCATTCCGCTGCCGATCCCCGGCGACATCCGCTACCGCTTCGATCTCGGCGGCGGCGCCAGCATGGACACGGGCTGTTACGCGATCAACCTCGTGCGCTTCCTGGCCGAGGCGGAGCCGAGCGTCGAATCGGTGGAAGTGCGGCGGTCTTCGCCCGACGTCGACCGCTGGATGCGCGCCGAGCTGAGGTTCGCCGACGGACGCAGCGGTCGTGTCGAATGCTCGCTCTTTTCGACGAAGCTGATCGAGGTGAATGCACGCGTGATCGGAAGCCGTGGCAGGCTCGACGTACTGAACCCCGTGTTGCCGCATTTCTACCACCGGCTGCGCCTGCGCGTCGGCTCCGAGCGCCGCAGCGAGAAGGTGCCTGGCGACGCCACCTACACGCACCAGCTGCGCGCTTTCGTGGCGCACGTGCGCGGCGCGGCGAGGATGTCGACGGATGCGCGCGACGCGGTCCACAACATGCGCGTGATCGACGCGATCTACGATCGGGCGGGCATGAAGAGAAGGGGAACGCTGTGAGCCAGCGAATCGAGACGCAGGGGGGCGTGCTGCAGGGCGTCGAGGAACAGGGAGTCCGAGCCTGGCGCGGCATCCCGTTTGCGAAGCCGCCGGTGGGCGAGCGGCGCTTCCGCGGGCCCGAGAAGCCGTCGCCCTGGGCGGGCGTGCGCGATGCCTCGGCCTTCGCAGCGTCGGCGCCGCAGTTGAAGCTCCAGATCGATTTCCTGCCGGGCATGGACGTCGGCGCCCAGAGCGAGGACTGCCTCTACCTGAACGTGTTCGCCCCGGCCGCCAGCGGCTCGCGCAGGCCCGTGCTCGTCTGGATCCACGGGGGCGGCTTTCTGATCGGTTCCGGTTCGCAGGCGATCTACGACGTGAAGCCGCTCGTGCGGCGCGGCGGCGCCGTGGTGGTGACGGTGAACTATCGCCTCGGCGCGCTCGGCTTCCTGCATCTCGCCGAGCTCGTCGGGGAAGAATTCGCCGATAGCGGGAATGCCGGCATGCTCGATCAGGTCGCGGCGCTGGCATGGGTGCGCGACAACATCGCCGCTTTTGGCGGTGATCCCGAGAACGTGACGATCTTCGGCGAGTCCGCAGGCGGAATGAGTGTGGGTACGTTGCTCGGCATGCCTTCCGCGCGCGGGCTGTTCCAGAAGGCGATCGCGCAGAGCGGGGCTGCACACATGGTGAGCAGCTCGCAGTCTGCGGCGCGCATCGCTGGCATCTTCTGCGAAGAGCTCGGCCTGGCTCCCAGCGATGGCGCCGGCCTGCGCCGGGCGCCGGTCGAGGCGATTCTCGAGGCGCAGGGGCGCTGCGCTGCGCGCACTCAGGGTGAGGAACTGCTGTGCTTCCGTCCGGTGGTCGATGGCCGCGCGCTGCCCGAGCCGCCGATCGACGCGATCCGCGCTGGCCTCGCGCGCGAGGTTGCCCTGATCGCTGGCTACACGCGCGACGAGTGGAAGTTGTTTGCGTTCATGGATCCGCAGGGCCAGAGGCTCGATGAAGCGAGCCTGCTCGCGCGCGCCGAGCAGCGGGCGCCCGGCCGCGGACGCACGCTGGTGGCTGCGTATCGCGCGCGGCTCGGGGCGGACGCGAAACCCTTCGAGCTCTTCTGTGGCATCGAACGAGATCGCGTGTTCGGAATGCCCGCCGTGCGTCTCGCCGAATCCCAGCGTCGCTGGCAGCGCAATACGTTTCTCTACGAGTTCAGCTGGCCGGCAGCGCTGTTCGGGGGCGTGCTCGGCGCCTGTCACGGCGTCGACATTCCGTTCGTGATGGGCGCAATCGGGACGCCGACCGGCGAAAGTTTCGCCGGCGCGGGCCCCGAGGCTGCGGTGCTCCAGGATCGTGTGATGGATGCCTGGCTCGGATTCGCGCGCAGCGGAGATCCCCGCCACCCCGAGCTCGAGAGCTGGGTTCCCTACGACGCCGATACGCGCCAGGCGATGGAGCTGGGCCGGCGTTGCGAGCCGCTGCGGCTTCCGGATGCCGACCTGCTGGGCGCCTGGGAAGGCATCCTCTGAAAGCGGACGCGCGCGAAGAGGTCGTCGCGGGGGTCGACCTCGGCTCGAACAGCTTCCACATGGTGGTGGCGCGCGCCGAGGCGGACGGCCGCATCCACATCCTCGATCGCCTGCGCGATCCGGTGCGCCTCGCTGCCGGTCTCACGCGCAACCACCGGCTCACGCAACGCGCCGCGCGCTGCGCGCTCGAATCGTTGGCGCGTTTTGGAGAGCGGCTACGCGGAATGCCGCGGCGCTCGGTGCGCGTCGTGGGCACCAATACCTTGCGCCAGGCGAAACACACCGAAGAGTTTCTTGCGCAGGCCAAGCGGGTCCTCGGGCACCCGGTCGAGATCATCCCGGGGCGCGAGGAAGCGCGTTTGATCTACCTCGGCGTGGCGCATACCAGCTCCGACATCACAGGACGTCGGCTCGTGATCGACATCGGTGGCGGCAGCACCGAGTGCATCATCGGGGAACGCTTCGAGCCGATTTCCCTGCACAGCCTGTACATGGGCTGCGTGGGATACACCGCGAAATATTTCGCCAATCAGAAGCTCAGCCGCGCGAATTTCGAGGGCGCGCAGATCGCTGCGTCGCTCGAGTTCGAGTCCTTGCGCGAAGCCTTCCGCGAACTCGGTTGGAGCCGAGCGAGCGGCTCGTCGGGCACGATCCTCGCCGTGAGCGAGGTGCTGCGCGCGAATGGCTGGTCGCACGGGGAGATCCACCTCGACGCGTTGCGCCGGCTCGTGCAGGCGATCCAGGAGCGGAAGTCGTTGCCCGAGCTGGCGCTGCCAGGCCTCGAAGCCGAACGCGCGACGGTCTTTCCGGGCGGCGTCGCGATTCTGATCGCCGCCTTCGAACAGCTCGGGATCGACGTGCTCGAGCCTTCGAATGGCGCACTGCGCGAAGGCATCGTCTACGAGCTGCTCGACCGGCCCGGCCACGGAGATCCGCGCGATCGCAGCATCGAAACCGTCGCGACACGCTACAAGGTGGACCTCGCGCAGGCGCAGCGCGTGCAGGAGACGGCCCTGGACTTCTTCGAGAAGGCGCATGCGCCCTGGAAGCTCGACGCCGAGATCGGACGGCACGTGCTCGCGTGGGCGGCGAGCGTGCACGAGATCGGTCTCTCGATCGCCTATACCGGCTACCACAAGCACAGCGCCTACATCCTCGAGAACGCCGATATGCCCGGCTTTTCCCGCGATGTCCAGGCGCTGCTCGCGGCGGTGGTGGGCGCACACCGGCGCAGGCTTTCGCGTGCGCACTTCGAGGAGATTCCCGACAACGAGCGCCGCAGGCTCGCGTTGCGCCTCGCAGTGCTCTTGCGCCTCGCGGTTCGTCTCCACCACAGCCGCAGCCGCGAGCGGCTCCCCGACATGCAGCTTCGGACCGGCCAGACGACGCTGTCGCTCGGGTTCCCGCCCGGCTGGCTCGAAGCCCGGCCGCTGACACGCGCCGATCTCGCAGAGGAATCCGAGCAGCTCGCCGACGTCGGCTTGCGACTGCGCTTTCCCAGCTCGCCGCGCGCGACGACGCGTGCGAGAAAGGCCAGGCGAAAGTGACCGACGGCAGTCGTCGCGCGATTCTTGCCGCGTTCTTCGCGAATCTCGGCATCGCGGCAGCGAAGCTCGCCGCGTTCGTCGCCACGGGCGCCGCCTCGATGCTCGCGGAGGCCGTGCACTCGCTCGCCGATACCGGGAATCAGGCGCTGCTGTTGCTCGGCGCCGCCCGCGGACGGCGCGCGGCCAGCGACGAGCACCCGTTCGGTTACGGGCGCGAGCGTTATTTCTGGGCGTTCGTCGTCGCGCTCGTGCTCTTCTCGCTGGGGGCGCTCTTTGCGATTGCGGAGGGCATCGAGAAGCTGCGCCATCCGCACGCGCTCGAGCGGCCCGGCTGGGCCATCGGGGTGCTCGCCGTGGCCATCGTGCTCGAGTTCTTCTCGTTGCGAACCGCCGTGCGCGAAGCCAACGCCGTGAGACGCGGCGCAAGCTGGTGGTCCTTCGTGCGCCATTCGAAGAGCCCCGAGCTGCCCGTCGTCCTGCTCGAGGACGTGGGTGCGCTGGTGGGCCTCGTCTTCGCGCTGGCGGGAATCGGCCTCGCGATTGCGACGGGAGAGCCGCGCTTCGACGCGGTCGGAAGCATCGCGATCGGCAGCCTGCTCGCCGTGATCGCCGTGGTGCTCGCCAAGGAGATGAAGAGCCTGCTGATCGGCGAATCCGCCGGGCCGGGCGTCACGCTGGCGATCCGCGCCGCGCTCGAATCGACGCCCCAGGTGCGGCGGCTGATCCATCTGCGGACGCTCCATCTCGGTCCCGAGGAGCTGCTCGTGGCCGCGAAGATCGAGCTCGACGTCGGGCTGGCCTTCGCCGAAGTCGCGCGCGCGATCGACGCAGCGGAAGCTCGCGTGCGCGAGCGGGTGCCCGCCGCGCGCATGATCTTCCTCGAGCCGGATGTGATGCGGCCGGTCGCGGGTCCGGACCGACACTAGGTCGATGCGTTCCCAACGTGGCACGCGGCTGCTTTTCGGAGTGGTCACGCTCGTCAGCGTGATCGCCGGACTCGAGCTGCTGTCGCGGCTCGCGCTGACGTTTCTCGCACACGATTCCCGCTTCGACTTCACACCGATCTCGGAGCGTCTCGCGAAGCAGTCGAGCGATCTCGAGCGATTCCTCGCGGGCGACGAGCGGTTGATCGCGTTCGACGACGAACTCGGCTGGGTCTACGCACCGGATCGTGCGCGCGACTTCTACCGCATCAACTCCCAGGGCGTGCGCGCGCGGCGCGAGTATTCCGAGCGGCCGTCCGAATCGGTGGTGCGCGTGGCGGCCTTCGGGGACTCGTTCGTGTTCGGCAGCGAGGTGCTCGATGCGGACGCCTGGTCGGCGCAGATCGAACAAATGGATCCACGCGTCGAGGCCTTGAACTACGGAATTGGCGGCCATGGCACCGACCAGGCGCTGCTGTTGTACCGCCGCCGCGGCCAGCAGCTCGCACCGTCGGTGGTGGTCTTGGGCTTCCCCGAAGTCGATCTGCTGCGCAACTTGAATCGCTACCGCCCGTTCCTGGATTCGCGCGATTTGCCCCTCGCGAAGCCCCGCTTCGAACTCGGCGGAGACGGCGATCTACGGCTGATTCCGAACCCCTTCCCGGGAGCGTCGGGAGCGCGGCGCCTGCTCGCGGATCCGCGCGCGATCCTCGAAGCGGGGGTGGGCGACGGGCTGTTCGAGCCCCTCGTCTGGCGCAATCCGCTTTACGACCGCTCCGATTTCGTGCGCCTCGTCAGCACGGTCGCAAGCCGCGCGTGGCGCTCCCGCCTGCGCCCGGATCGCTTCTATCGTGGCGACGAGATGAACCCGGAGTCGAAAGCGTTTCCCCTGCTGGTGGCGATCGTGCGGGCCTTTGCGCGCGAGGTCGAGAGCGCCGGCGACACGTTCGTGTTCATGATCTTCGCGGTTCGCGACGAGGACATCTGGGGCGGCGGGCGCCGCGCCTACGCGCCGCTCGTCGAATCGCTCGCTGGCATCACGGTGCTCGATCTGGCGGATGCCCTGCGCGCCGACCCGCAGGTGACCCCCGCGAACCTGCGCGAAGCTTCCGGCCACTACTCGCCGTCCGCCAACCGCGCCGTGGCTCGCGCCCTGCTCGGGCTGCTGCGCGAACGCGCGCTGCTCGCGGGAACGGATTAGGCCGACTTCCGTTCCTGGTGTACTTTCGGGTTTCGTCGTGTTCGCGATCCGTGCGGAGACGGCGACGAAGCGCCCGCTGGAGGAGACCATGCTCGTGGCCAGGTTCGCTCCCAGGATCGGCTCATTCGCGCTCGTCGCCTGCCTTTGCCTGCTCGCGCTGCCCGCGCTCACCGCAGAGCCTCCGGATTGGAGCGCCCTCGCCGACATCGATACCGTGTCGGTCGTCACCACGAATGCGGATGGCAGCCAACGCTACACGACCGTCTGGCTCGTCGTCGTCGACGACCGCGGCTATCTCCGCACCGGCAGCACCACCTGGGGCGAGAATGTCGATCGCGATCCGGCCGTCAAACTCGTGGTCGCTGACGCGGAGTACGCGTTTCGCGTCGACTACGTCGAGGCGGAGGACGAGCGAGCGCGCGTCTCGGCTGCCTTCAACCAGAAGTATGGCTTCAGCGACACGCTGATCGGTTGGTTCCGCGGAGCGCGGCCGAAGATCATGCGCCTCGCCTCGTTCTAGCCAACGCGGAGCCCCCATGGCCGAGAAGCTCAACCGCACCAGTCGCCGCATCACGCAGCCGAAGGCGCAGGGCGCCTCGCAAGCGATGCTCTACGCCACGGGCCTCTCCGAAGCCGACATGGACAAGGCCCAGGTCGGGATCGCGAGCGTCTGGTTCGAGGGCAATCCCTGCAACATGCACCTGCTCGATCTCGCGGCGAAGGTGAAGGCAGGCGTGATCGCGGCGGATCTCGTCGGCATGCGCTTCAACACGATCGGCGTCTCCGACGGCATTTCGATGGGCACCGAGGGCATGAGCTACTCGCTGCAATCGCGCGATCTGATCGCCGACTCGATCGAGACGGTGATGGGTGCGCAGTGGTACGACGCGAACATCTCGATCCCCGGTTGCGACAAGAACATGCCCGGCTGCCTGATCGCAATGGCGCGCGTGGGGCGGCCGGCGCTGATGGTCTATGGCGGGACGATCCGGCCGGGGCGCAACCGCAAGGGCGACCCGCTCGACATCGTCTCGGCCTTCCAATGCTACGGGGAATTCATCGCCGGCCGCATGTCCGAGGAGGATCGCAGCGATCTCGTGCACAGCGCCTGCCCCGGCGCGGGCGCGTGCGGCGGCATGTACACCGCGAACACGATGGCGGCGGCGATCGAAGCGCTCGGCATGTCGCTGCCCGGCAGCTCCTCCACGCCGGCGGAGGATCCGAAAAAACTCGATGAATGTTTCCGCGCGGGCGCGGCGATCCGCGTGCTGCTCGAGCGCGACATCCGGCCGAGTCAGGTGATGACGCGCGCGGCCTTCGAGAATGCGATGACCGTGGTGACGGCGCTCGGAGGCTCGACCAACGCCGTGCTGCACCTGATCGCGATGGCGCGCGCGATCGGCGTTCCGCTTTCGCTCGACGATTTCCAGCGCACCAGCGATCGCGTGCCCTACCTCGCGGATCTGAAGCCTTCGGGCAAGTACGTGATGGAGGATCTCCATCGCGTGGGCGGGACGCCCGGCGTGCTGCGATTGTTGCTCGCGCACGGGGCTCTCGACGGCAGCTGCCTCACCTGCACGGGCCGCACGCTCGCGGAGAATCTCGCAGACTGGCCCGACCTCGCGCCCGGCCAGACGGTCATCCGCCCGTGGCACGATCCGATCAAGGCGACCGGCCACATCCAGATCCTGCGCGGCAGCCTCGCGCCGGACGGCGCCGTCGCGAAGTTGACGGGCAAGGAGGGGCTCGGCTTCACCGGTCCCGCGCTGGTCTTCGATCAGGAGGAGGCGATGCTCGCGGCCGTGGAGCAGGGCCGCATCGCGCGCGGCAGCGTGGTCGTGATCCGCTACGAGGGTCCGAAGGGAGGGCCCGGCATGCCGGAGATGCTCACGCCCACGTCGGTGCTGATGGGCGCGGGGCTCGGCGACGCCGTCGCGCTCGTCACCGACGGGCGTTTCTCCGGCGGCTCGCACGGTTTCATCGTCGGGCACGTGACACCGGAGGCCCAGGAGGGCGGTCCGATCGCGTTGGTCGAGGATGGGGACATCATCCGGATCGATGCGAAGCGCAACCTGATCGATCTCGAGGTCGATCCGCAGGAGATCGCGCGGCGCCGCGCGCGCTTCCAGGCGCCGCCGCTCAAGGCGACCCGCGGCACGCTCGCGAAGTACATCCGCTGCGTGCGCCCCGCGTCCGAAGGCTGCGTCACGGACGAGTGACCCGCGTCAGTCGCTGCTGCGCAGCACCTTTCCGGCGAGATCTCCCGTGTGCTGGCCGCGCTCCATGAAGGGGCGACCATTCACGAGTGTGTGTCGGATGCCGGCTCCGCGCTGGATATAGCGCGAGGCGCCGGCCGGGAAATCCTGCACGTACTCGGGAGCCAACACGCGCAGGTCGTCGAAATCGATCACGTTGAGATCGGCGAAGGCACCCGGCTTCACGACGCCGCGGTCTGCGAGCTGGAACAACCGCGCCGGCTCGGACGTCAGCTTCTCGATCGCGCGCTGCACCGAGAACAGGCCCTTCTCGCGTACCCAGTAGCTCAGCAGGAACGTCGGCAGGCTCGCGTCCATGATCTGGCCGCAATGGGCGCCCGAGTCCGCGAGGCCGAGGATCACCTGCGGGTGCGAGAGCATCTTGCCCACGACGTCGAAATCCTGGTTCGCGAAGGGGAACAGGAAGAGCGCCTTGCCGTTCGTCTCGAGCGAGATGTCCATGAACGCTTCGACGGGCGTGACGCCGCGCCGCTTCGCAATCACGGTGAGGCTGTCTTCGGGCGCGAGATCGTAGCGCGTGGCGCCGTCGCGCTCGGGCAGCAGGAAGAACGACTTGAGCAGCGAAGAGTCGGCCATGGGGCTCTTCTTCGCGTCCTCGATCAGCTTGGCGCGCTTCTCGGGTGTTCGGAACGCGGCGAGCCGTTCCTCGAGCGAAATCAGCTTGAGCAGGCCCCAGGTGCCGCCGGCCAGATCCCATGGTGTGAGATTCACGAGCCCGAAGAGCACGCCCACCGACCGCACCTGCGTTTGCGGCAGGATCTGCGCGCCGCGCGCGTTTGCCTTCTCGACGCTGGCGAGCACCGTGCGCCAGAGATCGGGGAACTGGCGCGTCTGGAGCATCCCGAACGTCAGCGGCCGTCCGTTCGAGCGGCTCACACGTTCCATCCAGTCGACTTCGCCGACGATCACGTCCGCGTCGGTGCTGTCGAGATAGGGCACAGCTTCGAAGACGCCGCGGCCCTCCTCGCCGAGCACGTCGCCGATGCCGATCAGCTCCTCGGGCGCGGCGAACGTACCGGGCACCGGCTCACCATCGGGTGTCTTGTGCAGCAGCGTGCGCGAGGTCGAGAAGCCGAGCGCGCCGCCGCGGATCGCTTCGCGCACGATCTCGCGCATGCTCGCGATGTCGTCCTCGCCGGCAACCTTCTGTTCGAGGCTGCGCTTGCCCATCGCCCACCAGCGCACGGCGCAATGGCCCACCATGCCGCCGACGTTCACGCCCTTGGGAAGCCGATCGAGCGACTGCAGGTACTCGCCGTATGTCTCCCAATCCCAGCGCATGCCCGTCATGATGCTCTTCGCCGGAATGTCCTCGACCGATTCCATCAAGCGCGCGAGGAACTCGCGATCCTCGGGCTTGCACGGCGCGAAGGTGACGCCGCAATTGCCCATCACGACGGAAGTGACACCGTGCCAGCTCGGGGAGGTCGCGACGGGATCCCACGAGATCTGTGCATCGAGGTGGGTGTGGATGTCGACGAAGCCGGGCGTGACGAGTGCGCCCTCGGCATCGATCACGCGCCCCGCGCTGCCCTTCAGCTTGCCCACGGCTGCGATCCGCTCGCCCTGCACGGCGACGTCGGCGAGCACGGGCTCGTCGCCCGTTCCGTCGACCAGCGTTCCATTGCGAATCAGGACGTCCCAGGCCATGGTGCCTCCCGGCGGCTCGAGGTCGTCCGATTCAATCAGAGTGCGGCGGCGGAGGCAAGCATTCGCGAGCGGCCCGCCGAGACGAGCGTTCCGCGATTTTCGGTCCGCGTTAAGATCTTGCACTCACGCCGAGGAGGTCTGGCGCCATGGAGATCCTGCGAACCCCCGACGAACGCTTCGAGGGCCTGCCCGGTTTCGGGTTCACCCCTCACTACCTCGAACACGCGGGCCTGCGCATGCACTACGTCGATGAGGGCCCGCGCGATGCCGCCGTCGTGCTGTTGCTCCACGGCGAGCCGTCGTGGTCCTATCTCTACCGGAAGATGATTCCGATCCTCGCGGCGGCGGGTCTGCGTGCGGTGGCGCCCGATCTCATCGGCTTCGGGCGCTCCGACAAACCCGCGCAGCGCGAGGCGTACAGCTATCAGACGCACATGAACTGGCTGAAGGGATTCGTCGCGGGAGCGGCGCTGCGCGATATCACGCTCGTGTGTCAGGACTGGGGCGGTCTGCTGGGTTTGCGGATGCTGGCGGAGGATCCCAAGAACTTCGCATGCGCGGTGGCGGCCAATACGTTCTTGCCGACGGGGGACACGCCGCCGGGCCCGGCGTTTCTCGCCTGGCGAAAATTCTCGCAGGAGACGCCGCGCTTCCACGTGGGAGGGATCGTGAAGGGGGGCTGCACCACGCCGCTCGCACCCGAGATCATCGCGGCCTACGACGCGCCCTTTCCGGACGACCGCTACACCGCTGGCGCGCGACAGTTTCCGCTGTTGGTTCCGATCTCCCCGGACGATCCGGCTGCCGCGGCCAACCGCGCCGCCTGGCTCGAGCTCGAGCGCTTCGAGAAGCCCTTCCTCATGGCCTTCAGCGATCTCGATCCGATCACGCGCGGCGGTGAGGCGGCGCTCCAGGCCAGGATTCCCGGGGCCAGGGGCCAGCCGCACACGACCATTCGCGGCGGCGGCCATTTCCTCCAGGAGGATTGCGGCGAGGATCTCGCACGGGTGGTCGTCGATTTCGCGCAGCGAACGCAGGCTGCTTGACGTGTCGCGGACACTCGTGGCGCTGCTTGCGTGTGGTCTCGCCCTCGCCGGCTGCGACCGGCTGGTCGATCAGCAGATCGAGAAGAACATCACGCGCGCCGATGCAGGCCTGCTGACTTCGCCGGATCTCCAGGTCGTCCTCTGCGGCACGGGGGCGCCGCTCGCCGACGCCGAGCGCGCGGCCGCGTGCACCGCGGTGATCGCGGGCGGAATCTTCGTGCTGGTCGATGTCGGCCCGGGCTCCTGGGAACGGACCGATCTCGCGAATCTGCCGATCGCGGGGTTGTCTGCCGTCCTGCTCACGCACTTCCACTCCGACCACATCGGCGACCTCGGCGAGGCCATCACGCAGAGTTGGATTGCGGGGCGGACGCGACCTCTCGATGTGTATGGTCCGCCGGGCGTCGATCGCGTCGTTGCCGGGTTTCGCGAGGCCTACGCCCTCGACGTGGATTACCGGGTCGTTCACCACGGCGAGGCCTGGCTGCCGCGCGCAGCCGGGGTTGCCGTGGCGCACACGCTCGCGCTTCCCCCAGAGGGCTCGACCGACGCCGTTGAAGTCTTCGAGGCGGGCGGCCTTCGCGTCACGGCCTTCCGCGTCGATCATGCTCCGGTGTCCCCGGCCGTCGGCTATCGCTTCGATTGGCGCGGCCGCTCGGTCGTGGTGTCGGGCGACACGCGCAAGAGCGCGAGCCTGCTGGCCAACGCGCGCGGCGCGGATCTGCTCATTCACGAAGCGCTGCAGCCCGCGCTGACCGAGCGTGCGGCTGCGGTCGCACGTCGGCTGGGGCTCGAGCGGCTCGCGAAGCTCGCCAGCGACATTCCTTCGTATCACACGAGCCCGCGCGAGGCGGCGGAAGTCGCCAGCGCGGCGGGCGTGAAGCGGCTGGTGCTGACGCATCTCGTGCCCGGGCCCGCGAACGCCCTCGCGAGGCGCGTATTCCTCGCGGGCGCGGCGGAGGCCTTCTCCGGCGAGATCACGCTCGGCGAAGACGGCATGCGCTTCACGCTCGCACCCGTCCAGACGCCCTAGCCCCCGCTCGCCCGGGTGGCCCGCGTCCCCGCTTCCTCGCGCGATGGCATCGCGGGATGGTTGGGTGAAACACTCGAGATACGTGTGACCGCGCCCCCCGAGCGCGGCAAGGCCAATGCGGCGGTGGCTGCCATCCTCGCCGAAGCGCTCGCCATCAGTCGCGATTCCGTTCACGTGATCCAGGGCAAGACTTCGCCCCGCAAGCTCGTCGAGATCGTGGGCCTGTCGGAGCGAGCACCCTTCGGTCGGGGCGTAGTACCTTCACGGGCAGTCGGCAGCTCCATGCCGGGTGCGTCGGGCGTCGCCAGGTGCCTCAAAAAAACCAGCATGAGCGGATCGGTGGCTGTGCGTGCGGAGCGATCCGCTACTCGCTCAGCGAGCCGCCGCGCGAGGTCGTCGTCTGCCATTGTCGGGATTGCCGGCGAGCGACCGGCGCGCCATCGGTGGCCTGGCTCCATCAGCCGCTGCGGTCCATCGTCTTCATTCGCGGTACGCCGGCGTACCGCGAATCTTCGCCCGGCGTCACCCGCGTCTTTTGCCGAGGCTGCGGCACCCAGATCAGCCATCGGAACGAAGCCGCGAACCACGTCGCGGTGACACTTGGTAGCCTCGACGATCCGAGCGCGTTTCGGCCCACGCGGGCGGTGTTCGAAGAAGAGAGGCTCGCGTGGGTTTCGCCGGTGTAGCAGGGCAGGAGGGGGCGCTGGCCAAGGTGGGTTGGGCAGTCTTGCCCGCGGAGTACCCATAGGATGTGGAGGCGGCTATCGCTTGGCCTTCTCGCGGTCGCCCTGCTTCTCGCCTGCAGGACTCCGGATGGTCCCCGCCATCCGGTCCCGGGCCAGGAGGTCTACATTCTCTACACCTCCAGGGCATCGTCGGACGCCCTGGATTCTTTCGATCCACACAGAACGCGCTCGATCGGACGTCAGGACAGAGCCGCTACCCGCTCGTACCTTCAAGAAGCCCTTCGGCGGAGCCGAACGCCCTCCGCATGCCGCACTTCGCTTCGGCAGGGTCGCGGATGCCGGGGCTACAGCCCGTACGTCTCCGGATCCACCGCATACGCCAGCCCGGCGAGCGGCTCGCGAGCCGAGCGGCGTGCGGCGTTGCTCCGCGCGACTTCGTGGAAGGCGCGCAATGCCGCACGGTCATCCTGCCCGTCCGTGTCGAGACCGAGGTGCTCGAGGAACAGCTCGCGCCGCAGCGCGCGCACGCTGGCTGCGTGCCACAGCGAGGCGTTCAGCTCCGTGTCCTGATGGAAGGAGCGCTCGGCGACGTTGGTCGAGCCGATCGTGCACCAGGCGTCGTCGATGAGTGCGAGCTTCGAGTGGACGTAGATTTCGTCGTAGCTTCCGTTCGTGTGACTCGCGGCGATCGCCGCAAGCGTGAAGTTCTCGTAGCGTCCCAGACGCGCGAGCTTCTCGAAGAAGAACGCGGCGTAGGGCTCGCGGCGCGCTTCGATGAAGGCCGGGTGCGCGTTGCCGGGAACCAGGAACACCACTTCCACACCGCGCACGAGCGCGGCTTCGATCGCGTCGACGACGCCAGGGGATCCGATGGCCTGGTTCTCGAGATAGAGCGTGCGCTGCGCCGCGGTGATTGCCGCGAGATACTGCTCGAGGACGCTCGCCTCGCCGCCGAAAATCGGGAAGGGCTCGCCACCCGGGGCCGCGGTCGCGTCGCGGTAGCGGCCTGTCAGCACGGTGCGCGTGATCTGCACGGGGACGGGACCCGCAGCAGCGGAGAGGCGGCTGGGGAATGCGAGCGCGCCCGCGCTGCCAACCGCGGGCCAGACGCCGCCCGGCGTGTCGCGATCGCTCGCCTCGTTCCAGCGTTGCACGAAGTTGTGATGCACGTCGCTCGCGCTCGGCCCGCGCAGTTCGAGGTAGACGTCGTGGACCTGCGGTGTTCCGCGCACGGCGTGTCCGGGCGCAGCGATCGAATCCGCATCCAGGTTGATGCCGCCCACGAAGGCGGTTTCCGAACGCTCGCCGGCATCGACGATCCAGCTCTTTTGATGCTGGCAAAAGCCGTCGGGCAGACGATCCCAGCGCGCGGCGAAACGGGCTCCGCGCTCGTGCAGCCACGCGAACTCCGCAGCGTTGCCCTCGAAATGCTGGGAATCGGGTTCGATCTCGCGCAGGCGCGGCTCGCGCCAGAAGAGCGCGCGCACGTCGAGACCGCGTTCCGCTGCGCGTTCCAGAAGATCGAAGATCGTCCCATGTCCGTCCGGCATCTGCGCGTTGCGATCGACGTACGCGATCGTCACCCAGACGCTGCGCCGAGCGGCGAGCACGGCCTCTGCGATGCGCCGGAACGCCGGCTCCCCATCGACGAGCGGCCGCACGAAGTTGCCCGGGCGCAGCGGATAGCTCGAGCGCGCGACGGCCGGGATCCGCGCGGTTGCGAGCGTGACGCGGCGCGCCTCGCTCATCGCACGCCCGCTGCCACGACTTCCGCGATGCGCGCGAGCGCCTCGTCGATGTCCGCGGTGCTGACGTCCATGTGCGTCACGGCCCGAAAACAACCGGGCGAGGAGGGGTTCACCAGCACGCGTCGCGCGCGCGTCTCGCGCAGGAAGCCCAGAGTGTCGTCCACGCGGAAGAGCACCATGTTCGTTTCCGGGGCGGTGGCGATCGCGAGACCGAGCTTCTCGAGTCCTGCGGCGAGCCGGCGCGCATTCGCGTGGTCATCCGCCAGCCGTTCGATGTTGTGCTCGAGCGCGTACAGGCCTGCCGCAGCGAGAATGCCGGCCTGCCGCAAGCCGCCGCCCAGCATTTTGCGCGCGCGGTGCACGCGCCGGATGATGTCGTGCGAGCCGCACACGAGCGATCCCACTGGTGCGCCGAGACCTTTCGACAGGCAGAACGTCACGGTATCGAACGGTTCCGCCCACACGGCCGCGGGCGTTCCCGTTGCGACCACCGCGTTCCACAAGCGCGCGCCATCGAGATGCAGCGCGAGCCCATGCTCCCTGGCGACCTGCGCCACGTCCTTCAACTGGTCGAGCGGAAACACGCGGCCGCCGGAGCGGTTGTGGGTGTTCTCGATCGAGACGGCGCGGGTGGGAGCGAAGTGCGCCTCGTCGGGTGTGATCGCGGCGCGCACGTCCGCGCCGTCGAAGCAACCGCCGCGCCCGAGCGTCTTCACCTGCACGCCCCAGAGTGCGGAGGCCGCGCCGCCCTCGTAGAGCAGGATGTGCGCGTCTTCACCAGCGAGCAGCACGTCGCCGGACTGTGACAGCGCGCGCAACGCCGCCTGATTTCCCATGGTGCCCGAGGCGACGAAGAGCGCAGCCGGCTTGCCGAGCAGCTCTGCCGCGCGGGCTTGCAGCCGATTGACGGTCGGATCCTCGCCATAGACGTCGTCGCCCACCTCGGCGCGCGCGATGGCCTCGCGCATTGCCGGCGTGGGCCGGGTCACGGTATCGCTGCGAAGGTCGAGCGTGCGCATGCTGGCCAGTGTAGCCGGGCCGGGCGTGCGCGGATCGCGCGTGGAATTCAGATCGCCGGCCAGTTCGGATGCCAGGGGCGCGCGCGCTCGAAGGCGCGGGCTGCCTGGAGCACCAGATCGTCGCGGTGGCGCGCGCCGACGATCTGGAGGCCGACGGGGAGCCCGGCGCGCGAAAAGCCTGCGCGCACGCTCGCGGCCGGATGCCACGAAAGATTGAACGGGATCGTGAAGCTGCCCGCGCTCGCGGCCGGCTGCTTGCGGCCCTCGGTTTCTGCCGGGAAGGGGCCCGCGGCGGCCGGCGGATCGAACGGCATCGTCGGCGTGAGCAGCAGGTCGAAGCGCTCGAAGGTGTCGGCGCACCAACGGTTCAGCAGCTCGCGACGCCGGCGCAGATCCCCGTAGATTTCGGGCGTCATGCGCCGGCCGGCCTGCGTGCCCTTGAGAAAGGCCCGTCCGAATTCACTCTCGTGCTCGGGCAGCAAGGGAGCCAGGCGTCCGAGCATTTCGAAGGCGCCGAGCAGGCCCCAATCGAAGCCGAGCGAAGGCAGGCCCGTCTTCACTTCTTCGAAGCTCATGCCCAGCTCCTCGAAGACGCGCGCGGCGTCGTAGGCGACCTCCGCGATGTCGCTCTGCACGACGGCGTAGCCGAGATCCGCCGACCAGCCGACGCGCAGGCCGGCGGGCAGCTCGTCGAGGATCGCGCGATAGGAAAAACCCGGGTGCGGGAGCGAGTTGGGATCGAGGGGGTGCGCGCCGACGGTGGCGTCGAGGTGCAGCGCGGCGTCTTCGACCGTGCGCGTGAGCGGACCGTACACGGATGTGTCGTCGCTGATCCAGAGTTCCTTCGCCTCGTGCGGGATGCGTCCGTAGCTCACCTTGAGGCCGAAGCAGCCGGTCATCGAAGCCGGCAGACGCACCGAGCCGCCGCCATCGCTGGCGGTCGCCAGCGGAATCAGGCCACCGGCGATGGCAGCCGACGAGCCGCCGCTCGAGCCGCCCGGCGTGCGCTCGAGATTCCACGGATTGCGCGTGACGCCGAAGAGCAGGTTCTTCGTGATCGCGGTGTAACCGAACTCGGGCGCGTTCGTCTTGCCGACGACGATCGCGCCCGCTGCCCGCAGGCGCTCGACCTGCACGGAATCGTGCTCCGCCAGGTTGTCCTTGAACGGGACCGAGCCTTCGGAGGTCACGAGTCCCGCGGCGTTCTCGAGATCCTTCACGCCGAAGGGAATGCCCTCGAGCAGGCGGGCCTCACTGCGGTCGATACGCGCGTCGGCAGCGCGCGCGTCGGCGAGCAGCGAATCGCGCTCGCGGAAGGCGACGAAGGCGTTGAGCGTCGGGTTCAGCGCATCGATGCGCGCGAGTGTCGCCTGCATCAGCTCGACGGCGGAAAGTTTGCGTTGGTCGAGCAGGCTCCGCAGCTCGGCGACCGGACGTTGCAGCAATTCGGCCATGGCTTCCTCCCGAGCCGACAGCATACCAGCGCCAGGCTTCAGGGTGTGGAGAACCTCAGGCGTGCTCGCGGAGGAAGGGCAGGACGGCGGCCAGAAATGCCTCCGGCTGCTCGACGTGCACGTTGTGGCCGGCGGCCTCGACCACCGCGACCCGCGCCCCGGGAATTTCCGCCGCGAAGGCAGCGGCGGCTTCGTCGGAGAGCAGCGTGCTCTGCGCGCCGCGCACGATCAACGTCGGACAACGGACCCCCCCGGGCGGAGGCGGCCGGCTCGACGGAAGCGTGAACCAACGCGGATCGAACTTGAACCCGAAGCGACCGTCGGGCTCCTCGCGCACGGAGTGGGCGGCGATGCTCGCGCGCAGCGCCTCGTTCGCATTCGGCGCTGGCGGCAGGAATCGATAGCGGGCGAGCGCATCCTCGCGCGTGCGGTAGCTGCGGCGCGCAGCGAGGGCGAGCCGCATCCGGCGGCGATTGCGCGATGGCACCCCGCGCACGATTTCGATCGCGACGAGCGCGCGCACACCGGCATGGACCGCCGCGTGGTCGAGCGCGATGTGCCCCCCCATCGAGTGCCCCATCAGCACCGCGTCGTGTGCCTCGAGATGCTGAAGCAGCGCCTCGAGATCGCGTGCGAACGCGCCAGGTTCGATCGCATCGGGATGATCCGAGTCGCCGTGGCCGCGGAAGTCGAGCGCCACCACGTGAAAGCCCTCGGCGAGCGCGGGGATCAGGTGGTCCCACCAGTGCGCGTTCGCGCCACCGCCATGCAACAGCACGAGCAGGCGCTGCGGATCCCGTCCATGCCGAAGCATGTGGAGGTGGACCCCCGCGAGAGACGGCGTAGTGAAGCGTTCCGAGCGCGAGGTCACGGGGCGCGCAGGATACCGGAAGCGGGAAGTTCGTCGAAGGATCGTTTGGTTCGCCGCGCCGGGTCGAACCGCGAACCGGGTGCCCGGGGTCGGATTCGCTCGTCGGCGGATGCAGGAGACCCCCGAATTCGGCCTCCCCCGCCCGAAATGGCGGCGAATCCTTTGCATCCCCTTCGAGAAAGTGCCTATCATCCGCCTCGTCAGAACCATGGCGTATTCCGCGACATGGGGGTTTTCGCCGCCGTCGGCCGGTGTCGCCGGACCGACGCGGCGTATGCAGAGGAGAAGCGGATCATGGCAGCGAAGAAGTCGGCTCCGAAGAAGAAGGCGACGGGCGATCTGATCATTTCGAAGTCCCGAACCAAGGCCGCCACCAAGAAGTGCAACGTGGGCAGCGAGTTCTACGGCGCGCTCGACCACGCCGTGCGCGGCATGATCGCCGCGGCCGAGGGCCGTGCCCTCGGGAACAAGCGCAAGACGCTGAAGGCCGTCGATCTCTGACGCCAGGCGTACGACGTCCAGCTCGCCAGCAGCGGGCGAACGGGCCCATCGGCGATCGACGCCGGTGGGCCCCGTCGTTTCTGGAACTCACGAACGCAGCAGCGGCAGCCAGATCTGCGAGGTCTTCTCGCGATCGTGAAACAGGGTCTGGCTCGCCGGCGCCAACTCGTCCGGCTCGGCGAGGCCGGGCTCCACATCCGTGTGTGACGGACGATCCCAACGCGGAAACGCGGAGGACGAGACGCTGAGCCGCAGGCGCTCGCCCGGCTGGACGCGTGCGCATACGGCTCCCAGATCGAGATCGAGTCGGCGGGTCTCGCCGGGCGCGCCCCGGGTGCGCAGCACGCCCTCGCACAACGTATGCGAGCTGGCGTCCGCGGACACCGCGGAGAGCGTTGCGGTGAAGTCGGTGAGCGCGGCGCTCGACGCGACGGAAAGCTCCGCGCGTACGGGGCCTGCGAGCGTGAGCGGCTCCCGGAACTCCCGCGTCGTGAAACACAATACGTCGTGCCGGCACTCCGAAGCGTCGTCGTCGGCGAGCACCGGATCGCGGGGATCGTAAACGAAACGGTCGGCCACCTCCGGGCCCGTCGGCGCTTCGCGGTCGAGAACGCCATCGCCGGTGCGTCCGTTCGCGTTGCCTCCGCTGCGCAGATGGAACGCCGTCGCTTCGGCGTCGGGGAGCGGCCACGCGGAAGCTTCGCGCCAGCTCGCGGCGCCGCGCACGAACACGCGCACCGGCGCGCGTTCGCCCGGTTCGCCACGCAGGCGTCGTGCGAGGAAGTCGAGCGTCGCGCGCAGGCTCTCGGCGACGGGTTCGCTGCGCGTACGGCGCGTCTCGCGCCGCGTCGGTTGCCCCCCCGGCCAGGGGCCGACGACGAGTTCGGGCGCCGGCCCAGCCCGGCGCAAAGCGTTTTCCCGCAGCGCGGAAAAATCCGCGAGCTGCGCGCTGAGTGCAGGCTGGCGCCAGCCTGCGACGAGCAGCGTCGGCGGCGGTGCCTCGGGAAGCGCAGGGATCCGCGCGTCCCAGTAGGCGTCGCGGGAAGGGTGATCGATCCACTCCCGGAACCAGTCGACGCGTCTGCATGTCACGCGGTCCGCCTCGCGCAGGGGACGGTGGGCGAGACCGCGCGCGAGATCGAGGCGGCGCGGGTCGCAGGGCTCGCGTTCGCCGATCCCCACACCGAAACGCAGCGCCAATGCGAGCGCGAGCGCGCCGCCGGGGCGCAACAGGGCGTAGGGATCGCGCGCCGCAAAGACGACCGCCAGCGCCGCGACGGGCAGCGGGCTGCGCGAGAGCGCCGCCCAGGCGGCGAAACCGGAATAGCCCCAGCCGATCAATGCGAGGCGGCCGTCAGACCATTTTTGGCGCGCAATCCAGGCGATCGTGTCAGCGCCGTCCGCGGCCTCGTGAAGGAACGGCGCGAACCGGCCTTCCGAAGCGTGACGGCCCCGGCACTCCTGGAGCACGACCGCGTAGCCGGTTTCCGCCACCAGGCGTCCGAGCCGCGCCGCCGCGTCGCCCGGCCGATGCGAAGGCGCCGCCGTTCGGATCAGCACGACGGGCAGGGGCCCCGAGTCATGGCGAGGCAGCAAAAGGCTGGTGGCGAGCCGGACACCATCCGAGAGTGCGACCCACTCCGTCTGGTGTCGGGCGGCGTGGCGTCGCGGCGGGAGCGAGAGCCGGCGGCGGGCGAGCGCCAGGCCAGGGTTCACGGCTTCGCCGCGTCGGGGTCGAGATTCGCACCGACGCGGAACAGACGATCGAGCGATGCGCGTCGCAGCACCTCGACCGGTTCCTGAGCGTTTTCGCGCGCGAGGAATTCGAGTCCGGCGCTCGCGAAGCGCGCCGCCTTGGCGATCGCGCGCGGCGTCGATTCCGCATCGGAAAGCGCCAGGCGATCGGCGACTGCGATCTTGTTGGCGAGCGCCACGAGTGCGTGAAACGCCGTGCGCCGCTCCTCCTCGTCGAGTGCGGCGAGCGTGCGGAACAGCAGCCCGCGTTCGTCTAGATTCGCCGGCAGGCGCGGCATCGCCACCGGCAGCTGCCAGCGCTCCTCCGGCACGAGAGGAGCCGCCTCCTGCGGCAGTTCGCTGCGTTGTTCGGGGCGCAGGTAGCGATAGATGCCCATCGCCTCCTCCCACGGCGGGAAGCCCATGTCCTCGAGCCTGCCGGTGCGCCAGCGCAGCGCCCACTCCTCGTTCTCGGGGGCGAGTTCCCAGATCACCGACTGGAGCAATCGGAAGTAGGTCCAGTAATCGTGTTCGAAGAGTGTGCGCAGGAGCGCGAGGATCGCGGCGGTGTCGTAGCCCTCGTCGAGCGTGCGGAAGAAGAACTGTCCATCGAGCGTCTCCGCGCCGACGGGATCCTCCCAGTCGTCGTCGTTCGAGCGCAGGATGACCTCCACGTGGGCCTTCATGAACAGCGAGAGCAGCTCCGGATCCAGCGCCTGCAGGCCGCGCAGCAGCGGTTCCTCGCCGGCTTCCACGAGCGCCGCGATCCAGGTGTCGAGGCTGCGGGGGTTCGGGAGTGTCGACTCCCAGGCGTCGAGGTCGAAGCAGGCGACGAGTTGCTCCGCCGTCGCGTGCGCAAGCAGCCAGCTCGCGCTCTCGAGCCCGACCGCCTTCACCGTGAAGCACAGCTCCGCCTCGGGAAGCAGCGGGATCACGAGCTCGGGCGAAGCCAGCAGATCGAGCAGCGCGGCGCGCCGCGCGACCGGCGTCTCACACACGAGTTCGACCTGTACATCGAGCGGCAGCTCCGCGAGCGTGCGCTGGGCGGTGATGCGATCCGTCCGCGCGAGGTCGAGGATGCGCCGCGCGGCAAGGGGGGCCGGGCGTTCGAGCATGGGCGGTACGGTAGCTATCCTTCGTGCATGCCGTCGATCGCAGACATCCGTCGCCGCCTCGCGGCCCACCACCCGATCACGCAGCCGCTCGACGGCATGCGCCAGGCCGCCGTGGCGATGATCCTACGCGATGCCGGGCGGGTGCCCGAGGTGCTCTTCATCGAACGCGCGAGCCACCCGGGCGACCCGTGGTCGGGGCACATGGCGTTCCCGGGAGGCCGCATCGATCCTGGCGATTCCGACCCGCGCGCGGCTGCGGAGCGCGAAACGCTCGAGGAGGTGGGGGTCGACCTGGCGCGTGCGGAGCCGCTCGGTCGCCTCAACGACGCGCATGGGCATCACGCCGCGGGCGTTGCGTCGCTCGTGATCTCCGCCTTCGTCTACCGAATCGAGGGTGAGCAACGGCTCGTCCCGAACCACGAGGTGCGTGAAGCCTTCTGGTTCCCGCTGCCGGCGCTGCTCGAGCCCGCACGCTTCGTCGAGCATCCGGTCCGACGCACCCCGAGCTTCGCGTTCCCCGGAATCCTGGTCGGCGAGCCCCAGCGCCACGTGGTGTGGGGGCTCACGTACCGTTTCCTCGAGAGCTTCTTCAGCGTGATCGGTCAACCGCTGCCGGATCGTTGGACGCAGCAGCGGGTGGGATGGCCGGCGCCGGAGCGCTTGCGGGAATCGGGCCGCTAGCCCGGCATCAAGGCGACGTCGATTACCAGACGATCGGCCTCGCGCTCGAGCGCGCTGCGCAGCGTGCGCGCTTCGAGCGTGTCGGGGACTTCGATGCGCAGCGACATCTCGTAGTGGGGTGAGCCGCCGGGACCCGGACGGCTCTGACTCGAGAGCTCGGCGATGTTGACGCCATGGTCCGCCAGCACGCGACACACCCCGGAGACGATCCCGGCGCGATCTTCCCCCGCGGCTTCGAGGCGGTAGAGCCGCGTCCCCGGGGCCGGCACCGGCGGGCGGCGCTCCCCCTCGAGAGAGCGCAGCAGGATCGTGAGTCCGTGGTCGCGCTCGAGCCGCTTGGCGCCGACGGCGATGCGATCCGCCGCATCGGGCGCGGACGCCGAGCAGAGCAGGATCACGGCGAAGTCCGTTCCGAGAATCGTCATGCGTGAATCTTCGAGGTTCGCGCCGCAGTCGTAGATCAGTCGCGCGAGCTCGGCGACGAGTCCGGGCCGATCGCTGCCGATCGCAGAGAGCAGGATCCAGCGCTTCATCGTCACCTCGGGTGGCTGTGCAGTGATAACGTGAGGTGCCCGCCGCGCGCAAGGCGCAGGCCCGGCTCAGCTCTCGGAATGGGCTTCGGGCGGGTTCGGATCGAAGCCCGGGCAGCGCCGCACCGGCAGCGGCGGATAGCGGAGAAACCCCGGGTCGGAATCCGCACGCTGGCAGCGCCAGAAGCTCCCGCCGCGCGCATTGCGCTGACGCACCGCAAAGCGACAGCTCGCGCACAGGCCCACGCGTGCGCTCTCCTCATCGGCGTTCGGATCCACGGCCGGCAGTCTACAATCCAGGCCGATGGGTCGCTTCGCCGAGTTCTGGTCCCGCCTCGAGCGCGTGCTCGCGCTCGGCGAACGCGTGCTCGGCGAGCTCGCCGGCAGCGCGCCCGACGCGCGTGTTTTCGAACGCAGCCTCGCCTTTCGCTGGGAGGTCGCCAGGGGCCCGGGCCGGCTGGTGCCGATCCCGGATCCACAGCTCTTCGAACTCGCGGATCTGATCGGTGTCGAGCGCTCGCTCGCCCGCCTGCTCGCGAACACCGAGCAGTTCGTGCGCGGGCTGCCGGCGAATCACGTGCTGCTCTTCGGCGAGCGCGGCACGGGAAAATCCTCGGCCGTGCGCGGGCTGGTGGCGCGCTTTGGATCGCGCGGTCTGCGCGTCGTCGAAGTGCACAAGGAAGATCTCCTGCATCTGCCGCGCGTGCTCGAAGCGTTGCGTGGTGCGCCGTGGCGCTTCCTGCTCTTCTGCGATGACCTCTCGTTCGATGCGGGCGAGACGCGCTATCGCGAGCTCAAGGCCGCGCTCGAAGGCAGCCTGCTCTCGCCCCCGGAGAACGTCCGCATCATCGCCACCAGCAACCGCCGTCATCTGCTGCCGGAAACGCTGGCCGACAATCTCGCGGCGCGCCTCGACGAGGCGGGCGAGCTGCACATGGGCGAGGCCATCGAGGAGAAACTCGCGCTTTCGGACCGCTTTGGCCTCGTGCTCGGCTTCTACGGTTTCAATCAGGCAACCTACCTCGCGATCGTCGATCGCTACGCGAAGCAGGCAGGGATCCGAACCGCGCGCGCGGAGCTGCACGCGCAGGCGCTGCGCTGGGCGCTAGAGCGCTCGAGCCGCTCCGGCCGCTCGGCGCGCCAGTTCGTCGACGACCTCGCGGGCAGCGAGCGGCTGGCGTGCGCCGTCGACGCATCCCATCATCGCGACGAATCCACCGGAGGCTGAATGGAAAGCCCAACTTTGGGGCACACGCTGCTGGGCCTGCTCGCCGTCCTGGTGGCCATCCTCGCGAACGCCTACTTCGTCGCGACCGAATTCGCGCTCGTCGCGGTGCGGCGTTCACAGGTCAAGCTGTGGGTCGCCGAGGGTCGCCGAGGCGCCGCTTCGGTGGCGGAGGCGCTGACGCATCTCGACGACGCGATCGCGGCCACGCAGCTCGGCATCACGCTCGCGAGCCTCGGACTCGGCTGGATCGGCGAGCCCGCGATCTCGCACCTGATCGAGCCTCCCCTCGCCGCGGCGGGATTCGGCAGCCCCGTTGCGGTGCACGGCATCGCCATCGCGCTCGCCTTCTCGCTGATCACCTTCCTGCACGTCGTGGTGGGCGAACTGGCTCCCAAGGCGCTCGCGCTCGACCACCCGGGGCGGGTGGCGCTCGCCTGCACGCGCCCCCTGCTCGTGTTCGGGCGGGTCTTTCGCGCGGTTCTGTGGTTGATGAATGGAGCGGGCAACGGATTGGTGCGTGTGCTCGGCGTGCGGCCCTCCGAGAAGGAGCGCTTCCTGCACTCGCGCGAGGAGCTCTCGCTGCTCGTGGCGGAAGCGCGCGAAGCCGGCGAGATCCGACCGTATGCCGGCCGCGTCCTCGACAACGTCTTCCGCATCTGGCGCGTCCGCGTGCGCGACGTGATGGTTCCGCGCGAGCGCGTGTTTGCGATCGAGCGGCGGATCGCGCCGGCTGCGCTCCTCGACGCGCTGCGGGAATCGGCCTACACGCGAATTCCCGTTTACGACGGCGAGATCGATCGCATCGTCGGCGTCCTTCACACCAAGGATCTCTTCCACGTCTATGCGGAGAAGAGCGCCGTGATCCTGGCCGATGCCATCCGGCCCACGGTCGACTTGCGCCCGGATCTGCCGCTGATGGACGCGCTGCGCGAATTCCGGCGCGGGCGCAAGCACCTCGCGATCGTTCGCGATCCGGGCGGCCCGGTGCTCGGCCTGTGTACGCTCGAGGACATCCTCGAGCAGATCGTCGGCGAGATCGAGGACGAGCACGACGAGCCCACCGCCGCTGGCAGCGAGTGACGCGGCGGCTGGCGGGGGCGCGCGCTAGCCCAGAATGCCCATCTCGCGGCCCACCTTGCGCAGTGCCGTGAGCGAGCGATCGAGATGTTCCTGCGTGTGCGTCGCCATGTAGGAGGTGCGGATCATGGCGCGGCCCTCCGGTACGGCAGGCGAGACGACCGGATTCGCGAAGACGCCCTCTTCCTGAAGCCTCATCACCATGGTGTAGGAGTTCATGTCGTCGCCGACGACGAGCGGGATCACGGGCGACGCCGAGTGTCCGGTGTCGTAGCCCATCCCGGAGAGCTCCTTCTTCATGTAATGGGTGGTCTCCCACAGGCGCTTGCGGCGCTCCGGCTCGCGCTCGATCAGCTCGAGGGCCTTCAGCGCGGCGCCCACCGAGGCGGGCGGCGGCGCGGCCGAGAAGATCTCGGCCCTCGCGTTGTGCTTGATGTGCTCGATCACGCGCGCGTTGCCTGCGACGAAGCCGCCGATCGCAGCGAGCGATTTGGAAAACGTCCCCATCACGAGGTCGACCTCGTGCTCGAGCCCGAAATGCTCGGGGGTGCCGCGACCGTGCTCACCGAACACCCCGAGGCCGTGAGCGTCGTCGACCATCAGCCGCGCGCCGTGGCGGTTCTTGCGCTCCACGATTCCCGGAAGATCCGCCAGATCGCCTTCCATCGAGAACACACCGTCGACGACGATCAGCTTGCCCTTTTCGTCTCCGGCCACACGCAATTTCTTGTCGAGATCGTCCATGTCGTTGTGGCGGTACTTGTAGGTCTTGCCGAACCCGAGACGGCAACCGTCGATGATGCAGGCGTGGTCGAGCGCGTCGAGGATCGCCACGTCCGAGCGGTCGAGCAGGCAGGAGAGGACACCCAGGTTGACCTGGAAGCCGGTCGCGAAGGTGAGCGCCGCTTCGCGGCCCATGAACTCGGCGAGCCGCTCCTCGAGCTCCACGTGGATCTCGAGCGTGCCGTTGAGCAAGCGCGAGCCTGCGCAGCCGGAACCGTACTGGGCGAGGGCAGCCGCGGCGGCCGCCTTCACCTCGGGGTGGTTCGTGAGCCCCAGGTAGTTGTTCGAGCCCAGCATCACGAGTTCGCGCCCCTCGTGGAGCACGACAGGATCCTGGGCCGATTGAATCACCCGGTAGTAGGGATAGACGCCCGCCGCACGCATCGCGTTGGGGCGGACCGCTGATTCGGAGCACTTCTGGAAAACGTCCACGCCCTAGCCTCCTCGAGCTGTTCGATGCGCTGGCCTTGTGGGGGTTGTTCCGTCGAGCAGGGGGCTCGGTTTGCGGCCGTCGCTCGAATCCATCTCGTCGAGTTGGGGGCCCGACTTGAAGCGACGACTGCGCGGGCCTGAGCGTATCGCAGGCTGGCCATGCTCGTCATGGCCTCTTCCCCCGCGGGAATTGAGGTGCGGTTTGGCCCCGATCGCTGGCCAGTCGGAGGGTGCACTCGTAGACTCCCGCCCGCCCGGTCTTACGCCGGGTCGGGTCGCCTGATTCACGCCCCCGTCCGGAGTCCGGATGCGCCCGACGCGAATGCGATCCTGCTGCGTTTTCACCATCGGATTCGCACTCTTTGCAGCCTCGCTGGCGGCAGGCGATGAGGACGCCGAAGCCGCGCCGGGCGCTGATGCGCCCGCCGCGGAGGCCGAAGCCGCCGAGGCGCCGCCCGATCCGCTCTTCGACGACGAGGGTTTCGAGGATTACGAGACGGAGCTCGGGGCCCTGGTTCCCGATCCGCTCGAGTCGCTGAATCGACGCTTCTTCAGCTTCAACGATGCCGTCGACCAGTACGTGCTGGTTCCCGTGACCGACGCTTACCAGTATCTGGTTCCGTCCCCTTTGCGCCTCGGCGTCCGCCGGTTCTTCCGCAATCTGAAGTCTCCCGTGTATTTCGCGAACAATCTCTTCCAGCTCCGCTTCCTTGACGCCGCCGAGACGCTGGGCGGATTCGTGGTGAACTCGACCGCTGGAATCGGTGGCCTGTTCGACGTCGCCTCCAACGTCGGTTGGGAGCAGCATCCGGCGGATTTCGGGCAGACGCTCGGGATGTTCGGTGTGCCGAGCGGGCCCTATCTGGTGATTCCGGTGCTCGGACCGAGCACCGTGCGCGACGGCACGGGGGACATCGTCGATCGCGCCTTCGATCCGCTCACGTACCTGTTCGGAGTGGGCGATCTGATCTTCATCGGCGGCAGCAGCGGGTTCATCACGCGAGAGGAGAACGCTGGCGCTCTCGCCGCGCTGCGCGACTCGTCGGTCGATTATTACGCGGCGATGCGCAGCGCTTTCACCCAGAATCGCGAGTCGCGCATCGCGCAGCTGCGAGAGCGGCTGCCTTGCAGGTCGAAGGAGCGGGCGGTGGCGGCCGCGGAGTCGGGCTCCGCGACGGAATCGGGCGATTCCGTCCGCCCGCGCGCTGCGGCTCGAAACCTTCGACCTAAAGGTCGTGGTCGGTCGGCGCGGTGGCGATGCTCGCGATGCGATCATCGAGTGCGTTGATCAGCGCGCGCCAGCCGTCGCGTTTGATCGTCGCTGCGTACTCCGAGCGGCGCAGCGCAAGCTCGCTCACCGTCCCGTTCAGGTACACGTCGACGATCTTCCAACCCGAAGGGGTCTCGCGCAATCGGTAGTCGAGGTGCACACCCTCGCCCTTGGGCTCGACCAGGCGCGTGCGCACCAGCACAGTTGCCTGCACCGAAGGCTCCTCCACCAACGTCTCGAATGATTGCCCCGAGTAGCCATCGAAGCGGCCGGCGTAGTTCGAAATCATGAAGCGCGAGAAGGTCGCGATGAGCTCCGCCTGATCGGCTGGGCTGGCTTGCTTCCAGTACCGGCCGACCGACTTCTCCGCCATGAAGGGCGTGTCGTAGGTCTCCTTCAGGACGGGCGCGAGACGCTCGTAGCGGCCCTCGTAGCCGAGTTTTTCGGCGTCCTTCATGACGCCGAGCAGCGCGGCGTGGAGCATCTCGACGGTCCGAACGGGAGCCGAGGCGGCTGCCGAATCGGGAGCGACAGACTCCGCGCCAGCCCCACGGGGAGCAGCGAGTACCGCGAATAGGCTCGTGAACGCGACGAGCAGGATCTGCATGAGGGGCGGCATCCGAAGTCTCCGTGATCGGGGCACGCCACGTGGCTGATTGGGACCGCGCGACGGAGGCGCATAGTCTAGCGAAGCGGCCGCGGTCGGCCGAGAGGCCGCAGGCGCCGCAAAGGCGCGTGGATACAAGGCCCGCCCCGCAGGGTTTTGCTAAGCATTTCCCCCGTCACAGCCCGCCCGCTTGCGGCGCTGGCCGAGCCGATCCGAGGGAGACAATTGTGTCGGGGTCCGAGCACAACGGACTCGAAGCGCGGGTCGCTCGCGGTGTCGAGTGGCTCGTCGACGCCTCGCGCCGTTTCGCGTGGACGGTCACTCTCGTGGTGCTCGCCGCGACGGCCGGCATTCTCGTCTACACGGGCGAGAACCTCGGCATCCACGGCGACACTGAATCCTTGTTCTCGCCCGATCTGCCCTTCAAGCAACGGGAGCGCCGCTACCAGGAGGCGTTCCCGGTCCAATACGAGAACATCTTCATCGTCGTCGACGCCACGACGCCCGAACGCGCCGGCGAGGTTGCGTCGGCGCTGGCGGCGCGCCTGGCTGCGTCCCCCAAGTTTTTCCACGACGTCTACCTGCCCGGCGGTGGTGAGTTCTTCGAGCGGCACGCCTTCCTCTATCTCGAGACCGAAGTGCTCGAGGATCTCGCGGACCGGCTCGCCGAGGTGCAGCCCTACATCACCGAGCTGGCGCGCGATGGCAGCTTGCGCGGCCTCGCTTCGATGATGGGGCGCGGCGTGCGCGCGGTGCGCGAAAAGGATATTGGCGGCGGGCAGCTCACTTCGATCTTCGAGCACATGGATCACGCGTTGCGCGCACGCTTGGAGAATCGCCCGTACGAAGTCTCCTGGGCCGAGGTGCTCGCGAGCGCCGATTTCCCGGGCGATGCGCGTAGGCGCTTCCTGCTGGCCCAGCCCGTCCTCGACCACAACGATCTCCAGCCCGCGAAGGGCGCGATCCTCGAGGTGCGTCGCGTCGCGAAGGAGCTTCGCCTCGGGCCGGAGAGCGGCGTGCAGGTCCGTATCACCGGCGACGTCGCGCTTTCGTACGAGGAGATGGAGGTCGTGAGCGGGCAGGCCGCGATGTCCGCGCTCGGCTCGATCGTGCTCGTCGCGCTGCTGCTCGTCCACAGTTTGCGCTCCGTGCGTCTCTTCCTCGCGACGTTGCTGCTTCTGCTGGTGGGCCTGGTGTGGACCGCCGGCTTCACCACGCTCGCGATCGGCCACCTGAACCTGATCTCGGCGTCCTTCGCCGTGATCTTCATTGGACTCGGCGTCGACTTCGGCGTCCACCTGTGTCTGCGCTACAACGAGCTGCTCACGCTGACGCGCTCGCATGCCGGCGCGTTGCGCGGAGCCGCGCGCGACGTGGGCTCCTCGATCGCGCTCGCCGGAACGACGACCGCGATCGGCTTCCTCGCCTTCGTCGGCACCGATTTCGTGGGGGTTGCCGAGCTCGGCATCATCTCTGCGGGCGGCCTCGTCATCAGCGTACTGCTCACGTTCACGTTCCTGCCGGCGCTCATGAGCCTGCGGCCGCGGCGGGCGGATGCTCCGGATCGCTCGCTCGCAGGCTGGTCGGGAGAGCGGCTCTCGGCGCTGCCGGTTCGTTACCCGCGCGGGGTGCGGATCACGGCGCTGGCGCTCGGTGTCGGCGCCGTCCTGCTGTTGCCGCAGGCGCGCTTCGACAACAACCCGCTCAACGTGCGTGATCCGTCGAGCGAATCCGTTCGCACGTTCAACGATCTGCTCGAGACGGGAGGCTCCTCGCCCTGGACGCTCGACACCGTGGCGCCCGACCTTCCGACTGCGCAGGCGACGGCCGAGCGGCTGCGTGCGCTCGACGTCGTCGAACGGGTCGTCACGGTCGCCGATTACATCCCGTCGGACCAGGACGAGAAGCTCGACATCATCAGCGACGTCAATCTGTTCCTGGCGCCGCAGCGTGGGCCGGACGGCGCTGCGGCGCCTGTCTCGAGCGACGAGCAGATCGCCGCGTTGCACGATCTCGAGGTCGAGACGGGGCGGCTTCTCGACGAGGGGGCGCCGAAAGAACTCGCGATCGTTGCGAAGCAGCTGCGCGAGAGTCTCTCAGCGTACCTGGTGAAGCTGGCAGCAGGAGAGCTTCCGAGCGCGTCGCTCAATCAGCTCGAGGCGAGCATGACCGGGACGCTCCCCGAGCAGCTGCGCATCCTCGATGCGGCGCTCAACGCTGGCCATGTCACGCTGCAGAACCTGCCCGCCGCGTTGCGCGAGCGCATGGTCACCAGCGATGGTCGCGTGCGCATTCAGATCTTCCCACGCGAAGACGTCGGTGACCCCAAGCATCTCGCCGCCTTTGTCGACGGCGTGCGCGCGGTCGCGCCGGACGTGGCGGGAAGCGCCGCGGAGATCCTCGAGTCCGGTCGCACCGTCGTCAAGTCGCTGCAGCAGGCCCTGCTCGGGGCGGTGGTCGCGATCACCGCCGTCCTGCTTCTGATGTGGCGCCGCATCGACGACACCGCGCTCGTGCTGATCCCGCTCTTCCTCGCCGCCGCGCTCACGGTCGGGACGACGGTGCTGCTCGGCATCCCGTTCAACTTCGCGGACGTGATCGTGCTGCCGCTCCTGCTCGGCATGGGGGTCGACAGTGGTATCCACCTGATCCACCGCGCGCGCATGGCGGGGGAGCACGCTGGGAACATCCTCGAGACGAGCACGGCGCGAGCCGTCGTGTACAGCAACCTCACCAGCATCGCGAGCTTTGGCACCATGGCATTCGCGTCGCACATGGGCCTGGCCACGCTCGGACAGATGTTGACGATCGGCGTGACCTACACAATGGCGTGCAATATGATCGTGCTGCCCGCGCTGATCTCGCTCCGCTCGGAGCGCCAGCGCTCGCTCGATCAGGGACCGCAGGCGTCGATCGACCGGGCCTGAAGCGCCTCAGCCCTCTCCCAGCACGAAGGCGGCGACGGCGTCGCGGAAGCCGTCGGGATTGTCCGTCATCACCGAGTGACCTGCGCGCGCAACGACGGCGAGTGAGCCCTTCGGCAGCACCTCCTGCGCCATGCGCTCCGCCACGTCGGCCGAAAGTACGTCGGAAGCGGCGCCGCGCACGACGAGCGTGGGGCAGGGGATGCGTGCGAGCGCCTGCCACTGTGCTTTCGTGAGGTCAGCTTCCGAAGAAGTCTGCGCGGTGCGGCTGCCGGCGCCGCGCAGCGCCGGATCCAGCTTGGGGACGAAGCGTCCATTCGCGAGCTGGCGGACTCCGTGCAGGGCCATGCGCTGCAGCGCGAGCGGCTGCGCCGCCGGGTAGTGCAGCGAGAGCAGCCGCGCATACTCGTCGACGGATGCGAAGCTCGGCTCGCGGTTGGTTTCGATCTCCATGCGGATGCGGGTGGTGCCGCGCGCATCGAGCTCGGGGCCGATGTCGACGAGCACGAGACCCGCCATGCGCTCGGGATGACGGCCTGCGAACAGTGTGGCGATGCGCCCACCGAGCGAGTGCGCGATGAGCACCAACCGCTCGATGCCGAGCGCGGACGTCACGGATTCGACGTCGCGCACCAGGCTGTCGTGGTCGTAACGCCCTTGTGCGTCCCAGGCCGAGTCGCCGTGGCCGCGGTGATCGAGGGCCAGCGTGCGGTAGTAGGGGCTCACGACGGGAGCGAAGTCGTCCCAGATGTGGGCTTCGTTGCCAAAGCCGTGGAGCAGGAGCAGGGGGACGCCCTGCGCGCTCCATTCGAGCAGATGGAGGTCGAGGCCCCCGTCGCCGCGCACGCGTTTCGAGACCGGCTGCATGGCGGAACAGCCTAGCAAGCGAAGCGCGCAGCGAGGCGAAGCCGAGCGGAATTCACTCAGGCAGGAAGACTGCTAGCGTGGCTCGCGTGCCGGCTTCCGAGAAGGTGATGGCTGCGCTCGAGCATGGGTTCGACGGGGCGCTCCGCGATCTCGTCGAGCTGGCGCGCATCCCCAGTGTTTCCGCGCCGGGCTTCGACCCCCGGCACGTCGAGCGCTCGGCCGAATGCGTGGCTGCGCTGCTCGAACGCTCGGGACTCGAGCGGGTCGAGCTGCTGCGGCTGCCGGGAGCGCATGCCTACGTGGTGGCGGAGAAGCGGTCGCCGCGCGCCGACGCCCCCACCGCGCTCGTGTACGCGCACCATGACGTTCAGCCGCCCGGTCGCCCCGAGCGCTGGTTGACGCCGGCCTTCGAGCCGAGCCTGCGCGCCGACGGGCGGCTCTATGGGCGCGGCGTCGTCGATGACAAGGCGGGCCTGCTGCTCCACGTCGCGGCGCTGCGGGCCTGGCTCGCAGCGGAGGGCGAGCTGCCGCTACACGTAAAGCTGATCGTCGAGGGCGAGGAAGAAATCGGCTCGGGACACCTTTCGGAGTTTCTGGCCCAGCACCGCGAGCGGCTGGAAGCGGACGTCATCGTGCTCTCCGATACGGCGAACCTCGCCACCGGCGTGCCTGCGCTGACGACCAGCCTGCGTGGGCTCGTCGCGCTCGACGTGATGGTGCGCGCGCTCGATCACCCGATCCATAGTGGATTCTGGGGCGGCCCGGTTCCCGACGCGGCAACCGCGCTCGCGCGGCTGCTCGCCCGGCTCGTCGACGACGCCGGGGTGATTCTCGTGCCCGGGCTGCTCGACGATGTGCCCGAGCTCGACGCGCGCGCGCGCGCCGCGCTCGCAGCGCTGCCCTGCGACGAAGTGGCGTTCCGGGCCGACGCGGGGATGCTGCCGGGTACACGCTTTACCGGCGAGGCCGCGTGCAGCCTGTACGAGCGCCTGTGGTTCCGCCCCAGCCTCGCCTTCACGGCGCTCGAAGGCATGCCGCTCGCGACGGCTGCGAACCAGCTGATCGCCGAGGCGAGTGCGCGCATCGGTGTGCGCCTCGCCCCGGGTCAGGATGCGCAGCGCGTGGCGCGCGTGCTCGCGGATTTCGTGCGGCGGGATCCGCCGGCGGGCGTGGAAATCGTGACGCGGCTCGTGACGGCGACCCCCGGCTGGAAGACGGCTTCGAGCGGCCCGGCGTTCGCTGCGGCGCGGCGCGCGCTCGCCGCCGGGTATGGCCGCGAGGCGGTCGAGATCGGTTGCGGCGCCACCATCCCGTTCGTCGGACCCTTCTGCGAAGTGCTCGGCGGCGCGCCGGCGTTGCTGCTCGGGCTCGAAGATCCGCCCTGCAATGCCCACGGCGAGAACGAGAGCCTCGACCTCGACGATTTCCGCAGCGCAGCGCGCGCCTCGGCGCACCTGCTGGCGGAGCTCAGCGGGCTCCGCGCGTAGCAGATTCGGAACTCCGCTCGCTTGCTAATCTCGTTGCCACCGCTGCCAGCCAGGAGGAGTCATGCCCGCCATCGAGACGACGCCGGAGCTCGTGCGCTCGGTCTATGCCCGGCTCGTGCGCAACGTCGAGCGGTTGCGGACGCGGCTCGGTCGGCCGCTCAGCTACGCCGAGAAGGTCTTCCTCGGCCACCTGGAGGATCCCGAGCGCGCAGAGATCGCGCCGGGGCGCAGCTACATGGACACGCGGCCCGACCGGGTCGCGATGCAGGACGCGACGGCGCAGATGGCGTTGATGCAGTTCATGCTGACCGAACGCGACGAGACGGCCGTGCCCACCACCGTGCACTGCGACCATCTGATCCAGGCGTACGCCGGCGCGGACTCCGACATGCGCGTCGCGAAGGATTCGAACCGCGAGGTCTACGATTTCCTGCGCACCGCTTCGGCGCGACACGGGATCGGGTTCTGGGGACCCGGCGCCGGCATCATCCACCAGGTCGTCCTCGAGAAGTATGCGTTCCCCGGCGGCATGATGATCGGAACGGATTCGCACACTCCCAACGCGGGTGGGCTCGGCATGTTCGCGTGCGGCGTGGGGGGCGCCGACGCGGTCGATGTGATGGCGGGCTTCGCATGGGAAGTTCTGTGTCCGACAGTGGTGGGTGTACGGCTCAGTGGCAAGCTCAATGGTTGGACCGCGCCGAAGGACGTGATCCTCAAGGTCTGCGAGATCCTCACCGTGAAGGGCGGCACCAACCGCGTGATCGAATACTTCGGTCCCGGAGCGCGCAGCATTTCGTGCACGGGCAAGGGCACGATCACGAACATGGGCGCCGAGCTCGGCGCCACCACTTCGATCTTCCCGTACGACGAGCGCATGGCGATCTATCTGCGGGCGACGGGTCGCGAGGCGATCGCGGACCTCGCGCAGGCCCACGCAGCGCTGCTGTGCGCGGATCCCGAAGTCGAGGCGCACCCGGAGCGGTTCTTCGAGCAGGTGATCGAGATCGATCTCGCCAAGCTCGAGCCCCACATCGTCGGGCCGCACACGCCCGATCTCGCACGGCCCGTTTCGAAGCTCGCGGCCGACGTGAAAGAGCATGGCTATCCCGACCGACTGAGTTCGACCCTGATCGGAAGCTGTACGAATTCTTCGTACGAGGATCTCGAGCGCGCCGCCGACGTCGCGCGCCAGGCGCGCGCCCATGGCGTCCGCGCGAAGACCGAGTTGTGGGTGACGCCCGGCTCGGAGCAGATCCACCAGACGATCCGGCGCGACGGCCAGCTCGCAGATTTCGAGGCGGTGGGCGGCGTCGTGCTCGCGAATGCCTGCGGCCCCTGCATCGGGCAGTGGAAGCGCGACAGCGTGAAGGAAGGCGACGCGAACTCGATCCTCAACTCCTACAACCGGAACTTCAAGCGCCGCAACGACGGCAACGCGAGCACCCTGTCTTTCATCGGCAGCCCTGAAATCGTGGTGGCGTACGCGCTCGCGGGCCGCCTCTCGTTCAATCCCCTGCACGACGAGCTCGAGGGCGCCGACGGCCGGCGCTTCAAGCTCGCGCCGCCGGCCCCGGCGCCGGAGATCCCGGTGAATGGCTTCGTGATGAGCGACGCCGGCTATCTCGCGCCGCCGCGCGATCGCCGCGCCGTCGACGTCGTCGTCTCCCCCGAAAGCAAGCGGCTGCAACGGCTGACGCCGTTTCTCGCCTGGGATGGCCGTGATTTCGTGAACCTGCCGCTGCTGCTCAAGGCGAAGGGCAAGTGCACGACGGATCACATTTCACCGGCGGGCCCGTGGCTGCGCTTCCGGGGGCACCTCGAGAACATCAGCGACAATCTCTTCAGCGGCGCGGTCAATGCGTTCGACGACAAGTCGGGCGAGGGGCTCGACGTGCTCTCGGGCGAGCGCGGCCAGAACTTCGCGCAGATCGCGCGGCACTACCGCGCAGAGGGCCTGCGCTGGGTCGTCGTCGGCGACGATAACTACGGCGAGGGCTCGAGCCGGGAGCATGCGGCGATGTCGCCGCGGCTGCTGGGTTGCGCGGCGGTGATCGTGCGCGGCTTCGCGCGCATCCACGAATCCAACCTCAAGAAGCAGGGCGTGCTGCCGCTGGTGTTCGCGAACCCCGCCGACTTCGACGCCGTGCAGGAGCGGGACCGCGTCAGCCTGACCGGCCTCGCAGGGCTCGCGCCCGGCAAACCGGTGCGCGTCGTGCTGCGCCACGCGGACGGCAGCGAGCACGCCTTCGAGACGCGGCACACGCTGTCGGCCGAGCAGATCGTCTGGTTCCGCGCCGGTTCGGCGCTGAACGTGCTGAGGCAGAAGAGCTAGCTGGTGCCAGAGGAATGCCGCTCGGATGCCTCTCCAGCATCGCTGCAGAGGGTATTGAAGGTAGGAGCGGGCTCGGGTCGTGAGTCTCGAGAGCTCCGTGATCCGGTGCCGGCAGTTCCAGAGAGGCGCGACTGCCCAGTCTGTTCTTTTTCTTCGCGCCGCCAGAACATCGCGAGAATCAAGATCGCGCTCAGATCGTGTGACCGGATCTGACACAGCCGTGTGAAATCATCGTTTGCATGGCGCTTCGATCTCG
>JANNIY010000049.1:0-34358 GCA_031405455.1 Deltaproteobacteria bacterium | reverse complement strand
GTTCTCGACGGTGAGGAAGACGATGAGCTGATCGCCGCACAGCGGATTGCGGCCCTCGGCCGAGCGGTTCGCGTCTGCGGGCCGGCGAAGATTCCGCGGCGCCTTGTTGTGATCGAGGATCACCGATTGGTAGAGGTCGCGAAGATCGGACATCAGGCAAAGACCTTGCGGACCTGCTCGAGCCCGCGCACGAGAGCATCCACGTCGTCTCGGCGGTTGTAGAGCGCGAAGGAGGCGCGCACGGTGGCGGGGACGCCGTAGCGCTCCATCACCGGCTGGGCGCAGTGGTGGCCGGTGCGGACGGCGATCCCATGCTGGTCGAGGATCGTGCCGACGTCGTGCGCGTGTACGCCCTCCAGCACGAACGAGATCACCGCGGCCTTCTCGCGCGCGGTTCCGATCAGGCGCAAGCCCGGCACGCGCGCGAGCTGCTCGCTGGCATAGCGCAGAAGCTCGTGTTCGTGTGCCGCGATATTTTCGAGACCGATCTGGCTGATGTAGTCGATCGCCGCGCCAAGTCCGATGGTGCCGGCGATGTCCGGCGTTCCGGCTTCGAACTTGTGCGGGATTCCCTGATAGGTGGTTTCCTCGAAGCGGACCGAGAGGATCATGTCGCCGCCGCCCTGGTAGGGGGGCAGCGCCTCGAGCCGGTCGGCGCGGCCGTAGAGCACGCCGACGCCTGTCGGACCGAAGAGCTTGTGCGACGAGAAGGCGTAGAAATCACAGCCGAGGGCCTGCACGTCGACCTTCTGGTGAGGCACCGCTTGCGCGCCGTCGAGCAACACGGGCACGCCGCGTTCGTGCGCGAGCTTCACGATCTCGCGCACGGGATTGATGGTGCCGAGCGCATTCGAGATGTGGGCGAGTGCGAGCAGCTTCGTGCGCGGTCCGAGCAGCTTGTCGAGTTCATCGAGTCGGAGATCGCCGCGATCGTCGATCCCGACGACCCGCAGTTTCGCGCCGCGCTCGGCGCAGGCGATCTGCCAGGGGACGATGTTCGAGTGGTGCTCGAGCTCCGTGATCAGCACCTCGTCGCCGGGGCCGAGGCGGGTGCGTGCGATCCCGTGTGCGACGAGGTTGATCGCCTCCGTGGTGCCGCGCACGAAGATGATCTCGCGGGCTTCGGCGGCGCCGATGAAACGCGCGACCTGGCCGCGGACGCCTTCGAATGCCTGCGTGGCTCGCTCGGAAAGCTCGTAGACGCCCCGGTGTACGTTCGCATAGCTCGTCTCGTAGAAACGCTGCATCGCGTCGAGCACCGCGCGCGGCTTCTGGGCGCTGGCGGCGCTGTCGAGGAACACGAGCGGCTTGCCGCGCGCCGTTGCGCCGAGGATCGGAAAGTCCGCGCGCGCGCGCGCGCTGGGCGTCGAACGTCACGGCGCTGCCTCTTCTGCTCCCGCGCCGCGCATCTGCTCCCGCAGCATTTCGGCGAGCCCTTCGCTCAGCGCGGGCGACGGCAGGCTCGCGAGCACCTCGGAAGCGAAACCCTGCACGAGCAGCTCGCGGGCCTTGGCTTCGCCGATGCCGCGCGCGCGCAGGTAGAAGAGCGCGTTCTCGTCGAGGCGCCCGATCGTCGCCCCGTGGCTGCACTTCACGTCGTCGGCCCAGATCTCGAGCTGCGGCTTCGCGTCGATCTCGGCGCCTTCGCTCAGCAGGATGTTGGCGCTCGATTGCTCGGCGCGGGTTTTCTGGGCGTCGGGCCGCACGATCACGCGGCCGCGGAACACGCCGCGCGATTTTCCGCCGAGCACGCACTTGTAACGCTGCTGGCTCTCGCCGCGAGGTAGCGCGTGATCGACGACGCTGTGATTGTCGATCCGTTGCTCGCCGCCGGCGACCGTGAGCCCAGCGAGGCGCAGCGAGGCGCCCTCGTCTTCGAGCACGGCGTTCAGGTCGTTGCGGACGAAACCGCCACCGAACGTCAGGGTATGGGCGGCGAAGCGGGCGTCGCGCCCGACGCGCACCTCGAGGTTCGAGACGTGAAAGCTCGCGGTGTTCTCGCGCTGCAGCAGCACGAGTTCCACCGCCGCGTCCTGCTCGACCGTGACTTCCGCCACCGCGTTGGTGAAGCCGCGAGCTCCCGAAAGCGACACGAAATCCTGAATCAACGTCACGTGGCTGCCGGGCTCGGCGACGACCAACAGGCGCGGGTGGCAGACGCGATCTGGCGCCACGCCGCTGGCGAGCTGCACCACGTGTACCGGCTGCTCTACGCGCGTTCCGCGCGGAACGAAGAGGCAGGCGCCATCGTCGAGAAACGCGCTGCCCAGCGCCACGAAAGCATGCTGCTTCGGGTCGGCATGGCGGCCGAGCCGGCCGGCGAGACGCTCGGGGGCGGTCGCGCGCAACTCGGCGATGCTCTCGACGCGCAGGCTCCCGGAGAGGGCGCGCGGTGAAGAAAGCTCCGGCCGGAAGCGGCCATCGACGAAGACGAAGACGCTGCATGCGAACACCGGAAAGGAAAGCGCCTCGACTTCCTCGCGGGTGACCTGCGCCGGCGCGGCGTCCGGCAGCTCGAAGAGCACCTGGGCGAGCGGTGTCACATTTGTGTAGCGCCACTCTTCGAGTCGCGTGCTCGGGAGGCCGTTCTCGGCGAAGTTCGCCACAGCCTGGGCGCGCAGGGAGCGCAGCCATTCCGGATCCTGGCGGCCAGCGGAAGCCGCGAAGGCGCCCGTCCGCTCCAGGAAGTGATCGCGCGCGGCGTCGAGGGCACTCACGCGGCCGCGCCCCCGGTCAACCAGCCGTAGCCCTTTTCTTCGAGCTCGAGTGCGAGTTCCTTGCCACCCGAGCGCACGATCCGGCCGTCCGCGATCACGTGCACGAAATCAGGCACGATGTAGTCCAGCAGCCGCTGGTAGTGCGTGATCACGATCATCGCGCGTTCGGGACTGCGCAGCGCATTCACGCCGCCCGCGACGACGCGCAGCGCATCGATGTCGAGGCCCGAATCGGTTTCGTCGAGGATCGCGAGCCGCGGTTCGAGGATCGCCATCTGGAGGATCTCGTTGCGCTTCTTCTCGCCGCCGGAGAAGCCTTCGTTCACGGCGCGCTGGAGGAACTTCTCGTCCATCTCTACGCGCTTCGCCTTCTCGCGCACCAGGGCGAGGAAGTCCATCGCATCGAGTTCGCTTTCCCCGCGCGCCCGGCGCACCGCGTTGAGTGACGTCTTCAGGAAGTAGCTGTTCGCGACTCCCGGAATCTCGACGGGATACTGGAACGCCAGGAAGATTCCCGCGCGCGCGCGATCTTCGGGAGACAGGGAGATCAGATCCTTGCCCTCGAATTCGACTCGGCCCTGCGTCACCTCGACGCCGGGTCTGCCGGCGAGCACGTTCGCGAGCGTGCTCTTGCCCGAGCCGTTCGGTCCCATCACCGCGTGCACTTCGCCGGCGCGCACGACGAGGTCGATCCCCTTCAGGATTCTGGCGCCCCCGGCGCTGGCGTGCAGGTTTGAAAGCTTGAGCATTGGATTCCTCGCTTGAGGCCGTCCCGGCGCGCGGGTCAGCCGACGGTGTTCTCGAGAGACAGCGAAAGCAGGTTCTGCGCTTCCACGGCGAACTCCATCGGGAGCTCACGTAGGACGTCCTTGCAGAAGCCGTTCACGATCAGCGAAACGGCATCCTCTTCCGAGAGGCCCCGCTGCCGACAGTAGAAGAGCTGATCCTCGCCGATCTTCGAGGTGGTGGCCTCGTGCTCCACCTGCGCCGTGGCGTTCTGGACCTCGAGATACGGAAACGTGTGCGCCGAAGACTGGCTGCCGAGCAGCAGCGAATCGCAGCGGGAATGGTTGCGTGCGCCCACCGCGCGCGGCGAAATGTGCACGAGGCCGCGATACGCCTGGCTCCCGTGCCCTGCCGAGATCCCCTTCGAGACGATCGTGCTGCGGGTGTTGCGGCCGATGTGGATCATCTTGGTGCCGGTGTCGGCCTGCTGATGATTGGTCGTCATCGCCACGGAGTAGAACTCGCCCACCGAATCGTCGCCCTGGAGGATGCAACTCGGATACTTCCAGGTGATCGCGGATCCCGTTTCGACCTGCGTCCAGGAGATCTTCGAGCGCTTGCCGCGGCAGGCGCCGCGCTTGGTCACGAAGTTGTAGATGCCGCCGCGCCCTTCCTTGTCGCCCGGATACCAGTTCTGGACGGTCGAGTACTTGATGGTCGCGTCGTCGAGCGCGACGAGTTCGACGACTGCGGCGTGGAGCTGGTTCTCGTCGCGCTTGGGCGCCGTGCAGCCCTCGAGATAGCTGACGCTCGCGCCCTCGTCCGCAATCAGCAGCGTGCGCTCGAACTGACCCGTGCCCGCCGCGTTGATCCGAAAATAGGTCGAGAGTTCCATCGGGCAGCGCACGCCCTTCGGAACGTAGGCGAAGGAGCCGTCGGTGAAGACCGCCGAATTGAGGGTGGCGAAGAAGTTGTCCGAATACGGCACCACCGAGCCCAGATACTTGCGCACCAACTCGGGATGGTTCTGCACCGCTTCCGAGAACGAGCAGAACAGGATGCCCTGCTTCTCGAGCTCGCCCCGGAACGTGGTGGCGACCGACACGCTGTCGAAGACCGCGTCGACGGCAACGCCGGCGAGTCGTTTGTGCTCGCCGAGCGAGATGCCGAGTTTCTCGTAGGTGCGCAGCAGCTCGGGATCGACCTGATCGAGACTTTCGAGCTTCACGCTCTGCTTCGGCGCCGAGTAGTAGATGATCTTCTGAAAGTCGATTTTCGGATAGTCGACCATCGCCCAGGTCGGCTCGGATTCGCTTGCCGCCATTTCGAAGAAGCGCGCGAGCGCCTTGAGCCGCCACGCGAGCAGCCACTCGGGCTCGTTCTTCTTGCTCGAGATCAAGCGCACGATGCCTTCGTTCAGGCCCGGCGGCACCGATTCGGAATCGATGTCGGTGACGAAGCCATACGGGTACTCGCGCGCGGCGAGCTTCTCGAGGGTCGCGTTCTGGGATTCCGCCATGTCGGATCCTTCTAGCGGTTGTCGGGCGCCGCCAGCTCGGCGAGCGTCACGCCCGCGAGTGCGCTCCGGACGATGTGATTGATCTGCTGCCACGGCTTGCGCACGTGACAGCGCGCTTCCTGTACGCATTGCCCGGGGTGCATCGTGCACTCCGTCAGCCCGATGGGACCCTCGAGCGCCGTGACCATCTCCGCCACCGTGATGCGATCCGGCCGCCGCGCGAGCGCGTAGCCGCCGCGCGGCCCGCGCTGGGACAGCAGCAAGCCTTCGCGCGCGAGCGACTTCAGGATCTTGCTCACGACCGGCAACGGCAGCCGCGTACCCGCGGCGATGTCGCGCGCGCTGTGCTGGGACTCGGCCGGCTGTTCCGCGAGGAATGCCATCAACACGATGCCGTAGTCGGAGAGGCGGGAGAGGCGGATCACCTGGGGGCCCTCGGCCTAAAAACTCCCGGCCAGGATATCGGACCAGAATGGTCCCGTAAATAGGGACCTGATTGGTACGGTATCGGGTGGCCGCTACCGGGAGATCAGAAAAGCGTTCTCATTCAGATGGTTGAGGGATCCAGGCGGGTTCTATTCCGGTAACTCACAATCCGTAAAGCGAGCCAGCGGTAGCAGCACGGGCCGGCCATCGTGGGGCCAGGCCAGCGGCGGCGCCTGGAGCTCTCCGGGGCGGCATACGCGCGAAGCGCCGAGCTCGGCGAGGCTGCGCGCGACGGCGCCCGTCTCGGATCCGAAGCCAGCGATCGCGACGCCGGCCAGATGCGGTGCGAGCGGCCGGAGCGCCGCGCGAAGCGTTTGCGTGTCGTTCACGGGGTGCACGCGAATGAAGCGGTGGAGCGGCGCGGGGCGCAGCGCCGCGTCCGCTTCGCGCACGACCGCAAAGCGCTGTGCAGCGCCTCCCAGCAGCCGCGTGCGCCCATCCGCCGCGCCCCGCAGCTCGGCAGCGTCGCACTCGCACAGAAACGCAGCCCCGGCAGCGGCATCGGGCCTGCCGCGCGGCAGACGGCGCTCGAGCCCTGCGAGCGCGTGCGCGAGCCTCTCCGCCAGCCGATCCGCCGAAGTGTCGGATCCGCCGACGGCGTAGACCGCGAGCGGTGACAAACAGCCCAGCTGGTCCCAGAGCGCGACGTCGAGGGCGAGGCCATCCGCCGCCGCGTCGAGCGCGGCGCCCGCGAGCGCCGCCGGGCCGAGTGCCGCGACGGAGAGGCGGTGTCCCGACGGGATGAAGCGGCGCGGCGGGCGCACGCGGGCCGCGAGTGCGGCGATGCTCGCGTCGCCCCCCGTCGCGGAGACGCAATCCGCGGCGAGCAGCGCCTCCAGACACGCTTCGTCCCGCGACCCGAACGCGGCGACGCCGACGCAGCGGCCGAGCTCGCCATCCACCGCCGCGATCGACGCAGCCACCAGGCCCGGTGTAACGGGATCGCGCGACGCCGGCTTCGCGAGCACCGGCGAGCGCAGCACCAGCGGTGCGAGCATGGCGAGCAGACTCGGCTGGGGGATCCCACCCGCCAGCACGACGGCCGTCACGCCGAATCCCGAGAGCATGTCAGCGCTGTCGCCATCGAGGCGCGCGAGATCGCCCAACTCGGCGTGCGCGAGTGCGAGCAGCGCTTCGCCGCTGAACGGCGCGAGGCCCAGCGCCAGACCTTCGCGCACGTTCTCGGGCGAAAAACCCGTGGCGCCAGGCAATTCTGCCTCGAGCCGCCGTCGCCACGTCGAGGTCGGGTCGCGCCACAGCTCGAGAACACGCGCCAGTGCGGCGAGCGTGTCGCGCGCGGGGCGCCGACGCAGCACGGCGCCCGCCTCGCGCAGGTCCGCCAGCTGCTGCGTGATCTCTTTCGGTGTCACGCGCCCGCCGGGTCGAGCAGCAGATCGGTGGCGATCGAGCAGCCACGCGCTTCGGCGCCCGGCTCGCGACCGAGCACGTCGAAACCGTCGCCGACCCGGCGGCCGAGATCGGCAGTCTGAAGCGCGAGCACGCTACCCGAGTTGGCGAGATCGACGACCGCAATCGCGCCGATCTCGTGCTCCGGCGCCGGACCCCCGCCAACCGGCTCGACGAGTCGGACGCGCGCCCACGGCGGCCCGAGCTTGCGGCGCGTCTCTGCCGGAAATCGCAGCTGCGAGTCGTGGAACTGGCTGCCGAGCTCCGTCATTCCGTATTGGTTGACGATGCGCGCCGCGGGCACCCCCAGGCGTGCCTCGATCTCGGCGTAGAGCGTGTCGCGATCGAGTTCGCGCGAGCGGCCCTTGAAGCCGCCCGTCTCCATGATGCGAGTACCCGGCGGAAGGGCGAGCCTGCGGCCGCGGTGCGCGAGTTCGTCGAGCAAAAACACGAACGCGAAGGCGGTGCCGCACAGAACGAGGTGCTCGCTTCGCTCGCTGGCGTGCGCGAGCGCCGCGAGCAGCTCTTGCGTGCGCAGCGCACCCTCGCGCAGGAAGCATCCGCTCTCCGGCGTTCCGAGCTCGCGCAAGATCACGCTGAACATGTGAGAGAGCGACGAGTCCGGGGCCTCGTCCCGCGACGCTGCGAGCACGAGGATCGGCGCGCGCTCGCCGGCTGCGAGATCAGGCAATACGAAGCGCGCGAAGCTGGGAAGCAGCGATGCCTCGTAGAGTTCGAGCGTGTCGAGATGCAGGGCGCCGCGCGCGGCGGTCGCAGTGCCGCTCGTGCGGAACACGTGGGCGGAGCGCTGCGCGGGGAAGCTCCGCAGTTCGAGTTCCTTGAACGCGCCCGTCGGCACGGCCGGGATCTCCTGCCAGCGCGAGAGCGTCGTCGGACGCACGCCGCGGCGTTCACAGAAGCGTCGATAGGGCTGGCAACGCTCCCACTGGTAGGCGAAGAGTTCGAGCGCCAACGCCTCGAAGCGCGCGGCGTCCGGATGCCAGGCGTCCTCGCGCATCCACGCGAGAATGCGCGCATCGAGATCCCTGCGCGCGGGATCGGGGCCGTGCATCACGCCAGCGCCTCGCAGAGCGTGTCGAGCGCGAGTTCGAGCAGCTCCGCCTCGATCGAGAGCGACGGGGTGATGGCGAGCACGCGCCCGTCATCGCCCGATGGGAGCACGATCACGCCGCGGCGCAGCGCTTCGGCGCAGGCGTGTGCGGCGCGCTCGGGCGTGTCGCACTCGATCGCGAGCAGCAAGCCGAGGCCGCGCGCTTCCGTGCAGCCGGCGCGCGTGGAGCAGCGGCGAATCAGCTGCGCGAGCGCCCGGGCCCCGGTCTCGGCGGCGCGCTCGACGAGCTTTTCTTCTTCGATCACCGCGATCGAGGCGAGCGCTGCCGCGCAACTGGGCGGATGCCCGAGGAACGTCTGGGTGTGCAGCGCCTCCCCGTGCGATGCCGGCCAGGCCTCCATCACCTCGAGCCGCCCGAGGCACGCAGAGATCGGCATGCCGGAGGCGAGCCCCTTTCCCACGCACAGGAGATCCGGAATCACATCCTCGTGTTCGCACGCGAACCAGCGTCCGGTGCGGCCGAAGCCGGTGTAGACCTCGTCCGCGATCAACAGCCAGCCTTCGGCATCGCACAGCTCGCGCAGCGAGGCCAGGAAGCCGGCAGGCGGGATGCGCTCGCCTCCGCGCCCCTGCACCGGTTCGACGAGCACCGCGCCGACGGGAACGCGGCAGCGGCTCGCCGCGCGGGGCACGTCGCTGGCATCGCCAAAGCGCGCGAACACCGTGTTGTTCGGTAGCCGCGCGGCGAACGGCGCGCGAAAATCCTGGCGCCAGGTGGTGTCGAGGGCGCCCAGCGCGAGCCCGTGATACGCGCCCTCGAACGCCACCACGCCGGCGCATCCGGTTGCGAGCAGGGCCGTCTTGAGCGCTGCTTCGACCGCATCGGATCCGGAAGAGCCGAGCACGCCGCGCGCCGGAACCCCGCCGGGATAGCGTCGCACGAGCGCTTCGAGCAGTTCGACCTTCACGGCCGGCGGGTGCACGTCGCCGAGGCCGTGCAGCAGGGTCTCGGCCTGCGCGCGAACCGCCGCGACCACGCGCGGATGTGCGTGTCCCACGTTCGCCACGCCAAAGCCCGCCGTGAGATCGACGAAGCGGTTGCCATCGACATCCCAGACGTTCGCGCCCTGCGCGCGCTCCCAAAAAATGGGCGCGGGCGAGAGGCTCGTGACGCCCCGGCTCTCGCACGCGGCGAGGCGGCTGGCGAGCGCGAGCGAGCGCGGGCCGGGAACGCGGGTCAGGAGTGCGGGGGGAAGGGTCCGGGGTGCCGACACGACGCGGGAGTGTAGGCGACGGCCGCAGGGTCCGTTCGGGCGGATGGCATTCTTCGGGCGAGGGGCGTTCCGCTCGTTCCGTCGCTGCCAGGCGCCCGCGTCGCGCCCAGCGGCTGCGACCCGGCGTCGGGGCGACACCTCCAGATCCGGCAGCGCCAGCATCCGGTGGCTCCCGGCTCTCACCGCCCGGGCGCACGCCCACCGCAACGGCGCATGGATCGCCCCCGTAGCGGAAGCGGGTGATGCCGGCGTCGTCGAAGAGCAGGTGGCTGGCGCCGTGTTCTGCCAGGCTCTCCGCCGCGTGTGCAGCCATGCACTCGCGATTGGCGACGTTCGCCACCCGCGGACCGGAGCGCTGGCTAGGCGTGCTTCGTCGTGAGCTCGAGGCCGCCCTCGAAGGGGAGCGAGAGCGTGCGCAGGCCGTTCGCCGGGTCGTTCACGAAGGCGAAGTAGTCGCGATGGGCATCGCGAAACTGCGTGGTGTTGTCGGCGATCACGATCGCGCCGAGATGCGGATCGGGGAGCACGCTCATGCGGTGGATTCTAGGTTCGAATTCCACCGGAGTCATTCGATCGGCGGCCCGCGCCGCCGAGCAGATCGCGCGCATCCGCGAAGCGCTGCACCAGAAAGTCGAACACGGCGCGGATGCGGGCGCTGCGACGCAGGGCCGGGTGCGTGATCAGCCACAGCTCGAGTGCGATCTCGGTCTCGGGCAGCACCTGCTCGAGTCCGGCGTGACGGTCGGCGAGGAAGCGGGCGGCGGCGCCGATACCGCAGCCGGCTCGGATCGCGGCGAGCTGCGCCTGCCCGCTGTTGGCGCGGTAGGCGACGGCAGCCGGCGAGAGCACGCGTTCGAGGGAGGCGCCGGGTCCCGTGAGCCAGCGCGCGCTTTCGTCGAACGCCACGCTGCTGTGTCGCCCGAGATCCGCGGGTGTCGCCGGCCGCCCGCGGCGCTCGAGGTATTCCCGTGACGCATACAGCCCGAATGTGAGCTCGCCCACCTTGCGGCCGACCAGGTCGGGCTGGAGCGGGCGGGAGAGGCGCACGGCGATGTCGGCCTCGCGTTGGAGCAGGTTCAGGACCTGATTCTGGATCAGGAGCTGGATCTCGATCGCCGGGTGCGCGCGCTGGAACTCCGCGAGCGCCGGCGTCAGCCAGTGCACGCCCAGGCCTTCGGTCGCCGTGATGCGCACGACCCCGGCGAGGGCCGCATCGTGCCCGAAGATCGCGAGCTCGACCGCGTGCGCCTCCTGCTCCATCTGGCGGGCCGCCGGCAGGATCGATTCGCCCGCGTCCGTGAGTTCGACGCCGCGCGGCGTGCGCCGGAAGAGCTCCGTCCGCAGTCGCTCCTCGAGCGCCGTCATCCGGCGCGTGAGCGTCGGTTGGCTCACGCCGAGGCGGCGGGCGGCGCGGGAGAGGCTTCCGGTTTCGGCGACCGCCAGGAAGTCCCGCAGCGCCGTCCACTCGAGCGGGGCGGGGGGCGCGGAGGCGCCGAGCTGGGGGCGGGTGGCCATCGGTAGATCCTTTCAGGGCCTTGATATGCAAATTTGCATAGCAGAGCCACGGAAATCACGCTTGGATATTCACTCTAGAAGGGCAATCCTGGACCCCGTACGCGGGTGCCGGGCGTGCCAGAAGGAGTGAGTCGATGGCGATGCTGAGCCAGAGTTTTCCGCTGACGAGTTTGGAATGCCCCGCCGGGGTATGCCGGAAGCAAACGACCTGGTCGCAAAGAAGCCTGAAGGCGCTGGCGGCCGGTTTCGCGGCCGGTGCGCTGGCGGTGTCAGGCGTCGTGATGCTCACCGGCAGCACGGCCGCGTGGGATGCAGCGCCTGCCAGCGGCGCCCCGGAGGCCAGCGCCTCGGAACGCGCGGAGTTCTTGCGCTACCAGACCCCGCGCGATCTGCCGCGAGAGTGGCGCTGGGAGATCAAGCCCGTTCCGCTCGACGGAATGTTCCGCAAGCGACGCTGAGGCGCATCGCTCGACGCGACGCCGCAAAACCTCCCCCGCCTCGACACCACGTCACGTAGAGCGGCGCCGGGGCGGGGCTCGGCGGACGGGCGCCGTGGGACCCGATGCATGGATTGACCGCGCGCCGGCCCTGTGCGACGAATCGGCGGCGGGGAGAGGGGATGGACAAACAGGCACTCGTCGATCAGCTGATCGAGAAGCTCCGCGCCTCGGCGCGCACCGCGGAGGCGGAGAGCGACGCCGCGGCGATCGAGGCGCGCGATGGAGCGACGCCAGGGGAGCGTGTCGAGAACTCGCGCACCGCGCTCGAGTTCTCGCGTATTTCGCGGGCGCAGGCGTTGCGCGGCAAGGAGCTCCGCGCCGCCATCGATGGGCTGACGAAGTTTTCGCCGAAACCGCTCGCGGGCAGTGCGCGCGTCGAGCTCGGCGCGCTCGTCGAAGTGGAAGATGAAGAAGGTCGCGGGCAGACGCTCTTCATCGCGCCGGTCGGCGCGGGCGAGGAGCTGATCGGCCCCGGTGGCGACGGCTTCTTCACGGTGGTGACGCCGAGCTCGCCCATCGGGAGCGCCGTCCTCGGCAAGCGCGAAGGCGATGGCGCGAGCGCGCGCATCCGCGGCGAGCTGCGCGAGTGGACCGTGGTCTGGGTGGGGTAGCGCGCGGCTACCAGCCGTGCAGCGCCGCAGCCTCGGCGCGCACGATCTCCGGCCCTCCGAGCAGCTGGCGGTCGAGTCCGACGCGCTTGAACCAGAGGTGCAGGTCGTGCTCGCTCGTGAAGCCGATGCCGCCGTGTACCTCGGTCGCCGTGCGCACGATCGCGGTGCCGATCTCGGCGAGGTGCGCCTTGGCGTGGGCCGCGAGTTGCGCCGCTTCGTCGGGCCGCTCGTCGAACGCATGGGCCGCAATCCACAGCAACGACCGCGCCGGCTCGATCTCGGCGACCATCTCCGCGCACAGGTGTTTCACCGCCTGGAAGGTCGCGATGGTGCGACCGAACTGGACGCGCTGCTTCGCATAGGCCACGGCCAACTCGATCGCGCGTTCGCAGGCGCCGAGCGTGTCCGCCGCGATCGCGATGCGGCCCGCGGCGAGCACGCGATCGACGAGACCGGGCGCCGTGATCGCCACGTCGGCCGCGACGCGCTCGAAGTCGAGCGCTGCGAAGCGGCGCGTGCGGTCGATGGTCGCGAGCGGCGTGACCGTGAGTCCCGCCGCGTCGTGCGGCACGAGCGCGATGCAGTCGCGCCCGAGCGCGACCAGGATCGTACTCGCGGCGCCGGTATCGATCGCGAAGAGCGCGCTGCCTGTGATGCAATCCGCTTCCGCGTGCAGGCCGGCGCCGCCGCGCTTCGTGACCGCCTCGCTCAGCGCAGCGGCGAACACCACCTCGCCCGTCGCGATGCGCGGCAGCCACTCCGCCTGCTGGGCGGGCGTGCCCGCCGCGAGCGCGACCGGCGCGAGCACGCCGGTGGCGAGAAATGGCGCGGGCGCCGCTGCGAAGCCGAGCGACTGAGCGACGAGCGCCGCGTCGAGCAGCGAGAGCCCGCTCCCGCCGTGCGCCTCGGGCACCAGCACACCCACGGCACCGAGTTCAGCGAGGTCGCTCCAGAGCTCTGCGTCGTACGCCGTGTCGGTCGCCATGATCGCGCGCACACGCGCCGTGGGAACCGATTCCGTGAGATAGCGCCGCAGCGACTGTTCGAGAAGCTTCTGCTCGTCTGAGAGACCGAAGTCCATCAGGCGGCAGCTCCCGGCGGGCCCGGCCTCGGCTCCCGCGGCATTCCGAGCCCTCGCTCCGCGATGATGTTCTTCTGGATCTGCGCGGTGCCACCGCCGATGATCAATCCGAGCGAGAACATGTACTGGAACTGCCAGGCGCCGAATGCCCTCAGGTGCTTCGAGCCGTCATAGAGCACGCCGAGCTCGCCCAGCGAGTCGATCGCGAGCGCCGCGATCTGATGTGAGAGCTCGCAGCCCGAGAGCTTGGTGATCAGTCCCGCGCAGCCCGCCGGCGTGCCGAACGCCCCCGGCATCTCGTTCTTGATCGAGCAGGTGAGCATGCGCAGCGAGTGGTACTTCGCGGCGATCACCCGCGCCTCGAGGCGCAGCAGCCGGTCGCGCAGCACCGGATCGTCGATTGCGCGGCGGCCGTCGCGCCGCTCGGCCTTCATCAGATCGATGAGTCTTTGGAACGCGGCCTCGAGCATGCCGGACGATGCCAGCATGTTGCGCTCGTGCTTGAGCGTGGTGTTGGCGATCTTCCAGCCCTCGCCGCGTTTGCCAACGACGCTCGTCTTCGGCACCCGCGCATTCGTGAAGAACACCTCGTTGAATTCGGCACGCCCGGTCATGGTGCCGAGCGGACGCACCTCGATGCCGGGAGTGTTCATCGCGATCAACAGGTAGGAGAGCCCGCCGTGCTTGCTCTCGCCGGGTTCGCTGCGGAACAGGCCGAACATCATCTGTGCGAGGTGCGCCGTGGTGGTCCAGATCTTCTGGCCAGTGATCACGAAGTCGTCGCCGTCCTCGACGGCGCGTGTTTGGACGTTCGCGAGATCGCTTCCGGCGTTCGGCTCGGAATAGCCCTGGCACCAGACCACCTCGCCGCGGATCGTCGGTTCAATCCAGCGCTTCTTCTGGGCTTCGCTCCCGTGTTCGAGCAACGTCGGTACGAGCATCTCGGGTCCCTGCCCGCCCACGCCCGCCGACACGCCTGCGCGCGCGAACTCCTCGTCCAGAATCACGCGCTTCAGGATGTCGGGATCGGCGCCGAAGCCGCCGTAGATCTTGGGGATGGTGCGCGCGGCGTAGCCGTGTTCGATCAGGAGCTTCTGCCACTCCCGGAGCGCCGGGTCGTTGCTGCCGCCCGCCGCGCCGAGGCCGCCGCGGGGCGCGCTGGCGCGGTTCGCCTCCAGGAAGGCGCGCAGCGTCGCGCGGAACTCCTCGTACTCGGGTCCATGGGAGAGATCCACCGCTTCCTCCTCGCGCTTCGAGCGCCAGCTGCGATCCGGCCGCGCCCCGATCCGCCGCTGTGCGCGAGCGTAGTCGAAGTCGCCGCGAGCCTCTCCACTCCGATCGGGAGGCGGCCAGGGGCCCGGCTCCAGCGTGCTGCGGCGACGCGCCTACGGTTCCGGCTCGACGCTGAAGGGCATGGCAACCGGCAGCATCGCGCCGAACAGATCGCTGTAGTCGTCCGTCCAGAGGGGCGTCTCGGCGATCTCGGCCGCGGTGAATCTTCCAAAAATGATCGAGTCGTCCGGAAGCCCCAGCTGGCGTCGGCGCTCTTTCGCGAACTCCATCAGTGAAAGGATCCGGCTGGGGTCGCGGCTCAGGAACACCCACACGGATTGGGCACTCAGGTACTGGCCCACCGCACTCGTCGCGATCGTTACGACCGAGAAACCGACGCTCTCTCCCAGCCTGGCCACGAGCGGCGTCAGATCGAGGCGCCGGTTGGATCCGTGGATGGCGAGCAACCCATCGGATTGGATGGCTGCTGCGTACAGCGCGAAGGCCTCGCGGGTCAGCAGGTGCACCGGGATGGCATCGCTGTTGAAGGCGTCGACGATCAGGAAGTCGAAGCGGGGCCCGCCATTGCGCTCGAGTTCCGACGCCAGCGAGAGGCGCGCATCTCCCTCGACGATCTCCACCTCTGCGCGGCTATTCGCGAGATAGGTGAAATACCCGGTGTTTCGGGCGATGCGGATCACGGCCGGGTCGATTTCGTAGAACCGGAAGCGATCTCCGGGTCGCCCGTAGGCGGCCAGCGTCCCGATGCCCAGTCCCACGACACCGATCGCACTCGGCTGGTTCGAGTCTCGTTGTGCGAGCGCCAGGCCGATGCCCGTCAGTTCGCCGTAATACGAGGTCGGCCGGAGCGGGCTGCCCGGAAACTGGAGCCCGTGCATCGTCGTGCCGTTCAGGAGATGACGTTGCGCGTTCTGTCCCGTCTCGAGCTGCTGGATTCTCAGCACGCCGAAGAACGTTCGCTCCTGAAGCAGCATGTCGTCGGGTTTGTTGAACGCCCCCATCCCGAATTGAACCAACACGCTCGCAGTGATCGCCGCGGCCACGGCCCAGCGCCAACGCGGCGCCGCCCGGTGCAGCCAGCCCTGTGAAGCGTGCCAGCGCGCAGCCAGCAGCAACAGACATGCGAGCCCCAGACCGAGCCGGAGTTCGTGGTAGTCGTCGAAAATCCGCGGTGCGAGGAGTCCGACGAAGATGCCACCGAGCGCCCCGCCGCCCGAAATGCACAGATAGAAGGTCGTGAGCGAGCGCGCCGGGGGCCGCAGCCGGTGAAGTTCCCCGTGCAGGACCATGCAGGCGCCGAACAGCATCACGCAGAACAACGCGATCTGCCCCTGCACCGAATCGGCCAGCGCGAAGATCCCGCCGTCGTCTTCTCCCAGAAACTCGATCAGGTAGGGGAGCACGAAGGGCAGCGCAGCCATCAGCAGGTAGGGCGCGCGTCGCTGGAGGCGATCGGAGCGGAAGCAGAGGATGAAGCTGACGAGATAGACGCTCAGCGGGAGGATCCAGAGGAAGGGGACGCTCGCCACATCCAGACACAGCTCGTTGGTCACGCCCATCAGCAGCACGACCGCGCAGGCGGAAAGCAGGAACCAGAGCGCCACCTGCGCCGCACGCAGCGGAGGCGGTTTCGGCGTGGCGCCGGCTGGTAACTCGAAACTGCGTTGCACGCTGGATCCGCCGCGCCCGGCGAGGTGCGCGCAGGCCAGCACGCCGACCCCCGTGGCGGCGAATGCGAAAGACCAGAGCTGCCCCGTGGTGGACAACGGCAGGCGGGGTTCGAGCAGGAACGGATAGCTGAGCAGGGCCAGCAGCGAGCCTGCGTTCGAGACGGCATACAGGGGGTATGGAGAGCGGCCGGGATGGCGGCGCGCGAACCAGGCCTGAAGCAACGGACCGGTGGCGGCGAGCGCGAGAAAGGGCAGGGCGACGCGAGCGGTGAGCATCGCCAGGATCGCTCGGCTCGGCTCCGAGCCGCTCGCTGGCATCCAGACCTGGCTGGGAAGGACCGGCAGCGCGAACAGCGCCCCGGCCAGGAGCAGCGCGTGCAGCGGGAACTGAAAGGCGGGCGGCACGAAACGGATCACGCAATGGGCGTAGGCGTAGCCCGCAAAGAGTGTGGTCTGGTAGAAGGCGAGACAGAGCGTCCACACCGCGGGCGCGCCCCCGAACCACGGCAGGATGCGCTTGCCGACCATCGGCTGGACGAGGAAGATCAGGAACGCCGAGGCGAAGATGGCCGCCGCGAACAGCAGCGGATCCCCGCGGCCGGGTTGGCTCGATTCAGGCGCGGGCGGCATCGCGTGGAACCTCGTTGCACTCGCAAGAAACCAAGGACTCGACGAACGTCCGCTCTGCTCGCTAGAGCGCGCGGCGTGCACGCTCGAGTTCTGGGTCTTGCGGGAACTTGCTCAGCCCGTCGTTCAAGACTGCGAGAGCCCGATCGCGTTGACCGGCTCGTTTCAGGGCATCGGCGAATTCAACGAGGTAGGACGGCGGGAACGGCGCCAGCGCGTAGGCCCGTTCGAAGCTGTTCGCGGCGAACGCCCACTCCGCTCGCAGCATGTGCACGCGCGCCTTTTCGTACCACGCTCCCGGGTTCGGCCGCAGCTCGGCGCTGCGTTCGAAAGCCCGGAGCGCCGTATCGAGATTGCCGGTCTCTCGCGCCAGCATGCCCAGCTCGAGCCGGAGGTCGTACGCGTCGTTCGCGATGAGCCCCAGACGGTCCAGGGCCTGTTCTGCCCTGGCCACCTCGCGTCGCTCGAGCGCGCGCGCGAACGCGTGTCCTTCGAGCGCATTCACGATCTGGGAAACCACGAAGACGGCTCCGGTCCCGAAAACGAGCGCAGCCAGCCACGAACGACCGCTTGCGCCGATCGGGGTGGTCGCGATCGGCGCTTCGTTCACGAGCACCCTGGCGACGCGATTGTCGCGCAGTTTCCAGATGGCGCCGTCGAGCACGAAGTGATGCAGATTGACGGTCGACGCCACGAGCAACGCGACATCGGCCGAGTACGAGAAGGAACCGATCATCATCGGCGCGAAGACGAGCGCCGGGAGGCCCCAGAGCAATTGCCCCGCCAGCATGCTCCGACCGTAGAAGAAGCTCATCCGGGAGCCCGCGTGCGTCTTGCGATGGAAGTAGAGCGTGACCCAGATGTATTGGATGCCATGGGCCGCAGCGATGTACTGAAACGTGTAGACGGCGAAGTCTGCGTCCAGCGGAACCAGTCCGAAGGACAGGCTCGCGTGCCGGGCAATCGCCGGCAGGCTGAACCACACGGCTTGCGTCGCCACGATCGCGACGGCGGGCAACAGGTCGCGAACGGACCCGCGCCGGAACAGGGAGACACCCGCTACACCCAACACTCCCAGATAGGCCGCGGCCAACGCGAAGAACAGGACCGACTGAATCGGCGCCGGAATGCCCAACGACAGCTGGGTATAGAGCGGCTGATTCGGACCGCTCGAAGCGCTCTGGAGCCCGGGTGCGTAGCTCGCCGAAGGATTTTCCCCGTTCAACTGCACGATGACGAGCAGGAAGGACAGCACGAACGAGGCCCGAATCAGCCGCTTGAGCGTCGGCGGAGTCGCGATGCCGCGTCGCCCCAGAAACATCAACATCAATCCATAGTTCTGCCCGGAGTAGTGCCATGGACTCCACAGCAGGTAGAGCGTCACCACCAGCGTGCCGAGATGATGGATCCGCAGCGCGAGCAGAAACACGAGCGCGAGGCCCAGCGTGGCCACGACCGTCACGTTCCGGTACTTGACGCGATCTTCCTTCCGCTCATAGGCTCGCAGAAGTGTCGCACCGTAGTGTGGGCCGCCCGCCACCACGGTGAGCAGAGGCAGAATGCTCGCAGGCAGCCACAGCGTGACGCCCGGCCCGGCAATGGCCAGACCCACGAAAACGGCCATGTAGGCGACGCCGCAGCCGAACAGCAGATCGGGAATCGGACCGAAAAGCCAACGCGACGGTCGACTTGCGCCCTTGACGCCCGTGGATCGCGTCGCCATCACGTCATCCTACTTTAGCGGCATGGACCAGTCGATCGGGATTTCGGGAACGCGGTCCGGCTATGCCGTTCGAGGCAGGGTCGCTAGATTTGGATCGCCCGTTGCGATTTGCGCCGGCTCTCGCGGCGGTCGACGGGGCGAGTGGTGCCCGGAGCCATGCCAACCTCGCGGAGGCCGGCGAGCCTGATGTCCCGAGCACCCATCGATCCACGCAAGTTGGATGACGAGCAGGCGACCGAAGCCGCCGCGCGGCGCATCGAGGTGCCGCATGAGCAGCTGGCGCCGACGGTGCTTCGGCGCCTGATCGAGGAGTTCGTAACGCGCGACGGTACGGACTACGGAGCGGTCGAGCGGACGCTCGACGAGAAGGTCGCGGCGGTCGTCGCGCAACTCGCCCGCGGCGACGCCGCGATCGCGGTCGATTCGGAGACGATCGACATCGTTCTGCGTCCCTCCCGCTGATACGCCGGGAAACCTGGAAGTGTCACAGTCGGCCGGCTCGCCAGAACTACGAACGAGACGACTGGCGCGCGCTCCGCTTACGCTCGCGCAGCATGAACCCGTACAAGCCTTCGACCTTTTCGCGCGCCCAGGGTGTCTTGCGCAGGAACTTCAGACTCGAGCGGATGCTGGGATCGCTGTTGAAGCAGCGAATCGAAATCTGCTGCCCGAGCTCGGACCATCCGAAATGGTCCACCAGCTCGTTCAACATTCGCTCGAGCGTGACGCCTTCCAGCGGATCGTGCGACGGGGATAGGACCATCATGCTTTCTGCGGCCCCCGGGTCCGGCAATCGCGGCATGCTAGCGATAGTCCGTTCCGGCGGGGAACAGTAGGATCTGCCCATGACCGGTGAGACATCGCATCTGTCGCAGGGCCGCGCAGTCGACGCGTATGTGGCGCTGGGATCGAATCTCGGCGATCGCGAGGCGCATCTGGCCACGGCGATCGAAGCGCTGCGCGGGGATCCTGAAATCCGCGTCGAGGCGGTCTCGAGGTTGTACGAGACCGCGCCCGTCGGTCCCCCGCCGCAGGGTCCCTATCTGAATGGCGTCGTGCATTTGCGCATGCGGCTCGCGCCGCGCGCGCTGCTCGCGCGTCTGCTCGCGATCGAGCGCGCCGCCGGGCGCACGCGTGCAGGCCCGCGCTGGGGTGCGCGCAGCCTCGACCTCGACCTGCTCTTCTACGGCTCGCTCACGCTCGACGAGCCTGGGCTGTGCATCCCCCATCCTCGCCTGCACGAACGCGCTTTCGTGCTCGAGCCGCTCTGCGAGCTGGCGCCGCGCCTCGTGCACCCGCGGCTCGGGACGAGCATCGAGGATCTCGCGCGGCGTGTGCGCGATCCGCAGGCAGTGGTAGCCTTTCGACCCCACCCGGGCGCGCCCGCTCCCGAGAGGACGGACCCCTGAGCATGCGTGACGCAATCCTGCGCTTCATCGAGTCCGGACAGGGCGAGACCCTCGATCCGCAGCAGCTCCTGACCTGGGCCCTCAAGACGTTCGCCCCGAAGATTGCGCTCTCCTGCTCGTTCGGTGCGCCCGAGGGCCTCGTGCTGCTCGACATGATGCACCGCATCGATCCGACCGCGCGGGTCTTCGTGCTCGACACCGGCCGCTTGCCGCAGGCGACCCACGACCTGATCGATCGCGTGCGCGACCGCTACGACAAGCCCGTCGAGGTCGTTTTTCCGGAGGCCGCCGCCGTCGAAGCGATGCTGAAGGCGAAGGGCATGAATCTCTTCTACGAATCGATCGAGAATCGCCAGCTCTGCTGCCGTCTGCGCAAGGTCGAGCCGCTGAATCGTTTCCTCTCCGGGCTCGACGCCTGGGTGACGGGCCTGCGCCGCGACCAGGGCGTGACGCGAGAGGACACGGCCAAGGTTCATTTCGATGCCCCGCACGGCGGCATCGTGAAGCTGAACCCGATCGCAGACTGGACGCACGAGCAGGTGCTCGAATACGTGCGCAAACACAACGTCCCCACCAACCGGCTGCACGCGGAGGGCTACCCGTCGGTGGGCTGCGATCCGTGCTCGCGCGCGATTGCGGTGGGCGATGACCCGCGTGCCGGGCGCTGGTGGTGGGAGAGCCCCGAGACACGCGAGTGCGGCATCCACGTGGATGAGCAGGAGAAGGGGTCGGGCATTTGATCCGTCGTCGGACGCTGCTCGCGGCGCTGGTCGGGCTGGCGCTCGCTCCCGTCGCATGGCTGCGTGCGGGAGCGACCGCTGGCCTGGCGAGCCTCGCCCCCGCTCTCGAGAAGACCCTCGCGACCAGCCCATTCGTCTACGTGAGCCCCCTGCTCGCGAACGGCGCCGAGAGCACGTGCCACGGGGAAGTGTGGTTCGGTTGGATCGATGGCTCGGTCGTGTTGACCACCGCGGCCACGAGTTGGAAGGCGCGCAGTCTCGCCCGCGGGCTCACGCGCGCCCGCATCTGGGCGGGAGATTACGGACGCTGGAAGCAGCTGATCGGCCGGAACGAAGCCTTCCGCAGCGGGCCGAGCTTCGTGGCGCGGGCCGCCAGGGTTCAGGGCGAAAGCGCCATCGATGACCTGCTCGCACTCTACGAGAAGAAGTATCCGGCGGAAATCGGAAAATGGCGCGAGTCGATGCGCGCGGGCCAGCGCGACGGCAGCCGCGTGTTGATCCGCTACGAGCCCGAAGGCTCGCGCGCGGGTCGCGCGGGCGCGGCGCGCACGTAGTTTCGAAGGCGCCCCACCCGCTCGATCTCGACCTCGACGACGTCGCCATCGCGCAGCCAGCGCGGCGGCGTGCGCGCGGCGCCTACCCCCGCTGGTGTGCCCGTGAGCACCACGTCGCCCGGCTCGAGGGTCATCAACTTCGAGATGAACACGAGGATTTCGGCGATCGGGAAGATCATCTCCTTCGTGCGCGCCGATTGCATCGTTTCCCCCGACACCAACGTCCGGATGCCGAGGTCCTGCGGGTCCGGTATCTCGTCGGCAGTGACGAGCGCCGGACCGAGCGGCGCGAACGTATCGCACGATTTTCCGATGAAATGCTGACCGCGCTCGTTCTGGAAATCCCGGGCGGAGACGTCATTCGCGACGGTGTAGCCGGCCACGCAGGCGAGTGCGTCCGGCGCGTAGAGATCGCGCGCGCGGGAGCCGATCACCACCGCGAGCTCGCCCTCCCAATCGACGCGCGAAGCTGCTGCGGGGAGCAGGATCTCGTCGTCGGGGCCGATCACCGCGGACGGCGCCTTGAGGAAGAGCACCGGTTCGCTGGGCGGCGCCGCGGCGCCGCGTTCGCGGGCGTGCGCCGGATAGTTGCGCGCCACTGCGATGATCTTGCGCGGCCGCGGGACGGGCGACCACAAACGTACGCAGCGACGCGGCTCGACGACCCCGGCGCGCAGCAGATCGGGCGCGTCGTAACGGTCGACGGCGTCCGCAGCGAATTCGAGCGCGGCGCGCGCCATCGCGAGCGCCGCGGACCCGCGCCGCAAGAAGGCGTGCATGTCCGGAGGCAGGAGCGAATCAGCCTCGGCTTCCGGGGCGCCGACGTCTTCGCTGGCGAGTCGGATCGCGAGCGCGCGGTTGAGATCGACGATCGACCCGGCGTGAGGTCCTGCGGGCAGCACGGCGCCAAGTCGGCACACACCGGGGCGCGTCGCTTCGAGGGATTCGAAGCCGAGCGCGGAATCGCCGAGCGAGGAGGGGCGGTGCGCGGCCTCGGCTCGATCCGAGAGGGTGTCCCCCGCGCGGCGCTCGAAGCTGACGAGCTGCATGGCCTCCCTGCCCGCCACGAGATCGCGCGCCCGCACCGGCGCGGCAGATTCGCGGCAGTTCCGCAGCAGCGGGGCGGCAACCCGCCCGCAACACCCGCCAGGGACGGTGGCGGACCGCGACGGTTGCCGTCAAGCGCCGCATTCGGGCTGCCGATAAAGGGTGCAGCCAGAATACCACGGAGGCCACCATGCGATCGTCATTCGACTGGAAGACGCTGGCAGGGAGCTGCGCGCTCCTCGCAACGTTCGTGCTCGCGCTTCCCGGTGTGAAGGCCGTGCGGGCCGAGGATCTGCGGCGCCCGCTGGCGAGCAGCGATGGTCCCAGCTGCAACCCGCGGGGTCCCGAGGCCGACCTCGCGCAGTCCCGCTCGGCTCTCGAGCAGATCCGTCAGCAGATCGCGGCCCAGATCGATCCGGCCTCGGCCGGGGAGATCATCGTTTTGAACAACCGCGGCTACAACTACGGACCGGGGAACTCGCTCGATCGCGCGACCCTCGATCTCGAGCGCCTGCGCGCCGAGCCCTAGCGCTTCCGGCCCGACCAGGCCTCTTCGCTTTGGCAGGATCCGAGCATCGCCCGTAGCATGCGGGGGGTGCCCGGAGCGCAATGAATCCCACCTCCACTTTGCGCATGCGGCGCTGGACGGCGTTTCTCGGCATCGCCTGGGCGTTGCTGGCGATCTTCCTGTCGATCGCGGGTCTGCGCGTCGCGCCCGACGCCCTCAGCCATCCCTTCTCGGATTCGCGGCTCGGCGGCCGTGCGGTGATCGAATCGCTCGTTCCGTCCGCGGTCGGAAAGGGGGCGAGCCAGGGCGATCGCATTCTCGAAGTCAACGGCGTCTCCTACCTCTGGCAACAGCGCCAGGGCAACGGCTGGCTGCGCGCGGGCGTGCCGAACGTCTACCTGATCGAGAAGCGCGACGGTCAGCGCATCACGTTCGAGCTGCCGCCGGTCCCTACCGCCGAGGCGCGGATTCCAGCCGAATCCCTGTTCCACGCGCTCCTGCTCGTCGTCGCCATGATCTATCTCGTGACGGGCGGGGCGGTGTGGTGGATGCGCCCGGACCGCGCCGGCGCCTGGGCGCTGCTGCTCTTCTGCTCGACGATGGCGGTGCAGCTCGCCACCGTGATCCACATCGACGACATTCCGTGGGGCTTTCCGCGCTTCATGGTGAACCTGCCGCTGATCGGCGCCACGACTTTTCATCTCTTCACCAGTTATCCGATCGAGCCGGATTGGATCGTGCGGCATCGCCGCATCCGGGCGCTGCCCTATCTCGGCGCAGTCCTGATCGGAATCTTCGGGCTCTCGGACCACATGCTCGGGATGCGCACGGGAACCGGTTCGGGCCTCGCTCTCCTCTACACGCTCGCACTCATCCTGGTGTCGCTGGTGGTGGTCGGCATCGAACGCCATCGGCACCGCGAGGGGGCGTTGAGCGATCACGCCGACGTCGTCTTCCTGGGCGCGATGGTGAGCTTTCTGCCCGTGGTCGTCGGGCTGGTCGCGGAACTCGTGTTCCAAACGGCCTTCCCCTTCTACCTGCCCCTGCTCTGGGTCTTCGTCTTTCCGCTCGCCGTCGGTTATGGGATCGTTCGGCGCCAGCTCTTCGAAGTGCGCAGCCTCGCGAAGTCTTCCGCCGCCTACGGCGCAGCGACGCTCGGCATCACCGGCGCGTTCGCGTTCGCCATCACCTTCGCGGATACGCTCGTCGGTCGCTTTGGTGTCAGCGAGAGGCCCGCGCAGGTGGCGCTGCTCTTCGTCGCCATCCTGCTCTTCAATCCGGCGCGCACCCGCTTGCAGGCGCTCGTCGACCGCTTCTTCGACCGTGATCGCGCCGCCTATCGGGTGGCGGTGCGGGAGATCTCCGAGGCGATGGTCTCGATGCTGTCGCTCGGCGAGATCGCGGATCGCATCCTGGTGGCGTTGACGGACACGATGGGTGTCGAGCGGGCGATGGTGTTGCTCGTCGACGACAAGGGCAAGCTGCTGCAGCCGATCGCCTCGCGGGGCGATTGGGATGGCGAAGCGCTCAAGATCGAGATTCCCTCGGACCACGCGATCTGGAAGCATCTCTGGATGCGGCGCGAGGATCTCTCGCGAGCCGATTTCGACGACGAGCACGATCTCGAGAGCCGGGAGGCCTGCCGCGACGTTTTCGACACCCTCGAAGTCGAGCTGCTCGTGCCCATCCTCTACGGGGTCGATCTGCTCGGCGTGATTGCCGTCGGGCGCAAGCTGTCGGGCGATCGGCCGGGCGCGGACGATCGGGTCTTGCTGCGCACGCTCGCGAACCAGAGTTCGATCGCGATCGAGAACGCCAAGGCCTTCGATGAGATCGCGAAACTGAACGAGACGCTCGAAGCGCGCGTCGAGGAGCGTACGCGGGAGCTGCGCGACATGCAGGCGCAGCTCACGCAAGCCGAGAAGATGAAATCGCTCGGCCAGCTCGTCGCGGGTGTCGCCCACGAACTCAACAATCCGATCGGCTTCGTGCATGCGAACCTTCAGCTCCTCGACGAGTACATCCAGAAGCTCGTCGAGGGTCAGCAGTCGGGCGCCGACAACGAACGCACCCGGGAGACCATCAGCAAGCTGCTCTCGCGCAGCCGCGAGGGCACGCAGCGCGTGAAGAAGATCGTGCAGGACCTGCGCACGTTCTCGCGCATGGACCAGGCCGACGTGCAGGATGCCGACCTGCACGAGGAGATCGATCGCACGCTGGCGTTGATGGAGCCGCGCTTCAAGAACACGATCCGAGTGGTGCGCGACTACGGCCAGCTCCCGCGCGTGCGCTGCTATCCCGGCCAGCTGAACCAGGTCTTCTTGAACCTGTTGATGAATGCCTGCGACGCGATCGAGGGCAGCGGGGAGATCCGCATCAAGACCCGTCGCACCGAGGAGGGCGTGCGTCTCGAGTTCCACGACGATGGCCCGGGCATTCCCCCCGAGGTGCAGACGCGCATCTTCGATCCCTTCTTCACCACCAAGCCGGTGGGCGTCGGAACGGGGCTCGGCTTGTCTCTCTCGCACGGGATCGTCGAGCGCCACCGCGGCCGCATCCGCGTCGAGTCCGAGCCGGGTCACGGCGCGACGTTCATGATCGAGCTGCCGCTCGATGCCACGCCGATCGAGGATGTCGCCGCCATTCCTTGAGGGCCGCGGGATTCGATATGCTCTCGGCCTTCGCCGGGAGCCCCCCGGCTGCGAGGAGCCCCCCATGCGTCTCGGAATGATCGCCGGTCAGTTCGGTCCCAAGCCCTCGGTCCCCATCGACCTGATCCTCGAAGCCGAGCGTCTCGGTTACGACTCGGTCTGGACCGCCGAGGCCTATGGCAACGACGCCATCACACCGCTCAGCTGGATCGCGGCGAAGACCAGCAAGATCAGGCTCGGCACGGCGATCATGCAGATGCCGGCGCGCACACCGGCGATGACGGCAATGACGGCGATGACGCTCGATGCGTTGTCGGGCGGGCGCTTCATCCTCGGTCTCGGGCCCTCGGGGCCGCAGGTGATCGAGGGCTGGCACGGCGTTGCGTATGGTCGCCCGCTCACGCGCACACGCGAGTACGTTTCGATCGTGCGCAAGATCCTGGCGCGCGAGGCGCCGCTCGAGCACAAGGGCTACCACTACCAGATTCCCTACCAGGGCCCGGGTGCGAGCGGACTCGGCAAGCCGCTGAAGAGCATCCTCCACGGCCGCGCCGATATGAAGATCTACACCGCCGCCATCAGCCCGAACGGTCTCGAATGCGCGGGCGAGGTGGCCGACGGTGTGTTTCCCGTCTGGATGAACCCCGAGCGCGCGGACGTGCTGATGCCGTCGATCGAAAAGGGCATCGCGACGACGGGCGGCGCGCGCAAGCTCGCCGATTTCGATCTCGCGCCATTCATCACCTGCGTGCTGGGAGACGATCTCGAGCGCTGCCGCATGCCGGTGAAGGGCATGCTCGCGCTCTACATCGGTGGCATGGGCGCGCGCGGCAAGAACTTCTACAACGACTACGCGAAGCGGCTCGGCTACGAAGAGGCCGCGGTGAAGATCCAGGATCTGTATCTCGCCGGGAAGAAGGCCGAGGCGATGGCGGCGGTGCCCGACAAGCTGGTGGACGAGACCGCGCTCGTCGGTCCGAAAGAGCGTATCCGCGATCGCGTCGCGGCCTGGAAGCAGTCGCCCGCCACCTCGATGCTGATCGGCGCGGGTCAGCCGGAGGCCCTGCGGCTGCTCGCGGAGCTCGTGCTCTAGTCCATTGATGGCGGAATCTGCGCGCTCACGCATCGTCGAACTCGACAAGCGTCGGGTGTGGCATCCATACACCGAGATGGGTCGTTATCGGACGGGGACGGATCCGCTCGTGATCGTGCGCGCGGAGGGCTCGCGCCTGTTCGATGCCGACGGGCGCAGCCTGCTCGACGGCAACGCCTCCTGGTGGTCTTCGACGCTCGGGCACGCGCATCCCCGTCTGATTGCCGCGCTCACGCGCCAGGCGCGTTCGCTTGGCCACACGGCGCTCGCCGGCATCGCGCACGCCCCGGCGGCAGAGCTCGCCGAGGCCCTGTGCCGGGTCGCGCCCGAAGGTCTCGAGCACGTTTTTTTCAGCGACGATGGTTCGACCGCCGTCGAGGTCGCGCTCAAGCTCGCGCTCCAGTACTGGGCCCAGAACGGACGGCCGGGTCGCCGCCGCTTCGTGGCCCTCGAGGACGCCTTTCACGGCGAGACGCTCGGCGCGACGGCGATCGGCGGCGTCGAGGCGTTCCGGCGGCCGTTCGAGGGGGCGTTGCTCGAATGCTCCTTCATCGCGCCGCCGCGTGAAGCCGGCAGTGCGCCGCGCGCGATCGAGACGCTCGCGCGCACGCTCGCAGCGCATGCCGACGAGATCGCCGCGTTCGTCGTCGAGCCGGTGCTGCAGGGCGCCGCCGGCATGCGTCGCTACGATCCGGCCTTCCTGCGGGCGGCGCGCGAACTCTGCGATCGCCACGACGTATTCCTGATCTTCGACGAGGTCTTCACCGGCTATGGACGCAGCGGTCCGATGTGGGCGGCCCGGCACGCTGGAGTGTCACCGGATCTGCTGTGCACCGCGAAGGGGTTCACGGGGGGCTTGCTCCCGATGGCCGCGACGTTGGCGACGCCGCGCATCTTCGACGGTTTCCTCGGAGACGCGGCGCGTGCCTTCTACTACGGACACACGTTTTGTGGTCACCCGCTCGGAGCGGCCGTGGCGCTCGAGGTGCTGCGTGTGTTCGAGGACGAGCAGATCCTGGCGCGCGCAGAGCCCAAGGCCGCGCGTATCGCCGCCGCCTTCGAGGCCATGCGGGGCCTGCCGGGGGTGGCGAGCACACGCGCGCTCGGCATGGTGGGCGCCCTCGATCTCGCCGGCGACGCCGGCTATCTCGCGCACACGGGGTGGCGCGTCTATGAGGAAGCGCTGCGCCGTGGCGCCTACCTGCGGCCGCTCGGAAACGTGATTTACGTGACCCCCTCCCTGAACATTCCCGATGCGGATCTCGACCAGCTCCTCGCGATTGCGCGCGAAAGCGTCGAAGCCGCGGTGAAAGAGCTTTGAAGTGACGAGGCAGAGCCTGCACGAAGCGACCGCGAACGGCGTTCGCACCCTCACCTTCGATCGGCCCGAGGCGCGCAACGCATTCGATGCCGTGCAGTATCGCCTGCTGCGCGACGCCCTCGATCGCGCGGCGGACGACGACCTCGTGAAGGTCGTGATCCTGACCGGCGCCGGGAAGGCCTTCACCGCCGGACAGGATCTCGGCGAGATGGCGTTGCCGGCGGCAGGCGCCAGCGACGGCGAGCACCCCTTCGGCGCCTGCCTCGACCGAGTGATCAGCTTCGACAAGCCGCTGCTCGCGGCCGTCAATGGCGTGGGCGTCGGCCTGGGTCTCACGCTGCTGCTGCACTGCGACGTCGTCTACATCGCGCGCGGTGCGCGCCTGCGCGTGCCCTTCGTTTCGCTCGGTGTCGTTCCGGAAGCGGCGAGCAGCTACCTGCTGCCGCTGCGCGTGGGCCACCAGGCGGCAGCCGAGATCCTGTTCACGGCGGATTGGGTGAGCTCCGAGCGCGCCGTCGAGATCGGACTCGCGGCCCGCGAGCTGGATCCCGAGCGGCTCCTGCCGGAGATGAGCGCACTCGCCGCGCGCATCGCACAGCACCCGCTCGGCTCGCTCCGCCACACCAAGCGCCTCGTGCGCGTGTGCGAGCTCGACGCCATCCGCGCCGCGCGTGCGCGCGAAGACGAAGCCTTCCGCGAACGCATCGGCTCGCCCGAGAATCTGGAAGCGATTCGCGCCTTCTTCGAGAAGAAGCGCTAGCGGCCGCGCGTCGCGATCATCCGCGCCGTCGTCGTATCGCAGCCAGCGTCCTACGACGCGCACCGTACAGTGCCAGCGCGCCCGAAAGCGCGAGTGCCGTCGCGAGTACGGCGACGTTTTCTTCGGCGAGCAGCGGCACCGACACGTTGAGCTCGAAGGCGCCGGAGTCGCAGCCTGCGCCCTGGGGGCGCGCGACACCGCGCTGATCCGTGGCAGGGGGCGGGCAGCCGATGGCCGAGTCGATCGCGACCGATGCGGCGAGCAGCGGCACGCTCTGCGTCGGTCCGCCGTTGTTGCCGAGCGTCCCGAGATCGAGCGCCGCGGCGGAGACGTTCACCTGGTCGCTGGCGTGGCCGAGGCCGCAGGTGTTGCCGGGACTCTCGATGTTGCCTCCCAGCGAGGTGCGGCCCCCGAACGTACAGTTGCCGGAGACGATCGTGTCGAACAGCGTCTCGGTCCCCCCGCCGAAATGAAAGAGGGCCGATGGTGTCCCGCTATTTCCCATCAGCGTACTGTGCTGGAGGACGACGACGCCCGCGGCGTTCTGGATCCCAGGCCCGCCGTTCTGCGCCACGGTGCTGTTGCTGACGGTGATCGCGTTCGCGCCGCTCTTCACGATGCCACCCCCTGTGTTCCCCGAGATCGTCGAACGCGTGACCGTGACGATCTTGCCGACGGAGCCCCCAGCCTGGAGGCCGAAGTGCCCGTTCCCCGAGATCGTGCTGTCCGTGATCGCCAGATTGCCGCCGGCGGAGACTCCGCCGACGGCGAAGGTAGGAGTGTTCCCGGAGATACGACTTCGCGTGATGGTGAGACTTGCCGTCTCAGAAGTGTTTCCCGACGAGATGCCTCCGCCGATGCTCCCCGTGTTTCCCGAGACCACGCTATCGGTGAGCGTGAGCGTGCCTTGGTTCGCGATCCCGCCGCCGATGTTGTGGGACGCGCCGAACACGGTTGTGCAGCCGGAGACCGTCACGTCTGTGAGCGTCAAGCTCGCGCCAATATCGACGGCGATGCAGCCGCCCGGCGCTCCAAAGCTGGAGCCCGCGCTGACATTTAGATCGCGGAGTTCGACGTTGCCGGCGCCCACCCAGAAGACCTGCCACGTGTTTCCCCCGCTCACGGTGAGCGCTCCCCCACCGTCGAGGATCACGCTTGCGAAGATCGTGAGCGTGCCGCTGAGGACAACCGTCGTCGGCCCCGCGCAGCTGAACGTGTGTGGGCCGCCGGCGGTCGCGGCCGCAGTCTGAACTCCGGGATCGTCGCAGCTAAAGACCGAGGCGTCAGCCATGGGGGCAGCGCACAGGAGCATGCCGGCGACTGCGCCGGCGGCAGCCCCCTGGAGCCAGATGGGCTTGTTCACGTGTCGTCCCTCCTCGATGCCGCATCCTCTCACGCAACAGTGTCCTTCGGCAACCTCGCGGCTGCGTCACTTTCGGCTCGCGCGGTCGAGCGGACACCTTTGCGCCCGTCGCTGCGCGCGGGGGGGCTACGCGAGAAGCTCCGCTGCCGCGAGGCTCTCCGGCCCGAGGGCATCCCGAACCGCCCGCTCGAGCGCTTCTAGCACGCGTGCGTTCTGCGGCGCGGGGACGTTATGTGCGGCCGCCAGCTCGAGAAACCGGCGGTGGTAGCGATCGGCCTCGACGGGGCCACCGTGGCGCAGCGCCGCCCACACCTGATTGTATACGGGCAGCCGCCGCGCGCTGGTTCCGAGGGTCAGCGATTCGCGCTGGTAGGCAATCTCCTGTGCGAGCGAGCGGTCCCGACCATCGCAGGAGCGTGCGTAGATGCCAGCGGCTTCGAGGACGGCGCGCGCCTCTTCGAGCAACCGCGCCTTGATCTCGACGAACGCGCGCGTGGCGTGATCTTCGCGCCGGATCAGCGCGTTTGGCGCGCTCATCAGGTTGACGCAGAGCTTCAGCCATTTGTCCGCAAGGATCTGCGGCGAAACGCCGGCGTCGTAGCCGGCGAGACTCAGCGCATCCGCCAGCGCGGAGACGCCGGACGCGGCTTCCCCGCTCCAGGCGCCGAGCACGATCCTTCCGCTACCGATACACACCGCGGAGTGATCCGAGGTGCGCGTGCTGGCCTGCCGCACGCAGCCACCGATCACGCGCGCGAAATGGGCCGCGAGCAGCTCCTCGTTGTCGACGTCGTTCTGGAGGCTCGCGACGGTCGCGTGCGGCGCGACGGCCGCGAGTGCGCGAGCGGCGTCGACCGTGTCGGGAGAGCGCATGCAGAAGAGCACGGGCTGGCTCCCGATCTGCTGCGCGGCGGCCTCGATACCGCAGACCGCCGCGACACGTTGCTCGCTCACCTGCCCCGAGCTCGGATCCTCGATGCGGACGCCGCGTTCCTGGATGCACTCTGCCGCTTCGGCACGTCGCGTCACGAGCAGCACGGGCAGGCCAGCGCCCGCGAGCCGCGCGCCGACGACGAGACCGACGGCACCGGCGCCGTAGACGACGAACATCAGCGCCGCTGCCCGAGGATGGCCTCCACGACGATCCGCTCTCCATCGCGCACGGCGACGATCAGGACGCGCTGCCCCGCTCGCGCGCCGAAGAGCAGTGCCGCGTATTCCTCGAGATTCGCGACGCCGACCCCATCGAACTCGGTGATGCGGTCCCCTGCGCGCAGGCCCGCGATCTCGGCGGGGCTGCCCTTGCGCACACCCTGAATCAGCACGCCGGTGCCGGGCTTGCCGCCGAAGTCGGGGATCGTGCCCAGATACGGTCCATAACCGGGCTCCCCGGCGCTGAGATCGCGCTGCTCGATGGCGATCGCCACCGGTCGTTCCTCCGCGTCGAGCAACTCGCGCAGCGTGCGGGATACGACCTCGAGGACATGCGCCTCGCCCTCCGCGTCGAGGCGGGCCGCGTCGTCATCCGGCGTGTGGTAGTCGCCGTGGTTCCCGGTGAAGAAGAAGAGCACGGGCACGCCGCGTGCGACGAAGCTCGTCTGATCGGACGGCGCGAAGGTGCCTTGCGTCAGGTTCACGCCCATGCGCGCGGCGTCGGCGGCGCGTCGCACCAGCTTGGGAAAGTCGGGGGAGGTTTCCGTCCCAAAGATGAAGAGCGTGCCGGTTCGCAGCCGGCCGATCATGTCGAGGTTCACCATCGCCACCGTGTTCGCGATCGGAATGCGCGGATCGGCCACGTATTCGCGCGAGCCCAGGAGGCCAGCTTCCTCGCCCGAGAAGGCCACCAACACGAGACTGCGGCGAGGGCGCGGTGACCGCGCAAAGACGCGCGCCAGCTCGAGCAGGCCCGCCGCGCCGGAAGCGTTGTCGTCCGCGCCGTTGTGCACTTCGCCCTGGCGGTCTGGCGCCAGCGAACCGAACTCGCCGCGGCCCAGATGGTCGTAGTGCGCGCCGACCACGACGGCTTCGCGCTTCAATTGCGGGTCGCTGCCCTCGAGGATCGCGACGACGTTGACCTCGCTGCCCCGGCGGCGCTCGATCGCGACGCTGAGCGCGATTTCGGAGCCGGCCAGGGATGCGGAGGCGGGACGGCCGAGGCGATCGATCTCGGCCTTGCGCTCGGCGAGCCCCGGCCCGCCTCCCGCTGCGACGAGCCGGCGCGCCGCCTGCCAGCTGAGAGCCATCACCGGGAGCGCGCTCGCCTGTTGCGTCGGGTTCGCCCAATCCCGACCGGCGTTGCCAGGCAGCGCATCGCCCGGCCCCGCCGGCCCCGCCGGCGCAATCAGCACGGCGGCGGCGCCGCGCGCTCGCGCATTCGCGATCTTGTGGGCGCGCCGCAACAGCTCGGTTGCCTGCGGCCCCTTCAGCGGGCTCTTTTCTCCGGCGGGACGATCGTCGAGCACGAGCACGCTGCGACCCGTGACGTCGATCCCCGCGTAGTCGTCGTACCCGAGCTCGGGGGCGCTGATGCCGTAGCCGGCGAACACCAGCTCGCCCGTCGCAGTGCCATCTCCGCTCGAGAGGAAGGCCTCGAAATCCCGGTCGCGTTCGAGCGCAATCCCGTTCAACGCCAGTTTCGCCGTCGCCACCCGGATCGAGACGGGCATCTCGAAGGGTTGCAGCCAGGTGCCGTCGTCGCCGCCGGGCGTGAGGCCGGCGGCTCGGAACCCCTCGCTGAGATACACCGCAGCGGCGGCAACCCCAGCGGTGCCGACACCGCGGCCTTCGCGCGCGTCGTCGGCGAGCCAGGCGGTATCTCGCGCGATGCGCGCCGCGTCGATTCGAAGCGGCGCGGGGGCCGTGGGCTCGGCCGCGTGCGGGGCTGCGCAGGCGACGAGCAGCGCCACTGCGGCGAGGCATTCGCCCGTGGCGCGCATGCGAAAACGGTTGCGTCCCACGCCGTTCATCGGGAACGACGTTTTCGCGGCCGGGGGTTCTCGCACCACTTCTGCACCGCGCGCAGCTTTGCGTCGATGAACTCGTTCGCAAGCCGCCGAACGGCGAAGCGATCGAGCGCGCCGCCCACGATGGGGACCGAATTGCTCGCGATGAGCTTGAGCGAAAGCCGGGTTCGCTGGTCGTCTCCGGGTTCCGCCGCGAGCTGGAAGGTCTCTTCGAAGTGGAAGAGCCCGAGCGCGACCGAGGAGCGCAGGCGCGCGTCGGGGATCACCTCGAGCGGGCATTCGTGAAGCACGACGGGGATCGCGCCGAGCCGATAGCGCCAGCGCACCTTGTGGCCGACCTGTGGATAGTCGCCGGCCGGCCCGAACAGCTCGAGGACGTGATCGTCCCAGCGCAACACCTCGGCCGCTTCCGTGAGCGCCCGCCACACGCGCGCGCGCTCGGCCCCGATCACGGTGGACATCGCGGTGGTGATCACGTCAATCTGCCACCAGCCGCTGCTCGGCAGCGCGCACGCGCGAAGTGAGCACCCGCAGGATTTCGAACGCGATCTCCGGCATCTGGTGCACGAGATCCTTCAGGCTGCGCCCATCGAGCGAGAGCAGGCGCGCTCGTTCGATGGCGATCACGGTTGCGCTGCGCGGCTCGTCATCGAGGATCGCCATTTCACCGAAATAAGTCACGGCCTCGAGCGTCGTGAGAGGCGTCGCGCGCGGTGTGCCATGGTTCTTCCATACGCGCACCTTGCCTTCGAGAAGCAGAAACAGTTCGCCGCCCCGATCTCCCTCGCGCACGATCACCTCGCCATTCACGAAGATCGTTTCCCGGGTGAGCTGGTGCACCGCCTCGATCTGATCGAGCGAGAGGGTCGCGAACAGCGGCACCTGCTTGAGCGCGAGCAGGCGTTCCATGGTCTTCTCCTCCGCCGGATCGACGCTGCGCGCGCCACCGATAGCCCGTGCGCCGAGCCGGATCCAGCCCACCTCGTCGTGGAGCGATGCGGCGACGAGTTCCTCGGCCGTGCCGGGGATCCCGATCCCCTTCGAGACCGATCGATACCGCTCCTCGAGCGAGCCGCCTTCGTGCATCAGGACGAAGAGCGCCGCCGACTCACGATCCCCCAGGTTCGACAGCACTTCGAGCGCGTCGGCGCGCGAGCGGCTCCCCCCGAAGCGCAGCGCCTTTTCCACCCGCCCGATGATGTGGGGATTCTCGAGCAGCTCGAGGATCTGGAAGGCGAGCCGCTGGTTGCGGCCGATGGCGTCCGCGTGAGCCGTGCGCAGGAAGCGTTCCCCAGGCGTATCGCCCCCCGGAAGGCGACCGAACCCCACCGCGTGGTACCAGAGCCGACGGACGCGGTGCTGAAGCTCGGCCGTCAGCAGCGCCCGCGCGCGTCCGGAGCCGCTGGCCGCGATGGCGCGCAGGGCGGACTGGATGGCGCGCTCGCGGTCGGCGCGCAGCATGGGCAGCACCGCGTCGATGGCTGCATCCCCGAGCGAGCCCAGCACGGATTCGGCCGAGAAGCGGACCTCGGGCGACGCATCGGCGAGCGCGCCAGCGATTCCCGCGAGAGCCTCGTCCCCGTCCTGGTTCGCGAGCAGGAGCACGCTCGCGCGTCGCACGCGCGCATCCGGGTGAGCGAGATCCGGGAGCAGCTCGGCGAGGGAGAAGTGCGGTTCGGGCGTGATGCGCGCCAGGCATTCGAGCGCCGCGGCGCGAATGGCGGCGTC
>JANNIY010000048.1:0-2639 GCA_031405455.1 Deltaproteobacteria bacterium | reverse complement strand
TCGCGAATCGGCAACCTGCATTTCTCGCGCAACGCAGGTGCAACCTCGACGGCGTATCCCATCACGCCTCGCCTCGGGCCTGCCGATAAGCCGAGATCGGGGAGCGGCAGGCGGGGCGCTCGATGATCAAAACCGGTCCGGGAGCATTGCAACAGGCGACGGCATCCGAGGAGAACGCGGGCGGCACGAGCGTGCGCGCACTCGAAGAGTTCCGCGCCCATTGGCTTCGGCTTCGCAAGCAAGGCCGGCAGCTGGCCGCGACCCTCGGCACCCGCTGGGCGGAGCGAAGCGCGGCCTCCCTACACTCGCTCGTGCGCCCGCGTATCCTGCGGCAAGCCATTTCCGCGGCGCGCCGCGGAAATCTCGACGCGGCCTTCGCGTTGCTGCGCGAGGAAGTGAGCGAGCGGCCGGACGATCCGAAGAGCACCCTGCTCTTCTGGGGCGTGGCGCTTGCGAGCGAGCGGGCGCCGGAAGCCGCCGAACCGATGGCGCGGCTCGTGCGCCGGCAGGCGGCGCTCGGCGATCTCGAAGCCGCCGCCGATCAGTGGCTCGCGCTCGCGACAGAGGTGCCCGGCGCCGTGCTCGACGTCGCAACGCTCGCCCGCATCGTGCCCGTGTTGCGCACGCGCTACTCGCAGGCGCGCGGCGAGGCAGCGCAACAGCAGGCCCGCGAGCGCCTGCTCGACGCGCTGCGGCGCAGTGTCGACCCGGCGAGCGGTGTGCTCACACCGGGAATCGCCCTGCGGCTGGTCGAAGAGGCGCGCGGGCTCGACGCCGATGTGGCGCGCCGCGCGGCCGAGGCTGCGCTCGCTGCGCCGGGTCTTCATGAAGCGAAGCGTGCGCGCCTCAGCGAACTCGTGCGCTCGCTCGCCGACGGGCGCTGGCCCGAGGCGCCGAATCCGCCCGCGCCCCGCCCGGTATCCTCGGCATCCGCTGCGTCCGCCGAGCTCCCCAGGTCTGCGCCGCGAGTCGCACCCATGCCGCCCGCTGCAGCTTCGAGCGCGCTGCGCGTCGTCGAAATCATCCCCGTGGAGCTCACCGACGACGGACTCGTGGCCTGGGAGGTCGCGAACGAACAACGCACACGCGTGCACTACCGCGCGATCGAGGCCGTCGCCGCCGCGGAGGTGCTGGGCCTCGCTGACACCGGGGTGATCGTCATCGATCTCATACTGCGCTCGACCCGGGCGGGGCGGCCCCGCAGCAGCCTGCGCATGCGCTCGAACGCCTTCGATCCCGCAGCGCTGTTCCCCGAACGCACCGATGCTGGCCAGGCCCTGCGCGCCCTGCTCTCGGAAGTGCTCGATCGCAGTGGCGCGACTCCTCTCCCCAGTCCCGACAGTGCCCTCGCGCTGCGTCCGCAGCGGTTCGAGAGCCTTGCGGCCTTCGAGACCGAGACGCTTGCGCGGCTGCCAGGTTGACACCCGCGCGAAACGCGGCGCAGCGGTCGTCCTTGAGCCCAACGCTTCAAAGTAACGCGCGGCCCGTCTGCGCGCCGATTCTGGCCCGAAAATCAAGCTGTCAAGCGTCCTGCCGATATGTCAATACACGTATTGACATTCACATTCGGGAGAGTAGGCTTTCCAGCATGCCGACGGCCCACAAGACGGAGCAGCTTCAGGTCCGGGTTTCGCGGCTGCAAAAGCTCGCCATCAAACGGCGGGCGAAGCTGGCCCAGATGGACATGTCCGAGTGGATTCTGAACCAGGTCTTCCCGTCTTCGCAGGCGATCTTCCAGAGCCTGGTCGCCGCGCTCGCTGACACCGACCAGCCGTCCTATGCCTTCGCCGAGCTGCTCGAATTTCTGGCCCCCCTCGCTGCCAAAGAATTCGAGATCGCCGTTTCTGAGCTTCCCGGGGTTCAGCTCGATCCCTATTGGCAGAACTACCTGGCCGCAACGGTGGAGCACGCGGCTGCCAGCAAGCAAGCGAAGCTGCCGGCTTGGACCTGGGAGGTAGCGCCCCTGACCGAACCCGTCTTTGGTTCGTCACTCGAGAGCCTGAGGCTGCACCTGCTTCTGGCCTCGCCGCCCGCCTTCGTTACGCGAAACATCTTCATCGATGCGAGCGTGGGCGATCGGGTCTAGAGAATGTCATCCGCCCTCTCGAGAGACGACATCTTGCGGCTGCTGCGGGCGTTGAACGGCGAGCTCGAGACCGCAGGCGTCAAGGGACAGGTCAATCTGGCGGGCGGCGCCGTGATGTGTCTCGCGTTCAATGCCCGCGCGTCGACTCGGGACGTCGACGCGATCTTCAAGCCTTCGGTCGCCGTCTTGAATGCGGCTTTGAAGGTCGCCGCCAGGGAGGGAGTGCGCGACACCTGGCTGAACGATGCCGTGAAGGGCTACCTGAGCGATCGCGGCACCTTCACGCCATTCCTCGAGTGGAGCCACCTCAAGGTGTGTTGCGCCAGTCCGGAATACATGCTGGCCATGAAGTGCCTCGCAATGCGAATCGGCGAAGGCTATCGGGACGAAGAGGACATTCGATACCTGTTGCGGAATCTCGGGATTCGGCGCTTCGCTGACGCGAAAGAGATCCTCGCGCGCTACTACCCCACCGCGGAATATCCCGACACCGCGCTGCTGGCTCTGCAAGAGTTGCTATCCGGCGCGGAGCCTGCACGACCGGATCCGCCCA
>JANNIY010000047.1:0-6257 GCA_031405455.1 Deltaproteobacteria bacterium | reverse complement strand
CTTGCCGGCATGAACATCGCCGAACGCCGGCGCCCGCAGGACGGCCGCATCAAGACGCGGCGCGCCGATCGTGAGGTCGAGCTGCGCGTGTCTTCGATGGCCACCGCCTTCGGCGAGAAGATCGTCGTGCGGATCTTCGATCCCAGCGTGCTGCTGGCCGATCTCCAGGATCTCGGCTTCAGCGATCTCGAGCGCGAGCGTTTCGAGAAGTGGATCACCTGCCCGAACGGTCTGATCCTCGTCACGGGGCCCACGGGCTCGGGCAAGACGACCACGCTCTACTCGACGCTGCGTTACCTCTCGGGCCCCGAGGTCAACATCACGACCGTCGAAGACCCGATCGAAATGGTCGATCCGCGCTTCTGCCAGGTGCAGGTGAAGCCGCAGATCGACGTCACCTTCTCGACCGCGCTGCGAACGATCCTGCGCCAGGATCCGGACATCATCATGGTGGGCGAGATCCGCGACGGCGAAACCGCGCAGATGGCGGTGCAGGCGGCGCTCACCGGGCATCTGGTCTTCTCGACCGTGCACACGCGCAACGCCGCGGGCGCCGTGACGCGGCTGGTCGAGCTCGGCGTCGAGCCCTTCCTGCTTTCGAGCGTGCTGCGCGGGGTGATGGCCCAGCGCCTGATCCGGCGCATCTGTGTGCGCTGCTCGGTCGAGGGCGCGCTGACCCCCGATCAGATCTCGGCCCTCGGACTCAAGGTTCCGGCGGAACGCCGCGATCGCCTGCGCGTGCGTTGGGGCGAAGGCTGCGTCGAGTGCCGTCACACCGGCCTCTACGGCCGCGTGGGGGTCTTCGAAATGCTCGATATCGGCCGCCGCGTGCGCACGCTCATCAACAACGGCCGCGACGCGAACGAGATCGCGAACGCCGGCCGCATCGAAGGCATGGAAAGCCTGCGCGACGCTGCGCTGCACAAGCTCGCAGACGGCGTGACCCCGTACGAGGAAGTCGTTCGTCTGGCGGTGGACGTCGAATGAGCAAGGCGACCGCGGACGAGCTGCGCCTGCTGATCCGTTCCGGCTGGCGTCTGATCGTGCTCGAGACCTTCGAGGAGGATCGCGCGCTCGCGCTGCTCGAGAAGGTGGCGGCCGCGAACGAGGCGCCGCTCGTGCGCTGGTCGCTCGCCAGCGGCCTGTCGGCGGGGCCGCAATCGGCGGGTTCCCTCGAGGCTGGCCTGAAGGCGCTCGAGGCTCACAGCGGGCCGGCCCTGTTCGCGCTGCTCGACGTGCACCGTCTGCTCGACGATCCGCTCGCCGTGCGGCGCTTGCGCGATCTGCTCCCGACCCTGGCGTCGCGCCAACAAGCGGTCGTGCTGGTGGGTCCGGCGATCGAACTCCCGACGGAATTGGTGCGCGACGCGGGGCGCCTCGAGCTGCCGTTGCCGACCGCCGCCGAGCTGCGCACGTTGTTCGAACGCGCGCTCGAAAAGACTTCACGGCGCGAGCCCGAAGCGCTCGAGGACGCCGTGCGCGCCGCGCTCGGGCTCACCGCTGCGGAGGCGGTGCGTGTGCTGCGCCGCGCCTGCCGCGTGGCGGGAGGACTCGACACCAGGGCCGTGCAGGAGATCGTGCGCGACAAACGCCATGCGCTGCGACGCACGCCCGCGCTCTCGTTTCACGACACCCCCGCCGACCTCGCCCACGTGGGCGGCCTCTCGGAACTCAAGCGCTGGCTCGCCGAGCGGCGGCGCGCCTTTGGCGACGAGGCGCGGCGCTTCGGATTGCCCACGCCGCGCGGCCTGCTGCTGTTCGGCGTGCAGGGCTGCGGAAAGTCGCTGTGCGCGAAGGCGGTGGCGCGCGAGTGGCACTTCCCGCTGTTGCGGCTCGACATGGCGTCCGCGTTTGGCGGCGCGACCCAAAGCCCCGAAGCGGCGATGCGCGAGGCCGTGCTGGTGGCGGAATCTCTCGCTCCCGCGGTGCTCTGGATCGACGAAATCGAAAAGGGCTTTGCGGCCACCTCGAGCGACGCTCGCGCAAGCCGCGTCTTCGGCGCCTTCCTCACCTGGTTGGCCGAAAAGGAAGCCCCCGTCTTCGTCGTGGCGACGGCCAACGACGTCGCCGGACTTCCCCCCGAACTGTTGCGCCGCGGCCGTTTCGACGAGCTCTTCTTCGTCGACCTGCCCTCCGCTTCGGAACGTGCCGAGATTCTCGCCATCCATCTGCGCCAACGCGGGCGCGATCCCACGCACTACCGCCTCGACGAGATCGCCGCGCAGGCCGAGCGGCTGACGGGCGCCGAACTCGAGCAGGCCGTGATCGGAGCGCTCTTCCGAGCCTTCGAGCAATCACGGGATCTCGAGGAAGAGGATCTCGCCAACGCCCTGCACGAGACCGTCGCGCTCTACGACACCTTCGAGGAGCGCATCAAGGAGTTGCGCGACTGGGCGCGCGTGCGCGCCCGGCCCGCTTCGATCGACCCGAAGCTCGTCGATCTCTTCTCGCGCGCCTGAACCGGGCGGCTGGCGACGGGCGCGGTAGAATCCGCGCACGGTGGAAGACCGCACGATCCGCAAAGAACGCAGCCAGAACATCTGGGCGAGCTTCGGGCGCAAGTTCGAGGCGGTGGCGCAGGCCACCAGCCTGGACCCCTTGCCGGAGTTCGATCTCGCAAACATCGGCGGCCTCGCGGGTCCCAAGGAAGAGATCCAGACCTACGCGTGCGCGGCGACCAACCCCGAGATCTACCAGCAATGGGGCACCTTCCCGCCGACCGGAATCCTGCTGATCGGGAACCGCGGCGTCGGCAAGCGGCTGCTCGCGAAGGCGCTCGCGAGCCTCACCGATACGGCCTTTCTCACGGTGAACGTTCCGCGCTTCGTGATCGAAGTCATCCATCGCGGCGGCAAGGTCGGAGAGCTGGTGGCGGGCTGGTCGCAGGCGCTCGAAGAGATGCCGCCGGTGACGGTGCTGTTTCACGAGCTCGAGTTCTCCCAGACCTGGGAGTTCGGCGGGCGGCGGACCGATCTGCCGGTCGGGCCGGTGATGGATTTCCTGCTCGACGTCGTCGACCGCTCGATCGCCTCCGAACATACGCTGGTGGTGGGTTCGACGAGCCACCCGAACACGCTGCGCCAGGCCTTTGCAGATCCGCGGCGCTTCGAGCGCGTGGTCGAGGTCACACCCGTGTTTCCCGACGACGTCGTCGCTGCCCTCGCGATCCACGCGGCGGATGCGGAAAAGCGCGCAGGCCGGGCGCTCTTCGCAGCGGTCGACTGGCGCGCAGTCGTCGCGCAGCACCGGGATCCCCCGACCGGCGATTGGATCCGCATCCTGCACGGCGTGTTGCGTCGCAAGGCGCGCCACGAAGCCTGCGGAGAGGCTGCGACGAACGTCGGCACGCAGGACCTGCTCGACGAGGTCACGCGCTACCGGCAGGTCACCCGTCATCTCGTGCTACCCGAAGCCGGGAACTACGTCTGAAACATGGATACCTGGATCGTCACCGGCGGTGCGGGCTTCATCGGGTCGAACTTCGTTCGCCTGGTACTGGCGAAGCGCGAGGTGCGCGTCGTCGTCGTCGACAAGCTCACGTACGCGGGCAACCTCGAGAGCCTCGCCGACGTGGCGGACCACCCGCGCTTCCACTTCGTGAAGGCCGACATCGCCGACCGCACGGCCGTCGATCAGATCCTGCGCGAGCACCGCCCCTCGGCGATTCTCAATTTCGCCGCCGAGACGCACGTCGATCGCTCGATCGACGGCCCGGCCGCCTTCATCCAGACCAACGTGTGCGGCGCCTTCGAGCTGCTCGACTCGGCCCGGCATCACATGGCGCAGCTCGACGCCAACGCCCGCCGACGTTTCCGGTTCCTGCACATATCGACCGACGAAGTCTATGGCTCCCTCGGCCCGAGCGGCGCGTTTACGGAAGCGACGCCCTACGAACCCAATTCTCCCTACTCGGCCTCGAAGGCCGGCGCCGACCATCTCGTGCGCGCCTTCCACGCCACCTACGGACTGCCTGTTCTGCTCACGAATTGCTCGAACAATTACGGGCCGTATCAGTTTCCGGAGAAGCTGATCCCGCTGATGATCCTGAATGCTGTCGATGGCCGGGCCCTGCCGATCTATGGGGACGGCGGCAATGTGCGCGATTGGCTGCACGTCGCGGATCACTGCGAAGGACTCTTGTGCGTGCTCGAGCGCGGAACGCCCGGGGAGCGGTACAACCTGGGCGGAGGTGAAGAGCGCAGCAACCTCGAGATCGTCAATGCGCTGTGCACCCAACTCGAACAGATCTCCCCCGCGGCGCGCAACCCGCTGCTCGTCGCCGCGGGCATCGGCAGCTACGCGGCCCTCAAGAGCTTCGTGCCGGACCGCCCCGGTCACGACCGCCGCTACGCCATCGACGCCTCGAAGATACGCTCCGAGCTCGGCTGGCGGCCGCAGCGCGATCTCGCGGCGGGTCTGTCTGCGACGATTCGCTGGTATCTCGAGCATCGCGATTGGTGCGACGACGTGCAGGCAGGCCGCTACCAGCGCGAGCGGCTGGGGCTCGGCTGACGCAGCGCGCATGCGTCTGCGCGCTGCATCCCGGCTTCGAGAAATCCCGAAACCGGGAAACCGTCGACCCCCGCCCGACGCGAATCTCGGAAGCGCGCGCTGCCAGCGTACGGGTTCGCGAGGCGCGACGGCAGGCCCGACGCCGAGCTGCCGGTGCGCGCACCCGCGCGGCGTGCGCAAGCGCAACGCAAGCTGCCGGTGGGCTTCCGCCGGGCTTCCCATTCGCATCCCAGACGGGGGACGCCGCGGCGCGCTTCTCGCTTGCGGCACTCGGCGGTAAGTCCGCAACCTTTCTCATGATTTTCCGTTCGAGTCGAGTTGGCACGGAGCTTGGAATGAGAAGCCCCGACCGCTTCCGGTCGGAGGTCGCATGCGACACGCGCATACCGTGCTCTTCGTCGACGACGAGGTGAACATCCTCAAGGCCTTGCAGCGCCTGCTGCGCAGCGAGCACATGAACGTGCTGTGTGCGTCGCGCGGACAGGAGGCGCTCGAGCTGCTCGACAAGCAGCAGTGCCAGGTCGTCGTCACCGATCAGCGCATGCCCGAGATGACGGGCGTCGACCTGCTCTCCCAGGTTCGTCAGCGCTTTCCCGACATCGTGCGCATGATGCTCACCGGCTACACCGAAATGGACGTCGCCGTCGACGCCATCAACCGCGGCGAGATCTATCGGCTGATCACGAAGCCGTGGAACGACGAAGAGCTGAAGGCGACGATCCGCCAGGCCTTCGATCACTACGACCTGAAGCGCGAGATCAAGCGCCTGAACCAGATCACGCGCGAACAGAACTTCAAGCTGCAGGACATGAACCGCAACCTGGAAGCGAAGGTGCGCGAGCGCACCAAGCAGCTCGCCGAGAAGCACCAGGAACTGCGACGCGCCTACGTGCAGACGATCCGCGCGCTGGCCGAAGCGGTCGACGCGAAGGACGCCTACACGCGCGGCCACTCCGAGCGCGTGGGCGTCTACGCCTCGAAGATCGCGCGCGAGATGGGCTTCCAGAAGGATTTCATCGAGCGCGTCTACATCGCCGGCCTGCTGCACGACGTGGGCAAGATCGGCGTGCGCGACTCGGTGATCACGAAGCCGGACCGCCTCACCCCCGAGGAGTACGACGAGATCAAGCAGCACCCCTCGATCGGCGCCAAGATCCTGGAGCCCGTCGACTTCCTCTCCGATGTCGCTCCCTGCGTGCGGCACCACCACGAGTGGTTCGACGGCTCGGACCGCGGCTATCCCGACCGCCTGTCGGGGGACGCGATTCCGCTGCCCTCGCGCATCATCCTGGTCGCCGACACCGTCGAAGCGATGACCAGCGATCGCCCCTACCGCAAGGCGCTCCCGCTCGACGTGGTCTACACGGAGCTCACCAAGTACTCCGGAAGCCAGTTCGACCCCGCCTGCGTCGACGCCTTCCTGCGCCTGCTCGAGCGGGAGCGCCTTGCGGTAGTGTCGAAGCGCGGCGCGTTCATCTTCTGCCAGACCTTCACGAGGTCGCGGTCGGCGCCGAGCATCAGCGAATCCATCATCTCGACGACGTCCAGGCGCGCGCCGAGCGTCGAGTACACCGTGCCCATCTCCAGCCCTATGATGCCGCCGCCGATCACCAGCATGCGCTTGGGTATGTCCGTCAATTCGAGCGCCCCGGTCGAGTCGACGATACGCGGGTCAGCCGGCAGGAAGGGCAGTTTCGCCGCCTGCGAACCGGCGGCGATAATCGCGCTCACAAAGCGCACGCGCT
>JANNIY010000046.1:0-10016 GCA_031405455.1 Deltaproteobacteria bacterium | reverse complement strand
CGACCAGCGAACCCGCGGCCTACGCCCCGACGCGCAATCCCTGGCGGCTGACACATTCGAGCGGCGGGTCGTCGGGCGGCTCGGCGGCGGCGGTGGCTGCCGGGCTCGTGGCGGTTGCGCACGCGAGCGATGGCGGCGGTTCGATTCGGATTCCGGCGAGTCACTGTGGACTCGTCGGGCTCAAGCCCACGCGGGGGCGCGCGTCCTTCGGGCCGGGCGCGGGAGAACGCTGGGCGGGCTGTTCCGCCGAAGGCTTCGTCACGCGCTCGCTGCGCGATACCGCCGCGCTGCTCGACATCGTGAGTGGAGCGCGCGCGGGCGATCCCTACGTGGCGCCGCCGCCGGACGCGCCGTTTGCGAGCGAGCTCTTGCGCGCGCCCGGGCGCCTGCGCATCGGAGCGATGCTGCGCGCGCCGCGCGAAGTTCCGTTGCACGCCGATTGTCGCGCGGCGGTGTCGGCGGCGGCCAAGCAGCTCGAAGCGCTCGGCCACCACGTCGAAGAAGCGCATCCGGAAGCGATCGACGAGACCGATGGCGTGCGCGGCTTCGTCACCGTCGTCACGGTGTCGACCGCGCGCGCGCTCGAAGCCTGGAGCGCGCGCATCGGCGTGCCGATCGCGCGAGCGGACGTCGAGCCGCTCACCTGGGCGCTCGCCGAAATGGGCCGCGCCACGAGCGCCACGCAGTATCTCGCCGCCATCGAGGGAAACCATGCCCACGCGCGCCGCGTCGCGGGCTGGTGGCAGCAGGGCTTCGATCTGCTGCTCACGCCCACCTGCGCCGCGCCGCCGCCGCCGCTCGGGCACTTTTCCGCCACGCCCGAGAATCCGCTCGCCGGCTACGCGAACGCGCTTCCGTACGGGGTCTACACGTCGGTGTTCAACCTGACCGGCCAGCCGGCGATCTCGCTGCCGCTGCACATCAGCAGCGAAGGCCTTCCGATCGGAATCCAACTCGTGGCCGAGTTCGGCGGCGAGGCGCGCCTGCTGCGCGTCGCGTCGCAACTCGAGCAGGCTGCGCCCTGGGCCGGGCGGCTGCCTCCCGTGCACGCCTCCCGCTACTCCGCGTAGCCGAGCGCCTTCAGCGCTTCCTGCTGGGCTTCGGAGAGTTCCGCGGCGGCGCCGCCGCCCGTTGCGCGGCCGCGCGCAAACTCCTGGCTCGCCTCGGCCTGCGCGCGCATCTCGCCGGCCAGATCCGCACGCTCGAGATGCAGGTTCTGCGTCTCACCGGGATCGGCGCCCACGTGGAAGAGCTCTTCGGGCGCGAGCTTGCGCGGGTTGCCGGGGTTCGCGTCGATCAGCTTCCACTCCGCGGTGCGCAGCGCGCGCAGCACGTTGCCCTCGTGGTCCTCCTCGGCGAGCGACATGCGATCCTTCTCGGCGCGACCGGCGGCGGGTGTCGTGAGATCGATTCCCTGCATCGCGGCCGGGGGCGTGAGGCCGGCGCGCGCCAGCAGCGTCGGCGCAACGTCGAGGTGGCGCGAGATGTGATCGCGCGCCGAGGCCGGCGCGCCAGGCGCTCCCTTCGGCCACTTGATCAGGAGCGGGACGCGGATCTGCTCGTCGTAGAGCGTGAGCCCGTGCCAGAAGCCGCCGTGCTCGTGAAACTCCTCGCCGTGATCGGAGGTGAGCACGATCAGCGTATCGTCGTAGAGGCCGAGCTCCCGCAGCTTCGCCTGGAGCTGCGCGAAATGTTGATCGAGATACGCCACCTCCCCCGTGTAGAGCCGCTGCATCTCGGCGGCGAGCGATGGGCTCGGATTCGGATTCGCGACGCGCGCGATCGCCAAGCCCGTGTACGGGTGCTCGAAGTAGGGATCGTGCGGATCCATGTAGTGCAGGAATAGGAAGAAGCGCGCCGCTCGGTGCCGCTCGAAGAAATCGAACGCGACCGCGTTGACGGTTCCGGCGTCCTGATAGAAATCGCCGACCCGCAGCCCCGGGCGCAGCTTGAACCAGACGTTGCGCCCGATCTGGTAGAGGATCAGTTTCGACGAAGATTCCTGCGCGCCGGCCAGATAATCCGGAGCCAGGTAGTGATATTCGTCATAACCCTGGTCGAAACCGAAGCTCGGCGCGAGGTTGATGTTCGAGGCGATGCCGCCCGTCGCATAGCCGCCCTGCTGGAGCGCTTCCGAAAGCAGCTCGACCTGCGCAGGCAGCACCGCAGTCTTGGTGTTCGCGCCGTGCGTCGAGGGCAGCAGCGACGTCAGCAAAGACGCCGTCGAGGGCTTCGTCCACGAGGCGTGCGAGAAGGCGTTGAAGATCGTCCCGCCCTCCGTCGCGAGGCTGCACAGCGCCGGCGTCTCGACTGCGTGCGAGCCATAACAAGAAAGGTGATCGGCGCGCAGCGTATCGACCATCACGAGGATGATGTTCGGCCGGCTGGCGAGCTGCGCCGGAATCGCGGGCGGTGCAGGCAGCGCCGCCTGCGCGGGGACGAGCAGGTGGCTCGCGAGCGCGCCACCGGCCACCGCGAGTCCGAGCAGCCCGAGTGCGGGAAGCGGGCGCGCGATCGCGCCGAGCCGCCCGCGAAACACGCGCGGACCCACGAAGAAGAGCAGGAGCGCGAGCGCACCCGCGCCGGCGAGCACGCCGGCGAGCACGCCGAGCGGCGGCATCTGCTCGTGAAAGACATCGCGCCGCAGCCGGAAGAGCGTGATCGCGAGTCCGACAGGAACGAGTGTCGCTAGCCACGCGAGCGACGGCGTCCAGCCGCGAGACTCGTCTTCGGACATCGGAAGCACCGCGAGTACGGCGCCCCCCGCGAGTCCGAGCCCGCCGAGCACGGCTGCGTAGGCGAGCGGCGCGAACCACAGCACCTGCGCCTCGCCGCCGAGCCCTTCGTGCGCAATCACGAACGCTTCCGCTGCGGCTATCAGGAGGCCCGCGACGATGCCGCTGCCGAGCCCGAGGCCCGCGCACAGCCGCACGCGCGCTGCGAACGGCAGCGGCGGCGCCGCGACGGCAGCGGTGCCCCCTGCGGGCTCGCCTTCGGGCGCGAGCGAGACGGCGGCCTTCGCCGCCTGTGCGTAATCCACCTGCTGGCCATCCACGAGGCAGTACGCCGGGTGGTAACCCGCAGGCCGCAGCCACCAGAAGACGGCGCCAAACAGGGTCAACGCCTCGGCCGCCCAGAAGCCGAGCGCCCCCGAGACGATCGCGTTACCCGGGCCGATCAGATTGCGCAGCAGCAGATACTGCGCGGCTTCGCGGATGCCTTCGCCCGCGATCGTGAACGGCGAGAGCACGGTCGCGAGGATCTGGATCGAGGAGCCGAACACCACCGGCCAGAAGTGAACGCTGGCAGCGCCGATCGCGAGCGCGGTGAAGAAATACATCACGGCCGTGGAAAAATGGCTGATGAACGAGAGCGCCAGCGCCTGCAGCACGAGCGCCTTCTTGTCGCGATAGGCCGCCGCCGCGCGCGAGATGCGCATCACCAGACCGCTGAGCCCCGCCTTGCCGGGGAACGGGAGCTTGTCGAGGAACCACTGGATCACGCCCGGGTACCAGAGCAGCAGGAGCAGCCCGAGGATCAGACCGAGACAGAACGGCACGGTGATGGCCGCGACGAGCCCCGCCTGCTTGCCGAAGATCTGGATGCCGAAGGGAAGCGAGACCAGAAACGTCATGAAGATTCCCGTGAAGCCGAGCACCTTCTCGAGCGCCGTCGTCGCGGTGACTTCGACCGTCTTGCCGCTGAAGCGCGCTGCGTCGTAGAGCTTGTAGCCGTCGAGGCCTGCCGTGCTCGGGAGAAACGTCCCGATGAAACGGCCGATCAGGAACGACCCGAAAACATGCCGGAACGGCAGATCGATGCCCTGGCCGCGCAGCAGGATCGTCCAGCGATACATCGAGGCCAGGATGCCGACGAACTTGATTCCAGTGGCCGCCAGACAGAAGGTCCAGAAGGTCCGGTGGTCGATGTTCGCGAGCGTGTCGAGAACGAGCTGATACGCCACCACGCGCGAACCGTCTTCGAGGCGCACGGGATGGCTCAGCAACAGCCAGAAGGCGCGGATCGTGAACCAGACCTTGAGGACGTTGAGCAGGCGTCCGCGCCACGGTTGCGGCACGAGCCGCTGGATCGCCAGCGCGAGCCCCGCGAGAACCAGGATTTCGAGCAGCAAGAAGATCACGCAAGCTCCTGTCGCGACCCGTGAAAACGGCCGTCCCCGCAGCCGCGGGCAGGGCCCGATCAGCGGCTCCATACAGTATGGAAGGGAGTTCCGGCCGCCAAGGTGCCGCGGCATGCAGGCGCATCACCGTCGTGCTCGCAGCGTCTGCGCCTGCGCGGGATCTCGACGCCCGACGCGGGCAACTCGTACCTGCCCGAGTTCGCCCAGGATTACAACGCGCGCTTCTCCCGCGAGCCCCAGAGTCCTCATGACGCCCATCGGCTCGTGCGCGGCGGCGAGGATCTCGACCAGATCTTCACGTGGCAAGAAGAGCGAAAGCTCTCGAAGAATCTCACCGTCCACTACTACGACGGTCTCGGACGCCTCACGGGGGTGGACCGCGATCCCGCGGGCAGCGACCCCTGCACTGGGGTCGCGGACGAGAGCTTCGGTCACGACGCGAACGGCAATGTCAACGCGAAGAACGGCACGAGCCTCAACTTCGGCGCGGCGCCACACCAGGCGACGAGCTTCGGGGCGTACACGTCGATCCTCTACGACGCGAACGGGAGCCGCACCTACAAGGACAAGGGAGGCGGCACCGGGGACGACTTCGTCTACGACGCCCGTGGGCTCCTCACACAGGTGAAGCGCTGGACGGGCGGCGCCCTCTCGAGCAGCCAGACGAACGTCTACGACTACGCCGGCAGCCGCGTCGTTCGGGCGCCGTCGGCCACCGCCGGCGGCTCGACGATCCGCACTTACAACCGTTTTGCCGACGCCAGCAGCGGGAATCTCACCCGGTTCTACTACCTGGGCGACCGCCTGGTGGCGACCCAAAGCGTCTCGGCGCCGACGCTTTCCGATGTCGATCCCGAGCTTCTGCTCCCGGCCGCACCCGTTCCCTTGCCTGCGCTGGTTATCTATCCCGCGGCGGCGTTGGTGCTGCTGCTCGTGTTCCTCCCGCTCGGAGGTCAGCGTAGGCTCGGGGTGCGCGTCTCATTCGCGCGCTCGGCGAGCGTGAGCCTGGTCTTCCTGGTGGCCTCCGTCCCCGTTGTCTTGGTCTCGGGCTGCGTCTCCGCCCCGACCGTTCGGTGGTTACACGTGGACCACCTAAGCTCTACTCAGGTGGTGACCGACTGGCACGGGGACATCTACCGCCAGATGCGATACACGGCGTATGGTGAGATCCGAGGCCGCTTCGGACCAGCCGGCCTCAGCACGGGCTACAGCGAGGACGCTCGCTTCGAGTTTACGGGATACGAGACCGACTTCGCAGGTCTCGACTACGCGGAGGCCCGCTTCTTCGACCCGGAGCTCGCGCAGTTCGCGAGCCACGATCCGGCGGGGCAATATCCGAGCCCTTATGCGTACGGGCCGGGCGACCCGATCAATGGAGCGGATCCGACGGGTACGATGTACGAAGAAACCGGCACGACTACGAGCACGACTACGTCGGTGAACGTCGTCGCCCTTATCGTGAACTCCATCAGAGCTGGGACTTTGGTGAGTAATGGTGCAGTCTCAACCGGATCGTCCATGATGAGAGGCCCGCTGTACTCCGGTGACGGCCAAGTCCAGACGATCTACAGCGAACAGGTCGGCGGGTACATCCAGGTTTATGCGCAGAACATCGGGGCTAGTGGAAGCAACTCGGAAATCGTACCCCTAGCTTACGGCGCCGATCCAGCCAATGCGTCTAGCTCGGAAACGGTCAGCGGGTCGGATTCAGCATCGTCCCGACGTGGCACGCAGTACGCCGACTCTGGGGACTCGGCAACCGAAGCTACTTCTTCCTCGCCAGAACAGCTCGAGTCGAATTTTGCGGATCGCCTAAAGATCGCTCTTGGCGTGGAGAATTCCCGGGGAATGGTTGAGATGCACCCGGAAGAGCCGCGTGGTACCGCGCTGATGCGAGAGCCGAACGGAAGGCTCGGTAACCCGACACCTCCCGAGAGTAGAACCTTGCTGCGGGGGCAGATATTCGCGGGGTCAGAGTTTGGTGGCTGGAAGAGAGCAACGGGAGCTGCGGCCATAGCAGGGTCATGGCACCCTTGGGCGAGATCTGAAGCGGTCTTGCGCCAAGGCGCAGTCTTCAACGCCGTCTCGCAGTCTCTCGGTGGAATACCTGTCTACGTTCTCGCTCCGCGCGACCGCCAGATCCACGTCTTTCAGTACGGCCGTGCCGCACGCCCGATGGGACGGTGACGAATCCGCCCCTTCAAGATGCGATCGAGGTCAAAATGAGAGTAGCTAATGTTCGGCCCGCGTTATTAATCCTACTCCTCCTGTCTTGGAGTTCGAGTTTGTCAGCTTCGGAACCAGCGACCGGAACCCGGGCGGAGACGGAAGAGATCGGCGTGTCGCTCGTACGCCTACTTGCGACACCCGCGCGGTACGAAGGGGTGCTCATCGATGTGACCGGGTATCTGGACGAAAGAGGTTTGCTCTTCCTAACCAAAGACCATGCTGAGGTCTTCGACGTCGAGACTGCCATTCGGTTTGCAGATCCGACGAAGGACGGCCGTATCCTCAACAGCTGCGTCGGTTCCTATGCGAGAGTCGTGGGCACGTTTAGCCTTCGCAAAAATGGACCTGTTCGTGGAGATGATCCATCGTTTTACGTTCTCGATAGGCTTAGGCGTGTTACCACAATCAAGAAGGGTTTGGAGACAACCACCTGCTGGCGAGCGCCTGGGGATGAGTGAGTTTTGAGAAATCCAAGGGGATCGCCGAACCGATGGCGCTCGCACGGCGCTTCCCTATGTCCGCCGCGGATCAACGCTTGGTGCCCCAGGGCCCTCCCCCTCGGTTCTGGTCCACCGTACAAGACCTGGATATGCCCGTCGCATTCCATGTGGTGGCGCGAGAACGGTCACCCTTCACACCATGGGTGTTTGATGAGCGTGGTTTCGACGGCGTCTTCGCCTTCGCGTTCCTCGCCATCGATGTAATGTAACTGCTCGCCGTGCCCCGTCGTGACGAGCACTTGTATCGCGGCGAGAATGCCTTGGCGATGCAGGACGCGGGATCAGGTGGGGAGGAGATCGCGGGGCAGCGTGGCGGTGCCGGGGTTTGCGAGGGCACGGCGCGTGGCCTCCGCCTCCGTAAGCTCCCCCGTCAAGTTGACTGTTTGCCGTTAGACTCTCGCGCGCACTGGCGCGCGTTTCTCGAAGGGCTTCGCCAGCGCGGGCTCCAGGTGACGAAGCTCATCACGAGCGACGATCACGCGGGCCTGCGAGCCGCGCGACGCGCCTTCTTCCCGAATTCGCCGTGGCGGCGGTGTCAGTTTCACCTGCAGCAGAACGCACAGGCCTACGTGCCGAGCGTCGCCCTGCGGCCGCAGGTGGCTCGGGATCTGCGCTCCGTTTTCAACGCCGCCGAGCCTGGCGAGGCGGAGGAGCGGCCCCGTCGTGACGTGCACGCGTGTCGCGGCGAGGATGCCGTGGCGATGCAGGGCGCGGGGGCACGCCGGGAGGAGATCGCCGATCCGCGGCTCCATACAGTATGGAAGGGAGTTCCGGCCGCCAAGGTGCCGCGGCATGCAGGCGCATCACCGTCGTGCTCGCAGCGTCAGCCGGAAACGCTCACTCGGAAACGGACGGGTCGGCTGCGACGATGCTCGCGCGCAGCGCCTCGTATTGCGTCTGCGTCACTTCGCCAAGTTTTTTTTGGTCTTCGAGATCCGCGAGCTTGCGCAACGTCTCGGGCGCCAGGTTCGCCGGCAGCACGTCGCTCGCGACCGGCGCCGCAATGGACTCGTCGGGGCTTTCCATCAGCACCTCGCGCCGCACGATCTTGCCGTCGCGCAGGATGCGCGTGCGCGACGGGCGCTGGAAGATCGGGTCGCGCCAGACCACCGCGACGGTCTGCGGGTTTGCGAGCGTCATGCCCTCCGAGGGCACCAGCCGGTAGCTCGTCATCGGCTCGTCGATCGCGGGCTCCGGCAGGTCCGCATCGCGCGCCGCGGGAATCTCCCAGGCCGAGCGCCCCACGTGGATGTAGAGGAGATCCTCGCGCACGAAGGCCACGAGACTCGTGAGATAGCGGCGATCGAAGACGCCCCAATGCTTGCCGCGCTCGATCGCCATCACGACGATTTCCTGATCCGGATTCGCCTTGGCGAAGGCTTGCGACATGCCGTCGGCGATCACGTAGAGCAGCTTCAGCGGAATCGCCGGGTTGCGTTCGTCATCGCTCGCACCCTTGCGCAGGTCGATGCGCGAGAGGATGTGCGCCATGCGCGCGGGAGAAATGGCGAGCGGTTGGGCAAAGCCCTTCGCGAGCGTCTCGCTGCCCTTGCGCTGGCTGCGCAGCATCACCCGCGTGAGATCCTGCTCGTAGACCTCTTCCTTCACGGATCGCGTGAGGCAGCCCGTCGCGAACAGGGCCGCGATGAGCGAGAACGCAATGGCGCGTTTCATGGGGCTCCGACCAGGGCCGTGACCAGCTTGTGCGTCGCAAAGCTCGCCGTGTAGGCGAGCACCAGAAGATACCCGAATGCGAAGGCCGGCCAGCGCCAGCCGTTCGTCTCGCGTTTCATCACGGCGATGGTCGACATACACTGGAGGGCGAATACGAAGAAAACGAGCAGCGAGGCCACCGTCGCCGGCGTGTAGATCGGGTTTCCCGTGGCGGGGCTCACGTCGCGTTGCAGCGCGTCGCGCAGCGAGACTCCCTCGTCGGCCGAGGCGTAGATCTGCGCCAGCGTCGCGACGATCACCTCGCGCGCGGCGAGGCTCGAGAGCAGACCCACGCCGATCTTCCAATCGAAGCCGAGCGGCGCGATCAGCGGCTCGAGCGCGTGGCCCGCCCGCCCCGCGAGGCTGTGCTCGAGTGCGTAGCGGCTCGCCTCGGCCGGTGTCGCGCCTTCGGGCGCCGGCGTGCGCGGGAAGCTGAGCAGGAACCAGAGCACGATCGTCACCGTGAGGATCACGGTCCCGGCGCGCCGCAGGAAGGCCCGCGCGCTGCCCCACACCTGCGTCGCCACGAGCTTCGCGGTGGGCAAACGATACGGCGGGAGCTCCATGTAGAAAGGCAGCGCTTCGCCCCGCATCAGCGAGCGCGCGAGCACGGCCGCGACGCCGAGCGCGGCGAGGGCGCCGAGCAGGTAGAGACCGAGCAGCACGAGACCCTGTAGGCCGATGGGTCCGAACACCGCCCTGGCGGGAACGAAGGCGCCGATCAGCAGCGCATACACGGGCAGCCGCGCCGAGCACGTCATCAGCGGCGCCACCAGGATCGTGACGAGCCGATCGCGTGGCGAGGGAATCGTGCGCGTCGCCATGATGCCCGGCACCGCGCAGGCATAGGACGAGAGCAGCGACACGAACGAGCGTCCCTCGAGGCCGATCTTCCCCATCACGCGATCGATCACGAAGGCGGCGCGCGCCATGTAGCCGATGTCTTCGAGCAGGAAGAGCAACGTGAAGAGCAGCACGATCTGCGGCAGGAAGACGATCACGGAGCCGACGCCGGCGATCAGCGCGTCGGCGAGAAAATCGGTCGCGAGGCCGGGCGGCAGCGTCGCGTGGACGAAGCGCGCCGCCGCGCCGATGCCCGCGTCGATCGCATCCATCGCCGGCACCGCCCAGGCGAAGATCAGCTGGAAGAACCCGATCATCACGATCGCGAAGAGCAGCGTGCCGGCGAGCGGGTGCAGCACGATCCGATCGATCGCCTCGCTCGTGCGGCTCGGCCCCGGCCGGCGCGTGAGGACGCTCGCGAGCACGGAGGCGGCCCAGCCGGCCCGCTCCTCGGCGGATTCCGGCGGCAACAGCGGCGGGCGGCTCCAGCGCTCGGGCTTCGCGAGCAGCTCGCGCAGCGCCCCGATCCCGAGCCCGCGGTGCCCCACCACGCCGACGACGGGGATGCCCAGCGCGCGCTCGAAGCGGGC
>JANNIY010000045.1:0-12396 GCA_031405455.1 Deltaproteobacteria bacterium | reverse complement strand
GGGCGAGCAACGCGCCCGCCTGGAGCGCGGTGCGCAGCAGGCGGCGGCGGGAGATGTGCGGGTTGCGCACGCTGAGTGATGCCAGTGCGGCGGCGGCCAGGCTGCTCCCCGCCCAGGCGCGATTGCCGCGGCGGCGCTGCTTGGTCTCGCGGCGGCCGTCTTGCAGGATCTGGGTCGCGAGCGAGATGGAGCTTGGCGTCGGAGGCGCCAACGGCTGCCCGGCTCCCGGCACCAGCTCCAGCTCGGCGAGCACGCCGGCGTGGTTCGAGCAGCTCGCCGCGCCGCCATCGATCTCGAATGGCTCGTCGAAGACTCGTTGCGTGCGGACCGCGACCACCGCTGTGTCACCGCCGTCGCGAGCGAACACGTAGTCGACACGGCGACCCGGCCGGTTGGTGTACCTGCGGTACGGGTTTTCGCGCAGTACCGTGAGACTTGCGGAGCCGAGCTCGGCGGCGACGTCGCGCAGCCCCGTCAGGCCCGTGAGAATCGCATGCTCCGGGTGCTCGTCCCCGAAGTTGAAGTCCCCCACCGTGACGACCGGGTGCCGCAGCTCGCGCGAGGCGAGCGCCAGCTCCGAGGTCTGGCCGACGCGATGCGCGCGGTACGCGTGCGGGACATCCCGTGTGTAACGGGCATGTAGATGGGTGTCGACGAAGTACAGCGGCCCGGCGGGGGTCGCGAGCTCGATCGTCGCCCAGCCCTTGCCGCCGTAGTAATCCGGGTGATCCGGACGTCCTGGATCCCCGCGCACCGAGAAAGCATCGAAGCGCGCGGAACGGATCGGCAGGCGCGTGAGCACGAGCAGCCCGCCCCCGAAAGACGGTTTGTGATGCCAATCGTTGACGAGACCCGCCGCGCGGCCGGCTGCGACGAGCCGGTGGCGCGCCGCGTCGGTCCAGACCTCCTGGAAGGCCGCGACATCGAGATCGAGGGCGGCGAGGCGCCCGCCGATCGCCTGCATCCGGGCGCCGACGTCCGGCGCGAGAAGCCCCGGAAGTGCCCAGACATTCAGCGTTGCCACGCGTAATCGCATCGGTCGGACTCGCTGATTGCGCGCCCGCAGCGGGCGAGGTCTGCCAACGACCCGCGTGCGCGCAATTCACCAGGATTCCCTGCAAGTCGCACGCCGTCCATGCCCCAAACGAAGGACGGCGGCGAACTTTCAGCCTACGCAACGGCTTGTGCGCGATGTTGCCTGAAGCCTGCCGGTTGGACGCCGCGGCGCGGGTGGAAGTTCCCTTCCGGGAAGGGCAGCTGCGTTGCCGGGTCGCGAACCTGTCAGACGGGGCCGCCGCCGTCGACGTAGACGCGTTGCCCGGTGACGTAGCCTGCGGCGTCGGACACCAGGAAGCGCACCACATCCGCCACCTCCTCTGGACGGCAGACGTGGCCAAAGGGCATGGCCTTGTCGAGGCTCCGGATGTCCTCGACCCCCTGGCCTGCACGCACCAGGCGCTTACCCATCTCGGTGTCGACGAGGCCGGGGGCGACCACGTTCACGTGCACGTTGTGGCGGCGCTCCTCCTTCGCGAGCGTGAAGGCGAGCGCTTCCATCGCCGCCTTGCCCATGTTGTAGGGAGCGCCGAACGCCGAGAGATAGCGCGTCGCTGCGCTCGAGATCATCACGATGTCGCCGCGCGGACGCGTTCGCATGCTCGGCAGCACCAGCTTCGAGAGGAAATGCGGTCCGAAGGCGTGCGTGCGGACGACCCGCTCGAGCTCGGCCGGGTCCGTGTCAGCGACGCTCTGGCCGCGGCTCGCGAGGCCGGCGTTGTTGATCAGGATGTCGATGTGCCCGAAGTCCGAGAGGACCGCCTGCACCATCTGCTCGTCCTCTGCGAAGGCGTCGACGGATGCGCGGTAGCTGCGGGCGCGCCGGCCGCTGGCCTCGATGGCCGCGACGGTTTCCCTGGCCGCCGATTCATCCCGGCGGTAGTTCACCGCGACGTCGGCTCCGTCCTTGGCGAGCGCGAGCGCGATCGCGCGGCCGATTCCACGCCCGCCACCCGACACCAGGGCCACCCGTCCGCTCAGCGACATGCCGTTTCCTCTCGTGATTCGAAGTGTTGCGGCTCAGCGACGGCGCGCCACGTCGCGCGCCTGAAGCCTTGCGAGGCGATCTCCGACGACGTCGAATGCAGCGACCTCGTCGGGGTAGGCGAACTCGGAAAGCCCGCCGTTTGCGATCCCGTACGGCAACGCTAGCAGGGCCCCCGCGCCGAGCCCCCCGCGCAGAACGCTCCTGCGCGAGAGCAGGAGCCGTCGCCGGCCGGCGAGCGCGAGAGCTGCGCCTGCGAGTGCGCCGCTGGCGGCGAGACGCTGCGTGTCCCGCCTCGCTTCCGCAGCCGCTCGCCCCGTGGCGATCACCCGACTCGCGAGCGCGACCGCAGCGGCCTCGGGTTGCGGCGCGTGGCTCGCGGCGTCCGCTTCGAGCGCGAGTTCCGCAACGAGGCCGGCGTGGTCCGAGTAGGCCGCAGGTCCGCGAGCCGGGGGCTCGTCGAAGATTCGCGCGAGCGAGCGCACGCGCAAGCGACTGCCATCGCCGTCGCGCGTGAACACGTAATCGATGCGCTCCTCCAGCCTCGCGCCGCGTTGGATCCGGTAGGGATTCGAGAGCAGCGTCGTCGGCTGGCGGCGGTCGAGCTCCGCGGCGGCGTCGCACATTCCCGTCAGACCCATGAAGACGGCGTACTCCGGGCGCCCCTCGCGCATGTTGAAATCACCCGCTGCGAGCACCGGATCGCGATGCTCTGCGATCGCAGCGGCGAGCTGCACGATCTGCCCGACGCGGTGCGGGTGCTCGTCGTCGTGCGCGTCGTCCACGTACTGCGCGTGCAGGTGCGTGTCGATCAGCGTGAAGGTTCCGTCGGGCCCCGTGTAGCGCAGGCCGCAAAAACCCTTGCCGCCGTGATAGTCGCCTTGCCACACGCGTTGCGGAAAGCCGCGCAACGCGAAGGCTTCGAAGCGAGCGTCTTCGAAGGGCGCGCGCGAGAGCACGAACAGGCCGCTGCCTCCGAGGGCCGCGCCGTGTTGCCAGACGTGGACGAGACCAGCGCGTTGGCCGGCCTCGCGCAGACTCTGCCGCGCGCTCCCGGTCCAGACTTCCTGGAACGCGGCGATGTCGAGTTCCAGCGCCGGGAGCTGGGCGCCGATCGCGCGCATGCGCTCGGATCCTTCGCGGCTCGCCGGCCACGGGAGGCCCCAGACATTGAGGGATGCGAGACGCAAGTTCATCCTTTCAGCCGGCCTGCGGCGGAAGGCCGTCGGGTCCAGGCTGCTCGCCTGGCGGCCGCGTGAGGAAGCGCCGGGAACCCCAGAACCATTGCTCGGGATAGGCGAGAATCGCACTCGAAAGCGCCTCGCTCACGGCCGCCGTGACTTCCCGCTCGTGCGCTTCCGCGTCGTGGACGGGCTCGGATCGGATCACGCGCCACACGTGGCAGCGCCAGCGCTCGCGTCCGGTGCGGTGCACGCTCGCCACCACGATCGGCGCACCGGTCACGCGCTGAAGGAATGCGACGGAGGGTGTCGTCGCGGCCAGCGTACCCAGGAACGGCACGAAGATCGGGCGTTCGCGGGCATCCTCATCGGTGAGCAGGCCCACCATCTCGCCGCGCTCGAGTGCGCGTTTGAGCGGAAGCAGGATGCCCCACTTGCGCACGACGTTCGTGCCGCCCGAGCGGCGGATCGCCGTCAGCACGTCGTCGACGGGTGCGATGCCGGTCGGGCGCACCACCACCGTCATCTTGAAGCCCACCAGGCTCGGGAGATGCGGGCACAGCTCCCAGACGCCGAGATGACCGGAGACGCAGATCAAACCGCGCCCCTCTTCGGCGAGCGGAATCAGCTCGCGAAAAGCCCGTGCGTCGACGCGGCGCTCGAAAGCGTCCGCCTGCAGGCGCGGCATGCGGCAGAAATCGACAAACAAATACGTCATGTGACGAGCCCAGGCGAAGAGCAGCCGCCAGGTTTCGCGCCGGGTGAGCCGATCGCGAAAAACGATCCGCTGATTTCGGAAGAGTCCGCGGCCGAGGGGCGCCACGCGGCGCTCGTGCAGCAGCGTCGTCGCGACGAGCGGGAGCGAAGCCACGTCGGCGATGCCATAGGCGAGCCAGCGCGGCAGCCAGCGGAAGGCAACCGTCACGGCTCGCAGCGCGAAGCCCGCGAGACGATGCAGCCAGGGGCTGGCATCGGGCACCGCGCGAGCGGAGCGCCCCGCCACCGGCAGCGTCCGGCGCGAGCTATTCGGCGCGTCGGGCAACGGGTTGATCGTCATCATTCCAGGCGTCGCGCGAGTAGCTGCACGCGGACTTCGGCTTCTCGAGCATTCGCCGGGCAGCACGGCGATCGAGCGTATCGGTCGGCATCAGTTCGGGCAGTTTCGGCACGCGTTCGAGTACGGCGCGGCCTTCGTTCACCAGCTCGTCGCTGTCGTCTTGGCGGCCGACACAAAGGAGGGACGCCCCGAGGCCGACGTTGTAGTCGACGCGCTGATCCACGAGGGCCACGGAGCGGCGCGCGAGATCGAGCGAGCGGTGGGGGTCGCCGCGAATGCCGGTCGAGATCTCCAGCAGGCGCGAGTCGGGGAGCAGGCGATAGAAGGTCGCCGCCGCGTAATAGAAGTTTCCGAGTTCGGGATTCCAGGGTTCGTGCACAAAAGCTGGTGGCGTGCTCATACACTGATTCAACGTCTGCGAGATCTGCTCGAGCCAGCCCAGCGAGGAGAGGATTCCGTTGGCAATCGCGACGCGGCCCATTCCCGCGTACTTGTAGAAGCAACACTCACCGCAGCGCGGGTCGATCTGGAGCCCGCGATCGGCCCAGGCCATCGCGAGGTTCCCGAAGCGCGCGCGCGCCCGGACATCCGAAGGCGGCGTGAGTTCGGCCAGCCAGGCGTAGTCACGCGCGATCCGCCAATAGGTATGCGGCTCCTCGGGCGCCTTCCCGATCAGGGATTCGAAGATGCGCGCGGCCTCGAGGTAGTTGTAATTGCGCTCGTGAGCGAGAGCGTCCACCCAGGCTCCGCGCAGCGCTGCGTTTCGCGCGAAGCCGGGGTACCAGAGGACGCTGGGCGGGGGGCCGAGCGGAGGGCGAGCACTCACGGCAGGCAGCTCCGCCTCGCTTCGCGCTTCCCCATCGCTCGCGGTGGGCGCGTCGGCAGGCGGGTTGGCCCAGGCCAGCGCGGCAGTCCACGGCACCCCGAGCAGCAGCAAGCTCGACAGGAGCGAAAGCAGCCAGCGGACTCGGCGAACCATGCGCTCCTGCCTCCCCGCGCCCGAAATCGCCCGCTGTGGCTGCCCCGTCGATCGGGCAGACGCGGGGTCGCGATCCCCCGCGAGGATAGCCTTCCGCGGGGCTTCGGCGCCGTCATCGGCGGACCTCCGCGCGTCGGTTCCGCAGCCGGAGCGGTGTCCTCGCGCAGCGTCTGGCTGCGGTTGCCGCGCGGATTCACTGACCGCGATGCGCGAGCACCGCCATCAGATCGAGTTGCCGCATGCGGCCGAACGCCTGTGGGCGTCGATGCAAGCTTCCGAGCGCTGGACCGCCTACGCACCGATGGTCCTGGGGGTCGAGGTCTTGCCCCCTGGTGTCGGCGGCCTGGCGCTGGTTCGAGGCGCCGATCTAGCGTTTCATCAACCGACAGAATGAAGCGTCGATTTGCCGACTTTCGGAGTGGCTCACGGCGCATCCGGAGTATCGGGCGGATCTGGCGGGCCGAGGCCCGCTGCCTGCCAGACTTCGACGTCGAGCGTGGGGAACGACACCGTGCGCTGGTAGAGCGATGCCGTTGGTGCGCAGCGAGAATCCCCAGCGAGCCAAGACGTTCGCACGACGAGTGTCTCCAGGCCGAGCTCGCGCAACAACGCCCACGCCGCAGGCTTCGGGCAGCCGCGCAGGATGCGCACGAAGGCCCGATACGGGTGCGGGAAGTAGCTCGAGTAGCCGTTGATCAGGGGATGCGCGTGCGCGGTCGAGAGCAACATCGCGCGGGCGGTTTCTTCGTAGTCGCCGACCCGTTCGGAAGCCGGCACCGGGAGATGGACGAGCGGCGCGCCCGGCGGGACGTGCTCGGCGATCCAGTCGAGCCACGGCTGCCAGCTTGCTCGCGTCGGCACGCTCGAGAGCGCCGGTGCGGGAGGCCACAACTCGACCACTGCGAGCCCCGCAACCGCGACGAGGGCCAGGCGCCGCCAGGGGACTCCGCGGGTTGCGGCGAGAAGAGCCTGGATGCCCGCCGCGGCGAGCAGCGCGATCGCAACCTGCATCAGCATCGATGCCCGCCAGAAGCTGCGCACCTGCGTGAGCCCCGGAATGACTTCGCGCAAGCCTCGAAATGGCGAAAACCCGAAGAACTCGAGGCGGGGCAGCGCGGCGAGCAAAACGGCGCCGACGGCCAATGCAGCGAGAAACACGCTGAAGCGGCGCGTGTCGTTGCGCCGCAGGCCCCAGACGAGCCCCGCGATCGCCAGCACGAGCTTGAGCGTCCCTGGGAAGTGGGCCTGTTGGCTCGGATCCGGGGCCGTCTCGACACCAGGGAAGGGGATCCACGGTTGCGCGGGCGCCAATTGGAACGAGCCCGGCGTAGCCGCCCCGAGCGCACTGGCCCGCTCGCCGCGCGAGAAAGCGTGCGCCTGGCGCACCTCGAGCTGGGCGCGCAGGACCGGCGCGAGCAAGACCGCCGCCGTCGCGCCCGCGATTGCGATTGCGAGCAGGCCGCGGGGCTTGAGATGCGCGCTGCCCAGCAGGCAGAGCGCCGCGGGTGCGCCGACCAGCGCCAGGAAGAGTGCGTACTGCCCGCACAACAGGTAGGTCGCTGCGAAGGCGAGCCCGAGACGCAGCCCGCGTGCGAGCGTGACGCCGCGCGAGAACACGAGCAGCGCGTGCAGGACGGCGAGCACGCCCGCCAGCGGAACCAGCGTGAGCACGCCGAGCTCGTGGTGTACATAGGGAAGCAGACACAGCATGGCGCCGCCTGCACCGGCAGCGAACGAGGCGAGGCCGAGCCCGCGCAACAGCGCGAAGGCGAAGGCGCCGTTGGTCACGAGCGCAGCGAGCAGCACGAGGTTGTGCGCGAGCACCGGCGACGCGCCCACCCACAACAGCGGCGCCGCGACGGCGCCTTCGAGCAGCAGCGGCTCGGAAAACGCGAAGGTCTGGGTCGTCGGGACGAAGATCGGGGCATTCCAGAAGTCCGAAAAACCTGCCGCGATGCGGTTCGCGACCCACGCGAGCGACCAGGCGGAGGCGAGTGGTACCGTCGCCGAGGTGTCGGTGCCGCGAGGCAGGCGGGTAGCCAGCTCGCGCGCGAGCGGCCAGGTCGAGGCGAGCGCGAGCAGCGCATAGACGGTGAGCGCCGCAGCCCAAACCGCCAGGCGCTCGCCGGCCGTCGGCGACGTCGTGCGAGCCTTCGCGGTGTCTTGCGCTTCGCTGTCGGAAGTCAGGATGTTTCGCCGCGTTGGTTTCCCCAGCGATCCCAATGCGTCACCTGCGCCGAGGGTGCGCGCAGCACGGGCCCGAAGCGGCCGCGCGGATGTCCGATCGGGATCAAGGCGACCGTCTCCCAGCCGTCGGGGATGCCGAGCACCGCCTTCACGTCGGCCTCGCGCAGCTTGTGCAAGGTCGTGAGGGTCGCGCCGAGGCCGCGCGAGCGCGCGGCGAGCATCAGGTTCTGCACGGCCGGGAAGAGGGATCCGTACCAGGCAGCCGCCTGTACGGCGTCGGCCGGGTGCCCGCCACGCGCAGCCACCAGGATCAGCGCCGGGGCCGAGCCCATGCCTTCCACGAGCACCATCGCGTTGCGGTAGACCTTTTCGGTCGCCGCTGAAAGCCGGCCGCTTGCCAGCGCCTGGTCGCGGATCACGGCGCGGCCGACTTCGCGATAGAGGTCACCGAGCCGGCGCCGCTGCTCGGCGTCCGTCACCACGATGAAGGCCCAATGCTGCGAGTTGCTGGCGCTCGGCGCCTGCGTAGCGGCGTCGACGAGAAAGCGCAGATCTTCGTCGGAAACCGGGTCGGGCAGGAGACGCCGCATCGCGCGCAAGCTGTAGATGGCGTCGACGAGGCTGAGCGGAATCGGCGCAGGGGTCGGCACGGTCAATCCGGCTGCGAGGGAGAGGGGGTTCGCCGGCACTTTATGTCCGCGGGGTCGCGGCGGCAAGCGGCGCGCTGCGGGGTGGTGGCGAGCGGAGCCGAGGCTCCTAGAAGCGAATCTCGAACATCAAACCGAAGCGCTTCTTCTTGAGCACGGGGCCACCGACGCTGAGGATCAGCTTCTGATCAGCGTTCGTCGTCATCTGGTGGCGATAGACGATGCCGATGCCCTTGCGCAGGGCCATGTGGCTCTCGATCCAGTTCTTGCCCTCGACACGCGGCACGTCCATGTGGAAGAGAACCTCGCTCGTGCGGTGGCGCGGTCGCGTAACCGTCGTTTCCTCGTCCGTCGCGGCGAACGCTTCGGCTGCGAATGCAACCACGGTGAGCGCGGTGATGATCGGGGAGACTGCCTTCGCGTAGAACATGGCTCCGTTCCTCCGGCGCCCTCCCTGCGCATTCGACTCCCGACAGGAGTGACTGCAACGAGCGTGCCACCATGCTGCGTCACGCGACTCTGGCAAGCATCTGAATCAACAGGGGATTTTCCGAGCGTACTGACGCACGGCGCAGGCCTGGGCGATCGGCTTCCGCGCAGTGGGAAGCGGATTACCCAAGTTGCCGGCGCGCTTCCGCCGTCGCGTACGGCATGCCGTGCGGCGCGTCGCGCGCTGGAGCGCAAGCGCAGCGCCGGGTTGCAGGTTGAATTGCGCCGAAGCCGCATGTGGGCCCTGCGGTGACGCAATTCGCGGCGTGTTCGCTGCGCGGAAGCTAGGCCTGGAGCGATGCCTCGCGCAGCTTGCCGAGCAGCGCGACCAGCTCGGCCGGCGGCATCGGCTCGGGGTCTTCGGTCGAATCCTTGAGGTTCTCGAAGTGCAGCAGGCCGATCTTCGCGTACTCTGCGCGCACGCGCGGCGTGAGCAGACCGAGCCGCTTCAGGTTGGGCACGATTTTCGAGAACAACATCTGCCGGAAGCCCTGCATGAAGGGCGTCTCGTTCGCCCACTTCACCCACACCGGGACATCCCAGCCCAGGCGTTCGTAGACCTGGTTCATCAGCAGGCGGTCGCGCATCAAATAGGTCGCCTCGATGACGAAGTCCTCGCGCTCGCGCAACTCCGAACTCGAGAGCTCCTTCGTATAGAGGTTTTCGAGCGCGAGCACCCCGAAGGCCACGTGCCGGGACTCGTCGGCCATGATGCGGCTGGTGATGTCCTGGATCAGCGGCTCATCGGGAAGCTGCAGCTTCATCAGGCCGAAGGCGGCGAGCGCGAGCCCCTCCACCATGATCTGCATGCCGAGATAGGTCATGTCCCAACGCGAGTCCGACACGATCTGCTCGAGCAGTGTCTGGAGGTGATGGTTCACGGGATAGGAGACGCCGAGCTTCTCCGTCAGATAACGGTGGTAGACCTCGACGTGGCGCGCCTCGTCCGCGACCTGGTTCGCGGCGTACCATTTGGCCTCCTCGTTTGGGGCCCCCTGGACGATCTTCGCGGTCGCGACGAGCGCACCCTGCTCGCCGTGCAGAAACTGCGAGAGCATCCAGGCGTTCATGTGGATGTTGAAATCGATCGATTGGCGCGGTTCGAGCTTGTGAGGGGGCTTGAGCATCTGGTTGAAGAGCTCAGCCGACTGGGGCGTAGCGCGCTCGGCCATCATCTTCTCGAGATCGACGGGAATCGACCAATCGAGGTCCGAGGCATTCCAGGCGAGCGCCTTCCCCTTCTCGTAGAGCGCGAGCAGGTTCTGCTGCTCGAGTCCATAACGCCAATCGAAGGTCGTATCGAACGTCGAGCGCACGGCTTCGGTCGGCCCTGAGGCGGGAAGGGGGAGCGGGTTGAACTGCGTGTACTTCATGGAACCTCCGGAGTGGGCGCCAGCGGTAGGCAGGCTACCACAGGGGGAAACGGGCCTGAGTTTGCGCGGGGCCGCCCCGGACTGGACCGACCGAGTGAAAAATGTTCCAATAGCCGCCATGGAAGAACGCGCCAGGCGCATCGTCGAGACCGCGGTCGAGCTGGCCGAGCAGGGTGGCTTCGAGGCGGTGCGACTGCGCGACGTCGCGGCCCACGCTGGGGTCGCGCTCGGCACGCTCTACCGCCGCTTCCGCAGCAAGGAAGATCTCCTGCTCGCGGCGCTCGAGCAGTTGGTGGCGGAGCATGAAGCCCGGCTCTTGCTGCGTCCGTCCGAGGGCGATACCCCGCTCGAACGCGTCACGAGCTTCTTCCAGACGACGACCCGGGCGCTGTGCCGGCGGCCGAATCTCGCCAGGGCGTTGGTCCGGGCGATCGCCACGGGCGAGCCCGAACTCACGCAGAAGGTCGCGGGCTTCCACACCGTGATGGCGCGCCTGATCGCGGTCGCGCTGCGCGGCGCCCCGACCCCCACCCGGGACGTCGTGCCGAGCGTCGAAGAGATCCGCATCGCGGACGTGCTGCAACGCGTGTGGTTTGCGACGCTCGTCGGCTGGAGCAACGGACTGCACGCCCAGCCGGGGATCGTCGAGCACACCCGCAACGCCGCCGAGTTGCTGCTGCGGGGACGGGCCGGGAATCCGTGAGAGGGTGACCCAAGACCCTGAGCAGAGCTCAGGGATGCACTCATTTCCTCTCGCGAACCTGCGGGTCCGCGCACCGAAACACTGCAATCCGTGAGGCCGCTTTAGCATCTTGGGTCGGTCGCCTAGTCGGTGGCGCGACCGCTGTGGATCGCTGCGGTACTTGCTCTTCGCCCCGAGCAGCCGGGAATCCTGCGTGGCTGGGCAATCGGCCTCGTGCTCGCGGGCTTGCGTTCGACTTTGCCTCCGGAGTGCATGCGCGGACGGTTCAATGCCGCGGTTTGGGTGCTGTGGCTGCGCGTTCCTGATCCCTTGAGTACGCATGCGGTTCGGTCGATGAGAAAAGACTAGAAGCGCGTGCTCCACTCCGCGCGCAACCTCGGAGACCGATCCATGCGTTTCTTCGGCTTCCTCATCGCCTCGATGTTCGCAGTGACCGTGACGTTCGAGCCCGGATCCGCCTCCGGCCAGGTCTGCGACCTCGGGACGAACGGCAGCTTCCGCTTCCTGAACAACTCGTTCCCGCAAGGCACTCAGAACGCCGAGTACGTGGCGCGCCTCGTGGTCGTGAACGCCGATGGCCCCGTGACCTTCTCCGTGGCCGTGAGCGGGGATCCGCTTCCGAGCGGCCTCACGCTCGACGCGAGCTCGGGCCTGATCACCGGGCTCCCGGCGAACAACGCCAACGATTACGTCGACTTCGTCGCCGCCGACGGCACGCAGCAGATCACCCAGACGATCAACGTCAAGATCAACGCGGCGGGCGGCGGCGGAAACGGCGGCGCCGAAGTCTCGAGCAACGTCTTTCCCGACGGCCGCGTGGGCACTGCGTACAGCCATACCGCGACCGTCACGAACGGCGTCGGCCCATTCACCTTCGGTGGCTCCGATCTGCCGCCGGGCCTCTCGCTCTCCGGCTCGACGGGAACCGTCTCCGGCGTCCCGACCACGCCGGGCACCTATTTCGCGAGCCTCACGGTGTATGACGCCGGTGAGAACAACATCGGCGAGACGGTCCTCCCGATCACGATCCTGCCGGCGACGTCCGACTTCGCCTTCCTGACGCAGTTCCTGAGCAACGGCGAGGTGGGGACACCCTACTGCGATCAATACGCGGTGGAGAACGCAGCCCTCATCGTGACCTTCGGTGCCTCCGGCCTCCCGCCCGGCCTCACGCTCGCCCCCCTCACGGGCGGAGTCAGCGGCACCCCGACCACGGCGGGGACGTTTCTCGTCACGCTCAGCGCAAACGATGGCATCAGCACGATCACGACGAACCTCTCGGTGGTGATCGCGCCCGGCGCGTCGAGCCGCTTTCACTGGAACCTCATCGGGCTCCCTGCCGCGCTCGTGAACAGGCTCTACGACCGGCAGCCTCCGATCGTGGTCGTCGCCGAGGGCGCCGTCGGGGCGATCGCCTACTCGGCGGACGGCCTGCCAGCGGGAATCTCGTACAACGCGAGCTCGGGCGAGATCAGCGGCACGCCCACGCGGATGGGCGAGTACCCGGTCGTGCTCACGGCGACCGACGGCGGTAGTAGTGACACGCTGACGCTGTCGCTCGTGTTCATCGTGCTTCCCGCTACGGGCGGCGACGTGAACCAGATCTCGGTGAACTTCTGGGTGACGAAGGGCTCGCTCCGCGTAGGGGTGGATGGCAGCGAATCGTTGCGGTTCTCGGGGATCTACAATGCCGATCGCCGCACGGGCAATCGCTTCGATCCGACGACCGATACGTTCAA
>JANNIY010000044.1:0-23173 GCA_031405455.1 Deltaproteobacteria bacterium | reverse complement strand
CAGGCGGGTTGGCGCTGCTTTCACGGGTGCTCCCCAGGTCTCAGCCGCCACCGCATTCGAGCTGATCCGAGGCCCAAGTCGTGACTTCCGAAAGTGTGATCGCCCTTGCACTCGGTGTAGGCGTCCTTGCGCAGGCGCTCGCTGCACTCCTTCGCATTCCGAGCAGCGTGCTGTTGTTCGGCGCCGGGTTGCTGCTCGGTCCGGACGGCGCCGGTTGGATCGATCCGCGGGTGCTTGGCGAAGGTCTCTTCTCCCTCGTCTCGCTCGCCGTCGCAGTGATCCTGCTAGCGCACCGCGAGGATACGATCGACGATGCTGTCGATCGTCTGCTCCTCGCTGATGCCGAGCACGGCCGCGCCGAGCCCGACGGCTTCCGGGGCGAGCAGGGGAGAGGAGATGCGCTGGATCCGCCAGCGGCCCTCTTCGCGCACGATGGCCAGCACGAGCGTGGTGGGCGTCCCGTCGATCGAGACGAGCCCGCGCGCCTGTCCGGTTCCGGTGTCGGTCGTCTGGAGCTGGAGCCGCTTCAGCTCCGGATTCCAATCGTCGCGCTTGCCCGCGACGAGCGTTGCCAGCGCGTCGAGATTCTTGGAATCTGCGAGCAGCTCCGGCTCGCGGCGCTGGAGTGCACGCACGAGCGCGCGGTCCGAGTTCGAGTAGCCCGGCACCGTTTTCGCGTCGGCCTTGCCGCGCGCAACTTCGAGCACGCGCGCGTAGTGAATGCGCGCATCGCGTGTGAAGCAGGCGAGCACGCGATCAGATTTGCGCGCGTTCAGTGCGCTCGAAAGATCCGTCAGGACCACCGCGGGGCCGGGCGCGCTCGCAGCGAGCGAAGCCAGGGCGACGACGATCACGAATTGCTTCCGTCGCAAGCTCATCCGGCTCGCCTCGCGTGCTACCACGGCTGCGAATCGCCGAGTCCGTGAAGAAGCTTCTCGTCGACGTCGCTCGCCTGATGCACGTGCTTGGGGGGCGAATGAAACGTCGCGTAGGGCCGCAGCCGCAGCACGACGCGATCTTCCCGGCGCGCGCCCTCGGAGACGAGCGGGCGCACGGATTCGGGCATCGGCTTTCCGGCCATCACGCCAGCGATGCGCATCATCAGGTCGATGACCGCCTCCGGCTCGGCTTCCAGCTGGGCGTCGCAGTAGACGACCAGGTAGGTCAGCGGCCACTGCTCGTCGAGCACGCAGAGCGAAACCTTGCCCAGCCGCCCGACCGCCTTCGCCTTGGCGCGCGCACGCATCGTCGAAACCAGGATGTCGTCGCCATCCATCACGTAGTAGACGACCGATTGCGCCGGTCCATCGTGCTTGCGCCCGTAGCCGAAGACCGCCGTGCGGTGCTTGCGGACGAACTCGCGGCGTTCATCTCGATGCATTGGAAGGCTCTCCTGGAGTGGGGCGCGCTCGCGTGCAGGAGCCACCGGCAGTTCGGCGCCCGCTTCGACAGAACTCGCCCAGTATAGAGAAGATCCCGGAGTCGTCGCCGGCGCGTTCAGTGCGGCCGAGCGGCGTCGGATTCGCTGTCGGTCTCGGGGCGCGTGAAAAGACCTCGATCCCTGCGTGCTGTTCGCTGCGTACGAGCGTGCCGAGGCTGTGCTTTCGCGGCCACTGTAGATCGGCGCCGGGCACGGCGCATACGCGCAAGCGAGGTTCCGCGGCGGCGAGCAGCAGGGAGCGCGTCGGCTTGCTTCGGAAAGTGACGCCCCAGAGCATGTCGCGACGGCCGGCTTCGTAGCGTTGCATGTTCACCGCGAGCACCGTTGGCCAGACCGTCCAATCATCGCCGGTGAGGTGGGTGCAATCAGCGGCGTGGACGGCAGCCGTGGTGTGGCCCATTCGGCGATCCAGATCGCTACGTACGCCCGAAAGTGACGGAAAGCCGTAGCCAGATCGCCAGCGCCGCGCACACCAGCAGATGCGGCCAGATGGGGGCGGGACGAGGAGGGGCGCTCAGGGGCGGCTCTCGGCCTGGGGGAGAGCCGCTTTCCGCATCGCCGCGACGAACGCTGGTTCGAGTCGGGTCATGCGGTAGATCTCGCCCCGCATGCGCCTCGCTTCGTCGACATCGGGATTGTAGAACTCCCAGACCGTGTCGCCTGCCCGCGTGATTTCGAACACGCGTCCGTCGAGCGACTCCGTGATGAGGTAGTTTCCGTTCGGAAGTTTATCGACGGCGCCTTTCTGGTGCGTGAAGAATGCGGCGGGTGGGTCGGCGACGTATTGCCAGGTGATCTTGCGGCTCCGCGGTTCGAGTTCGAGCACACGGCTGTATTTTCGCTGTGAGCCGTTGTCGAAGACCAGCAGGCTGCCGTTCGCAAGCAGCGTGGGGTGGTGCGGTCGTTCGATCTCGCCCGGTCCCCAGCTCCAAACCACCTGCTCGCGTGTTTCGTCGACCACCGCGATCAGATCGAGCTCCCGGATCGAGATCAGCGCATCCCCCGGCGCGCCAAAGCCCTCGATCCGGCGATCCAGGATCTGGATCGAATTGGCGTGCAGCAGGTCCATACGATTCCGCTTCACGCTGATCCGTCCGAACAGGCGGCGGAAGCGGTGCTTCAGCCGGCGCGCCTGCTCGTCCACCCGCAGCAACCGTGGTTCCGCGATCTGATCGCCGAAGAGCCCGAAGAGAGAGATCTCCCGAATGGCTTCCGACCCTGGGGTGAAGCTTGCGATCGCGTTGTCGACGAGCGGGATGCGACGATCTCCGAAGGGGGTTTCGATCACCTGGGCCGTCAGCGTGTGGATCTCGCCCGTCGGCGCGACGGCGATGTCGTGATGCGCGAGCAGCGATCGCTTCCACAGTACGTTCGAATTCCAGTCGAGCGACAGGATGGCGGGATCGTCGCGCGCGCGGACGATCACCAGGAGTTCTCCCTCCGGTGTCATCTCCACATGCTCCCAGCGGGCGTCGCTGCCCGGGATGAGCCAGCGGTGGACGACGTTGCCGCGCATGTCGATGAGCAGCGCTCCGGAACGCGCGTGCGAGCAGTAGAGGTTCAGACCGGGGTGGGCGCGAGCCGGGTCGTAGAGCGTGACGCCGCGCGGCGGCGGCTCAGCGTCGGGAAGGTCGACCCAATCGACGTATCCCAGATCCGCGAGTCGACTGCCGAGGGCGGGATCCAAGGCGGGCGATTGCTGGGCCGAATCGAGCATGCGCCACGCCAGGAGCGCGGCAGCGAGCAGCAGGGCCCCCGCCCACAGTCGCCTCATGGAAATGGCTCGTCGCTGCAAGCGGGCATTCCATTCATGGACAGGGACGTTTCGCCAACCCCGGCGGCCGGAGCGCCTCGCCGCGGCTCAGACGTTTCGCCACGGCGCGCGGTGACGCAATCCGAGGTTGAGGATGCGCTGGATCAGCTCCGTATAACCGAGCCCCGCGGCCTTCGCCGAAAGCACGAAATCCTCGTCGCTGGACAAGTCGGGGAAGGCGTTGGCTTCGATCACATGGACGCGGTTTTCCGCGTCGAGGCGCAGGTCGAGGCGCGCAAACCCGGAGAGTCCGAGGCATTTGTAGACGCGACGTGCCAGGCGTGCGATCTGCTCCGCGACGCCCGCGGGCAAGTCGCGAGCGCGCCCAGAGCGCGCGCCGATGCGCTTCTGATAGGCACGATTCCATTTGACGCGGGCGGTCGCGATCGGCTCGCTCGAATCGGGCAGATTGTCGAACGTGAGCTCCCAGACCGGAAAGGTCTGGAGCCGATCGTTGCCGATCACGCTGATGGTGAGCTCGCGGCCGCGAATGTACTCCTCGGCGATCGCATCGGTTTCGATCCGTTCGTGGACGAAGCGCGCGCGCTCGCGCAGGGCGTCGGCATCGGACACGATCGAGGCCTGGGAGATGCCGAGTGAGGCTTCTTCCTTCAGCGATTTCACGATCATCGGGAAGCGCGTCTTCGCGGGCACGCGCGGCTCCCGCCCGCGAGGCAGAACGAGAAAGGCCGGTGTCGGAATCCGGTGATAGAGGAAAATCTTCTTGGCGAGCGCCTTGTCGCGCGCGAGCAGGAGGCCGCGCGGATTGCAGCCGGTGTAGGGGACCTTGAGCAGCTCCAGATAACTGGCGACGTGGACCTGATATTCCACCACGTCCTGGAACTCCATCAACAGATTGAAGACGATGTGCGGCTGCCATTCTTCGACCGCCTTGCGGATCGGCAGGAGCTCGTGGAGAACGCCGAGCACGCGCACGTCGTGGCTGAGTTTGTCCAGGGCCGACGCTACGTCGTACTCCGTCTTGAAGGGCTGGATCTCCTGTTCGGTGAGCCCGGCCAGGCTCTGCGGCGGGACTCCCTGCTCGTGCACGAGCAGCAGCACGCGCAACCGCTTCGGATGGCTCATCGGACGTACTCGCGATGGCGCATGCGCGAATGCCGCACGGTGTGAACCGTGAGCAGGGCCGCGGCGCCCGCGGCCGACTCGCGCTCGGAGTGGGACAGCCCGAGCGAGAGTTCGCGGCAACGCGCGATCATGCCTTTGAGCACGTCGTCGACCACGAAGGCCTGCTGTCCCGTCCAGGTCGAAACCTGACGACGCAGTTCGGCGCGCCGCTCGCGCAGGAAGCCGGCGGCGGGGCGGCGCCGCGCGCGCGCAGCAGGCTCGGCGAACAGGCGCCGCAGATCACTATCATAGACGGATCGGCTCTCCCCGCCGTAGTGCGCCTTCTTGCGCTGATAGTACTCGCGCAACGTCATGCGAATCTCGCGAAGCGGATCCATGTGGTCGCGGGTGTGGCTGCGAGGGCGTTTCCTGGCGATCTCGCGCATGAGGGTGTCCAGCCATTCGAGCTTCTCGAGGGCCGGCCATTTCGCGTAGGTCCGGCGCCAGTTGGAACGCGGTTGCAGCCAGACGGAAAACGTTTCCGCAAAATCTTCCGCCGGGTGGCTCTGCGCATACCAATGATCGAGGTTCAACACGTAGTTGCGACTGTTGAAGCGCGGCACATAGGTGGCCCGGTAGGGCGCGCTGAAGGACCCGAAGATGTCCCGCCAACCCTTCCGTTGGTGGATGTGGTAGGCGTGATCGAGCGCGTGCGCCGTCTCGTGGCGGAGCAGCTTCATGCACCACTCGCGATCGCCGCCCTCGACCTGGAGCATTTGCGAACGCTCCAGACGCGCCAGGCGGGGATGCGCGAGATAGAAGGGGATGGCAAAGCCCGTGGCGCCCTGGGGCGAGAACCAATCCGTGGAGAGCCAGACGTAGGGCCGAAACCGCAATCCGGCGCGTTCGAGTTCGGCATGCAAGCGCGCGACCCGCGGCTCGAGCGGCGATCCCTCCACGCGCAGCCCGAGGTCGCACAGCCGGACATCGAGAAGCTGATCGCCCGGCAGTGTCGTCCAGGGGTGGCGCCGCGATCGTCGGCCAGCCGGGCGGGGTGTTCGTTGGCTTCGTTTCGGCTTCACGCGTCTCGACAGGATAGAACGGATCGACGCAGATGGGGCTCGCCCGCTTCGAAAGCAGCCAGAGCGGCGGCGTGCCTCGCCTGCAAGCGGAGATCGCCGTCCTCGGCTCCAGCGCGGGCCCCTAGATGGGATGGAAGAGCACTCCGCGCAGGACGCTCTCGGTGACGCCGTCCGCGATCGCGCCGCGCAGCAGCTCGAGTTCGCCGCCATCGAGCCAGACCCCCTTGCAGGTGGGGCAGCGGTCGAGGACGACGTTCGACACCACTTCCTTCTGCATCGTGGCGCGATCGATCGGGCATGCGCGCGGGGATTCTTTCGCGGCGGCGAGCTTCAGCTCGAGGGTGTGGATGCACTCATCGCAGGTAGGAACGCCTGCGAACTCCTTGCGCGTGCGCTTCTTGCCGCAGCGCGCGCATTTTTCGCCGAGTAGGGACATGCGAGAGGTCCTCCGTGACCGCCCAGGCTAGCGCGCCTCTAGAAGCCGAGCGCCTGCGCGATGCGCGCGCGCTGGAAGGCGGGCGGACCGAGCAGCGTCTCGCTGGCCTTTGCGCGCTTGAAATAGAGATGGGGCTCGGCCTCCCAGGTGAAGCCGACCCCCCCGTGGATGTGCAGATTCTCCTGCGACGCGCGCAGGTAGGCCTCGTCGCAGAAAGATTTCGCCGTTGCGGCGGCGAGCGCGAGGCCCTCGTCCTGCTCCGCCGCCCAACACGCGAAGTGCGCGGCGGATTGTGCGCTCGCGACCTCGAGCAAGACCTCGGCGCACTTGTGTTGGATCGCCTGGAACGAGCCGATCGGGCGCGCGAACTGCACGCGTTGCTTTGCCCACGCGACGGCCAGGTCCAGGCAATGTTGCGCGCCGCCGGCGCTCTCGCAGGCGAGCATCACGCGCGCTTGATCGAGCGTCTTCGCGAGGGCGGCGCCTGCGCCGTCCGGCGCACCGAGCGGCTCGGCCGCGACATTCTCGAGCTCCACGTGCGCGAGCTTGCGCGTCGCATCGAGCGCATCGATGGACGTGATGCGGAGTCCCGGCGCATCGCGGCGCACGACGAAGAGGCCAACTCCGTCGAGGCCGTGTGTGCCCTCGCGCCGCGCCGCGACGATGATCAGGTCCGCGGTCGCTGCATCGGTGACGTAACGTTTCGATCCCGACAGCCGGTAGCCATTGGCGCCCGACGCGACCGGGAGGCGCACGCTCGCTGTATCCCAATCCGTGTCGGGTTCGAGAAGTGCCAGCGTCGCGAGTGTTTCGCCGCTCGCGATGCCGGGCAGCAGCGCCTGCTTCTGCGCTTCGCTCCCCGCGTTCAGAATCGCATTCGCAGCGAGGCAGACCGTCGAAAAGATCGGCGAAGGAAACAATACGCGCCCGGCTTCTTCGAGCACGCTGCCGAGCTCGAGAAACCCGAAGCCCTGGCCGCCGTAGGCCTCGGGAATCTGGACGCCGGGCAGCCCGAGCTCGCCCGCGAGCCGCTTCCAGAGCGCGCGGTCGAAGCCCTCCGCGCTCTCCATCGCGCGGAAGACGGCGGGGGTCGGCGCATGCTCCTCGAAGCAGCGCCGCAGCTCGGCGCGAAACGCCTCCTGCTCCTCGCTGAACGCGAAGTTCATGCGCGCAGGGTCAGATGGCGCGCTCGCGACCGGCCCAGTAGGGGTCGCGCAGCTTGCGCTTGTAGAGCTTGCCGTTCGGATCGCGTGGCAGCTCGGCGGTGAAGTCGATCGTCTTCGGCGTCTTGTACTTCGCGAGCTTGTCGGCGCAGAAGGCCAGGATGTCGTCGCGCAGCGCCGCGTCGCCCGTGACGCCCGCCGCCGGTTCGATCACCGCCTTCACCTCTTCGCCCCAGTCTGCGTGCGGGATGCCGAAGACCGCGGCATCGCCGACCTTCGGATGCGCCAGCAAGACGCTCTCGATCTCGGCCGGGTAGATGTTGACCCCGCCCGAGATGATCATGTCGTTCTTGCGATCGCACAGGAAGAGATATTTCTCGTCGTCGAGGTAGCCGATGTCGCCGACGGTGAAGAAGCCGGCGCGGCGGTTCTCATCGGTCTTCTTCTTGTCGCCCTTGTACTCGAAATCGGCGGCGCCGAGCTTGATGTAGACGGTGCCCGGCGTTCCCGCCGGACAATCCTTGCCTTCTTCGTCGAGGATGCGGATCTCCGAGTTGGCCCAGGCGCGTCCGACCGTCCCGGGCCGCTGCTTCCACTCCGCGGGCGTGACGACCGTGCCGCCGCCTTCCGTCGCGGCGTAGTACTCGTAGATCGCGTCGCCCCACCACGCGAGCATCTTGTGCTTCGTATCGACGGGGCAGGGCGCGGCGGCGTGCACCATCGTGCACCATCGTGCGCACGGAGGACACGTCGTAGCGCTCGCGCACGGCCTCGGGCAGGCCGAGCAGGCGGTGGAATTGCGTCGGCACCATGTGGCTGGTGGTGACGCGGTACTTCTCGATCAGGCGCAGCATCTCCTCGGGCGACCAGCGATCCATCAATACCACCGGGTGGCCGAGGTGCATGGAGGCCGAGGCGAACACCAAGACCGCGGTGTGATAGAGCGGCGAGCCGCAGATGTGGACGTTGCCGTCCTCGGCCTTGCCGCCGAAGAGGCCGAGAAAGCCGCTCATCAGCGCCGCCATCGTGTCGGGATCGATCGGCGCGAGCGGACGGCGCACGCCCTTCGGGCGGCCGGTTGTGCCCGACGTGTAGTTCATCACCTGGCCGGCGGCGCGCTCGGCGGGCATGTCGCTCGAGTGGCCGGCCTTGAGTTCGGCGTATGGCCGGAAACCGGGCACGCGTCCGACGGCGAAGCGGGCGTTCTCGGGGAAGGCGAGTTCTTTGGCTGCCGCGGCGCAGGCCGCAGCGAAACGCTCGTGTCCGATGAAAGCCTTGGCCTCGCTATCGCCCACGATGTAGGCGATCTCGGGCGCCGTGAGATGGTGATTGATCGGCGTGAGGAAGAAACCGGCCTGGGTTGCGGCGAGATACAGCTCGATCATTTCGGCGCCGTTGGGAAGCACCGTCGCGAGGCTATCGCCCTTTTTCATGCCGAGCGCGCGCAGGCCCGCCACCGCCTGGTTGCAGCCGGCGAGCAGCTCGCCGCGCGTCCACTCGCGGCCATCGGGATCGACGAGCGCCAGCTGCTTCGGATCGCGGCGCGCAAAGTTCCAGAAACCGAGGTCGGCCATGAGGGGCTCCTTCGCCGCGGGTGCGCCGTTCTGGGCGCACGGCTAGTCTGGGACGCTCAGTAGAACACGTTTCAGAACGGTCGGCAACGACCCTGGCGACGGAGAACTTCATGAGCGAACCCGTCCCGCATCTGATCGTCGAGCGCGAGGGGCCCATCCTGATTGTGACCCTCAACCGGCCGGAGCGGCGCAACGCATTGAGCGCCGAAATGCTGGCGCGAATGTTCGACGCCTGGGTGTTGCTCTCGGAGGACCCGGAGTTGCGCGTCGGCATCGTGACCGGTGCGGGCGGCACGTTCTGCGCGGGCGCGGATCTCAAGGAGATGTCGGCGGGCGGCGGCGATCGCCAGGCATGGGCGAGCCGCCTCAGCACCGACGCCGACCTGGCGTGGAAGGCGTTGCTCCGTCACTACCGGCCAACGAAGCCGTTGATTGCGGCCGTCGAGGGCTGGGCCATCGCCGGCGGCACCGAGATCCTCCAGGCGATGGAGATCCGCGTGGCCGGGGACACGGCGACCTTCGGGATCGCTGAAGTGCGCCGCGGACTCTTCCCGCTCGGGGGCTCGACGGTGCGCCTGCGCCGCCAGATTCCGTTCACGCTCGCGGCCGAGTTGCTGCTGACCGGGCGTCACGTCTCGGCGCAGGAAGCCAGGGAGATCGGACTGATCGGTCATGTCGTTCCGGCGGGCCAGGCGCTTGCCAAGGCCAGGGAGATCGCGAATCAAATCGCCGAAAATGCTCCGCTCGCCGTGCAGGCCGTCCTGCGCTCGCTGCGCGAGACGGAAGGGCTCTCCGAAATCGACGGTCTCGCTCGCGAACTCGCAATCGGGCAGCCGGTGTTCGCGACGAAGGACGCCATGGAGGGTCCGCGCGCGTTCGCCGAGAAACGCAAGCCGGTGTTCCGGGGGGAGTAGCGTCTCGCGAGCGCCGAGCGCCCAGCCTCCAGGAAAGAGGCGCTCCGGCGCACGCCGCGCTGGTGCCGATGTTCGCGATGAAGAATGTTCCTGCGCTCGACGGCTAGAGCGGCTGATCCCCAACGATCCACATCGAGAAGAATTGCGAGCCGCCGCCGTAGGCGTGGCCCAGCGCGCGACGCGCGCCCTCCACCTGGTGCTCGCCGGCGAGGCCGCGCACCTGGTTGGCGGCTTCGGCGAAGCGCAGCATGCCGGACGCGCCGATCGGGTTCGAGGAGAGCACGCCCCCCGACATGTTGACGGGGAGATCCCCGCCGAGCGCCGTGGCGCCCTCGTAGGTCATCTTCCAGCCTGCGTGTTCGGGAGCGAAGCCGAGGTTCTCCATCCACATCGGCTCGAACCAGCTGAAGGGCACGTAGATTTCGGCGCAGTCGATCTCCTCGCGGGGCTTCGTGATTCCGGCCTTCGCGTAGAGCTCCTTCGCACAGTCCTTGCCCGCGCGCGGATTCACCTGATCGCGGCCGGCGAACTGCGTGGGCTCCGTGCGCATGGCCGTCGCGTGTATCCAGGCTGATTTCTGCGGCGCTCGCTTGGCAGCCTTCGCACTCCCCAGGACCATCGCGCAGGCGCCGTCGGAGGATGGGCAGGTTTCGAGGTAGCGGATGGGATCCCACAGCATCGGGGATTGCGCGACCTGCTCGAAGGTGATGCCGGGGAACTTGAGGTGCGCGTAGGGGTTCTTGAGCGCATTCTGGCGATCCTTGAGCGCAACCCGGATGCCGGTGTCATCGGGGGCATTCGCGCGGCGAATGTAGGCGCGAATCAGCGGCGCGAAGTAGCCGCCGGCGCCCGCCACCACACCCTGCTGGAATGGCACCTGGATCGAGAGCGCCCACATCGCGTTGCTCTCGCTCTGCTTCTCGAACGCGACGGTGAGCACGCGCTCGTGAACGCCCGCCTGCACCAGGCTCGCCGCGACGATCGCGGTGGTGCCGCCGACGCTGCCAGCGGTATGCACGCGCAGCATCGGCTTGCCCGCGCCGCCGAGCGCTTCCGCCAAAAACAGCTCCGGCATCATCACGCCTTCGAACATGTCGGGGGCCTTGCCGATCACCACGGCATCGATGTCCTTCCAGTCGAGCTCGGCGTCAGCGAGCGCGCGCAGCGCCGCTTCGCGCACGAGTCCGACCATCGACACGTCGATGCGTTTGGCTTCGTGATTCGTCTGGCCGACGCCGATCACCGCGCAGTTCTCGGCCATCACTCGCCCTCCAGGACGCAAACGAGGTTCTGTTGTAGGCAATGGCCCTGCGTGGCGTGCGCGAGCGCGCGCCCTGCGTCGCGATCGTGGATGCGCTGCGCGGCTTCGCCGATGCGCGCGAGGCCGGCCGCCATCATCGGGTTCGCTGCGAGCGGCCCGCCCGAGGGGTTGATGCGCACGGCCGCGGGCAACGCGAGCGCACGCCGCAGGATCAGTTCCTGGTGGGTGAAGGGCGCGTGGAGTTCGGCGAGATCGAGCGGTGCGATCGAGGCGCCGGCCTGCTTCGCCGCGAGCGTCGTCGAAGGCGAGACCGTGAGATCCCGGAAGCCGGGCTGGTGCGGCTCGATGCGATGGTCGATGCCCCGAATCCAGGCCGGCCGCTGGCACACGCGGCGGGCGACGTCGCCGGCCGCGATCACGATCGCCACGGCGCCGTCCGTGATCGGCGGGCAATCGTGCTTTCGCAGCGGTGAGATCAGGTGCGGCTCGGCCAGGATCTTTGCGACTTCGAAGTCGCCCTTGAGCTGCGCGAAGGCATTGCGCTTCGCGTCGCGCCGCGAACGCACCGCCACCTCGGCCATGTCGCGTTCCGTGCAAAGCCCCGCGTCGAGCAGCGCGCGCGCCTGGAGCGCCGCGAGGCTCACGGCGTCGATACCGAGCGGCTGAAGCGTATAGGGATCGAGTTGCATCGTGAGCGTCTCGGGCAGCGTGCCCATCGACGCGCGTCCAAAAGCGAAGACCAGCGCCGAATCCGCCTGCCCACACTGGATCTTGAGCCACGCCTCGTAGAGCGCCCAGGCGCCGTCCATTTCGACGTGCGATTCGGAAATCGGCGGCCAGGCGCCGAGCGCGTCGACCGCGCCGACGAAGGCGAAGGCCTGGCCCGCGATGTAATCGGAGCTGCCCGAGCAGGTAAAGCCGATATCGGACTTCGCAATTCCGGAGCGCTCGATCGCCTGGCCGAGCACCGGGAGCAGCATCTCGATCTCGCTGCGTCCGCGCTCGCGGCGTACGTAGGGGGTCTGCGCGAACGAGACGACCGCGACCTCCCGCATCACAGGTGCTCCTGAAACTTCTCGAACGGGACGTCGGGCTCGCCGGTCGGCCGGAAGTGCCGGATGTTGGTGAGGGTCGGCCCCCAGGTCTCGCGCGGCGCCCAGACCGCCTCGACCCGCATGCCCATGCGAACTTCGCTCGCCTCGCAATCTCCGACCAATCCGAAGAAGGGGATGTCGGCACCGTCGAGCAGGATGTGTGCGGCGACGAAGGGCAGTTTCAGGTGGATGTTCTCCGAGGGCACGCGGACGACGCAGAAAGTGGTGACCGTTCCGCTCGCCTTCACCTCGACCGGTTCGGTCGTCGCCACGCCGCAGCGGGGGCAGACGGCGCGGGCCGGCACGTAGACCTTGTGACACGAGGGGCAGCGCTGGCCGAAGATGCGACCGCGGGAGATCTGATCGAGGAAGCGTGCCTGGGTTCCCACGGCCGAGTAGTCGTAACTGAGGCGTGTCGGCGTGATGATGCTCTGGACGGGTTTGGCGTCGCTCATCGCGCGGCCTCGGGTACGAAGCACTCGATGTCGCGAATCTCGCCGACGGTCTTCTCGCGCCAACGGGGCTCGACGCGCATGCCCGTTCGCATGCCCGCCTCCGAACCGGCGTCGACCGCATGCAGCATCCCGGTGTCGGCGCCGTCGAGGCGGACCAACGCCCAGGCGAAGGGACGGGTGAGCGGGTGCTTCGCGGACGGCTGCTGGACCCAGGCCCAGGTCGTCACGACACCCGCCGGGCCGACGTTCACGATTTCGTCCACGGCCTCGCCGCTGTCGGGATCGTATTCGCAGGGAGGCACGAGCACGCGACCGGAGCGCGTGCGCGAGCCGACCAACTTGCGGTCGCGCAGCTCCGTGAAGAAGCGCCCGAGTACGGCGCCCACCGAACGCCGGTAGGCATACTCGATGACGTGCGTCGCCGTGAAGGAGATTTCGCCGTCGGTCTGGCTCATGGCATCCCTCGCGAGGAAGCTGGCATCCTAGAACACGTTCTAATGGGCTGACAAGCGTCGCCCGGAGGCGGAAGCAGGCAGCCCCGCGACCGCGCGCAAAGGCCGGGCTGCTATGCTGACGCACCCATTGAATCGGGGGAGGGCGCACGGTGATCAGCAAGATTCGCAGTCTTCGCAGTGGCTTCTTCGGGATCGGGGCAGCGGTTTCGATCGGCGCGTTCGTGGCGCTGGGCTGCGGCGGCGATCAGTCGGAACCGTCGGAAGCGTCCCCCGGCGCAGAACCGGCTGCGCCCGCCGAGTCGCCGGCAGCGGTGAATGCGTTCGATGAAATCTGGATGGCAGCGCTGCCGGAAGATTTCCCGCCCGACATCCCGCTCTATCCCGAGGCGGTGGTCGTCAAGGCGCTCTCGACGCCGGATTCGGGCCTCAAGGTGAACTGGAGCACGTCGGACGACCCGGCCACGGTGGCGTCGTTCTTCAGCGATTCGCTTGCCGGGCAGGGTTGGTCGACGCAACGCGTCGACGGAGCCGACGGAATCCTGGTATTCGCCGACAAGGGCGCTCGCTCGGCCAGCTTCGGCATTGGCGGCGGGGAAGGCAAGACGACGATCGATCTCCTCCTGGTGGAGATGCGCTGAACCGCCGATCGCCCGCCGGCACAACCACACCATGGCCGCGAGCGGTCCGACGGAGCCGGCCGCGAGGCTTGCGAACCTCGACGTGCTCCGCGGCGCGGCATTGCTCGGCGTGTTCGTCGAGAACGCGCAGCACTTCTTCTCGCCGACCTATCGCGAGCTCGTCGCACGTCCCGCCGCGGGTTTCAGCGATCACGCGGCGCTGTGGCTGATCCAGATCGCTCTCGAGAACAAGATTTACGCGCTCTTTGCGCTCTTGTTCGGCTACGGCATCGCACTGCAGATGGCTCGCACGGGCCCGCGCTTCGTCGCGCTCCACCTGTGGCGCATGGGCATCCTCTTCCTGATCGGCCTTTTCCATCAGCTGCTCCTGTGGTCGGGGGACATCCTCGCGACGTACGCGGTGCTCGGAGTGGTGCTCCTGCCGTTCCGGACGTGCGCCGCGCGGGTGCTCGCGCGCACGGCCGTTGCCGCGCTGGCGGCGCCGACGCTCGTGCTCGCGGCGATCACCGTTGCGGCATCGGGCGACGTCGTCGCTGCGGTCGCGAACACCCGCGTCGCGGCGGAGGTCGTTGAATTCGGATACTCCGCGCGGCAGGCGTCCTTCGCGTTTGCGATGTTTCTTCTCGGGCTCGTGGCGGCGCGCTCGCGCGGGCAGGCGGACGATCCCATGCCGGCATTGCGCCGGCACGTCGGGCTGCTCGCGACCATCGGCATCGCTGGCAGCCTCGTGCACGTGATGCTCGTCGATCTGTCGGGCGCGTCGAGTGTGTCGTGGATCGCCGTGCTCGCCGAGGCGTCGATCGCCTTCGGAGCGCCTGCACTCGCGCTCGCCTACGTCGTGTGGATCTTGCGCGCCCTCGAACATCCGGGCTGGCAGCGAGCGCTCGCGCCGCTCGCCGCCGCCGGTCGTTTGTCGCTCACGAATTACCTGATGCAGTCGCTGCTGGGTGTTGCGCTGCTCGCCCGTCTCGGAGAAATCCAACCTGCCGCTGGCCTGGCGCTCACTTGCGCGCTCTATGCGCTACAGGTCGCGGCGAGCGGTTGCTGGCTCGCACGCTTCCGTTTCGGCCCCGCTGAATGGATCTGGCGCGCGCTCAGCTACGGGACGTTTCCGCCGCTGCGTAATTGAACGTCGCGATGGACCTGCCGTTTTCATCGGCTCGCCCGCCCAGCTCGCGCCAAGAAAGCAGTGAATTTCTAGGCCGACGTCCCGCTTTCATAGTCCGATGGATCGAAGCGGCGGGTGCGCAGGGCGTATTCGAAGGCGAAGCCGGGGTAGAGGGCGCGGTTGCTGCCGTCGTTCGAGACGTACCAGCTCTTGCAGGTGTGCCAGACCATTCGCGGCATGCGCCGCTGGATGCCCGCGTTGTAGCGGTCCTGCACCGCCTGGCGGATGTCGAGCCACTTGCCGCCGGTGTCGCGCAGGTGCTGGATGGCGCCGAGCAGGTGCGCGATCTGCGCCTCCGTGTAGACGAGCACGGAGGTGTGCCCGGGGCCGGTGTTGGGGCCCATCAGGATGAACCAGTTCGGGAAGCCCGACACCGTCATTCCCTTGTAGGCGACGGCGCCGTGCTTCCACGCATCGTCGAGTCGGCGACCGCCGCGGCCGCGCACCGGGAAGGGGGCGCGGGCGAGACCCACCGCAAAGCCCGTCGCGAGGATGATTGCGTCGACAGCGTACGCCGCACCGCCCTGCGTCTGGATGCCGGCGCGTGTGATCTGCTCGATGGGATCCGTCACCAGCTCGACGTTCGGGCGCTCGAAGCTCGCCCAGAAATCGTCGGAAACGAGGATGCGCTTGCAGCCGAACTGGAAGTGCGGCGTCAACTTTTCGCGCAGCAGCGGATCCTTCACCTGCGCGTGCAGATGCCGCAGCGACATGCCTTCTGCGAGCGCTGAGAGGCGAGGGGCATCGAGGAAGATCAGCGGGCCCCAGGCCTCGCTCAGCCAATACTGCAGGAAGCGGCTCGCGCGGAGCAGGAAGGGGAAGCGAGCGTAGCGTCGGAGCGCGCGCTCCGAGTAGGCCTTGTCCATCTTCGGCACGACCCAAGCGGGTGTACGTTGGTAGACGAAGAGCTGTTCGACCTGCGGCGCGATCGACGGCACGACCTGTACGGCGCTCGCGCCGGTGCCGATGACGGCGACGCGTTTTCCGGCGAGTTCGTAGTCGTGGTTCCAGCGCGCGGTGTGGAAGATCTCGCCTTCGAAGCTTTCGAGGCCCTGGATGTCGGGCAGCGCGGGGTCGACGAGCCCGCCCACGCCGGAGACGACGACGCGCGCCGAGACGGTCTCTCCCTGTCCGGTGGTGAGCGCCCAGACCCCGTTGGCTTCGTCGAAGCGCGCCTCGACGATCGCCGTGTTCAACCGCAGATGCGAGCGCAGCTGCCACTTCTCGACGAGCCCGAGCAGGTAGGCCTGGATTTCCTGCGAGGACGAAAATCTCCGCGTCCAGCCCGGGTTCTGCTCGAAGGAGAGGGAATAGGTGTGCGACGGCACGTCGCAGGCCGCGCCCGGGTACGTGTTGTCGCGCCAGGTGCCGCCGATCTCGGCGGAGCGCTCGAAGATCGTGAACGAGCGGATGCCGGCCTCGAGCAGGCGAATCGCCGTTCCGATTCCGGCGAAGCCGGCGCCGACGATGGCGATCGGGAGCTCGCCGCCCGCGTGCGCGGCCCGCGTGTCGTTTTGGCCCATGGGGCTCCCTGCGAGGGCGAAGAAGCCAGAGTTTGCGGGGCCGCCAGCGCGGCGGAGAGAGAATGGTGGAGCTGGGGGGAATCGAACCCCCGACCCTCAGACTGCCAGCCTGATGCTCTCCCAGCTGAGCTACAGCCCCACGATCGGCCGAGGCTAACGTCAGCCTCCGGGGCTGTCAAAGCGCGCGGACGCTGCGGCGCGTCTCGCATTGCCGATTCGCGTGGTATTCTCCGCCGCCTTCTGCCGGAGTGGCGAAATCGGCATACGCAGGGCCCTCAAAAGGCCCCGGCCTCACGGCCGTGTGGGTTCGAGTCCCACCTCCGGCACGCAACTCGGTGATCGGACCGAATATACGGAGAGAATCACCGTCCAACTCGGCAAGCAGCACGCCGGAGGCGGCGTGCCACGAAAGGAGAAGCCTGCATGCGCAAGTTGATGACCCGAATGGCGTTGATCGCGCTCGTCGCGTTGATCCTGCCCGTCGCCATGCCGGGCGCAGCCGTCGCCCAGATGCGCGAGTTCGTCGGCAAGGTCGACAAGATCGACGGCAAGAAGCTGATCGTCGACAATCGAAAAGGCGACAAGGTGTCCTTCGACAAGACGGACGCGACCGTCGTCGAGGGCGAAAAGACGGAATGGGGCGCCGTCAAGAAGAACGATTGGGTGAGCGTGTCGTGGAAGATGATCGACAAGCCGCGCAAGGCCTACAAGATCAACGTGATGCCGCCCAAGAAAGAAGCCGGCGAGGACGAGTAGTTCCCCGCGCTTCGCGACTCCTCATGGCCCCCCCGGTCCGTCTGGGCCGGGGGGGCCGCCGTTTCCGGCGCCCGCGGTTGCAGCGCGAGGCCGCTCGGATAGCGTCTCCCGTATGACGGCGTCGCCCCCGCAGCTCACGCCGAGCCAATTCGAGCGCTATCGGCGCCATCTCACACTCCCAGAGGTCGGCGTCGAGGGCCAGCGCAAGCTGCTCGCCGGCCGCGTGCTGTTGATCGGCGCCGGAGGCCTCGGCTGTCCGCTCGCACAGTATCTCGCGGCAGCGGGCGTCGGAACGCTCGGGCTGATCGATCACGACCGCGTCGAAGCCTCGAACCTCCAGCGTCAGGTGCTCTATGGCACGGCCGACATCGGCCGCCCGAAGGTCGAAGTCGCGGCCGAGCGGATCCGGGCCCAGAATCCCGACGTGCAGGTCATCGCACACGCCGTTCGTCTCACGTCCGAGAACGCGCTCGCGCTGCTGGCCGATTGGGATGTGATCGTCGACGGCAGCGACAACTTCCCCACCCGCTACCTCACGAACGACGCCTGCGTTTTGCTCGGCAAGCCGAACGTGCACGGCGCGATCTTCCGCTTCGACGGCCAGGCGAGTGTCTTCGATTCCCGGAGCGGCCCCTGCTATCGCTGTCTCTTTCCCGAGCCGCCTCCGCCGGGCGCCGTGCCGTCGTGCGCGGAGGGCGGCGTGCTCGGCGTGTTGCCGGGGCTCGTCGCGCTGATCCAGGCGACCGAAACGCTCAAGCTGCTCACGGGGATCGGCGAATCGCTGTGCGGGCGCCTGCTCCAGATCGATGCGCTGCGCATGGCGTTTCGCGAGTTTCGCATCCAGAAGGATCCCAAGTGTGCGGCCTGCGGAGAGCAGCCGACGTTGACGAAACTCATCGACTACGAGGATTTTTGCGGTATGCCGAGCCAGAGCAAAAGTGGCGCGAACCTGCGCGAGACGACACCGCGCGAGCTGCAAGCGGCTCGCGCGAGCGGTGAGGAGGTGCTGCTGATCGACGTGCGTGAGCCCTCCGAACACACACGCGCCAACATCGACTGGGCGAAGCTGGTGCCGCTCGGCCAGTTGGAAGCGCGCCTGGCAGAACTCGACGCCTGGCGTCGCAAACGTGTCGTGATTCACTGCCATCACGGTGGCCGCAGTGCCCGCGCGTGTGCATTCCTGAGCGAGCAGGGCTTCGAGCGCGTCGAGAACCTCGCAGGCGGCATCGACGCGTGGTCGCAGAACGTGGATCCGAGCGTGCCTCGGTACTAGGCTCCGGGTTTCGGGGGGGGAAGTGGCGAAGTCGAAGATTCCGGATCCGCTCCAGCGCCGCCATCTGATCGAGCGCGAGCTGCCGGCTGCGCAGTCGCTGAAGCTCGCCGACGCCTATCTCGAGGAAGGGCGCTCGCTCGAGGCCGTCGAATTCCTGCGCAAAGCCGGCGTGCGTGAGCGCCTCGTCGCGCTGCGCGCGGAAGCCGTGGCGGCGGGCGATGGCTTCCTCTTGCGGGTGATTGCGACGGCGCTGGGAGAGCCCAGCGATCGCGCCACGTGGCTCGCGCTGGCGGAGAGCGCGGACGCGGCCGGCAAGGAGCGCCATGCAGCCGAAGCGCGGCGCCAGGCCGCGCGCGGGGAGGGGTGAGACTATGGCGCTGCGCTGCCGCGTGTTCCGCGGACTGGTGAAGGAAGCCGAGGAGGAGATCAACAAGTTCCTCTCGACGCACATGCTGCACCTGCTGCACATGGCGCAGAGTGAATCGGGCGATCACATCAGCGTGACGCTGATTTTCGAGGAGCTGGATCCCCTGTCCGATCGCGGCCTCTGATCGCAGCGCGTGGAAATCCGAATCCAGAACGCCAGGTCCCACAACCTGGCGGGCGTGACCTGCCGGATTCCCATTGGTTCGCTCACGATCGTGTCGGGTGTCTCGGGATCCGGCAAGTCGACGCTCGCCTTCGATACGTTGTATGCCGAAGGCCAGCGTCGCTATGTGGCGTCGCTCTCCGCCTATGCGCGGCAGTTTCTCGAGCGCCTGCCGCGCCCTGAAGTCGATTTCATTTCGAATCTGCCGCCGGCGATCGCGATCGAACGTCGGAATCGCGTGACGAGCGTGCGCTCGACCGTCGGCACGGCGACCGAAATTCTCGACTACCTGCGCCTGCTCTACGCGAAGATTGGCGAGAGCTGGTGCCCCAGCTGCGATCGCCGCGTGCTCCCCGGAACGGTCGCGTCCATTTCGGAGATTCTGCTCGCACGCTTCGAAGGTCAGCGCGTGTCGATCGGCGCACGTCTGCCCGGCGCACGCGCGGAACCCGGCGCCGCGCTGCGGGAACGCCTGCAGCGCGAGGGCTTCACCCGGCTGCTCGCGAAGGATGGCGGCGTGCTCGAACTCTCGGAGCTTTCGGCGCGCGAGCTCGCGCGCGCGCGTGGCGACGCCTGGCTGCTGATCGACCGGCTGGTTCCGCGCGCGGGCGAGGGCCGCGCGCGTCTCGCGGAAGCGGTCGGAAACGCCTTTGCGCGCGGCGAACGCCAGTGCGGTGTGATCGCCGAGGGGGGCGAGCGCGCAGTCTTTCACGAGGGCTTCGCCTGCGACGGCTGCGGGCGCGCCTTCCCGCTGCCCGAGCCCGCGCTGTTTTCCTTCAACAGCCCGCTCGGGGCGTGCGAGGCGTGCCAGGGCTTCGGGCGGACCCCCGAGCTCGATCGCGAGCGCGTGGTTCCGGATCCGAAGCGCTCGATCGACGCGCTGGCGCTCGCTCCCTTCGCGTCCCCCGGTGGTCAACGCATGTTGCGCAAGCTCCAGAAGGCATGCGAGGCGACGGGGGTTCCGACGGACAGTCCCTTCGAGGAGCTGACGCCGGCCCAACAGGAGTGGGTGTTTCGCGGCGACGGACGCCATTGGCGCGGCGTCGAGGGCTTCTTCGAACGCCTCGAACGCAAGCGCTACAAGGTGCAGGCGCGTGTGATGATCGCGCGCTACCGCCGCTACCAAACGTGTGCCGCGTGCGAGGGTTCGCGGCTCCGCCCCGAGGCGCGCGGCGTGTGCGTGGGGGGGCGGTCGCTGCCGGCGCTTTGCCGATCGACGCTCTCGGAGCTGGGGGATTGGCTCGGGGCGCTCACGCTCGAGCCGGCGGCGCACGAGCGTGCCGGGCGCCTGCTCGAGGATTTGCGCGCGCGGGTGGCAACGACCACGGCCGTGGGTCTCGGCTACGTCACGCTCGAGCGGCCGATGCGCACGCTTTCGGGAGGCGAGGCGCAGCGCATCCAGCTCGCCTCGGCTCTCGGCGGTGCGCTCACGGCGTCGCTCTACGTGCTCGACGAGCCTTCGATCGGCTTGCACGCACGCGATACACAGAAATTGATCGCGGTGCTCCGAAAGATCCGCGATCAGGGCAATACGGTCGTGGTGGTCGAGCACGCGCCGGAGATCGTCGAGGCGGCGGACCATGTGATCGATCTCGGCCCGCTCGGTGGCCGGCGTGGCGGGAAGCTCGTCGTGGAAGGCAGCGTCGCCGAACTGCGCGCGCATCCCGAATCTCTCACGGGCCGGGCGCTGCGCGGCGAGTTCCGATTGCGCACGCGGCCTCCGCGTCCCGCGCAGGGGCATCTGCGCATCGTGGGCGCCCGCGAGCACAACCTGAAGGACGTCACGCTCGCGATCCCCTTGCGCCAACTCGTGGTCGTCTCGGGGGTTTCGGGCGCTGGCAAATCATCCTTGATCGGATCGGTGCTGGTGGGGCATCTGCGGCGGGATCCCGAGCGCGGCGCGTGTGACGCTGTCGAGGGAGGGGCGTGGCTTTCCGAGGTCGTGGTGGTCGAGCCGAGCGCACCGGCGCGCAGTTCGCGCTCGAATCCGGCCACGGTGTCGAAAGCCTTCGAGGTCATCCGCCGGCGCTTCGCGGAGACGCGCGAGGCGCGCGAGCGCGGGCTCGCGCCGGGCTGGTTCTCGTTCAACGTGCCGGGCGGGCGCTGCGAAGTTTGCGAAGGCGCGGGCGAGGTCGTCGTCGACATGCAGTTTCTCGACGACGTGCGCATGCCGTGCGAAGCCTGCGATGGCCGCCGCTACCGGCCCGAAGCGATGGACGTGCGGATCGGCGGGCGCAACATCGTCGAGGTGCTCGCGCTCGGCGTCGACGAGGCGCTCGAAGCCCTGGCGGGCGACGCCGCATTGGTGGCCCGACTGCGCCCGCTCGCCGATGTGGGGCTGGGCTATCTCGCGATCGGGCAGCCCTTGTCGACGCTCTCGGGCGGCGAGCTCCAGCGGCTGCGGATTGCGCAGGCGCTCGGCGCCGGCGAGACGAGCGCACTCTACGTGCTCGACGAGCCGACGACGGGCCTGCACCCGGCCGACGTCGAACTCCTGCTCGCGAGCCTCGATCGCATTCTCGATGCGGGCGGCAGCGTGATCGTGATCGAGCACAACCTGGATGTGATCCGGCGGGCGGATCACGTGATCGACCTCGGGCCCGAGGCGGGGCCCGGGGGAGGGCGCGTCGTGGCGCAGGGGACGCCGGCGGAAATCGCGGCCTGCGCGGAGTCGCACACGGGCGCAGCGTTGCGCGCGGCAGCGCTCCCGCTCGACTGATAAGATCCGCGCGCCATGAGCGAGCGCGCCAAGCCGCCGGACGACATCTCGCCGTTCGAGTTCTTCACGAGCTGGCTGCCGGCGCGCGTTGCCGAGGATCACGAGCGGCGCGAGCGTCTTGGCGACACCGCGGCGCTGATCGTGTTCGATCTCCACGGCGAGCGCGCGGGAACGTTCTCGGTGCGCGTCGCAAACGGAGTTCTCGTGGGGAGCGAGGGACGCGCGGACGAGCCCGATCTCGAAGTGCGCGTGGATTTCGAGACCTGGCGCGCACTCAACCGCGGGGAGATCGCCGCGCCCGAAGCGCTGCTGCGCCGTCGGATTCAGATCTCCGGCAAGCTGATGCTGGCCCTCAAGCTGCACGTGATCCTCGGCTGATCTCGAGGTGGGATCGCGCGTGCGAAGGCTTGTGCGCGGGTCGTTCCGACCGTAGCGTCGCGCTGCGAGTGCGGCATGGAGGACCACGGCGCATGCGATTCTCCGGCCAGATTCCGACCGACTGCGTGACGCAGGGCGCGGATCTGATCGGCGCAGCAGCCATCGGCGAAATGGCGCGCACGCTCGAGGCAGCGGGCTTCGACGCGGGTTATGTGACCGAGCATCCCTTCCCTCCGGATGCGTGGCTCGCGACGGGCGGTCATCACGCCCTCGATCCGTTCGTGGCGCTCGCCGTCGCGGCCTCCAGCACGCGGCATCTGCGCCTGCACACGAACGTCCTCGTGTTGCCGTATCGCAACCCGTTCCTGACGGCGAAGGCGGTGGCGAGCCTGGATGCGGTCTCCGGCGGGCGGGTCATCCTGGGAGTCGCGGCGGGCTACCTGGAAGCGGAGTCGCGTGCGCTCGGCGCGGATTTCGAACACCGCAACGAGGTGTCAGACGACGCGTTGATTGCGATCAAGCGCGCATGGTCGGGGGCCAGCGTCGCGTACGACGGGCGCGGCTACCGGGCAACCGCCAACACGATGCTCCCGACTCCGGTGCAGCAGCCGCATCCGCCGATCTGGGTCGGTGGAAACTCGCGCCGCGCGGCGCGCCGTGCTGCGCGGCACGCGCAGGGTTGGAGTCCCTTCCCGGTGCCGCCCGCCTTCAGTCGCACCACGCGCACAGCGCCACTCGCATCCGTGGAGGCGCTTGCCGCGCGCATCCGTGAATTCGAGGACCATGCCCGGGAAAACGGTCGCAGCGAGCCGCTCGACGTGAACTTCGTGCCTTTCGGCCTGCGCATGAACCCCGCCACGACTCCCGAGCCGGACGCGTTCTGCGAGCAGGTGGTTCGATTGGCGGAGATCGGCGTCACGTGGCTCAGCGTGGGGCTGCCCTGTCCAAGCCGTGCCGGATACTGCGAGAGCGCAGCTCGCTTCGGCGAGGAGATCATCGCCGTTCTGGGCCGCAGCGCGGACCCGCCCTGAGACGGGCTCAGCCTGTCTCGGCTAGCCCCGATCCGACATTCGAGGAGCGGCGCGGAGGGAGGCGGCGGGGCGTGGGCGGAGGCGAAATAGAGCGCAGCCGCCCCGCAGGACTACGCCTTCCTCGACGCCACAAAATTGAGTTCCAGCACGCGATCACGAAAAGAGGAACGGCGAGCCATTCGCCGTAGCCCACGCCCCGCCGCCTCCCCACCTCGCTGCCTGCGTCTACGCCTTCACGCACAGGAGCTGCGCACCACCGCTCGCGAGCAGGCGGCCGGCGGCGTCGTAGACGCGGCTGGTCGATCCGATCAGGCCGTCTTCGGCGAGAGGGGCCTCGCCCGCGCC
>JANNIY010000043.1:0-43066 GCA_031405455.1 Deltaproteobacteria bacterium | reverse complement strand
CTGACGCAGCCGCTGCTGCTCGGGCGTGAACTCGAGATGCATCCGGGCCTCGGCGCTCCAACGGCGAGCCAAGGCCGCCGGGAGGCGGCCCCGGGACCGGGGGGCGGGCGAAAAGACTAGAACATGTTCCAGGGGGGCGCATTGACCTCGTTCGAGCTTCGAAGCAACAGAGTTCTGCCACGCAGACCTGAATGCCGCCTACCTCCCCTGGGTGGTCCTGCGCGCACGGGGAGCTGGCGTCATGAGAAAGGGCCCCTTGCGGCGCGCGATCCTCGTCACTTCGCTTCTGCTCTTCGGGCCGGCGCCCGCCTTCGCCGTCACGATCACGGTGATCGGTGCCAACGGCGCAACTGGCGAGGATGGCCAGGATGCCGACGCCTCGGCCATCTCGGGCGACGCGACCAACATCGCGGACGCGACCGGTGGGAATGGCCGCGCAGGTCCGTCGCCTGGAGACCCCGCCGGTAAGGGTGGCGATGCGTCCGCGACGGCGATCACGATGGTCGACGGAGGCGCGACCGCCCGGGCCGAAGCGCAAGGCGGGCGGGGTGGAAGCGGACTTGGATCCGGGGGGGGTGACGGCGGACGGGCCACGAGTCGATCGGTCGGCAACGCACTCGGGAACTACTTCGTCGACGTGGACGCCATTGCCGTCGGTGGCAAAGGTGCAGATGCCGGCTTTGCCTCGTCCACCGCTGAAGGCAGCAACGCCGGGCAGACGACGGTCGTGGTCGAGGCGCGCGCAACGGGAGGGGAAGGCGCCGACGGTGCCGACGGCGGCGGAGCCAGCGCCTCCGCACACGGCGAGTCATCAGGGGGCGCCGAGGTTCGGGCCACCGCCGTCCAGACCGGGGGTGCCGGTAGCGCGGCGGGAGACGGGGGCGTTGGCGGTCGCGGCGGCGACACGCAGATGGCGGACGCCGCAACGGGCGCGACGAGTGGACGCCTGACCTTGCGGCAGGAGGCTTTTGGCGGCGCGGGTGGTCAAGCGCTCATCGGGAACTTGACGGTTGCAGCGGGCGGCGCCGGAGGAGCGGCGTCCAATACGGCGATTGCCGAAAACACGGGTGGCGGCGCCCTCAACCTCATTGTCCGCGCGCTCGGCGGAATGGGAGGCAGATCGAGCAACGCGGCAGCCGGTACTGGCGGATCGGCACAGGTCGGGACCGTACTCGGGCGCTCGTCGAACGGAGCGGAAGTAGTCGTGGAAGCGGAAGTCGTTGGGGGTACGGGCGGCAATGCAGAGTACTCCGGACGCGGCGGCGACGGCGCCAGTGTCTCAGTCGTCGACGCGGTGGACGCCGCGACCACCGGAAACATTTTCTTGACTCAGTTCGCGCAGGGCGGGCGGGGTGGACAATCGGTGTTTGCCGAGTCGGCTCGCGGCGGCGACGCACGCAGCGATCTAGAACGCTCCGTCAGCGCCGCGTCCCTTCACCTGTCGACGTCGGCACGGGCGGGGATAGGCGGAACCTTGATCGCTCCGTCGGGTCTGGCCGGGAGCGGCGGAAGTGCGAGCGCTCGCTCCGTTGCGCGCAACGACGCGGGGCGCGCTGATGCCGCCGCGTTCGCGTACGGAGGCGGGGGAGGCAGGGGCGCGAACGGCGCCGGTAATGGCGCTGCGGGCGACGCGAGCGTTTACGTGCTCGCGCAGACGACCGGCGATGGCCACGATGTCGGTGTCGGCGTACGCCTCGGCGGCGCCGTGTTCGCGCAGGGTGGAAGCCCTTCGTCGCTCGGAATTCTGGCGATTCCAGGTGGAAACGCGGTGAGCGAATCGGTTGGCGAGGCGTTGGGCAACAGCGCGGTCGTGGTGACCGACGGCGCCCGCGGTGGTAACGGCGCCGATGGGGGAACGGGTGGAACGGCGACGTCGTCCGCCATCGGGCGCAACGCCGGTACTCAGACGGTCGACGTGTTGGCTCGAGCCGTGGGCGGCAACGGCGGCGCCGCGGTGACATCCGTCGACGACACGTCCGGCGGTCGTGGAGGCGAGGCGCGGCTTGGACCGGTCCACGGTTCCTCGACGGGAGGCGGCGCAGTCCGCGTCGTGGGCGTGGCAACCGGTGGTGCGGGCGGTGCGGGGGACGGCGGGAGCCGGCCCGCTGGCGATGGCGCGTCGGTCCTGCTCGAAAATGCCGTCGATGGCGATACGAGTGGGACCCTTCATCTGGAACAACAGGCCCAAGGCGGACTTGCCGGCTCCGGTTCGGGAGGTTTCAACGGCTTCTCGTCGAGCAGACTCGCGGTCGTCAAGAATCTCGCAGCGCTCGAAGTCGTCTCGGCAGCGAATGGCGCCTACGACGTGGAAGCCTACGCCTCCGGCCAGAACCAGGGCGGGAGCGTCGCGGTTCGCAGCGACGCAGTCGGCGGCGCGGGGCGCAGGTTCACGTCGGGGATCGGCGAGCAGGGCGGCTCGGCTCTCGCCCGCGCGATGGGCCTCACGACCCAGGATGGTCATGCCGTACTGATGTCCAATGCATGTTTCACCTGCGCGGACGCGGTCGGCGGCGCAGGAGGTGACTTCGGCGGGTTCTCGGAAACCGGGATTGGCGGTCGCGGCGGCGACGCGGACAGCGAATCCCTTGGCACTGCGCTCGGCGACAGCGTGGTCATCGTCGAGGACTACGCGCGGGGCGGCCGAGGTGGGCACACCACCGTCGGCAATGTCGCTCCAGGCGACGGCGGCACGGCTCGTTCCAGCGCGATCGGCTACGGGGGGGGCGCTTCCCCGGTGCATGTATCGGCCTATGCGGAAGGCGGCGAAGGCGACTACCGGACGCAAGGCACGCGCGTCCTGGCGCACGGGCGAAACGGCGACGCGAGTGCGTCGGCGTTCGCCGAGGGTCTCGGAGAGGTGATGTCCACTGCTACGGCGGCGTCGGCGCTCGGACGATCCTATGCAGCCATCGGACGTGCATCGACTCTCAACTCGAGCGGAACGGCGCAGGCGCACGCGTCGGGAAAGGGGACGAGCGGGGAAGCGCGCGCCGAGGCGATCACGGCGGCCTTCGACATCTACTCGTTGCGCACTCTCGCCATTGCGCCAGTCGTGAGCCAGGCGTCTACGGAGTCCTGGGCCAGCGTCGAGTCGGCATTCGTGAAGCGCGATCTCGGCAGTCTCGATGCGTTCGCGTTCGCTTCGGGACGGCCCGCTCAGCGCGACGTCAGCTCGGCGATCGAAGGCACGAGTCAAGTCGCCAATGCATTCGCCGGCAATCTGATCGGCAGCGTGCTGGCGATCTCGCAGATCGGATTCGCGAATACACAGGATACGGACGGTTCGGCGCTCACGCAGAGCGCGACGTTCGAGCTCATCGCGAATGCGCTCCAGGTCAGCGCCGTCCAGAGGGTCTTGGTGGGGTTCACGGGCAGCGACGTCCTGGGCTCCGGCTTCGATTCGCTGCGCTTCCGCGCCGCGCTGCGCAACCAGACGCTCGTCGACGTCCTGTTCGACGATCTCGCTGCCGCGATCGCCTACTTCGACGATCAGGTCCTCGACCTCGGAGTCATCGATATCGACACGATTCCGCCAATCACACAGCCGTCGCCGCTCAGTTTGGTTTTCGACTGGACCGGTTCTACGCAGGGCTCCGGCTTCGGCGTCGATCTGATCGTGGGCCTCACGCCCGTGCCGGAGCCATCGACCTTCCTGCTCGTGGTGCTCGGACTCGCCGTGATGGCTGCGCGTGCACGCCACTGCCGCCGGGCCACGATATGATCGGACGGTGAACCGAGAGCCCGACGCCGCGCGCGCGCAAGACACGCTGCACCTGGGTGTCACCCCCTGGGTCTTCGAGGGTGAAGGCCTCGCGGCTGCGCTGCCGGAGCAGGCGGAGTTCGCGGAGAAGCTCGGTTTCGATTCCTTGTTCCTCCCGGAGAGCCACTTCGGCGGCCCGGCGTCGATCCCCACGCCGCTGCTGCTGCTCGCGGCCGTCGCCTCGCGCACCACGCGGCTGCATCTCGGGACGACTTCGTTTCTACTGCCCGTGCGCAATCCGATCCACGTGGCGGAAGAAGTGGCCGTGCTCGACCGGCTTTCGCAGGGGCGCGTGATCCTCGGCATGGGGCGCGGCTTTCGCGGCGCGCTCTTCACGGCCTTTGGCGTGCCGGCGGAAGAGAAGCGCGATCGCTTCGAGGCGGCGCTCGAGGTGATGCGGCGCGCCTGGGCGGGGGAGGCGGTAGCCTGGGAGGCCGGCATCGGGGACGCGGCGCCGCCGACACCCGTGCATGTCGCTCCGCTGCCCGTGCAACGGCCGCACCCGCCCCTCTGGGTGGCGGCCTTCGGGCCCAAGGCGGTGGCGCAGGCCGGGCGGCTGGGTCTTCCGTATCTCGCGTCGCCGATTGAATCGCTCGCGGCGCTCGAGCAGAACTACGCGCGGCATCAGGAGGCGTTTGCCGCGGCGGGGCACGCCGAGCCGGTTGCCGTACCCGTGATGCGCACGCTCTTCATCTCGCGCGACGCCGCGCTCGTTGCGCGCGCGCGGGCGGGGCTCGTGCAGCAGGCTGCGGCGCTCGCGAAGGCGCCGGCCTCGAGCCTGCGCCGTGCGGCGGCGGCGAACGTCGCGGACTGGGCGATCGTGGGGGATCCAGACGAGGTGGCCGAGGGCGTGCGGCGCTATCGCGAGAAGCTCGGCGTCACGCACCTGATCGCGCGCGTGCAGATTCCCGGGCTCGCGCGCGAGGAGGTCGAGGCTTCGCTGCGCGAGATCGCGGCGCTTGCGCGCTGATCCGGAGCCGGCGTTTCGGGTGGGAGAAGCGAGAGGCGGCGGGGGGCGGGCGGAGGCGAATGGCTCGCCGTTCCTCGTTTCGGGCGCGCGTCGCAGCTCTCGCGTTTTTGGCGTCGAGCAAGGCACCGCCGTGCGGGGCGGCTGCGCTTGATTTCGCCTCCGCCCGCCCCCCGCCGCCTCTCGCTGAAACTTGTTGGTGTTTGGTCGGGGCTCAGATGGGTGGGAGCGGCACCAGGGCGAGCGCGCGGCGTTCTAGTCGCAGCAGGCTCTCCTCGTCGATCCACTCGGCGAGCCGTGCGCGCTCGAACCAGCGCAGCGCGTTCGATTCTTCGCTCGCCTGAAGCGCCTGGCCGGGCTCGGCCGCCAGCAGGAAACGCACGTCGAAGTGCAGGTGCGCGGGGTCGCCGCCGTGCGCCGGGATCGGATGAATGTCGAGGTCGAGCGGCAGCGGATCGTCCGCGTCGCCAACGAAACGAAAATGCGCGAGCCCGGATTCTTCGCGCGCTTCGCGCAGCGCCGCGTGGCGCGGATCGCGCTCGCCATCGCAGTGGCCTCCGAGCTGGAGCCAGCGATCGAGCTTGCGATGATGGGTGAGGAGCGCATGGCGATGGTCGGGCGAGAGGATCCACGCCGACGCCGTGATGTGGCCCTCATGGCAGCTGCGCTCGAAGCAATCCTCGTGGGTTCTCACGAAGTCGGCGATGCGCCCGGCGATCGCGGCGTCCTCCGGCCGGCGCGCGACGTATCGCGCGAGCAGATCGAGCAGGAGCTGGCGGTGCATTGCGCCGCGAGTGTGGCAGACGTGGCAGGGCGACGCCGCGGCGGTGCGGTGCCGCGCTGCTCGACTCGTTGGAGCGCGCAGCGCCGTGCTCAGGCCGTCACGGAGTCGGCCGCCGTGCCCGCACACGCCGCTCCCGCGCGCGTCGCGCACGCGCCCGCCGTCTCGGATTCGGCCGGCGCGTGCTGCGCGTCCGCCGGCTCCGCGAACGTCTCGCTGTTCGCGAGCACGCGATACCACTCCCAGCGCGCGCCTTCGGGATCCTGCGACCAGACCTTGTTCTGCTTCGCGTAGCAGCAGGTCGCGTCGATCTCGACCTCGCGCGGCAGACCTTCGGCTCCCAGCCGCTCGATCGCGGCGTCGACGTCTTCATTGCGGAACACCTCGACGCCGAGATGGTTGAGGCGCTCCGTCGCATCCGGGTTCTCGAGCAGCACGAGCTTGAGCGGCGGGTGATCGAGGGCGAAGTTGGCGTAGCCGGGCTTGCGCTTGTTCGGGGCCGCGCCGAACGCCTTCGAATAGAACTCGACGGCCTTTTCCAGATCCTTCACGTTGAGGGCGAGCTGTACGCGCATGGCAATCTCCTTGCTGAGGGAACACAACGTATCGATCAACTTCGATGGATTCTTTACAATTCATCGAAGTTTGTCAATATGTTTCCCATGACCACCCGCGCCCGACCCGAAGGTTGTTGTCCGCTCCAGGGGGTGAGCCCCCTGCCCAATCGCGAGCAGGAGCGCTGGGCGCGCCTGTTCAAGGCGCTGGGGGATCCCACCCGCATCGAGATCCTGCGCCTGATCGCCGCCCAGCCCGGCCCGACCTGCGTCTGCGACATCGTCGACCGCTTCGAGCTGGCGCAGCCGACGATCTCCCATCACCTGAAGCTGCTACGGGAAGCCGGGCTCCTCAGCCAGTCGCGGATCGGGATCTGGTCCTACTACAAGATCGACGGCGCGGGCTTCGAGGCGCTGCGCGGCGCGGCGCCCGCGCTGCTCTCGGCTTCACGCCGCGCCCGCGTCAGGGCATAATCGGGGCACCTGTCCGACACCCCGAGGTCCACGCCATGGCCACCGCCAGCATTTCCGCGCTTCCGAAGCCCCTGCCTGCCGTGAGCGCCTTTCTCGCCGAGAAGCATGGCCTGCTGATCGCTGGCCGCTTCGAGCCCGCGCGTGATGGGCGCAGTTTCGCCGTCGAAAATCCGGCGCAGGAGCGCGCCATCGCCAGCGTGGCCCAGGGCGGGCCGGCGGACATCGAACGCGCGGTGGCCGCCGCGCGGCGCGCATTCGATAGCGGTCCCTGGCGGCGCATGAATCCGTCGGAGCGCGGACGTCTGCTCTGGAAGCTCGCGGACCGGATCGAAGAGCGGGCCGACGAGTTTGCGCAGCTCGAGAGCCTCGACAACGGCAAGCCGCTGACGGTGGCGCGCGCCGCCGACGTGGCGCTCACGATCGATCATTTCCGCTACTACGCGGGTTGGGCGACGAAGATCGAAGGCGAGACGATCCCGATCAACGGGCCCGACGGCGCCAGCTTCCTCGATTACACGCTGCGGGAGCCCGTCGGCGTGGTGGGCCAGATCATCCCGTGGAACTTCCCGCTGCTGATGGCGGCCTGGAAGCTCGGCGCGGCGCTCGCCTGCGGCAACACCGTGGTGCTCAAGCCGGCAGAGCAGACGCCGCTCACGGCGCTGCGGCTCGCGCAGCTCGTTTGCGAAGTCGGATTTCCCGACGGGGTCGTCAACGTCGTGACCGGATTTGGTGATGCGGGCGCGGCGCTTGCCTCGCACGCCGGCGTCGACAAGGTGGCCTTCACCGGCAGCACCGAAGTCGGGCACGAGATCGTGCGCGCCTCGGCCGGGAACCTGAAGCGTGTCTCGCTCGAGCTCGGCGGAAAATCGCCCGTGATCGTGTTCGACGATGCCGACGTCGAAGCGGCCGCCGCGGGCGTCGCGAACGCGATTTTCTTCAACCACGGCCAGTGCTGCTGCGCCGGCTCGCGTTTGTTCGCGGGGCCGAAGATCCGCGAGGAAATCGTCGAACGGGTGGCCGATGTGGCGCGCCGCACGCGCGTGGGCGACGGCTTCGATCCGCAAACCGAGATGGGCCCGCTCGTCTCGCGCGAACAGTACGAGCGCGTCTGCGCCTACATCCGTTCGGGAGAAGAGCAGGGCGGGCGCCTGGTCGCCGGCGGCGCGGCGCGGCCGGAGGGGCTCGCCAAGGGCCACTTCGTACAGCCGACGATTTTTGATGGCGTGAAGAACGACATGCGCATCGTGCGCGAGGAGATCTTCGGGCCCGTGCTCGCCGTCCAGACCTTCGAGGATCTCGACGACGTGGTGGCGCGCGGCAACGACACCCCCTACGGACTCGCTGCCAGCGTCTGGACGAAGGACATCGGCAAGGCGCACCGCGTGGCGGCGGGGCTGCGCGCCGGGACGGTGTGGATCAACTGCCACAACGTGTTCGATGCGGCGGCGCCGTTTGGCGGCTTCAAGCGGAGCGGCTACGGGCGCGAGATGGGCCGGCACGCGCTCGAGCTCTACACGCAGACGAAGAACGTGATCGTGAACCTGGGCTGAGCGCCAATGGATCGCAGCCCCTCGCGCGGCCGCGCCGAGCGGATTGCGGGGAACGCGGCGACGGTCTGACCGCAGCCGAACGACAGCGCGCGAGGTCGATCCGGCCGCGAGCGCACACAAAGAAGGAGACATCCATGCAGAAGCGACGACTCGGTCCCCTCGAAGTCTCGGCCCTCGGTCTCGGTTGCATGGGCATGAGCGAGTTCTACGGCCCGAGCGATGAAGCGGAGTCGATCGCCTCGATCCACCGCGCGCTCGATCTCGGCATCGACCTGCTCGACACCGCCGATATGTATGGTCCATACACGAACGAGGAGCTGGTGGGCCGCGCGATCCGGGATCGCCGCGAGCGCGTGGTGCTCGCGACGAAGTGCGGCATCGTGCGCGAACCCGGGAATACCCGCGTGCGCGGCCTGAACGGCCGGCCCGAATACATCCGCTCGGCGTGCGACGCGAGCCTCAAAAGACTCGGCGTCGACCACGTCGATCTCTATCAGCTCCACCGCGTCGACCCGAACGTGCCGATCGAGGACAGCGTCGGCGCAATGGCCGATCTCGTGAAGGCGGGCAAGACGCGCGCGATCGGACTCTCCGAAGCCGGCCCGCGCACGCTGCGCCGCGCCTGTGCCGTCCACCCGATCGCGTCGCTACAGACGGAGTACTCGTTGCTCGCGCGCGACGTCGAGCCCGAGATCCTCGCCGTCTGCCGCGAGCTCGGCGTGGCCTTTCTCGCCTACAGCCCGCTGGGCCGCGGGTTGCTCACCGGACGCTGGCGCTCGCGCGCGGATTTCACGGCCGACGATTACCGGCTGTTCTCGCCGCGTTTCGCGGAGGGCGCGCTCGAGAGCAACCTCGCGCTCGTCGAACGCACCGCTGCGCTCGCCGCCAGCAAGCGCTGCACGCCGGCGCAGCTCGCGCTCGCCTGGCTGCTGCACCGCGGTGAAGACATCGTGCCGATTCCGGGGACGAAGAGTCGGGCACGGCTCGAAGAGAACGCAGCGGCGGCGGCCATTGCGCTGAGCGCCGCCGATCTGGCGGCGCTCGACGCCGCGCTGCCGCCGGGCGCCGCGCAGGGCGGACGCTATCCGGATGCCATGAAGCCGCAGTGGGATTGATGCCGCTTTCGGTGCTCACGCTGAATCTCTGGAACGACGCGGGCCCGTGGCCCCAGCGCGCCGCGCGCGTCCGCGAATGGATCGACCGCCTCGACCCCGATCTGATCGGATTTCAGGAAGCGCTGCGCACGCAGACGCGCGATCAGGTGGCGGAGCTGCTCGGCGACCGCGGCTATCAGCTCGCGTATGCGCCCGCCACGCCCTTCTGGCGCGAGGGCTCGGTGTTCAGCCACGGTGAATTTGGAAACGCGATCGCGAGTCGCTTCCCGATTCTCGAGAGCGAGGCGATCGCCCTGCCCGATGCTGGCGATGGTGAGAAGCGCTGCGCGCTCAGCGCGACGCTCGCGTCGCCGCTCGGCCCGATTTCGTTCACCTGCACGCATCTGCATTGGAAGTTCCGCCACGGCGAGGTGCGCGAGCGCCAGGTGCAGGCGATCGCCGAACTCGTGCTGCGGCGCCGGCCGCGCGGGGGCTTTCCTTCGCTGCTGGTGGGCGATTTCAACGCCGAGCCCGAATCGGCCGAGATTCGCTTCCTCGCCGGCTTGCAATCGCTCGGCGGCCGCAGCGTCGCATTCCTCGACGCCTGGCGCACGCTGGGCTCCGGCTCCGGCATCACCTGGTCGAACCAGAACCCCTACGCGCGCGCGGGGCTCGAGCCCGATCGCCGCATCGACTACGTGTTTACCGGCTTTCCCCAGCGCAGCGGCATCGGACAGCTGTTGCACTGCCGCGTGGTCTGCAACGACGAGAAGGACGGCGTCTGGCCGTCTGACCACTTTGGCGTGTATGCGGAGCTGCGATCCGAGCCGCTTCCGCCGCCCGTCTGAGGAGGAAACATGCTCCGTCGGTTGCGCGCCGCCTCGTGAGCCCGCGCGTTCCGATCGTGCTGGTCTCCGGCTTTCTCGGCTCGGGCAAGACGACGCTCGTGCGCCACCTGCTCGCCGATGCGCGCCGCCGCGGGCTACGCGCCGCGGTGATCAGCAACGAACTCGGTGAGCTCGGGATCGATCTCTCGCTGCTCGCGAACGACGACGCCATCGAAATCGCGGGCGGCTGCATCTGCTGCCGGCTGTCGGATCGTTTCATAGAGACGCTCGAGCAGCTGCACGAACGCTCCCGCCCGGAGCGCGTGATCGTCGAAACCTCGGGTGTGGCGCTGCCCTACGAGACGCAGCTCCATCTGTGGCGCGAGCCCGTGGCGAGCTGGATCGGCGACGACGTGGTGGTGGTGGTGGTGAACGCCGAGTCGCTCGCGGCCGCAATCGTCGACGAGAGCGGCGCAGGCATCGCGAGCGACGCGGTCTTCGCGCAACAGATCTCGAGCGCCGATCTGCTGGTGTTGAATCAGATCGATCGCGTTGCGGCGAGCGAGCTTCCGCGGCTCGAGGCGCGACTGCGCGAAATCGAACCCGAAGCGCCGATCGTGCGCGCCGTGCATGCGCGCATCGACCCGGAGCTCGTGTTTCCCCCGGATCCGCGCGGGCTGCGCGCCGCGCGCCGGAAGCAGGCGGCGGAGCCGCCGCCGCACGGGCACGAAGACTTCGCGGCGGAGGAGATTGCGCTCGAGCCGGGGCTCGCGTCGGCCGAGCTGCGCGCGCGGCTGCTCGCACTCGGCGCCCTGCGCATCAAGGGTTACGTCGAGACGTTGGAAGGTTTGCGCGTGGTGCAGGGAATCGGGGCGCGCATTGATCTCGTCGCGGCGGACATACCGCCCCCGAGCGAACTCGTGAACCGCGCGGTGGTGATCCGGCGCAAGCCGCGCTGAGCAAGCGACGGGTTACGGGATCAGCAGCACCTTGCCGAAGTTCTTGCGGTCCTGGATGTAGTGATGGGCCTTCGGGGCTTCGGTGAACGAGAAGCTTTCTGCGATCACCGGCTTCACGGAGCCTTCGCGGTAGAGGCGCAATAGCTCCTCCATCCAGTTCGAGATGCGGTCGATCTCGCCCCACAGGTGCCCGACGTTCACACCGAAGGCCGACTTGTTCGCGTTCATCAACGCGAGCGGTGTGAATTGGAGCCACGGCATCGAGAGCCCCGCCTTCAGGAAGGCGAGCCAGCTGCGCTGTTTCCCGGTGGCGGCCGCCGACAGGCCGAACATGCCGAGGCGCCCGGTGGCTGCGAGCACGCGCCAGCTCTTCTTGAAGGAATCCCCGCCGACCGCGTCGAGGATCAGCTCGACACCGCGACCTTGAGTGATCTCGCGCACGCGCGTCTCGAAATCCTCGCGCGTGTAGTCGATGCAATGATCGACGCCGAGCTTGCGCAGCGCCTCGTGCTTGCCGGCGGATGCGGTCCCGATCACCTTCGCGCCGAGCTTTTTTGCGATCTGCGTCGCAGCGATTCCGACGCCGCCGCCCGCGGAATGCACGAGCATGGTTTCGTCGGCGTGCAGGCTTCCCATCACGTTGATGAGCTGCCAGGCGGTGAGATAGTTGACGGGGAGCGCGGCTCCCTGCTTCGCATCCATGCCGTCGGGCCGCACGAAAACCTGCGCCTCGGGGACGCAGATCAGATCGCTGTATCCGCCGAAGCGCGTGAGCGCGAAGACGTCGGCGCCGAGCCAGTCTTCCGTCACGTCGGCGCCCACCGCGTCGATGCGGCCTGCAACTTCGTAGCCCACGACGACCGGCATGCGCGGCAGATCCGGGTACATCCCCATGCGGCCCATGATGTCGGCGAAATTGATGCCGGCGGCTTCGACGCGGATGCGCACCTGGCCGGCCGCGGGCGTCGGATCCGGTGCTTCGCGCAGCTCGAGCACTTCGGGCGGGCCGGGTCGCGGGATCCAGATCTGACGCATGGGCACCTCGGGGGTGGGCGCCGGGTCATACTACGCCTTCCGGCGGCGGGTTTGGGATTCGAGATGTGCTCCGCGCAAGCTGCCGAGCGCGCGCCCTTGCCCGGGAGCGCAGGCCCGGCGCGGGCGCGTGCTCGGTTATGCTCGCTTCCGGATGTGCCCCGGCCCCGCGCGCTCGCTGTTCGCCAGCCTGTTCGTGTTCGCCGCTGGCGTCGGATTCAGCGCGCCCGCTGGGGCCGATGATTCGCCGCTGCGCTTCGAACGCGATGGCGCGCTCGTGCGCAGCCTCTCGCGCGCAGAGTTGACGCAAGCTTGCGGTGTGACGCGCGTCGAGGTCTCGGACCCGTATTACCAGAAGACCAAGACGTTCCTCGCATTCCCGCTCGCGTGCGCGCTCGAGCAGGGATTTGGCAAGCCCGTGTCTTCGGTTCGTGGCGAGAATTTCTTCCTGCGCGCGCGCGACGGCTACGTGAAGCCCGCGAGCGGGGCCCGCCTCTCCGAGCCGGGCGGCTGGCTCGCATTTGCGGATGCCGCGATTTCCCAGGCGGATGCGCCGGCCTGGGAGCCGATCGATCGTCGGCAGGTCGACCCGGGTCCGTACTACCTGGTCTGGTCGGGCGAGGGGCAGAACGATCCGCACCGCCATCCGTGGCCCTATCAGTTGGCAGCGATCGAAATCGCGCCGTTCGAAGCGCGCTACCCGCATACGCTTCCGAAGGGGCTGCCGCCGGAGGCGCCCGCGTGGACGGGTTACGCCGTCTTCCGGGCCGAATGCGTTGCGTGTCACGCGATCAACGGCGAAGGTGGAACGATCGGGCCCGAGCTGAACCTGCCGATGAGCATCGTCGAATATCGGCCGGCCGAGCAGCTGAAGCGTTTCATCCACGACCCGACGAGCTTTCGTTACACGAGCATGCCCGCGAATCCGCACCTCACGCCCGCGCAGCTCGACGGGTTGATCGCGTATTTCTCGGCGATGCGCGATCGCAAGCACGATCCACGCAGCGCGCTACCCGCGCCGTGAATACGCCAGCCACACGAACGGCACGAAAAAGGCGTAGTAGAGCTGGTTGGGAACGATGCGCAGCAACCAGGCGGCGTCGAGCGACGTCGCGAGTGACAGCGCGTCGCAGCCCGCCCAAAGCCCGTAATAAAGACTGACGTAGGCGCAAACGCGGCGCAGGAAGCGCAGCGTCACCGCGTCCTCGACGCGCCGCGGCAGCCATGCGCGCCACAGCCACACCGCGATGCCCGTGTAGAGCAGCTCGTGGATCAACCACAGCCGCAGCCCGGACACGTCGGGAGCGAAGGCGTCGCCGATCGAATCGCTCGCGTAGGCGAGCAGCGGAACGATGGGCGTCACGGCCGCTGCGAGCCACGCGCCACGGCGCACGTCGCCCAGCGCTAGCGCGAACACCAGCCAGTAGACGCGAAAATCGCCGAGTAGCACGAAGCCGAGCATCACGGCGGTGGCGAACGCCGAGGGCAAGGCGAGCCAGGCCACGAGCTTCGAGCCGACGAGCGGGTCGAGCAGCGTCTCGAACGCGAACAGGATGGCCCAGGTGCGCACGAAGCGAACCTCGGCAGAGCTCGCCCCGATCGCGCGCGCACGCCGCGAGAGCAGCAGGCTCGCGAGGAACAAAGCCGGAACCGGAAGCAGCGACCAGACGCCCTGCAGGTCGCTCAGGTAGAACGCGCGCCAGCTCTCGAACGCCATCGCCTGCCAGCGTAGTCGATCCGATAGACTCGCGGCGTGTCGGAGGCCATCCGCGTTGCTCGCCCGTCCCTGCTCGCGCGTCTGCCTGCGGGCGGAACGAACGACAGCGACGAAATCCTCGACCGTTTCCTCGGCTGGATCAGCGATCTGGGTCTCGAGCCCTATCCGCATCAGGAGGAGGCCTTCCTCGAGCTGATGCTCGGCCGGCACGTGGTGCTCAGCACGCCGACCGGATCGGGCAAGTCGCTGGTGGCCCTGTGTCTGCACTTCAAGGCGCTCTGCGAAGGGCAGCGCTCGTTCTATACGGCCCCGCTCAAGGCGCTGGCCAGCGAGAAGTTCTTCTCGCTCTGCGACGATCTCGGACCCGAGACGGTGGGCATGTTGACGGGAGACGCGAGCATCAACGCTTCCGCGCCGGTCGTCTGCTGCACCGCCGAGGTGCTGTCGAACATGGCGCTGCGCCAGGGCGCCGCGCTCGCGGCGCCCTACGTCGTGATGGACGAGTTCCATTTCTATGCGGACAGGGATCGCGGCGCCGCTTGGCAGATTCCCCTGCTCGCGCTCCCGCGCACGCGCTTCCTCCTGATGTCGGCCACGCTCGGCAATACGGCGGTGATCGAAGAGCGGCTCGAGAAGCGCACGCAAGTGCCGGTCGCGCACGTGCACTCCGACGAGCGGCCGGTGCCGCTCGATTTCGAGTACCGCGAAACGCCGATCCAGGAGACCGTGGCGGAGCTCGTCGCGCAGAACCGGGCGCCCGTCTACGTCGTGAACTTCACACAGCGGGAGTGCGGAGAACTCGCGCAGGCGCTCACCAGCGCGAACTTCTCGACGCGCGAAGATCGCGCGCGGATCGCCGCGGAACTCAGCGGCGTTCGCTTCGATACGCCCTACGGAAAGGATCTGAGCCGCATCCTGCGGCATGGGATCGGAATCCATCATGCGGGTCTGTTGCCCCGCTACCGGCTGTTGGTCGAGAGGCTCGCGCAGCGCGGTCTGCTCCAGGTCGTGTGCGGAACCGACACGCTCGGCGTCGGCGTCAACGTCCCGATCCGAACGGTGCTGTTCGCGAAACTCAGCAAGTACGACGGTGAGAAGGTCGCGCTCCTGCGCGTGCGCGAATTTCGCCAGATCGCCGGCCGCGCCGGACGCAAGGGCTTCGACGTGCGCGGCAGCGTCGTTTGTCAGGCGCCCGAGCACGTCATTCAAAACCGCCGCGACGCGGCGCGTCCGGGCGCCAAGAAGAACGCGCCCAAGAAGAAGCCGCCGCGCGGCTTCGTCCCCTGGGGCCGCGACACCTTCGACAAGTTGATCGCGAGTCCGCCCGAGACGCTCGCTGCCGTGTTCGACGTGAATCACGGCATGCTCATGCACGTGCTCCAACGACCCGATGCCGATGGCGATCGGGGCGAAGGCTGGCGTGCGGTGGCGGAGCTGATCGCGCTCTCGCACGAGTCGCCCGCTTCGAAGGCGCACCTGCGACGGCGCGCGGCGCAGCTCTTGCGATCGCTGCGCCAGGCCGATGTCGTCGAGATCGTACGCGACGTGAACGGGCGCCCGCGTCTGCGCGTCGCACAGGCCCTGCAATTCGATTTTTCGCTCTTCGCGACGTTCTCGCTGTACCTCGTCGAGGCCGTGCAGGCGCTCGACCGCGAGTCTCCCAGCTATGCGCTCGAGCTGATCTCGCTCGCGGAAGCCGTCCTCGAGAATCCGATGGCGATCCTGATTGCGCAGCGCGACCGTGCACGCGGCGAGCTGATCGCGCAGCTCAAGGCGGAAGGCGTGCCCTACGAGGACCGCATCCAGCGGCTCGAGGGCGTGAGCTGGCCGCAGCCCGAGGCCGAGTTCATCGCTGCAACCTTCCGGCTGTTTGCGGCGAAGCACCCGTGGGTGGGCGAGGGCGATCTGCATCCCAAGAGCGTGGCGCGCGAGATGTTCGAGGGCTGTCTCGGTTTCGTCGATTACGTGCGCGAGCTCGGGGTTGGGCGCAGCGAGGGGCTGCTGTTGCGCTACCTCTCGCAGGTGCACGATACGCTCGTGCGCAGCGTGCCCGACGAGAGCAAGACGCAGGCCGTCTACGACGGGATTGCCTACTTCCGGACGCTCGTGCAGAGCGTCGATGCGAGCCTGCTGCAAGCTTGGGAAGCGCTGCGCGACCCGACGCTCGCGCCCGCCCCCGAGGCGCCGCCGCAGAGCTTCGATCTGGCGCAGAACGAGCGGGCGCTCGTGGCGCGCGTGCGAGCCGAGCTGCACGGCCTGGTGCGTGCGCTCGCTTCCCAAGACTGGGAGGCGGCGGTCGCGAACGTGCGAGCGGATTCCGAGGACGTCTGGGACGCCGATCGCTTCGCGCACGCGCTCGCGCCCTTTTTCGAGGAATATGCGCGTCTGGATTTCACGCCCGATGCCCGCCTCGCCCACCGCACGCGCATCGACGCGGCGGGACCGCGGCGCTGGCGTGTGGCCCAGGTGCTCGTCGATCCGTCCGGCGACGAACTCTGGGCCGTGCACGGGGAGGTCGATCTCTCGCAGGAGCGGGATCCGAAAGGTCCGCTCGTGCAGATCCGACGCATCGGACCCTGAGCCCCGCCGATCCAACGCGGACCCGATACACTTCCGGCCTCGCGGAGGTACCCATGCGTCCGTTGCTGCTTTGCGCGGCGCCGTTCTAGCCGGTGCGCACTCCCGCTCGAATTGCGCGCAGGCTGCGCTTCGCGCTCGTTGGCCTGCTGGCAGTGCTGGTCGGCACGGCGTGCGCGCCGCGCGGCCCCGCGCCGCCGAAGCGGCTGATCCTGATCGTGATCGATACGCTGCGCCGCGACCACCTCGGCAGCTACGGGGCGCCCGTTCCGACGCCGAACATCGATGCGCTCGCGGCGCGCGGCCAGCGCTTCACGAACGTGGTCTCGTCGTTCCATCAGACGTCGATGTCGATGGCCTCGCTCTTCACGGGCCGCACGCCGAGCGTCGAAGCGGGCGATGGCAGGACGCTGTCCTGGAACGGGCACACCTGGTGCGGCCTCGCGCGCCTGGCGCAGGCGCCGGGCATCGATCCCTGCATTCCGCCCGGCGTTCCGACGCTCGCCGAGATCTTGCAGGCCGCCGGCTGGTCGACGATCGGCGTGGCCTCGAACCAGTTCTTGTACGAGCCGTCCGGCTTCGCGCGCGGGTTTGACGAATGGGTCGAAGTGGACGATCGGCCGCCGGTGGCGGGCGCGGCCTCGCGCCGCAATCTCGTCGATGCGCGCCGCTCTCGCACCTGGCGGCCGGTGAACCGCGCCGTCACGCTGGCGCTCAATCGCCGCAAGAGCGATCACTTCTTTCTCTACGTGCACTACATCGACGTGCACGATTACAATTTCCAGAAGCTGAGCTACGCCGAGGCCGTCCAGGTGATGGACGAGGGCGTGGGCAACCTGCTCGAAAAGCTCGCAGCCGCGTCGTTGCTCGAGGACGCCGTGGTCGTGCTCACGTCGGATCACGGCGAGCGGCTCGGGGAGATGCACAATTTCGAGGGCGAGCTGCCGAACACCTTCGGCCACTTCGGCAATCCATCGTTCCAGGAGCTGCTGCGGATTCCGTTGATCGTGGCGCCGGCGCGCTTCGAGCGTGCGAGCAAATTTCTGCGCAGCCAGGATCTCTTCGATCTGCTGCTCGAGATCGCCGGTCTCGAGCGCGAGCGCCCGCGCGACGCCGAGGCGAGCGAGCTCTTCATCGGAGAGCTGCAATACCGCACGTATCGCAAGGGCCGCTGGAAGAGCCTGGTGCGCCGCTCCGACGGACGCCACTTTCTCTACGACATCGAAGCCGATCCACTCGAGCGCGACGAGGTCGGCGCGCAGTTCCCGACAGTGACGGAGGCGCACGCTCGGCGCATCGAGGAACTCTCGAAGAGTCTCGCGGCGACGCGCGTTCCGCAGCGCGAGCTTTCCGAAGGCGAGCGCGAGCGGCTGCGCACGCTCGGGTATCTCGAATAGTCGGGGAGCCGTCGGCCCTCCCTCAGCCCCGCTTGGGTTTCGCCCGCCGACGGGGCGTCGTGCGAGCGCTCGAGACGGCGGCCTTGCCCTTGCCCGATTTTTTCGGCGGGCTGCGGCGTTTCGATTCCCGCGCGATGTGGGCCTTCGAAGCCGCCCACGAGCAAATGCGGCACGCCGCGTAGTCGTGCCGCTGCGCGGGGCAATGCTCGCGTCCGAATTGAATCAGCTGGAGATGCAGACGTCCCCACGCGAGCGGCGGGAAGAGCTTCTTCAAATCGCGCTCGGTCTGTTCGACGGAGCGGCCGTTCGAGAGGCCCCAGCGCGCGGCCAGCCGATGGATGTGCGTGTCGACCGGGAAGGCCGGATGGCCGAAAGCCTGCTGCATCACGACGCTCGCGGTTTTGTGGCCGACGCCGGGCAGCGCTTCGAGGGCCTCGAAATCCGCCGGCACCCGGCCGGCGTGCTTCTCGACCAGGATCCGCGAGAGGCCGGCGATCGCCTTGGCCTTGGCTGGCGAGAGGCCACAGGGGCGGATGATGTTCCGGATCTCGGCAACCGAGAGCTCTTGCATCGCCTCCGGCGTCGCCGCGCGGGCAAACAATCTCGGTGTAATCTGATTCACCTTGACGTCGGTGCATTGCGCGGAGAGCAGCACCGCGACGAGCAGCGTGTAGGGATCCTCGTGCGCGAGGAAGACCTTGACCTCGGGATAGACGTCGTCGAGGATTCGGCGGATGCGACGGGCTTTGTCGGCGCGTTTCACGGCCGTCGAGCATAGTCGGCGCCGCGCGAACCGGAAACTGCGAAGCCGTGCCCGGTCGGGGCGCGGGCGGGGGGGGATCCGATGACGACACCGGGAAGCGGCGAGCTGGCGGCGAAGCGCTGCGTGCCGTGCCGCGGCGGCACGCAGCCCCTGCGCGGCGCCGCGCCCGCAGCGCTGCTCGCACAGCTGGCTGGCGGCTGGTGCGCAATCGGCGAGCATCATCTCGAAAAGCAGTTTCGCTTCCGCGACTTCGCCGGCGCGCTGCGCTTCGCCAACGCGATCGGCGCGCTGGCGGACGAGCAAAATCACCATCCGGATCTGCTCGTCGCCTGGGGCAAGCTCGGTGTCACGATCTGGACCCACAAGATCGACGGTCTCACGGAGAGCGATTTCGTCTTCGCGGCGAAGCTGGACCAGCGCTTCGCGGCGCAGGTAGAGCCGGGCTGAGCTCCGTGCGGTCATTGCGCAGCCGGGTCCACCCTGGCGAACGCGCCTCGCATTCGCTTCTCCGAATCCCGCGGCCAGGCGCAGCGGCGGAATCTGGCCGGGAGGCGCGGGATTCGCGAGTATCCGACCGCTTCGAGCTGGCGTCTCGGCCGCGCGCATGCGCACCGAGCGAGACCTGGGAGAGATCGCTCGGTGAACGCGCTGCGCATCCTGTTCGTCGGCGGGGACATGAGCCCGTTTCTCACCACGCGGGCGAGGCGCGATGCGCTGCTCGAGCTCGGGCACGTCGTCGAAACGGTGGCGCCGCGGGATTTCGTCGGGGCGACGAATCGCTGGCTCGATGCGTTCGCATTCTGGAGCCTGCTCGCGCCGCGCATCTTCGCGTTCAACCGCGCGATCCTCGCGCGGGCGGAGGCGATGCGGGCCCAGGTGGTCTGGATCGAGAAGGGCACGGACGTATTTCCGCGCACGTTGCGCGCGCTGCGCCGCGATCCGGGGCGCATCCTCGTCTATCACAACACGGACGACTGGCGGGCGAAGACGAAGCTGCACCAGCTGCAATGGCGCTTCTTGTTGCGCGGAATTCCCCTCTACCACGTCCACATCACTTCGAATCTGCACAACGTCGCGGAGTTCCGGGAGCAGGGGCTGCCGCACGTTCACCACATGGAGCTCGCGGCGAACCCTGCTTTTCCGGATCCGACCCCGCTGCCGGCCGACGAGAAGCGCCGGCTCGGGGCCGCCGTGGGTTTCGTCGGCCACTGGGAGCCGACCACCGAGGCGACACTGAGACGCGTCTCCGAGGCCGGCCTCGACCTCAAGATCTATGGCGGCGGCTGGGAAGCGGCCGATCGCAGCGGCGCGCTCGGGCGCGCCGTGCAGGGGCGCCTGGTGCTCGGCCTCGAATACATGCGCACGCTCCAGGCCTTCGACGTGAACATCGGCATCGTGTCGAAGTTCAATCGCAACCACACGGCGTCGCGGACCTTCCAGATTCCGGCGCTCGGGGCGTTCCTGCTGCACGAACGCAACGAGGTCGTGACGAGCTTGTTTCGCGAGGGCGTCGAGGCGGAGTTCTACGCCTCGGACGACGAGCTGATCGCGAAGTGCCGCCACTATCTCGCGCATCCCGAAGAGCGCGAGCGGATCGCGCAGGCCGGCCGGCGCCGCTGTCTCGAATCCGGCTATTTCGAGACGGATCGCGTGCGCGAAGTGCTGCCTGCGCTCGAGGCGCTGGTGGCTTCCGGATCCTGAACCCTACGGGGCGCTGCGCGCCCGCGCGATCAGATTCACCGTCGCATCTTCGCGCTCGGAAGCGATCGCGCGGTCGAGCAGCCAGAGCGGCGGGTACAGCAGCGTCGCCAGCAGGGCGGAGAACGCGGGTCGCAGCGCCGCGCGCGGGCTGCGCGTTCGCACGGCGCGTTTCAACTGCGAAAAGCTTCCGGTCGCGCGCAGCTCGTATGCGAGCGCCACACCCGTGTGATAGGCGTCGAGCGCCTCAAAGCCGTTGGCGGCGAGCAGGCGCGTGAGGCTGCGTGTGCTGAACTGGTGGAGGTGCTGCGGCGGCGTCGAGTGCGACCAGGGAATGCCGAGCCAGCGCTCGAGCACGAGCGTCGCGCGCGGGAAGAAGGCCGCGTGGTTCGGGGTCGCCACCACGAAGAGGCCGCCGGGCGCGAGGATCCGGCGGATCTCGCGCACGAAGCTGCGGGGATCGGCCAGATGCTCGATCACGTCGCCTGCGTGGACGATGTCGAAGCAGCCGGCGGCGAAGTTCGCGTCGAAGAGATTCCCGACGAAGACCTCGAAGCCCTGCGCGCGGGCGAGGGCCGCCGTGTCGGGGCTGAGCTCGAGCCCCTGCGCGTCGAACCCGCGCGCGCGCGCCACGCGCAGGAAGGCGCCGTAGGAACAGCCGACGTCGAGCAGCCTTCCGCCCTCGCGGTGGCGGCGGATGCGGTCGACGCGCTGCTCGAACTTCGGATGCGCGGGGCGATCGCTTTCGCCGGGGTTCGCGGCGTGCGTCTGGTAGCCGGCTTCGAAGGAGTAGAGCCGCGCGAGCGCTTCCGGGCTCGGGATGGGATGCACCACGAGGTGATCGCAAGCGGCGCAGCGGTAGAGATCGATCCCGCTCTTCACCAGCCAATGCGCCATCTGCGCGTCCGATTCGCAGACGGGGCAGTGCGCGCGTGCGGCCGCGATCGCCGTGTTCGAGCTGGCCGTCACGCGCCCCCTCCCGCGCGCGCACCCGGGGTCGAGCGCGAACGCGGGAGCATACCACGCAAATTCGTCGCTCCCCGGCGTGCGCGCGCCGGCTCTCGACCCTTTTGTCAGGATCTCGGCGAATGGATACGCTCGCGCGCGCCGCGATCTCGCACCCGTCGGCCGCGCCGGCGTCGGGATCCGCGGAGCGGCGCTCGCCTCGGGTTGCCCGGCTGGCTGGAAGGAAGGGGACGGACGTGTCGGAGTATCGCGACCGTGTGTACAAGCACTACATCACCAGCGGCCAGTCGGGGGCGGCGCTCGACGCGGCGGGGTTGCGCTCGCGCGGCCGCTTCCTCGAGCCGATGATCGCGCGGCATTTTCCCGCGGATCGCGAGGCGGCGATCCTCGATCTCGGCTGCGGCGGCGGCGAGATCCTGTATTTCGCGCAGCGCGCCGGCTATCGCAATTCGCGCGGGGTCGACATCTCGGGCGAGCAGGTGGCCGCGGCGCAGCGTCTCGGTGTCGCCGGCGTCGCCGAGGGGGGGCTGCTCGAGACGCTCAACGGGCTCGCGCCCGATTCGCTCGACGCGGTGCTCAGCATGGACGTGCTCGAGCACCTCACGCGTGACGAGCTGATCCCGGTGATCGACGAAGTGCGCCGCGTGCTCGCGCCGGGCGGCCGTTGGATCGTGAACGTGCCGAACGCCGAGTCGCCGCTCTTCGGCCGCGTCCGCTACGGCGATCCGACGCACGAGCTCGCCTTCACGAGCGAATCGCTGCGCACGCTGCTCGTGGCATCGGGCTTTCGCAGCGTCGATTGCTTCGAGAACGTGCCGGTTCGCGACAGCGTGAAGGGCTGGATCCGCTGGTGCCTGTGGCAGCTGATCCGGGGGGGGCTGCGCCTCTACCTCGCGGCCGAAACCGGAGACACGGGCCGCCGCGCGATCTTCAGCCAGAACCTGCTGGCGGTGGCCTTCAAGTGATTCTCTGCGACGCCCGGCGGCCGTTGCTTTATGATGGAAGGCGCCCCGCGGCGTAACGCAGGCGGGCCGCCGAAGGGGAGCGCGCATGAGGATCAGCAGCCGCTACCAGCCGGTCGAGGCGCCGGAGAGCGCCCGCCGCGCCGAAGCGCTTTGCGCCTGGCTGCGCGATTACGCCGCGCGCCGCATCAATTCGCGGCTGATCGACGAGCGTCGCTGCATCCCGCCCTACATCGCGCTCGATTTCGGCAATCAAGGCATCTTCGGCATGCAGGTGGAGGAACGCTGGGGCGGGCTCGGCCTGCGCAATCGCGGCGTCTCGCGGGTGCTCCAGCAGGCCTCGGCGCTCGATCTCGGCCTGGGAACGTTCATCCTGACGTCGCTCTTCCCCGGTGTGCGTCCGATCGCGACGTTCGGCAGCCCCGCGCTGAAGGAAGCGGTGCTGCGCGATCTGGCCACGGGCCGCGTGTTCGCGGGCTACGCGCAGACCGAGCCGGGCGCCGGAACGCATTTCCCGGCGATGTCGGCGCGCGCGGTGCTCGGCTCCGATGGACGCTATCGCGTGTCGGGTGACAAGGTCTGGATCGGCAACGCGACCTGGGCCGGCGTCGTCACGGTGATGGCCCACACCGTCGAGGGCGATCGCCGCCGCGGGCTCGACGCCTTCGCGGTGCGCACGCACGCGCCGGGCGTCGTGATGGGCCGCGAGCTCTTGTCGCTCGGCATGCGCGGAATGGTGCAGAGCGAGATCTCGTTCCGCGACGTCGCCGTCGACGAGGCGGATCTGCTCGCGGGCCGCGGCCAGGGCCTCGAAGTGGGCGTCGATTCGATGTGCTTCAGCCGCTTCGCGATCGCGGCGACGTGCGTGGGCGCCATGAAGAACTGCGCGCAGCAGATGCTGCGCTTTGCGGGCCGCCGCTCGATCGCCACCGGCCGGCTGCTCGAGCACCCGGTCGTGCTCGCCGCGCTCGGCGAAACCAGCGCGCGCATTGCGGGCGCGGAGGCCGTCCTCGACCGGGCCGCCGAGCTGCTCGACGCGGGCGAGGACGTCGCGATCGAGCTGTTCGCGGTGGCGAAGGTGGCCGCCTCGGAGTTCCTGTGGGCGAGCGCCGATCGGCTGGTGCAGGTGCTCGGCTCGCGCGGCTACGACGAGGCGAACGGCGCGCCGCAGCTGCTGCGCGACGCGCGCGTGACGCGCATCTTCGAGGGCACGAGCGAAGCGCTCGTCGCCTACCTCGGACAGCAGGCGTTCGCGCCGAGATCGGATCTGCACGAGCTGCTGCGCGATCGTCTCGCGGCCGGGCCCGTCGCCGACGCGCTCGCCGCTTGCGTCGCGCGCGTGCGCGGGCGAACCCAGCTCGAGACGGCCGGCGCCGGTGAAGCGCCCATGCAGCGGAGCTGGCAGCTCGCGCTGATCGGACACGCGGCGGTGTGGGCGGTGGTGCTCGCCGCGCTGCGCCAGCGCGCCGAGAACAGCGAGCTCGCCGAGCGCGCGCGCGCCTGGGCCGCGCACGGTTTCGAGGCTGCCTGCGCGCATGCGAGCAACGGCTCCCCCGAAGAGCTCGTGCTGCTGTCGCCGGCGGAGGCCGAGAAGGCCGTCGAGGCCTACACCGCGGAGCTCGGCGAGGTCGAGCAGACGCTGCCGGGCGCCAAGCAAGAGCTCGATCCGCTGCTGCGGCCGACGCCGCCCCGCGAGCTCGGCTGAGCGTTGCAAGCCGTCCGCTTCCATCGCCGCGGCGGCCCCGAAGAACTCGTCGTCGAGGAGATCCCCGCGCCGCAGCCCGGCCCGGGCGAGGCGCTGGTGCGCGTGCGGGCGGCGGCGCTCAACCGCCTCGACCTGTGGGTGCGGCGGGGCCTGGCGATCCAGATGGCGATGCCGCACATCGGGGGCGCGGATTTCGCCGGGGTGGTCGAAGCCCTCGGTGAAGGCGCATCCGGCGTGGCGCCGGGCGACGCCGTCGTGGGACATCCACGGCTGCGCCTTTCCGATCCGCGCCCGGGCGCGCCGCCCTACGCGTTGCTAGGCGAGGAGCGCAACGGCGCCTTTTGCGAGCTTCTCACGCTGCCCGTCGAGAACCTCGTGCGCAAGCCCGAGGCGCTCTCGTTCCTCGCGGCGGCGGCCATGCCCGTCGCCTACGTCACCGCCTGGACGATGCTCGCCGAGCGCGCCGGTCTGCGACGCGGCGAGACGCTCCTGGTTCAGGGCGCCGGCAGCGGCGTGGGCACGGCGGCGCTGCAGATCGGCCGGCATCTCGGCGCGCGGGTGATCGCGGCCACGAGCACGGGCAAGCTCGAGCGCGTTCGCGCGCTCGGCCCCGATCACGTCATCGACGATCGCTGCGAGCGCGTCGACGCGCGCGTGCGCGAGCTGACGCAGCGCGCCGGGGCCGACGTGGTGTTCGAGCACGTGGGCGAAGCCAGCTTCGCGAGCAGTGTCGCCTGCGCGGCCTTCGGCGGGCGCATCGTGGTTTGCGGCGCGACGACGGGCCGCCGCGCGACGCTCGATCTCCAGCTCTTGTTCGGCCGCGAGATCTCGATTCTCGGCGTGACGCTCGGCACGCGCGCGGCGCTCGAGCAGGTGCTCGCGCTCGCGGCCGCCGGCGCGCTCGCGCCGGTGATCGATCGCGTACTGCCGCTAGCGCGCTGCCGCGAGGCGCAGGAGGCGCTCGAGGCGGGCGGGGTGTTCGGAAAGATCGTGTTCGAAGTCGGGAGCGGGGAAGCGGACGCGCCGGTCCGCGATCTCAGCCGAGGCTTCGCAGGAAACGCTCCGCCTCGTTGAGCACGGCCTTGACGCCGCCGGGCACGTTGAGCGCCTTGCGCACCAGCGAGCTCGCCATCAGCATCTTGTCGCTGCTGCGATAGAGATCGATCCGGAAGAGGATCTTGAGCGGCACGCGCAGGCCCGTGCTCGCCGCCGGCTGCGCGAACTCGCCGCGCGATTGCAGGCGCGCCGAGACGTGGATCTCGACCGAATCGCTCGGGCTCGCGTTCGCGAAGAAGAACACCTTGCGGTGCTCCGTCGAGAGAAACGCGACGAAATCCCGCGTCAGCGGCCGCTCGAGCCGGTCCATCAGGAAGATGCGCTCGCCGTAATTCATCATCGCTTCATAGCGGGCGAAGTAGACGAGCCCGGCGCCGTTCAGGTCGCTCTCGGGAACGATCGTGTAGACGATCGGCTCGCTGCGCACGGGGACGAGGGGCCGGGCGCCGGCGTCGCCTGGCGCGAGCGACTGGATCTCGCCGCTCGCCTGCACGCGGCCCTGCTCGCTGATGCCGAAGGGAGGGGTCGCGAGCTCCGGCAGGTCGAGTTCGTCGGCGCCAGCGGGCTGGAACACCTTGAGCCGCGTGTTCTCGCCCGCGCGTGCGATGAAGGCGTTCGTCATGCAGCCCCACGAGAGCCCCGCGGAGGGCAGATCCGTGCGTTGCTCGAGCTTCTCGAGCACGGAGGGTGCGACGGGCTGGTCGTCGATCACGAAGAAGCCCTCGACGAACTTGCGGGCGAAGAAGCGGACGCGGTTGTAGACGTGGATCTCGGCGTCCTCGCCGAGCCGCTCGAGGCCGTAGCCCTCGGCGAAGCACAACTCGGTGTCGATCACCGAGCCGTAGAGGCGCTCACCACCGTCGCTCATGATCTTCGACGGGCGGCGGCCCAGCGCGCGGGCGATCGCCTCCCACTGGTAGGCCGCGAGGATTTTCAGGAACTCCACCTCGGAGAGCTTCTCCCCGGGCGCGAGGTGGGGCATCTGCACGACGAAATGGAAATCATTCCAGGCGTCGGCGACCGCCGGTGCAAGAGATTTCGGGGGGGCGACGGACATCGACACTCCTTCGCTTCACTCCCCCCGCTCGATACGGTCGGCGACGGCATTCACGCTGGTGAGCGTCTCGATCAGCGCGAGATCCTCGATCCGGATCCCGAAGCGATCTTCGATGCGCGCGAGGAAGACGACGGCCGAGAGCGAATCGATGTAACCGAAATCGAACAGGTGTCCACTCGCGTCGATTTCATCGAGCGCGAGCTTGCCCTCGGAGATTTCGACGAGATCGGCGCGCAGCAGCTCCAGCAATTCGCTGCGGCCCAGGGCCTTCGCGTCGACCGGCGCAACGCGCGCGTGCGCGTTCCGCGGCGCCTGCGCTGCCGGCTCCGTATCGCCGCCGACGGCCTTCTTGAGTCGATTCGTCCAGCTCATCTTCGTCCTCGCGGCGCAGCCGGCAGGGAGCGCCAACCATACCAGAAGCGCCGCGGCTCCTGCCGATCCGTGCGCGGCCCCGCAGGGGCTCAGGTCGCCATGTCGCCGTCGGCCGGAACCAGATACCACTCGCGCGTGGGAAGCCGCCCGGCGCGATCAATGCACACGCCGATGGCCCTTGGCAGCGCCCGTTGCGTGAAACCTGCCTGTGCAAGAACGCGTCGGCGTGCGGCGGGCTGTCCGCGAAACACGATCACATCGGCCTCGTTCCGGAAACGGCGCGCGAGGTGGGCGGCGACCGCTGCGATGGCGGTGTCGGGCGCGCGGCCCCAGTAATCGAGCACGCTGAGCGCGCGGATCTGCTCGCGCCCGCCGCGCAAGCCGAGCTTCGCGCCGACGAGAACGCGGCCACCCGCCGGATCGGTGTAGATGAAGAGCGAACGCGTGCGATCGGGCCCGGCGAAGTAGCGCCAGCGCAGGAAATCGGCGCGGCGCGCGGCGGTGATCTGCGCAGCGTGTTCGGGCGGCGTCTCGAGTTGCAGCGCGGCGATCTGCGCCGCGTCCGAGATCTCGGCGAGCTCGCCCACGGCCGCGCGCGCCGATGCGCCGGCCGGGCGCAGCGCCGCGGCGCGCGAGAGCCAGCGCGCGAGCGCCGGGCGGCCGAGCCGCCGCATCAGCACCTCCTCGACGAGCGGCGGCCAGCGCAGCACGCCGAGCAGCTCGTGATCCGAATCCGGAATCGGGTAGCCGCCGTGCCGCTCGTAGATCGCGCCGCTCACCTCGTTCATGGTGGTCGCGAAGTGCGAATGGCGATCGCCGAGCGCGAGGTAGCGCTGCATCAGGCGCAGCCCCGTGCCGCGGTGGGCGCGATTCACGTAGTAGCCGCCGCCGAGCAGCAGCACGAAGTGTTCGTCGCCCACGCGAAAGCGCTGCGGAGAGCAGATCTTGGCGCCCACGACGTTGCCCTGCGTGTCGCGCGCGAGCCAGCCCTTCGGGACGTCGCCCGTCGCTTCGGGGTTCTCGAACAGATACCAGACACTCTGCGCGGCGCGCTCGGCGGCCACGCGCGGCTCGCACACGGCGCCGGTGATCTCGACGGCGAGAAAACGGTGCATCTCCTCGAGGTCGGACTCGCGGAGTTCGGCAAGCGTCACGGACTCGGACATGCTCGCGTGTCGGCTCAGGTGACCCGTGTCAGGCGCTCGACCCGGGCCCGCTTCGGCCGATACAGGGCGTCGTAGAAGCCGGACAGGTGCAGGCGCATCAGCGCCGGCGAGTAGTTGCTCTCGACGTTGGTGCGCTGGATCTGGAGCAGATTCTGCCCGGCTCGAAGCACGCGGCTGTTCGTCATCAGGCCGACGCGGAAGCCGGCCTTGCGAATCGCCTCGGCGCCGGCCCGCGAATAGCTCGCTTCTTCGCCGCCGACCCACGCGAAGACTTCGACCGTTTCACCGAGCTCGGCTTCGAGACGCTCCCTCGCGACGACGGTTTCGTGCAGGAATTCTGCCGGCGCGAGCTCGCTCCGGAAGCGCACGTGATCGACCGTGTGACAACCGATCACGTGCCGGCCGGCCAATCGCCGCAGCTCCTCCCACGAGAGGGCGAGGCGACCGTCCGGCAGCGGCGCTTCGCGCGGCGTGATCGCGTGCTCGCGCGCATAGGCGGCCTGCTCGCGCACGGGGGCATCGACGAAGCCCGTCGGCACCATGAACCAGCCCGGGAAGCCGTGCTTCTCGAGCAGCGGCGCGACCACCTGCGCGTGGGTCGCGAGCCCGTCGTCGAACGACAGCAGCAGGCCCGGCCGCGCATGCGGCCAGCGGCCGTAGCCGAGCGCCAGCAGCTCTTCGAGCCCGACCGGAACGAAGTGCTGCGCGTAGAAATCGAGCTGCCGCTCGAACGCGGCCGCTTCGCGGCGCGGGACATCGTGATAGTTGAGCGCCCGCACGTAGGGCCGTCCGAGCAGGGCCTGGGCGCGCAGCCCGAGCTGGCTCGCTCCGGTCACCGAAAAGGCATTCGCTATCGCGTGTTTGAGTGCGCTCACGGGTGTGGCCAGCTTACGCGCCGGCGGCCAAGCGCGTCAAGCGGCGAGCGGGCCCGCCCGCCGGGGCGGCGCCCGGCTAGCCGCCGGTCTCCGCCTCCACGCGGCGCATGTACGCCACCAGGCCCGGGCGCGAGTGCAGCAGCTGCGCCGAGTCGGGCAGCGAGCCGTGCTCGATCGAGCGCAGCATGCTGTAGACGGCCAGGTCGGCCATGCTCGGGCGGTCGGCGTAGAAGAACGGCCGCGTCCCGAGCAGGTTCACGAGGTCGTCGAGGCGATCGCCCATCCCGCGCGCGATCGCCGTCTCGGGTCGTTCCCAGGTGCCGCCGGCGCGCAGCCAGGCGGCGAGCCTGCGCAGCATGGCGATGCGCATGAAGCCCTTCGGCGGCCCCGCGGTGGCCTCTGCCGCTTCGCGCTCGCGCTGGATGCGCTGCCACTTGAGAAAGTAGAACAGGAAGGATTCGTCGGCCCAATCTTCGAGCTGGCGCTGCTGCGTCGCGGTCTTGGGTTCTGCGGCGAGCAGCGGGGGCTGCGGAAACAGTTCGTCGAGGCGCAGCAGGATCGTGGTCGAATCCGCGATGCGATCACCACCGATCGTGAGCACGGGTAGCAGGCCCGTCTCGGGGCTCCAGCGCCGGTAGTCGTCGGGGCCTGACGGCTCGCGGAGTTCGTAGGCCAGCTGTTTGAGCTCGAGCGCGCGCCGCACCTTTTCGGTGAACGGCGTTTGCGCCGGCCCGTACAACACGATCTTGCTCGTCGTACCCCTGGTGTTGCCCGGTGCAGTGCTCATGAACCGTCTCGCATCGCGTCAGCCACCCGTCTGGCGGCGACCCCGTTCCTGCACCGCCGCGCGCCGCTTCGCCACCATCTCGGGCGTGATCGCCTTCGCGTGCTCGCGGGAGACGCGCGCTTCGAGCCGCAGGCCCTCTTCGTAGCTCGTCGCGAAGCCGGCATCGATCAGCTGCTTGTAGCCGCGCAGCGAATCCGGATCGCACGAAAGCATGTCCGCCGCGAGTTGGCGACAGGTGTCGAGCAACGCGTCCGGCGCCACCACGCGATTCACGAGCCCCCAGGCGAGGGCCTGTTGCGCATCGAGAAAGTTCCCGGTGAACGCCAGCTCTTTCGCCCGCCCGATTCCAATCAGCCGCGGCAGCTTCTGGGAGAGACCCCAGCCCGGGAGGATTCCGACACGCGCATGCGTATCCGCGAAGCGCGCCTCGCTCGAGGCGATCAGGAGATCGCAGGCGAGCGCGACCTCGAAGCCGCCGGTGATGGCGAAGCCGTTCACTGCGCCGATCACCGGGCCTGGAAAGCCGCGGATCGCGCTCATCATATCGGCGTCGCTGAAGGCGCCGAGCGGCTGGCTGCCACGGCTCCCGAGTTCGACGAGGTCGAGCCCCGCACAGAAGGCCCGGCCGGCGCCCGTCAAGATCACGACCCGGGTCGCCGCGTCCTGCGCGAGCTCGCGAAAACCCTGTGTCAGGGCCTGGCGCAGCTCGTGCGAGAGGGCGTTCATCGCCGCGGGGCGATTCAGGGTCACACAGGCGACGGCGTCGCTCTTCTCGATCCGCAGCACGGGCGAGGACATCGGGAACCTCCAGGCCAGCAGCCGGCGAGGATACGGGGGGCGCGCGACCTGTGCGAGCGCCCGACGCCGGAAGTGGATGACTCTGCGTCGCGCTTCCGTCACAATCCGCGGCCATGCCCGAGCCCAGGCCGCAGGGAAGCTACGCGCGCATCCATGCGGTCGTGCGGCGCATTCCGCGCGGCCGCGTGGCGAGCTACGGACAGGTGGCGGCGCTCGCCGGTCTTGGGGGGCATGCCCGGCAGGTGGGCTACTCGCTGCACGCGCTCGGACCCGACAGCAACGTGCCCTGGCAGCGGGTCGTGAATGCTCGGGGCGAGGTGAGCCCGCGGCGTATGCCCGGCTGCGACGTGATCCAGCGCGTGCTGCTCGAACGCGAGGGGATCGTCTTCGATGCCCGCGGCCGCATCGATCTCGCGCGTTTCGGCTGGCGACCGCGCGCACCATCGAGCGCGCATGCCCGCGCGCGGGGAGGCTTCGCTTGAAGCGCATCGGTCTCGGGCTTCTCGCTGTGCTCGCCTTGCTGCTCGCTGTGGTGGGGATCCGCACGGCGAGCTTCTCTTCGTCCCGGGCGGCGGCGGAGTCGCTGCCCGTCGTCGCGCTGGACGCTGCCGCCGCCGCGCGCCGGCTCGCAGACGGCTTGCGTTTCCGCACGGTTTCGAACCAGGAGCCGACGGCGGGCGAGGATGCGCCGTTCGTGGCGTTCCGCAGCTACCTCGCACGCAGCTATCCGCGGGTTCACGAGACGCTCGCGCCGCGGCGGATCGGGGCTGCGAGCCAGCTCTACACGTGGAAGGGTCGAAACCCCGAACTGCCGGCGCTGCTGCTGCTCGCCCACTCGGACGTCGTACCCGTGGAGGCGGGAACCGAGGCGCAGTGGGAGCATCCGCCCTTCGATGGCGTGATCGCCGACGGCTTCGTGTGGGGCCGCGGCGCGATCGACGACAAGAGCAATCTCTTCGCGATTCTGGAAGCGGTCGAGGGCCTGCTCTCCGAGGGCTTCGCACCCGAGCGTACGATCTTGCTCGCCTTCGGCGCCGACGAAGAACTGGGCGGCGAGCAGGGTGCGCTGCTGATCGCGCAGCATCTCGAGCAGCATGGGCCGGCCGTCGAATCGGTGCTCGACGAGGGGGGTGCGATCGTGCAGGGTGCGGTGCCCGGTATCGCGGCGCCCCTCGCGCTGATCGGAATTGCCGAGAAGGGCTCCGTCGGAATCGGTCTCTCGGTCGAGGTCGAGGGTGGACACAGTTCGACGCCGCCTCGGCAGACGGCGATCGGGATCCTGTCCGCCGCGCTGACGAAGCTCGAGCGGCATCCCATGCCTGCCCGCATCGATGGTCCGACACGCAAGTTCCTCGAGCGTCTCGCCCAGCAGGTGCGGCCGCCGGTCCGCGCCGTGCTTGCGAATCTCTGGCTCTTCGGGCCCGTGCTCGAGCGCGTGATGGCGACGCAGCCGCCGCTCGACGCGATGTTGCGGACGACCACCGCCGTCACGATCGTGAACGGAGGCGTGAAGGAGAACGTGCTCCCGAGCCGCGCCTCCGCCTTGGTGAACTTCCGCATCCTGCCGGGCGACACGATCGAGAACGTGGCGGAGCACGTGCGGCGCACGATCGCCGACGATCGCGTCGTGTTGACGGTCGGAGTGCGCAGCATCCCGCGCAACCCGACGATCGAATCCCCGGTCGACGATCCGAGCTACGCGCGCCTGGCGACGACCGTGGAGGAGATCTTCCCCGACGTCGCCCCCCTGCCATTTCTCGTGCTGGGCGGCACCGACGCGCGGCACTACGCGCTCGTGACGCCGCGTCTCTACCGCCTGAGCCCGTTCTTGTTCGAGGTGGGGGATCTGAAGCGCGTGCACGGAACCAACGAGCGGCTGGCCGTGGAAAACTACGCGAACGGCATCCGCTTCTTCCGCCGCCTGATCCAGAACACGGCGCCGGCTCAGCCGGGCTTGCCGTAGCGATCGAGCGCTGCGTCGTAGGCGTCGAAGCCCACGAGCGCCCGCAGCTCCGCGAACTCGAGCAAGCGTGCGGGTGTTTCGCCGCGCGCCAGCGAAGCGAGCGCGTCTTGCATCGCGCGCGCTGCGGCGGAAAGCAGCGTGAGCGGATAGGCGGCGATGCGGTAGCCCAGCGCCGCGAGGCGTGCAGGAGGCAGCACGGGCGTGTCGCCGCCCTCGACCATGTTGGCGAGCTGGGGGGCGCGGATCGTTTCGCAGATGCGCTGCATCTCGGCTTCGCTGGACGGCGCCTCGACGAACACGATGTCCGCGCCGAGGTCGGCGAACGCCTGCCCCCGCCAGAGGGCCTCGTCGAGACCGAGCGGACCGCGTGCGTCGGTGCGCGCGAGAATCAAGACATCGGCGCCCTGTTCGCGCGCGTCGATCGCCGCGCGTACGCGCATGAGCGCTTCATCGCGCGCGACGACCTGCTTGCCGCGCGTGTGTCCGCAGCGCTTGGGCGCGAGCTGGTCTTCGATCATGACGCTCGCGAAACCCGCTCGCGCATAGCCTTCGACGGTCCGTCGCACGTTCATCGGATTCCCGTAGCCGGTATCGGCATCGCCGATCACCGGGATGGAAACGGCGGCGCACAGGTTGCGTCCCTGCTCGACCATCTCGCCGTAGGAGATCAATCCGGTGTCGGGCAATGCGAGCCTCGCCGCCGAGACGGCAAACCCGCTCATGAAGGTGAGCTCGAAACCGGCGCGCTCGATCAGCTTCGCCGAGAGCGCATCGAAGCAGCACGGCATCACGTGTAGCTCCGGGCGCTCCAGCAGCCGCCTCAATCGATTTGCCGACGATTCCATCCCGAGCCCCTCCCGTGGGCGCGCCCGATCTTCGCGCCTCTAGCGGCCGATCGCTAGCGAGCGGGCCGCAGCCTTCGCGGCTGGGGAGCCTCCTGTCAGCGCAGCGAACCTGGCGCGCGGCGCGACGCAGCCGAACGAAGTCGCCTAGACCGGCAAGCGGATACAGAACGTGGTGCCCGCGCCCACTTTCGATTGCACCGTGATCTCGCCGCGGTGATGGCGGACGATCTGGTAGCAGTGGGCGAGGCCGAGGCCGGCCGCCGTGCCCGTGCGGCGCGTCGTGAAGAAGGGATCGAAGATCTGTTCGATCTGCTGTTCGGGGATGCCGCAGCCATCGTCTTCGACCCGGATCTGCACGAAGTCTCCCTGCGCTTCGGTCACCAGGCGGATCACTCCGAAATCGCCCACGGCCTGCAAGGCGTTGAGCAGCAGGTTCAGGAAGACCTGCTTGAGCTGCTGCGCATCACAGCGCACGGGAGGTAGCTCGGCGTAGTATCGCTCGACCACGATCGAGAACGAGAGCGCGGCGACGTTCACGGCGTTCTCGAGCAGATCGTTCACGTTCGCGAGTTGCGCCTCTCCGATTCCAGCTTGCGAGAAGGCGCTCACCTCCCTCACGATCGTGGCTACTCGTTCGATGCCTTCGCCCGATTCCTCGATCAGGTCTGCGCCCTCGATCAAGATTGGCGCCACCGATTCATCACGGGCGTCGACTCCGCGCGCGAGTGTGCGCCAGTGCTCGCGCATCTCGAGCAGATTCGCGCGCACGCTGGTGACGGGCTCGTCGATCTCCTGCGCGATGCCCGCGGCGAGTTCACCTACTGCGGCGAGCCGGCCCGACGTGACGAGCCGGCTGCGCAGCGCCGCCACTTCGCGCAGATCGCGCAGCGCGAGCACACGGCCGATCACTCCGCCTTGCCGGTTGCGCAGGGCCGAGCTGGAAACGGACACGGGTATCCTGGGCCCGCCGCGCGGCTCGAGCTCCAGCTCGAGTCCGCGGGATTCGATCGCCGGATCCCGCGCCAGGCTCGGCAGCCACTCGAACACCGAGGCGCCGGCCAGCTCGGGCTGCGCAGCGCCGACGAGCCGCGCGAAAGCCTCGTTGTTCGTGCGCACGCCACCGTCGGGATGCAGCAGGGCGACGCCGTCACGCAGCGATCCGAAGATCTCGCGTGCGAAGGCGCCGGGTGCGAGCAGGAAGTAGCCGTTGCGGCGCACGCTGCCCGCGACGATTGCGCCGAGCGCCAGCACGCTGACGCTTCCCAGGCGCGGCAGGTCGATGTGGAAGAACGGCAGCGTCACGTCGGTCGTCGACGCGACCGTGAGCGGAACCAGGAAGCCCGCGAATAGCAGGCGCGCCTGCCTGCGCTCGTCGGGCGAAACCGTCGGAGGAAACAGCTGACGCCATTGCACGACGACGAAGCCGACCGCTGCGAGCGTTGGCAGATAGACGAGCGGGAACAGGGGTCCGAGGTGGAGCGCCCAGCCGTACTCCGTTCGGACCGGCACCCGGAGGCAGTAGGGCGTCGCTACGTAGAACAGGATCGAGGCAACCGCACACGCGTAGGACCAGGGCAGGACACGCCGCAGCCCCGGATGCGCGCCGCCCACCAGCTCCGAGGCGATATGGAGGGTGAGCGGACCCAGCCACAGCCAGCCGACCCCGGAGAGTTTCGCCATCTGAAGCGCGCTGCTCGGTTGATCGCACAGGCTGGTCAGCACCTCGCACGCCGACCAGTAGGCCGAACAGGCGAGCACGATCGCGACGAGGCGATTGGCGCGTTGCCCCGAGTCGCTGCTGAGAAGCGCTGCCGAGAGCGCCACCGCGGCGACACTCGCGAAGAGTTGGATGACGGCGATCGGATGCATCAGGCGTCCGCCTCGTCAGGCGCGGGCGCCACCGGGAGCGAAACGCGAAAGCGCAGGCCGCGCCCGGGCTGCGATTCGACCAGCACGCGGCCACCCTGGCGCTCGACCATCTGACGCGAGATGGCGAGCCCGAGCCCGGTTTGCGCCGCTCCACGATCCGGCGCCGCGAAAGGATCGAAGATCGGGTCCAGCGCCTCGGGCGCGAGCCCCGCGCCATCGACGGCGATCTCGAGCCAGACATGGGCGCCCTCGACGTGGGCTCCCAGTTGCAGCCGGCCGCGTTCCTCGATCGCATGCACGGCGGCCAGCACGAGGTTGAGGAAGACCTGCATCAGCTCCTGCGGCCGGCAGGGCACGAGCGGCAGCTTCGCGAGCTTGCGTTCGACTTGCGCCTTGCGTCGCACCTGCGGCCCGGCCACGCGCACGGCCAGCTCGAGCAGCTCGACCGGATCCGCCAGCTCGTTCTCCGAGCCTCCGTTCCAGGAGAAACCGCCGACATCGCGCACGATCGCGGCGACGCGGGTGATCCCATCCGCGGCGGTTTGAAGCAGCTCGTGAACGCGCGCGAGCGAGGCGCGCAGGGAAGGCGTGGTATCGCGCGCTTCGAAGGCGGCGGCGAGTGTCGTCCAATGGCGCTCGAGCAGGCCCACGTTCGAGCGCACATAGGCGATCGGATTGTTGATCTCGTGGGCGATGCCCGCTGCGAGCTGGCCCACGGCTGCGAGCCGCGCCGAGGTGAGCAAGCGGCTGCGCAGTGAAACCAGCTCCTCCAGATCGCGGATCACCAGCACGCGACCAATCGGATGCCCCGCGTCGTCGCGCAGCCAGGCGTCCGAGAGCGAAACCGGAATGCGCGTGCCCGACACGCTCACGAGCTCGCTTTCGCGCTCGGAGCCCGTCGCCGCGGTTTGCGGTTCGATGATCAGCTCGGCCAGGGGCCGGCCCAGCAGCTTGTCCGGCGCCTGCCTCGCGAGCATCGCGAGTTTGGCGTTGACCGCGCGGATGCGACCGTCGAGTCGCACGAGCGCCACGCCATCGGGAAGCGTCGCGAGAATCTCGTTCGCGAACGTGTGCGGCGAGAGCCCCGTGCCGCGAACGCGGTAGTACATCGACCAGGCCACGAATCCCGTGAACGCAATGCTCGCGCTTCCGAGCTGTGGGATCCCGGTGTCTCCGAAGGGACGCAAGACGTCGCTGACGAACGCGATGGCGAAGGAAACGCCGATGCTGAGCTCGAGCCAGGGGCTCGAGCGTGGCCACGGCCGGCCGTTGCGCACGTGCACCCACAGGCTTCGCAGCAACGCCGCGATCGGCAGCAGGGCGAGCGCCAACGAGCTCCAGATCACGAGCGGGCCGGTGGCCGGCGTGAATCCCCAGCTCGTGCGCAGCATGTACGGCACGATTCCGGAGCCGCCGAGGCTCAGCAGGGCGATCCCCGCTGCGATGCCGTAGCCGACGGGCAGCAGCCGCCGCAACGGCTGTAGCGCTTCGGGGAGCACGACGAGCATCCAATGCAACGCCAATGGCGAGAGCATCGCGCTGCCGAGCATCGCCGCGCGGGCGAAACTCACGGAAGTGTTGGCGTCGGTCGCCGTCATCCACAGCACCTGGCACAGCGCCCACCAGGCGTTGCATGCCAGCCCGGTGGCCAACAGGCGGTTCGCCAGCTGGCCGGGCTCGCGCGCGGCGATCGCGGCGGCGAGCGCCCCGGCGCCGAGGGCGGATGCGAGCGGTATCAGGACGTAGGGGTGCACGTGACGGAATCTCCGTCTCGGTGCATCGGAGGAACCGCAGCCACTCTTGAATGCAGAAGCGCGGCGAGCGCCCCGCACGGCCTCGGGTTTCGACCGCATCGCCGGTTCGTCTGCGGAGTGCTACCGACTGGCACTTCCGCACCCGGAGCCGCTGCATGTCCCAGGCGCTCGCCGCGCTGCTCGGAATCCTCGATCTCGAAGAACTCGAGGTGAACCTGTTCCGCGGGCGCAGTCCGCAGGAAGGCTCGCAGCGCGTCTTCGGGGGGCAGGTGCTCGGCCAGGCGCTCACGGCAGCGGGGCGCACGGTCGAGCGGGACGCCGCGCACTCCTTCCACGCCTACTTCCTGCGCCCGGGCGATCCCAAGACTCCCATCCTCTACCAGGTCGATCGCACACGCGACGGCAGGAGCTTCACGACGCGCCGCATCACCGCGATCCAGCGCGGACGCGCGATCTTCCACCTGGAAGCGTCGTTCCAGCAGCACGAGCCGGGGCCCGAGCACCAGGATCCGATGCCCGCTGCGCCCGATCCCGAGTCGCTCCCGGATTTTCGAGCCCGCGTGGAGCCGCTGGCGCGCAAGGCGCCTGCGGAAGTGAAGCGCTGGCTCGAAAGCGAACGACCGATCGATCTGCGTTACGTGACGCAGTTCGATCCGATCGAGCCGGAAAAGCTCCCGCCGCGCCAGCTCGTCTGGGTGCGCGCCGACGGTTCATTGCCGAACTCACGTCTGCTGCACCAGTGTGTCGTGGCCTACGCATCGGATCTGACGCTTCTCGACACGGCGGCGCTACCCCACGGAATCTCGTGGATCGGGCGCGGCTGGCAGATCGCGAGCCTCGATCACGCCATCTGGTTTCATCGCGATTTTCGCGCCGACGAGTGGCTTCTCTACGAGCAGCAGAGCCCCGTCGCAGCCGGCGCGCGGGGCTTCACCACGGGACGTCTCTTCACACGCGAGGGCGCGCTCGCGGTTTCCGTCGTCCAGGAAGGCCTGTTCCGGCGCATCGAGCCGGCGGGCCCCTAGCCGCGGATTTCCAACCCGAGGCGGCGCGTTTCGCTTTAGGATGCGCGGATGCCGGGAATTTCCGCCGCTGCGTGCGTTGGCGTGCGGTTCGCGCTCGCCGCAGCCCTGCTGGCCGCGGCCGTCCCTCGCGGCGGCCTCGCGGGTGGCGGCCGCAAGGAGCCGAACCAGCGTCACAGGATTTTGTTGCCCGTCGTGATCGGATCGAGAGCGGGATCCGGCGGCGGCTCTCCCCAGCGCACGCTGCGGCCATGCGCATGGCCCTCGGCGAGCGCGAGCGATTCACCGCCCGGCCACGAACGCAGGCGCACGGTGACGCGCGCGAGCCCGGCTTCGTCCTCGTGCGAGAGCCAGGCGAAGGGAGCGCTCGCGCGCGCCCTGGCGCCGGCGGCGAGGAGCTGCTCGCGGACGTCTGCTTGTTCCCGCGCATCGAGATAGCCCCACATCGCGGAGTGGAAGACGACCGTGGCGACGCCAGCCACCGGCGCCTTCAGCTCGCGCGCGAGCCAGACACGCGCCGGCTCGCGCTCGATGCGCGGCGGGTTCTCGCGCGCGATGGCGATCGCGGCGCGCAGCTGCGTGAGTCGCTCGGGCTGATCGGCCCAGATGTAGGCTTCGAGCCGGCGAGCCTGCACGGGATCCTCGATCCGCACGGGTGCGATGTCGCAACCCGCGCGACTCTCGATCACGGGGCGCTGCTCGAAGGCCGCGCCGGGCCCGTGCCACTGCGCAGCGATCCGCACCGGCGAGCGCGGATCCCCCCAGCGGTGGGTGCCAAGTGTGTAGTGGTAACGATCCCAGCCGAGATTCAGCCCCGCGCTGGTTCCGATCTCCCGCAGCCGCAGCGGGAGACCGCTCGCGCGGGCCACGTGCAGGAAGCCGCCCAGCAATCCACCACAGCGCCGGACCTCGTTCGTCTGCGGAAAATGCGCGAGGCGCGGAAGCAGCGCCTCGCGCTGCTCGCTCACCACGTCCCGGAAGGCATGCCAGACGGCGGGCCATTCGGGGCGTCCGCCCGCAGTCGGATAGAAGCGCGCGAGCGCGGGGGCATCGCCCGCGAGCACGCGCTCGTGTACGGAGCCGAGCATTCGCAGCGCGAGAAAGCTGCGCAGCGGATCGTCCTCGAAACCCTCGAGCAAGCGTGCGATGGGCCCGTTTGCCTGGAGATCCTCGAGCGCGGCAGCCAGCAGATCCGCGTAGAGTGGCGAGCCCAGCAGCCGGCAGCCGCCCGCCTGGAGGCGGAACGCGGTGAGCATCGTTTCGGAAACCATGGGCGCCCAGGCTAGCGCTCGCCGCGCGCAGCCTGCCCGATTCCCGCAAATGGATTGTCAGGCAATCGCGGTAGTGGTAAGACCGTGCGCGGGGTGGCCCCCCGATCAGGAGGATCATGGCATGGCGCTCGTCGGCATCGTGGCTTCGCTGGCTCTGCTCGAATACGTCGTGATCCTGATGGCGACGGGGCGCGCGCGCGGCCGCTTCGGGGTGCCCGCGCCCGCCACCACGGGGAACCCTTCGTTCGAGCGCTATTTCCGGGTGCAGCAGAACACGATCGAGCAGCTCGTGATCTTCCTGCCGTCGCTCTATCTGTTTGCGACCTTCGTGAGCGCGAACATCGCTGCGGGGCTCGGCGTCGTGTTCATCCTCGGGCGCGCCGTCTATGCGCGCGGCTACATCGAAGATCCGGCGAAGCGCGGACCGGGCTTCCTGCTCACGTTCGTGCCGAACCTCGTGCTCCTGCTCGGAGGATTGATCGGAGCGATGCTTGCGTGACGAGCGCGGTGCGCATTTCACGCGGCGCGAGGTCCTGATCTCGGGCGCGGTCGCGGCGGGCTATGCGCTCGCGGCGCGGCCGGTTCGCGCCGACGCGATCGTCACGAGCGAGGAGGGTCTCGTCGCCGGCCGCGTAGTCGTTCCCGTCGGCGGGATCGAAATCGACGCCTACCGCGCCCATCCCGCCACCGGAGGGCCCTTTCCCGTCGTGCTCGTCGCACACGAGATTTTCGGCGTGCATGCCTACATCGCCGATGTCGTGCGCCGCCTCGCCAGGCTCGGCTACTTCGCGATTGCCCCGAATCTCTTCCAGCGGCAGGGCGATCCCACGCAGCTCGCCAACGTCGAGCTGATTCTCTCGAGCGTGGTTGCCCGCGTGCCCGACGCCCAGGCAATGGCCGACCTCGACGCCACGCTCGCGTACGCGGCCAGCGATCCCCAGGCGGACGTCGCGCGCGCGGCGATCACGGGATTCTGCTGGGGCGGGCGGATCGTCTGGCTCTACTGCGCGCACAGCGCGAAGCTGCGCTGCGGTGTCGCGTGGTATGGGCGCCTCGTCGGCGAGCCGAGCGCACAGACGCCCAGGCATCCGATCGATGTCGCGGCGTCCGAGCGCTCGCCGGTGCTGGGCCTCTACGGCTCCGAGGACGCCGGGATTCCGCAGTCCTCGGTGCTGGCGATGCGGGAGAGGCTCGCGACGGCGCCTTCGGGTTCGGAGATCGTCGTGTTCCCGGCGGCGCCCCACGGCTTCCACGCCGACTACCGCGACAGCTACCGGGCGCTCGCCGCCTCGGAGGGCTGGAAGCGGATGCTGGGCTGGTTCGGAAGCCACGGCGTGGTCTGAAGCCGCTCGGCGGCGGGCCGGCTCGCCGCGCGCGTTCCGACGCCCTCATGGCCGCCCCGCTGCTTCCGTAAGCAGCTGTAAAACATCATGAATACTGGAATCGTCACGTTCTCCCGGCCGAGAGCGACTATACTGTTCAATCCATTTCGAGCCTGGCTGACCGAGCGGTCCGGGGACCCGGGTTGCGGCGGCCGTTCGAGTCGAAGGGAAAGCTACGAAGGAAGAGCGATGACCAAGAATCGAGCGCTGCTCTCGTGGGTGAAGGAAGTGGAGGTCCTGTGCAAGCCCGAACGGGTGCACTGGTGCGACGGCTCCCAGGCGGAGTACGACGCCATGCTGCGCACGCTGGTTGCGAGCGGCACGGCGAAGCCGCTCGATCCGGAGAAGCGCCCGAACAGTTTTCTCGTGCTCTCGGACCCCGCCGACGTCGCGCGCGTCGAGGACCGCACGTTCATCTGCTCGAAAGAGCGTGACGATGCCGGCCCCAACAACAATTGGCGCGAACCCGAAGAGATGAAGCAGAGCCTGCGCGCGCTGTTCGCCGGCTGCATGCGCGGGCGAACGCTCTACGTGGTTCCGTTCAGCATGGGTCCGATCGGCTCCCGCATCGCCCAGATCGGCGTGCAGATCACGGATTCTCCCTACGTGGTGGCGAGCATGCGCGTGATGACGCGCATGGGGACGCGTGCTCTCGATGCGCTCGCCGATGGCACTTTCATTCCCTGCCTGCATTCGGTCGGCGCCCCGCTCGAGAAGGGCCAGAAAGACGTGCCCTGGCCCTGCAACGCCGACAACAAGTACATCGTACACTTCCCGGATACGCGCGAGATCTGGTCCTACGGTTCGGGCTACGGCGGCAACGCCCTGCTCGGCAAGAAGTGCCTTGCCCTGCGCATCGCCTCGGTGATGGCGCGCGACGAAGGCTGGCTCGCCGAGCACATGCTGATCCTCAAGCTCACGTCGCCCCAGGGACGCTCGCGCTACATCGCCGCCGCCTTCCCCAGCGCTTGCGGCAAGACGAATCTCGCGATGATGAACCCGGCGCTGCCTGGCTGGAAGGTCGAGACGATCGGCGATGACATCGCTTGGATGAAGTTCGGCAGCGATGGCCGGCTCTACGCCATCAACCCCGAGGCGGGCTTCTTCGGCGTGGCGCCCGGCACGAGCATGCGTTCGAACCCGAACGCCATGCTCACGCTCAAGGGCAACGTGATGTTCACGAACTGCGCGCTGACGCCCGAGCGGGATGTCTGGTGGGAGGAGATGACTTCGCCGCCGCCGGAGAAGCTCATCGACTGGCAGGGCCAGGATTGGACGCCGCAGAGCGGGCGGAAGGCCGCGCACCCGAACGCGCGCTTCACGGCTCCCGCCAGCCAATGCCCGGTGATCGCGCCGGAATGGGAAGATCCGAACGGCGTGCCGATCGACGCGATCCTGTTCGGCGGCCGCCGCGCGACCGTCGTGCCGCTCGTGAACGAGGCGCGCGACTGGCAACACGGCACGTTCCTCGGCTCGATCATCAGCAGCGAGACGACCGCCGCGGCCACTGGCAAGATCGGCGAGGTGCGCCGCGATCCGATGGCCATGCTGCCCTTCTGCGGATACAACATGGGCGATTATTGGGCCCACTGGCTCGCGATCGGCAAGCGCGCCGGCGCGAAGCTGCCGCGGATCTACAACGTCAACTGGTTCAGGAAGAGCGCCGATGGCGGCTTCCTATGGCCGGGCTTCGGCGAGAACGCCCGTGTGCTCAAGTGGGTCTTCGAACGCTGCGAGGGAACGGCCAAGGCCGTCGAGACGCCGATCGGAAACCTTCCCGCAGCGAACGCGATCGATGCGAGCGGCCTCAGCCGCGTGACGCCGGACGATCTGGCCGAGCTGACGCGAGTCGACGTGGCGGGCTGGCTCGAAGAGTTGCCGCTCATCACGAAGCACTTCGATCAATTCGGCAGCCGCCTGCCGAGCGCCCTGCGCGATGAGTTGCGCCTGCTGAAGGAAGGTCTCGAGGCCTCGAGCCGCTAGCCAGTGCAGACCGCGGGCCCGCTCGACGGGATCCTCGTCGTCGATTTGACGCGCGTGCTCGCCGGCCCGTTCTGCACCCAGGTGCTGGCGGACCTCGGGGCGCGCATCATCAAGATCGAGGCGCCAGGAAGCGGCGACGACGCGAGACGGATCGGCCCCTTCGTCGACGGGACTTCCGCCTACTTTCTCTCGCTCAACCGCGGTAAGCAGAGCCTTGCGCTCGACCTCCACGCCGCGGCCGACCGCCAGATCTTCGAGCGGCTGCTCGAGCGCGCCGACGTGCTCGTCGAGAATTTTCGACCCGGTGTGATGTCCAGACTCGGCTATGGCTGGGAAGAACTCGAGCGCGAACATCCCCGGCTGGTGATGGCGTCGATTTCCGGCTTCGGCCAGACGGGACCCTACGCGCAGCGCCCCGCCTACGACGTGATCGCGCAGGCGATGGGCGGGATCATGAGTCTCACGGGCCATCCGGGCGCGGGCCCCACCCGGGTAGGCACCTCGACGGGCGACATCAGCGCGGGCCTGTTTGCCACGATCGGGATCCTCGCTGCGATCACCGCGCGCGAGCGCAGTGGCCGCGGTTTGCGTGTCGACGTCTCGATGTTGGACGCGCAGGTGGCGACCCTCGAGAACGCGATCGTGCGTCACCTCGCCACCGGCGAGATTCCCGGCCCACTCGGGACCCGGCATCCCTCGATCGCACCCTTCCAGGCGCTCGCGACGCTCGATGGTCACATCGCGATCGCCGCGGGAAACGATGCGCTCTTCGCAAAACTCTGTCGGGCCGTGGGGCGACCGGAGCTGGCGAAGGCATCCGACTTTGCGAGCAACGAGCTGCGCACGCGCCACGTCGAAGCACTGGCGACGCGGCTCGAGCAGGCGCTCGCCGAACACGGCTCGACCCATTGGCTCGAGACGCTGGAGGCAGCCGGCGTTCCGTGCGGGCCGGTGAACGACATCGCCCAGGTGATCGCCGACCCCCAGGTGGCCGCCCGCAACATGCTCGTCGCGATTGCGGGCATGGCGCTGCGCGTCGCGGGCAATCCGATCAAGCTCTCGGGGTTCGCAGATCCGCCGACG
>JANNIY010000042.1:0-5440 GCA_031405455.1 Deltaproteobacteria bacterium | reverse complement strand
CACGCGGCCGTCCTTCGCTTCGAGCAGGCGGGGCTGAAGCGTCCGCGTCAGCAGCCAGGGCCCGACCACGTGGCTGGCGAACGTCAGCTCGAGGCCATCGCGGGTTTCGACGCGTTCGTCCGGCAGCACGCCGGCGTTGTGTACGAGCACGTCCACGGGGCCCTCGGCGAGGCGCGCGCCCGCGGAACGGACCGAAGCGAGATCCTCGGGCCGGAAGCGCAGCGCATGGATGCGGAAGCCGGTGCGATCGAACGAGGGGACGATCAGCGGATCGACGATGCGGCCGAGGGCGTGACCAAGCCAGATCTGCGGTCGCGCAAACGCCCCCCGCCCACGTTCACGAGCGCCGCGCTCTGCGCCTGGTTGAATCATGGACTCCCCCCCCTACACCGGGAAGTATGCCGGCCAGATCAGCGCATCGAGCAGCGCGGTCTGGAGACAGAAGAAGAGCGCACCGAGCAACGCGAGCCGGCGGCGGCCGGGTGCGCTGTGCGGCTGTGCGCTGGCGATGGCCGCCATCAGTCCGAGGGCGCCGAGCGCCACCAACGCGAGATCGATCCGGATCGCCAGCCAGAGCCACGGGCTCGGCGCGTCGAGCATCGCGAAGGTGAGCGGCAGCCACAGCGCCGAGGGAATCAGGATCATTGCGTAGAGCACGTGGAAGGCTTTGAAGCCAAAGCCTCCGGCGATGCGCGTGCGAGCCGGGTCGAGCCGTCGGAACACGAAAGAGCTGAAGGCGAAGTAGCCCGCCGCCGCTAGGAACATGTTGATCGTATAGAACGGGCGCAGCGCCTCCGGCACGTCGCCCCACACCGCCCCGCGCGTCAGCGGGTTCGAGGCGAGACCGTGGACGTAGCTGCCGAGCACGGCGATCCCGCCGAGCACGTTGAGCCAGAGCAGGGAGCGCCGCGCGGGATGCATGGAGCGTCCTCCGGAGCTCGGCATGCGTTGCAGCGATTCTACGCGCAATGACTCGCTCATGTTTCACTCCTGGTGTCGCGAAGCTCGCCCCGCGTCCGTTCGATCGGGCGCGCTGCTGCCTGCGGGCTGCGCTCGTAGCGCTGGCCAGGGAAGGCGTAGACGCCGGCCGCGACCATGAAGGTGATGAGGGGCTGCGCCGTGCTCCGGTCGAGTGCGAGCGAGGGGTGGCGCGAGTGCGAAACCGGGTTGGGGTGGGTCGCGGCCATATCAGCAGAGCTCCTTCCTTGTTGGATCGATGGACCCAATGATGAGACAGGTTGTAATCTTTGTAAAGTCTTTTTATGTACATTTCATTGACAGAACTTGCGATCACCTCTAGCTTGCCGGCATGGCGATTTCCAGGGCATCTGCGGGGGAGATGACCTACCCGCTCCGATCCGCCGCGCGGCTCACGGGACTCTCGCCTGAGCTGCTACGCGCCTGGGAGCGCCGGTACGCCGTCGTCGAGCCGATTCGCACCCCCGGCGGAACGCGACGCTATCGAGCATCGGATCTCGAGCGGCTGCGCCTGCTGAAAGCGGCGAGCGATGCGGGCCACCGCATCGGAAGTCTCGCCCGACTGAGCAACCCCGAGCTCGAGCGGCTCGGTATCGCGACCGAAGCGGCCCCGCGCGCTCGCCTCGACGAGATCCTCGGCGCCCTCGATGCATTCGACGTTGCGGAGGCGCAACGGCGGCTTGCGCTCCAGCTTTCCGCACTGGGCGTGATTGCCTTTGCCCGCGAAGTCGCACTGCCCCTCGTCCGCGAGATCGGCGAGCGCTGGGTCGCTCAGCGCATGCGGATCGGCTCCGAACATCTCGCCACCGCAGTGTTGCGCTCGCTGCTCGGCTCCGCGCTCCTGCCGAGCGCCAACTCGTTGCGCGGCCCGCGCATCGTGTTCGCCACGCTCTCGGGAGAGCGACACGAGCTCGGACTGCTGATGGCGGCCCTCTCGGCGCTGGGAGCCGGAGCCAACCCCGTGTACCTCGGCCCCGACGTGCCCGTCGAGGACCTGGTTTACGCCGTCTCACGCAGCCGAGCCGCGGCGCTCGCGCTGAGCATCGTCGCCGCGACTGAGAGCGATGTGACGGGCCCCTTGAAAGCGCTGCGAGCCGAGCTGCCTGCCGACGTGCACCTGTGGGTCGGCGGGGCCGGCGCGAGCCGGCTCACGCTTCCAGCGCGAGTCGATCTCATCGAGAGCTTCGAGCCACTCGAGCAGCGGGTCGGACTCCTTGCTTTCGAACCGGCACCGAAGCACTGAGGCCGACATGCACAGCAAAGGACCCTGGTCTCGCAGGGAGGTCGATCGCTTCCTCGCAGATACGCACATCCCCGTGCGACTCGCGGTGAACGGCGCGAGCGGGCATCCCGTACTCGCCTCGCTCTGGTACACGCAGCTTGCCGGCACGCTCTGGTGTGCGACCCAGCGTGGCTCGAGCATCGCCAGGTCGCTCGCGCGCGATCCGCGCTGCGCCTTCGAGATTGCTCCGGAAGCCCTGCCCTACCATGGCGTGCGCGGCCAGGCGCTGGCCTCGCTCCACGACGATCGCGGCGAGGAGATTCTGCGCCTGACGATCGAGCGCTATGCCGGGGACGTTTCGTCCCGCTTCGCGCGCTGGCTGCTGAGCCGCGCGGAAAGCGAGACGGCCATCGCACTGGCGCCGCGCACGCTCGTCAGCTGGGACTACCGGGAACGCATGAGAAACGTCTAAACCTCGCGGCGATGAAAGCTTTGCAATCCCTCCAAGCCCGAATGTTTGTTCAAAGGAGATCAAATCGATGCAGCCCCTCAGCCTCCCCGCGACCCTGGTCGGACAGCGCGCCCCGGTCTGGTCTTCCACCGCCTATGCGAACGGCAAGGAGATCCCGATCAGCAGCGCCGACTATGCCGGGCGCTGGTACGTGCTCTATTGGTATCCCCTCGATTTCACGTTCGTCTGCCCTACGGAGATCCGGGGCTTCCAGTCCCTGCTGGGCGAATTCACCCGCGACGGGGTCGCGGTGATCGGCGCCAGTACGGACTCCTTCTTCGGCCACCAGGCGTGGCTCGAAGATCGCAAGACATTCCCCGAGCCCATCACCCATCCGGTCATCGCGGACACGAACCACATCGTCAGCCGGGCCTTCGGTGTGCTCAAGGAAGACCAGGGCGTGGCCTGGCGGGCAACCGTCGTGGTCGACGACCTGGGCAACGTGCGCTCGCACAGCGTCAACGACCTCAGTGTGGGACGCAGTCCCGCCGAAGTGCTGCGCACCGTGCAGGCCCTCCAGAGCGGAGGTCTGTGCAGCGCCGACTGGCGTAAGGGACAGGGGTTCGTCGGATGAGCAGGGAGACGGATCGACGCATCCTCGTGACGGGCGCCTCCGGCTACGTCGGCGGGAGGCTGCTCGCGCGTTTCGAGCAGCGCGGGCTCGCCGTGCGCTGTCTCGCCCGGCGTCCGGAGTTCGTGGCGCGCCGGGTCGCTCCGCACACGCAGGTCGTCGCCGGCGACGCGCTGCGCGCGGAGACGCTGCCCGCCGCCCTCGCGGGCGTGGATACGGCCTACTACCTGATCCACTCGATGGCCAGCTCCGGCCGCGCGAATTTCGAAGAGCAGGATCGCCTGGCGGCCCAGAACTTCGGGCGCGCCGCCCGCGCGGCCGGTGTACGCCATATCGTGTATCTTGGAGGCCTCGGCGAGGACGAGATCGAGCTCTCCCCGCACCTGCGCAGCCGCCACGAAGTAGGCCGCCTGCTGCGCGAAGCGGGCGTCCCCGTCATCGAATTCCGTGCCTCCATCGTGATCGGATCGGGCAGCCTCTCCTTCGAGATGATCCGTGCCCTCGTCGAGCGGCTGCCGGTGATGGTGGCCCCACGTTGGCTGCGCACGATCGCCCAACCGATCGCGATCGACGATCTCCTCGCATACCTCGAAGCGGCGCTCGAGCACGAGCTGCCCGAGAGCCGGATCTACGAGATCGGCGGCGCGGAGCGAGTCTCCTACGGCGAGCTGATGCGCGAGTACGCGCGACAGCGGGGCCTGCGCCGCCTCATGCTACCGGTTCCGGTGTTGACGCCGCGGCTCAGCAGCCTATGGCTCGGCCTGGTGACCCCGCTCTTCGCACGGGTCGGACGCACGCTGATCGAGAGCATCTGCCACGAGACGGTGGTGCGCGACGTGCGCGCGCTCCGCGATTTTCCGATCGTGCCGATGGGCGCACGCCAGGCGATCGAACGGGCGCTCGTAAACGAGGACCGCGAGGTGGCGCAGACGCGCTGGTCCGACGCGCTCTCGTCTGCTGGCAGCCAGGCTTCCACCGGCAGCTACGCCGGCGCGCGCCACGGCCGCCGGCTGCTGGACTCGCGGCGTTGCACGCTTGCGGTCGCCCCGGCGCAGGCGTTCGCGCCGATCCGCCGGATCGGCGGCCAGACCGGCTGGTACGCCTTCGATGCGCTGTGGCGGCTGCGCGGCTTCATCGATCTGCTCTTCGGCGGCGTCGGTATGCGCCGCGGGCGGCGGGATCCCGAGCAGCTGCGCGTCGGCGACACCGTGGATTGGTGGCGCGTCGAAGCCTACGAGGAAGGCCACCTGTTGCGGCTGCGCGCCGAGATGAAGCTGCCGGGTCGGGCCTGGCTCGAGTTCGAGGTGAATCCCAGCGAACACGGCAGTCAGATCCAGCAGACCGCAGTCTTCGATCCCGCCGGATTGTCGGGTCTCCTTTATTGGTACGCGATCTATCCGCTGCACGCGCTGGTGTTCCGCGGCCTCTTGGATGGGATTGCCGGCGCGGCGCGGCGGAGCGCGGGGCGGGCCCCCGCCGCAGCGATTCACCAGCTTGCCGCGCTGCTCCTCCTGCTGCTATGCGCCTTCGGCGCACGCGCAGACGCGTCGGAGCTCGGCCGGGCCGACGCGCTCTGGGCGCGCCGCGCCGAGGGCCATACGAAAGCCGTGGCGCGCGCCGAGCCGGTCCGCGCCGCGATCGCTGGCTACGAACGCGCGATCGCCGCCGCACCCCTCAGTCTCGAAGCGCACGCGAAGCTGCTCCGGGCGCTCTGGTTCTCGGCGGATTTTGCCAGCGCAAACCAGGCGGAGGAGCGCAGCACCTATGAGCAGGCGGACGTCGTCGCCGAACGCGCCTTCACGCTCTTGGCCGAGCGGGTCGGCGGCCGCGAGACATTGGACGATCTCACGCCCGAGGCGCTCGCAGCGCGCTTGCCGGAAGTGGATCGCCACTACGCCGCAGAGATCTACTTCTGGCACGCGGTGAATCTTGGCGCCTGGAGCCGCATCGCCGGCTTGCTAGCGGCCGTGCGCGCCGGTGTCGCCGGACGCATTCACGAGGCAACGCTGCGCTCGATCGCCCTCGACCCCGCTGTCGAGCAGGGCGGCGCGATCCGCCTGCTCTCGCGCTTGCACTCCGAGCTGCCGCGCGTGCCTCTGCTCTCGGGCTGGGTGGATCACGCGCAGGCCGTGCCGCTGGCCGAACGCGCGTTGAAGGA
>JANNIY010000041.1:0-6133 GCA_031405455.1 Deltaproteobacteria bacterium | reverse complement strand
GGAATGTCGCCGAGCCACGGCACCTTGCTCTCCGTGTCTTCGTAGATGTCGCTGATCAATCCGCCGATCACGACGGTCTCGTTGTCACCGACGAGCACCGTGTTCTCGACCTTGCGGCTGGCGAGCGGGACGCCCACCTCGGTGACGGCGCCGACCGAGGCTTGCAGGCCTTTGTTGATGCTCGTGATCTCCTGGAAGATGTCGAGCCGCAGGCTGTTGCCCTCGGTGATTTGCGGCGTCACGCGCAGGGTGACGCCGATGTCCTGGCGCTCGACGTTGACGGAGGTCGAGAGGCCCGAGGTGTCGGCGTTGCCCCCCGTCGTCGGCGCCTGCACGCGGCTGCTGATGATCGGGATGTTGTTGCCGATCCGGATTTCCGCTTCTTCGTTGTCTGACGTGAGGATGTGCGGGGCCGAGATGATGTTGGTGCCGGAGTCCGACGCGGCGGCGCGAATGATGCCCTGGATCAACGATCCGTTCGAAGTGGCTTCGCCTGTAACGGGGTCGACGTCGAACGTCCGCCGGAAGAAGTTCAGGAACAGCGGCAGTCCGGCGCCGGCCGCCGCGCCGGCCGGACCCAGGACCGAGCCCGCCGCCGCACCGTTCGTCACCTGCGCGATCGAGATGTCCGTGTCGCCGTTGATCAATCGGAACAGCCCATTGAAGCCGAGCTCGGAGCCGTCCGTGACGTCCACTTCCATGATCAGCGCCTCGACCAGCACCTGCGGGCGTTCGATGTCGAGCTTTTCGATCACCCCCGAAATCGTCGCGTAGCCTTCCTGGCTGGCCTGGATCACGAGCGCGTTGGTGGCGGGATCCGCCGTCACCGTGATGCCCTCGGCGAGGCCGGCGACCACGGTGCGCAGCGCCTGCCCGCCCTGGCCCTGGCCGAGGCCGCCGCCGGGCTGGAGGCCCTGGCCGAGGCCGCCGCCTCCGCCGGTCGGCCCGGATTGCCCGCTGATCAACGCCGCGAGCGTCTGCGCCAGCTCCTCGGCGTCGGCGTATTGCAGGTAGTAGACGTGGATGCGGCCGCCGCCCGTCACCGGCACGTCGAGCTTGCGCACGAGACCGCGCACGTCTTCGAGCTGGGCGCGCGCGGCGAGCACGATCAGCGAGTTGGTGCGGCTGTCGGTGATGATGCGCACGCGACCGCGCGAAGCGCTGGCCGGTATCGGCACCTGGATGCCCGGCACCTGCGCGCGCCGGGGCCCGCCCCGCGGCGAGATTCCGGTGCCGGCCACGGCCGACACTTCCGCTCCGTAGATCTGGGAGACCTGGTCAGCGAGCGCGGTGGCGTCTGCGTACTCGACCTTGAGCACGGCGAGCTCTTCTTTGTAGGTCTCGACGTCGATCGCTTCGAGGATTGCGAGCAGGCGACGGATGTTCGAAGAACTCTCGGTGAGGATGACGGTGTTCGTCTCGACGTAGGCGGCCATCGAGGCATCCTTCGAGACGAGTGGCTTGAGCGTATTCACGATCGACTCGGCGTCGATGTAGCGCAGCGGAATCAGGCGCGTGACGAAGCGGTCGCGATCCGGCGGCGGCAGCGAGCTGCGCACCGTCTCGATGTTCGATTCCTTCGCCTCGCGCACGGGGATCACCTTGATCGCACCGCCGGGGCTCGTCACCGTGGTGAAGCCCTTGACCTGGAGCACGGATTCGAACACCGCGTAGGCCTGCTCGATGCTGACCGGTGTGGGGGAGACGATCGTCACGCGGCCGCGCACGCGGTCGTCGTAGATGAAGTTCTTGTTGGTGAGCTTGGCGATCGCGTCGATCACCACCGCGAGCTCGACGTTGTTGAAGTCGAGTGCGTAGAGCTCGCTATCGACCGGGGTCACGCCTGCCGGAGTTTCGGCCGCAGTACCCGTCGGAATCTGCGCGAGGGCCGGGCCCGCGAGCAGCCCTGCGCACACGGCGGCGGCGATCGATCTGAAGCGACGCAACACCCCCCAACCCCTCCTTGCTTGCTTGCCTGTCATGCGACGTTCGCTCATGGGCTTTAGTTCGGGGGCGTATAGCTGAGAGTGCGGCGACCCTGACCGTCGTCGACCACGACGTCGAAGCGTTTGGCATCGACGAACTCGAGCAGGATCTTCGCGCTCTGTTCGGGGCTGTCGATTTTGATGCCGTTGAGCTCCGCGATGACGCTGCCATTCGTGAGGCCGATCGATTCGAACAGGCTCCCCGGTTTGATGGCGCTCAGCTGCACGCCGACCATCTGACCGTTCTCGTATTTCGGCAGGATGCGCGCCTGGGAGAACAGCGTGGCGGGATTGCGGATGTCTCCGGAAAGCCCGGCTTCCGAGCCCGGCTCTCCGGGCGGTATGCTTTCGGTCGGCGTCCCCTGGGGGAGGTGCTGCGCGGGAGCCGAAGCGCGGCGAGGCCGGGGCGCGGCGCTCGTGCGGATCGTGGGCGCCGCGCCGGCCGCCGCGCTCTCGTCCTCCGCGAGCGCGAGCTCCCGCTGTGATCCGTTCTCCAGGAGCACGACCCGCCGCCGTTCGATCCGTAGCACGCTGACTCCCGGTCGCAGGTCGTCGTTCACCTTCACCACCCGAGTCGCTTGCGTATCGCGCTCTTCGATGGCGGCCCAGGCGTTCTCCGCCTCGAGCGCCGAGACGGTGCCGAGCAGCGTCAGCGGCAGCCGCGTCGCCTCGAGATCTTCTTCGATCGCCGCCTCGCCGGTGGGGGCCAGCAACGAAGCGTTGAAAAGATTGCGATCCAGGATCACCTGCCGCTCTTCCCACGTCTTCGAAGCTGCCAATACGGTCTCCGTCGGTGCAGAGACTTCGTCTGCGCCCACTCCGAGCGTGGAGCTGATCACGGAGTTCGCCGTCTTCGCGGCGAAGAAGCAGCACAAGACGAAAAAAACGGAGTTGGCGAGCCAGCCCAGGTATCGCGCCATGCGTGCTTGAGTCCCCGTGCTGCCTCGCCCTCAGCGATTCCGCGCGAGCTGCAAAGCTCTGCGGGATCTGGCGGACGCGCGAACAAGCCGATCAGTATACCCGGCCGTTCGGACGCCTCAACAGGATCCCTCGGAATTCCAAGGAGTTAGAACGACAGCTTCCATGGTATCGGCGGACGGATCTGCCAGCTTGTGACACCGTTCACCAAAATCGCGTTCGGGTGGCCCCCGGGGCGAAAGCGTTGACAGCCGCCGGATGGCGACAATGCTTCGAAACTTCGCGACAGCGCCTCTTCCGGCGCGCGCGGAGCGGAGGTTTCAACGCAGATGGCGGATTCGGGCAAGGTCATCGGGATCGACTTGGGCACCACGAACTCGGCGGTGGCGATCATGGAAGGCGGCCAGCCGATCGTGATCCCGAACGAGGAGGGGGGGCGCACGACGCCGTCCGTCGTGAGCTTCACCGAAGACGGCGAGCGTCTCGTCGGCGCCATCGCCAAGCGGCAGTCCGTGACGAACCCCAAGGGCACCATCTATTCCGTGAAACGCTTCATGGGCCGGCGTCTCTCCGAGGTTCCGGAGGAGACGAAGCTCGTTCCCTACGACATCGTCACCGGCAAGGAAGGCATGGTGTCCGTCAGCGTGCGCGACAAGGTCTACTCGCCGCCCGAGATCTCGGCGATGGTGCTCCAGAAGCTCAAGGCCGCAGCCGAGGCCTACCTCGGCGCCAAGGTAACCGCCGCGGTGATCACGGTGCCCGCGTATTTCAACGACGCGCAGCGTCAGGCCACCAAGGATGCCGGCATGATCGCCGGCCTCGATGTGAAACGCATCATCAACGAACCGACCGCTGCGGCGCTGGCCTATGGGCTCGACAAGAAGAAGGACGAAAAAATCGCGGTCTACGACTTCGGCGGCGGCACCTTCGACATTTCGATCCTCGAAGTGGGCGAAAACGTCGTCGAGGTGAAGGCCACCAACGGCGACACGCATCTGGGGGGTGACAACCTCGACCAGCGGCTGATCGACTACCTGATCGCGGAGTTCAAGAAGGATCAGGGCATCGACCTGGCGAAGGATTCGATGGCGCTCCAGCGGCTGCGCGAAGCGGCGGAGAAGGCCAAGGTCGAGCTTTCGAGCGCGGCCACCACCGACATCAATCTGCCCTACATCACGGCGGACAAGACCGGGCCGAAGCACATGACGCTGAAGCTCAGCCGCGCCAAGTTCGAGCAACTGGTCGAAGACCTGATCGATCGCACGCTCGAACCCTGCCGCGTGGCGCTCAAGGATTCCGGCTTCGGCGCTGGCGACATCCACGAGGTGTTGCTGGTCGGCGGCTCTACCCGCATTCCGCTCGTCCAGCAGAAGGTGAAAGAACTGTTCGGCAAGGAGCCGAATCGCAGCGTGAACCCCGACGAGGTCGTGGCGATCGGTGCGGCCGTCCAGGGCGGTGTGCTCTCGGGCGACGTCAAGGACGTGCTGCTGCTCGACGTGACGCCGCTCTCACTCGGCATCGAGACGCTGGGCGGAGTGATGACGAAGCTGATCGAGAAGAACACCACGGTGCCGACGCGCCGCAGCCAGGTCTTTTCGACCGCTTCCGACAACCAGCCGCAGGTGGAGATCCACGTGCTCCAGGGAGAGCGCGAGGTGGTTTCCGGCAACCGCACGATCGGGCGCTTCATCCTCGACGGAATTCCCCCGGCGCCGCGGGGGTTGCCCCAGGTCGAAGTGACCTTCGACATCGACGCGAACGGCATCCTCTCGGTGGCCGCCAAGGACAAGGCGAGCAGTCGCGAGCAGTCGATTCGGATCGAGGGCAGCGGCGGGCTGAAGAAGGAAGAGATCGATCGTCTGATTCGCGAGGCCGAGGCGCACGCGAGCGAGGACCGCGCCGAGCGGGAGAAGGTCGAGAAACGCAACACGCTCGACTCGCTGATCTACCAGGCCGAGCGGACGCTTTCCGAGAGCGCCGCCAAATTGAGCGACGCGGACACCAGCGACGTGCGCGCGGCGATCGAGGAGGCCAAGCAGGCGCTCGATTCGGGTGTTGTCGCCAGCCTGGATGCCGCGCACCAACGCCTCGAGCGCGAGATGCACAAGGTCGCCGAGGTGCTCTACAAGGCGCAGGCGGCCGGCGGGCCGGCGCAGGCCGGGGCGCAGGCGGAGAGCGCCGACGCCGCCGGGCGCAAGGATGACGGAGACGTCGTCGACGTGGAATACACGGAAGACAAGCCGAACTAGGCGGTCGACGCGAGAGCCGGCCGACGCGGTGCGAGGCGAAGCCGAGTGGAGTAGGCGAATCAGCCGGTGAGCGACCCCAAGCGCAAAGACCCCTTCGCGGAGCTGTACGGCGAGTTCTCGGATCGCCTGCGCGGTGATCGCTGGCGACCCGATGTCGACGTCTTCGAGACCGAGACGGAGATCGTCGTTCTCGCGGAGATCGCGGGCATCCGCAGCGAGGATCTGCGCGTGACCGTGGACGGCGAAGAGCTGTGCATCAGCGGCGTGCGCCGCGTTCCGGAACGCTCCGACGTGAAGCGGCTGCTCCAAATGGAGATCACGGCAGGTCCGTTCGAGCGCCGGCTGCGCATTTTGATTCCCTTCGATCGGGAGAGTGTCTCGGCGCATCTCGCCGATGGTTTTCTCACCGTGACCCTGCCGCGGCGGATTGCGTCGCGACGCCAGGTGAAGCTCGAGACATGAGGCGCAGCATGGCGAGCCAGGACCCGATCGACGAAAAGATCCGCGCAGGGCAGGGGAGCGCGCCCGGCACGGCCGTGGCCGTCGGGAGCGCGGGCGACGCAGCCTCGGCGCGCGACGAAGTGCCCGCCATCCTGCCGGTGCTTCCGCTCAAGAACACCGTGCTCTTTCCGCACCTGCTCTCGCCGTTGCTGGTGAGCTCGCCTCGTTCGAAGCAGCTGATCGAAGAGGTGCTCGTGTCTCCGCAGCGTCTGCTCGTCTGCGTGGCGGTTCGCAACGCCATCGAGGGCAGCCCGGGCGCGAACGACGTGTATTCCAAAGGTACGCTGATGCGTATCGCCAAGATGGTGAAGTTTCCGGACGACACCTATCGGCTGCTCGTGCAGGGGGTGGCCCGCGCGGCGCCAGTGACGGCACCGTGAAAGACGCCGATCAGGAAATGCTCTGGCAGTTCCGCTAGGCCTGCGGGTCAGGCTTGCCCGGCAACCTCCCGCCGCACGAACTCGTGGAAGTGCACCATCC
>JANNIY010000040.1:0-6748 GCA_031405455.1 Deltaproteobacteria bacterium | reverse complement strand
CGCGTGGCCGAAGCCCGTGCAGAAGCCGCATCCGCCCATTCATGTGGGCGGCGCCTTTCCCGGCGGCGCGCGCCGCGCCATTCGCTATGGAGACGGCTGGGTGCCGATTCTCGGACCCGACGTGATGGCGAGCCAGATTGCCGATTTCCGCAAACTGGCGCGCGAGGCCGGGCGTGATCCGGCCTCGCTCGAGGTTTCTCTCTACGGCTTCCTCGTCGATGCCGATCGCGTGCAGCGCGCTCGCGATGCCGGCGCCGACCGGGTCGTGTTCTTCGCGCCCCCGTTTGGCCGCGACGCGGCGCTCGAGTGGCTCGATCGCGCCGCGGCGATATGACACAGGCGGGAGTCCCCACCCGCCCACCGTGGTGGTTCCGGTACATCTTCGGCTTCGTACGGAAATCGCCGCCCCTCACGCGCGAGCAATGGGCTTTGCTCGGGCTGCTCGGGCTCACGCTGCTCATCAACCACTACGATTTTGCGTTGCTGACGCTCGCGCTGCCGCAGATCCAGGCGGGGCTCGCGATTCCCGAGGATCGGATCGGGGGCGTGGTGGCGAGCGTGCGGCTGGGTGTGCTCCCCGCACTCCTGCTCGCATTCTTCGCCGATCGGGCGGGACGCAGGCGCCTGCTCGTCATCACCATCCTCGGATTCACGCTGTGCACCGCGGCGACTGCGTTTGCGCGCAACGCCAGCGAGTTCGGAAGCTTTCAGTTCCTGGCGCGCATGTTCATCGCGGCCGAGGAGATGCTCGCGATCGTCGTACTCACCGAAGAGCTCGGCGCAGAGTCGCGCGGATTCGGTCTCGGTATCCTCGCCGCCTTCGGCGCACTCGGCTTCGGCGCTGCCGCGTTGGCCCTCGCGCTCGTCGAGATCCTGCCCTTCGGCTGGCGCGCGCTCTACCTCGTCGGCGCGGCACCGCTCCTGTGGATCGCCTGGCTGCGACGCCGTGTGCCCGAGACGCGTCGCTTCGCGGCGCAGCGCGATGCGCGGCGAGGCGAAACCGGATTCGTGGCCGCGCTGCGCCCGCTGCGAGATCTGATCTCCCTCTACCCGCGCCGCATGCTCGCGCTCTGCATCGCGTTGATCCCGTCCGCGCTCGTGATGGTCACCGCGAGCACCTTCGTTTCGAAGTATCTGCAGGACGTTCAGGGATGGAGACCCGGACAGGTGACGCTGCTCTACGGCATCGCCGGCTTTCTGGTGTTCGCTGCAACGGTCGCCGCCGGGAGCCTCGCCGATCGCTTCGGGCGACGCCGCGTGATTGCCCTCGCGCTGGCCTTGAATGCCGTGGGAGTCGGCGCTTTCTATCACACTTCCGGGGTCTGGATCGTAGCCTCCTGGGTGTTGTTGACGGCTTGCGGTGTCGGCGCCGACGTGCTCTTCGGTGCGCTTGGCAGCGAACTCTTCCCAACCTCGTATCGCTCGACGGCGTCGGGCGTGCGCGCAGCGGTGAGTGCGGCTTCCGGATCGGCGGGCCTCTGGCTCGAGGCCTCCATCTATCCCTTCGTCGGCAGCCACGCCGGGGCGATCACCTGGATGCTGGGGCTCGCCTGGATCGCGCCGATCGTGGTTCTGCTGCTGCTCCCCGAAACCGCCCGGCGCGAACTCGAGGAGATTGCGCCGGCGACCTGAGGCGCGTCAGCCCGCGCGCACGCCAAAAGGCTGGGCGCGCCAGACCCGCACGCCAAGCAGCAGCGGCACCAGCAGATAGGGAAGCGTAAAGGCGAAGAAGATCCCGGGGCGCTGCGGCGCAGGCCCCAGCACGAACTCCCAGGCCAGGTGCTCGCACACGCCCAGCACCATGGATCCCACGTAGAGCAATGCCGGAATCCGGATCCAGTTCGCGCCGCGCGCGAACGCCCAGATCAGCAGCAGATAAAACGGGCCGTAGACGAAGCCCGAGATCCCCGTACGCACGCGCATGTAGCCTGGCTGCGCTGCGAACAGGCCGTCCCCCGCGAGTTCCACGTAGGTCCGATTGGCCTCCACACAGCCGGCATTTCCTGTCATTCCGTAGAGCGTGTAACAAACGTCCGAATAAAATGACGAGAAGGCGAAGAACGCGAAGCAGGCGATGAAGAACGCATCGCGCTTGCGTTGCGCGAGCGGCAAGCCGGACGGCACGCGGGTGATCCTCCGGGTTCTCGGTCGCAGCGGAGAGTATCCGGCACCGGCGCAGACGTCGATGCATTTTGCGGGACGCGCAGAGGCTGCCTGGGCTCGGACGCAAGATCTGCTACCCATCGTCGGTCTGCGGAGTTCCACTAGCGAGGCGCGATCCGATGACGACGACATGCCTCTTCGCGTCGACCTTCGCCTTCACTGCCGCAGCGATGTTGCTACTCTGGCTGCTCAGCCTGCGCCTGCGCGACGCGAGCATCGTCGACATCTGGTGGGGGCCCGGCTTCGCCGCGATCGCGGCGTTCACTTGCCTGCTCGGCACCGAAGGCGATCCCGCGCGCAGCCGGTTCGTCTTGTTGCTATCGGCTCTGTGGGGGCTGCGCCTCGGCGCGTATCTCTTCTGGCGCAACGCCGGCAAGCCCGAGGATTACCGCTACCAGGCCATGCGGCGGCGGCACGGCGCGCGCTTCGGGCGCGTGAGCCTCGTCAGTGTCTTTGGCTTGCAGGGGCTGCTGATGTGGTTCATCTCCCTGCCGCTCCAGGTGGCGCAAACCGGAGGTGCGACCGGCGGCCTCGGGGCCCTCGATGGGTTCGGCGCATCGCTCTTCTGCATCGGCCTGCTCTTCGAAGCCATCGGCGATCTCCAGCTGGCGCGCTTCAAGGCGGATCCCGAGAATGCGGGCCGCGTGATGGATCGCGGACTCTGGCGCTTTACGCGCCATCCGAATTATTTCGGGGATTGCGTCGTCTGGTGGGGATTGTGGCTCGTGGCTTGCGGCGCGCCCGGCGGCGTCTTCACGCTCGCGAGCCCCGCGCTGATGACGATTCTGTTGCTGCGCGTCTCGGGTGTCGCCCTGCTCGAGCGTGGGCTCGTGAAGCGCAAGCCCGGCTACGCCGATTACATCGCGCGCACGAGCGCCTTCTTACCGCTTCCGCCACGCATGCCCCGCGCCTAGCTCCGAGATCGAAAGGGCCTCCGCTTGGAAATCGGGATGACGCTACCGACGATGGTTCCCGGGCTCTCGCGCGAGGACGTGCTCGCCTGGTGCGAGCGCATCGACGCCGGGCCGTTCTCGACACTCGCAGCGGGCGAGCGCATCGCGTTCCCGAATCAGGAATGTCTCGTGATGCTCGCCGCGGCGGCGGCGCTGACGCGGCGCGTGCGCATCTTCGCGACGGTCGTCGTGCTCCCGATGCACGATCCCGTGTGGCTCGCGAAGCAGATCGCAACACTCGACGTCCTGTGCGGCGGCCGCTTCGTATTGGGGGTGGGCGCCGGCGCGCGCGAGGAGGATTACCGCAGCGTGGGTGCGAGCTTTGCGCGGCGCCATGCGCGCATGGCGGCCGATGTCGCCACGCTGCGCCGCATCTGGCAGGGAGAACCCGCATTCGCTGGCGCAAACCCCATCGGCCCACGGCCGCTGCAAGCGGGCGGCCCGCCCGTGCTGGTGGGAGCTCTCGCACCTCGGGCAATCGCGCGAGCGGCAAGCTGGGCGGATGGCCTCGCGGGTTTCAGTCTCGGGCCCGACACCGCAGAGATCGAGCGTGGCTTTCGCGCGGCGCGCGACGCTTGGCGCACGGCAGGCAGAAGCGCAGCGCCGCGGCTCGTCTCGAGCTTCTGGTATGCGCTCGGACCACAGGCACGCGAGCAACTCGACGCCTACGTCGAGCGCTACCTGCGCATCTTTGGCAGGGCGGCCGTCGCCGGCGCACAGCGGGCCGCGATGGCAGCCAGCCCCCAGGCGGTGCGCGATGCGCTGCGGGGCATCGCGGAGGCAGGCGGCGATGAGGCCATCCTGGTGCCGACGAGCGCAGGTCTCGATCAGCTCGACCGCTTGCGCGATCTGATGGGGTGAACGGGAGTTCACGAGCACGCAGCAGCGGCTCGGCTAGTCTCGTAATCCCCGCTTCAGCTCGGTCCCGCCTGCGAGCGTTCCACGACGAGCGCGCCCCCGCCTCCTCGGCTTCTCGATCGCGTGCGGCATGCGGCGCGGCTGCGGCATCTCAGCCGCCGCACCGAGGACGCATACGCGAACTGGATTCGCCGCTTCATCCTGTTTCATGGCAAACGCCATCCCCAGGAGATGGCGGGGCCCGAAGTCGTCGCGTTTCTTACGGATCTCGCGGTGCGCGGAGGCGTCGCTGCCTCGACGCAGAATCAGGCGCTCGCAGCAATCCTATTCTTGTATCGGGTCGTGCTCGGTCGCGACCTGGAAGGCCTGCGCGACATGGTGCGCGCGCGTCGTCCGCACCGGCTCCCGGTTGTTCTTTCGCGCGATGAAGTGCGCGCCGTGCTCGCCGAGCTGCCGGATGTTCCTCGCCTCGTCGCGACGCTGCTCTACGGTGGCGGGCTGCGCTTGCTCGAAGCCTTGCGGCTTCGCGTCAAGGACGTCGATTTCGGCCGGCAGCAGCTCAGCGTACGCCAGGGCAAGGGCAATCGGGATCGCGGCGCACCTCTGCCGCGCATCGCCGAGTCGGTATTGCACCGCCACCTCGAACGCGTCGCCCGTCTGCACCAAGAAGATCTCGCGCGTGGCGTGTGGGGCCCGCCGCTGCCGGGCGGGCTCGAGCGGAAGTATCCGAACGCGCCACGCGAATGGGCATGGCAATGGGTCTTTCCCGCGACCCGATTTGGCGTCAATCTTGAAACGGGTCGCCGCTTCCGCCATCACCTGCACGAAACCGTCATTCAGCGCGCAGTCAAGCGAGCAGTGGCCAGCGCGGGCATCGCCAAGCGCGCCACCTGCCATACTTTTCGGCACTCCTTCGCAACCCACCTGCTAGAAGACGGCGCCGACATACGCACCGTGCAGGAACTCCTCGGCCACCGCGATCTCCGAACGACGATGATCTACACCCACGTTCTCGCGCAGGGCCCCCTCGGCGTCCGCAGCCCGGCGGACCGGCTTTGAGAGGACGCGTTCGCCTGCCCACCCCATCGGCCAGCCTCGTACACCACGCGCAGCCTCCTCCCAGAAGCGCTGTCGGAGCCGCATTCCCGCTCGCAGCATTCCCAATCGATCAAAATCCGCGCCGCGTCTTAGGCTGCGAGCGCCCGCAGCCTAATCCCGATCCATCTTTCGGACTCATTCTTTTCAACTACGCGATTGAGCGATCGTTTTCCAACTCGCACCCGCCACCGCCCGCTGTACAATGACTGCACGTCCACGCCTCGTTTGGGGACGGGGAGACGTTGGCCAATAGTAGTTAGACGGCGTGAGCGAACTGCGATGCGAATTACGAAGGCCGAGGGCACTCGGTATCAACTCGCGGTCGACCGCTTTCGCGAAGGTCATCCCCTCGTCTTTGAGAATCTCTGCCTACGCCTCGCAACGGAAGACGAGGTACATTGCTCCATCGCTGCAACTTGGCAGCCAGAGTCCATCACCCACGAGCGTGCACACGCAGACTTTGAAGCGGCCTCCGCAACTGTCGCCCGTCTTCTGCAATCTTCACCCGAGGTCGCGAGCACGATCGAGGACCGCGACATCCGATACGAGCTTTTTCACGACTACGGGATGGGCGCTATTCGAATCGCCACGCTCGACCACGGCCGCGTCGCGTGGGCAACCGGCTTTCCGCGCTCTGAGCACGCCGTCTAACAAGCCGCTGAAGCTGACGGCCGCGGGCTTCAGCCAGTCGTTCGGCTTCGGCTTGACACTTTCATGGTAAGATCATCGGCGGCCGCAGCTTAGCGGCCATCCGTTGGGCAGACAGGCGATGACACGATGGCAGCTCCTGGCAGGCTGGACTGTCCTGCTTCACGTGGGTCAGACGGGCGCGCAGGTCGTCGACGCGGCGAAAGCAGGAAAGGAGATCGGTGTCACGCATCAGCTCACCCCGTCAGGCACGGTGAAGGATATCAACGGGTTCTGCGACGGCCTGATTCCGATGACGAAGAAGAAGGGTAGCGGTCGTCTGTTCGGCCTGGTTCAGAAAGACGACTACGACAAGGGGCGCTGGGCGGAATTCAGGCGCGAGTCAGATTTGAAAGCGGCAGCGGAGGCCGAGCGCGTGTTCGAAGTGGCGCGGGTTTGGTCGCGACCCGACGGTGCGACCGCGGTCTCGATGACCCTGACCAGTGGGTCCGGAGACTGGTTCCATCTCGTCGAGTATTGCTTTCGCGCCGACGGAACGCTCGCACGGATGAACTCGACATTGAACACGTTCAACGCCGTCGACAAGGATCCAGAGAAGGATGTAGACGGGGCGAGTCGGGAGCGCGAGCGCCACTTCGACCGCACCGGCAAACAAATCAGGTCAGGAAGCGAATCCTGGACCTGCAGACGAAGCGCCCTGCGCCAACCCTCCAGGTGATGGATGATGAGGAGCCGATCTACAAGACGGGCGAAGCGCTACCGTTTTCTGGGCTCTTGAAGGCGCACGGTGCTGCCCAACCGGGCGTTGCACCTGACGGGGCTTCGCCCCGCAGGTGAACGCCTGTATCGTTAGGCGGCAGTCGATGAGCCTCCATCGATCTAAGATCGCGGCTGGACTCTGCGTCGTCAGCCTCATGGCGGCTCTTCCGACGCTCGCCGACGAAGAGAGCTGGGGTTGGTTTCGCGCCTCCTCAACCGGATCGAATTGGTGGGTCACCCAAGGTACGGCGAGCGTTTCGATCAGTGGC
>JANNIY010000039.1:0-17829 GCA_031405455.1 Deltaproteobacteria bacterium | reverse complement strand
TGGCGGCGGGCGGCTCGAGCGAGGCCGGTCCGGAGACATCCGGAGCCGCCGCGCTGGCAGCACTCGGCGCCGGCACGTGCGGCAGCTTCGCTTCCGCGGCAGCCATCTCGTCCTGGCTGTCGGTAGCGCCGGCCGGCAGCGAGCCGACCTCGCTGACGCCAGCAGCTGCGCCGTGCTCGAGCATCGGCGGCGCAGTCGCCACCGCGCCCGTGCGCGGGAAGTCGACGACGAGCAGGGCCCCACGGCGCGTGATCTCGGGCTTGAGGCCCGCGGCGCGCTTCACGACCACCCGCACCTCGGAGGTCTTGCTCTCCGGCTGCGCGAAGGCGATCACGAGCGAGACCGGACCGCCGGCCTCCGGGGTGATGCGCACAGCCGCTTCGGGATCGATCGCAGCGTGGTCGAACGACAGCACGAGCGTCTCGGGATCCGGTTCGTAGACGACGTAGTCGATCGGGCGCTCGCCGAGCACGACGATGCGGTCGCGTGCGTCTTGCGCGTCGAACTCGACGCCGTAGATCGCAACCGGGCCACTCGCCGCGGCCGCAGGCGTTTCACCTGAAGCCATGGCCGGCGTGGACATTTCGGGTGCAATGGGCGAAGACTCGGTCGCTGCGCTCGCCGCCAGCATCGGAGCCGGCGCGCTCGTCGCGTTCGAAACCGCCTGGTCGAGCTCGACACCCTGGCCGAGCGCCACCACCAGACCGTTATCGGTGGGGACGACGCGTCGGCCGTCGAAGGCGTTCGCCGCGGTGCCCGAATCGATGACCACGCGCACGCGCTTGTCATCGTGGCCCACGCGTACGCGTGCAACCAGCGGCGTCCCGACGTCGATTGCGCTCTTCGCCACGGCGCTCTTCAGGCCGGGCAGATCGATCACGAGCCGACTCGGGCCCGAGAGTGCGAAAGTCTCCGCACTCGGGAGACTGCCGTTCGCCCGCAGGTTGAGCATCGTGCCTTCGGCGGTCTTCTGGACTTCGATCGCCAGCAACTTCGTCGCGGGCGCGCTCGCAGCCACCGGCGCTTCCGTCGGCATCGGCGCGTCCATCGCCATCGCTGCTTCCGTCGCCATCGGTGCGAGTTCGGCCGACTGCGGCGCGGCCGAGTCATCGGCCGCCGCCATCGGCTCTGCGGGCGTCATCGACGCCGCAGCCCAGGGATCGTCGGTCGCGGGCGTCGAGGCGAGGTCTTCCCCGTCCAGCGAGCCCTCTTCCGTGAGGCTGACGTCGCCGTCGATTCGAATCACCAGACCTTCGTCACCGGCCTGCGCCTTGAACTGCGCCGGTCCGCTGAGCGAGATCTCGACGCGGGTCATCGCGTCGCCCGTTCCCGTCGCGAACGGCGCCAGCGAGACTTCTTCGACGAGACCGTCGTAGACGGCGACCGGTTCGCGGAGCGAACTCGGCGCCACCGAAGCGAGATCGATGATCACGCGATCCGGGTCTTCCTGCTGGAAGGCGGTGAACACCGGCTCCTCGAGCCCGACGAGCGTGACCACCGTAGTGGCCCCCTCCTTCGAGACTCGAACGTCGGCGAGCGACAGCGCTGCACCTTCGTTCGCGTTGTTCATCACGCTAGAGGCTGCGCATCCGGCCATCACAGCCAGTGACAGTCCACCGCAGACCAGAGCCCACACGCCGCCGAAGCGACCCGCCATGGATCCCCGCATCGAACTCACCCCCCTTCGCTCCGACGAATCCGCAGTTCAATATCTTTGGTCGCTTCCTGGCCCATCAGATCGACGTAGGTCTCTTTCACGACCACCACGCTGTCGTCGATCCTGATGATGCGACCCTCGTTCTTGCCCACACGGGCGCCCTGGCTCACGATGAAGCCCTGTCCGGACGGATCCTGGATCAAGGCCCTGGCATTGCCGATGTTCCAGACCACGCCCACTACCGAGAGCTGATTCACGTCGAACTCTTCCAGCGGGCCGCGAATGTCCGACTCGGCCAGCTTGTCGCGCTCCCATTCGTAGGAACGGAAGGGATCGCGCAAATCGGTCGGGTCATACGAAAAGCCGGCGTCCTTGGCCGTACCGGAAGCTTGGGCGAGCTCCCCGGCCTCGGGGGCCGGTTCGGTGAGCGGCGCGCGCGCCACCTTGTCGACCTTCTTCTTCTTCAGGCGCGCCATCAATTCCGAACGTTCCTTGTCGAACTCGACCTTGCTCGCTTCGAGCTTCGCCTCATCCTTGCAGCCCATCACGGCCAGCAGGATGATCACCATCGATTTCGCCACGAACCTCATGATCCCCCCGCCCCTCGCCGAGCCGGCGCCGCTCTCAAGCCTTCTTCTCGATGTCGCCCACGAATCGGAACGTCGTGAGAGTCCCCGTGACCTTGAGGCGCGTCGAATCCATCGATTCCTTCGACACCTTTATGGTCATCGTCCCCATGTTCACGATCCGCGGCAGGTCCGACATCAGGTCGAAAAAGCGCCCGATGTTGTGGTACTCGCCCTCGATCTCGATCGAGATCGGCACCTCTGCGTAGAAATCGTGCGGAACCTCTTCGAGACGCTTGAACGACTTGATCTCGACCCCGGACTTCTTGCCGAGATTGCTGATGTCGGTCAGCAGAACCTCGAGTTCCTTCTGGTTCGGGAGCTGGCGCAGAACCTTCGAGAGCTTCAGCTCGAGGTTCGCGATCTCCTCTTCGAACGCAGCGAGGTTGGCCGCGACCGAGCGCACTTCGGAAAGCTTGCGCTGGAGCTCGAGTTCGTTCGCGCGCAGGCCGTCGAGCCGCTCGCTCATGCCGGCGTAGACACCGAAGTAGTATCCCGCGACGAAGAGCGCAGCGATGCCGAAGATGATCGCCGCCCGCGCCGATTGCGGGAGCTTCGCGACCTGGTCGAGTCGGGCCTGGAGCTGCGGCGAAACTTCCATGGGGCTCCTCCGCTCACCCGGCCGTCGCCGCCGGTGGCGGCGTGGCCGGACCGACCGGTGCCGCAGCAGGCGCCACCGAATCCGGGTTCACGATCTGGGCACGGATGGCGAACTTCACCACCTTGAGGCCGTTTCGCCCATCCACGATCTGGGTGCTGTCGAGATCGACCTTGTCGAAGTACTTCGACTCGCCCAGACCGCGCAGGAATGCGGCGACCAGCTCGTTGTCGAGGCTGCGCCCTTCCATGCGGATTTCTCCCGCCTTCGAATCCACCCCGGTCAGCCAGAGGCGCTCGGGCGCGCGCGAGGCCAGTTCGGCGAGCACGTGCACCGGTCCATTGCGGGCGCGATCGAGGCCATCGATCACGTCGATCTTCTTCTCCAGCCGGGCCTTCTGGATCTTGAAGGCCGCGACCTGCTCGAGCTGCGGCTTGAACTGCTTGATGTCGTTCTGCATCTGCGAGACGCGGACCTCGGAATCCGAGATCTGCTCCGCAACCCGCGAATGCCAGAATCCGATCGCGCCGCCCGTCAGCAGCAGCACGAACATCAGCTGCAGCAGCTGCTGGCGGATGTCCGCCTTGCGCCGCGCTTCTCGAACCGGGAGTAGGTTGATTTCAAGCATCAGGCATCCATCCGACGCAGGGCGAGCCCGACACCGACGCCCAGCGCCGGTGCGACCTCGTCGAGGTAGCTCGTTTCGAACTTCGAACTCGGAAGCATGCGCGCCAGCGGGTCCATGATCTCGACCTTGCCGCCGTTGCGCGCTTGAAACGCCGCCTGGAGGCCGGCCACACAGGCACCGCCGCCACACAGCACGATGCGTTCGATGCGGCTGTCCGCGCTGGTCGCGGAGAAGAAGTCGAGAGACCGGCTGATCTCCCCGATCACCGTCTCGGTGACGGAGCGCATCGCCTGCTCGACCTCCTGCGGCACGACCTCCTGGCTGTTCTCCGAGCGTCGTCCGCCCAGCTTGATGCGCTCGGCCTCATCGAAGCTGATCGACAGCGCCTTCTGGATCTCCTCGGTGTACTGGTTGCCCGCGGTGGTGATGTCGCGCGTGAAGGCGGGCGCCCCGTTCGAGATGATGTTGATGTTCACGACCTGCGCCCCGATGTTGACCAGCGCTACGACTTCATCCGGCCGCACGTCGTAGTTGGCTTCGAAGGCGTTCTCGACCGCGAAGGCCGCGACGTCGATCGCGGCGGGAATCAGGCCCGCTTCGCGGATCACCTGGACGTAGTCGTCGACCAGATCCTTCTTGGCAGCGACGAGCAGCACTTCCATCTGGCCTTCGCCGCCGCCGCCGCCGTTCAGGATCTGGAAATCCAGGTTGACTTCGTTCACGTCGAACGGGATGTACTGCTCGGCCTCCCAGCGGATCTGCTCATCGAGCTCGTCGCGCGTCATCACCGGCAGGCTCACCTTCTTCACGATCACCGAGTGCCCGCTCACGGCCGCCGCGACGTTCTTGGTGCGGATCTTGGCTTTCTCGATCGCCTCGCGAATGCCTTCGACGATGGCGCTCGAGTTGAGAAACGCGCCCTGCACGATTGCCTCGGCGGGCATTTGGGCGACACCCAGGTGCGTGAGCTCGAATTCCTTGCTGCGACCGCGGCGGGTCAGCTCGATCGCCTTGACCGACGACGAACCGATGTCGAGGCCCACGACCGATCGGGAACCAAAACTGGGAAGCGAGAAACGCACGTCTGTCTGCCTCCGCTGAGTACTAGAGCCGACCGCTGTCGGGCTGCGCGGCTTCCAGGCTCTCGCGCTCCGACTTGGGGCCGAACACCTGATCCTTGTCGGTAATCCGGAGCGAAAGCGCGAGCAGGATCTTGCGCTTGGTGTCGAGACGGCACGGACGCCCGGCTTCGACACGATCGATCGTGAGAGTCGAGAGGCCCGACTTCCGCGCCAGTTCCGCCTTGCTCAGCATCAGAGCTTCGCGAAACTTCTGGACGTTGTTGCTCACCAGCCTGCCCCCTCCGGCGTGCCTTCCCCCCAGACAGGGGCTGCGCACGTCACGGTCTTCGCGGGTATCGGTGAGTGGTTACGCGGACTTGAGATCCGACGAAGCGGCTTCCTTGTGCGGCGGATCACCTCCTCGCGCCGGAAGCCCACCGGAAGCCCGCCGGCGGCTTCCCGAGGCCCGGAATCCCCCTCCGCCCCACCGGGAAGCTCTCACGCGCAGGCGAGGGGTGTCCGATGCAAGAGGCACAGCCATGACCGGACGCATTCTCATCGTCGACGACGACGAATCCCTGCGCGAGAGCCTGCAACTGGTGCTCGCGGCCGAAGGCTATGAAACCGCCTGCGCGGCTGACGCGGAGGCCGCCCTGGGCCACCTCGAGATTTCGACCCCCGAGGTCGTGCTCTGCGATCTGCGCATGCCTGGAATGGACGGCCTCGAGCTGCTGCCCCAATTGGTGCGGCGCCTGCCCGAGGCGACCGTGATCCTGATGTCGGCCTACGGCACCGCCGAGCTCGCGATCGAGGCCATGAAGCGCGGCGCCTACGACTATCTCGCAAAACCCTTCGCGCCCTCCGAGCTGCTGCTGGCCCTGAGAAAGGCCCGCGAGCGCGAGCGCCTGAGGCGCGCCAATCAATTGCTTCGCCGCGAGATCGAACGCTCGAGCGGCGAACACCCGATCGTGGCGGCCTCCGAGCCGATGATCGAGGTGCTCGAGGTGATGGAACGCGCCGCCGGTTTCAAGGCGACCGTCCTGCTGACGGGCGAGAGCGGCACCGGCAAGGAAGTGCTCGCGCGTGCGATCCACGCCCAGTCTCCGCGCCGGCGTGAGGCCTTCGTCGCCGTCAACTGCGCCGCGATCCCGGAGGCGCTGCTCGAAAGCGAACTCTTCGGCCACGTGAAGGGCGCCTTCACCGGCGCCGACCGCGCCCGCCGCGGCCTGTTCGTCGAAGCCGATGGCGGCACGCTCTTCCTCGACGAGATCGGGGAACTCGCGAACGCCCTCCAGGCGAAGCTGTTACGCGTGCTCCAGGAGGAGGAGGTGCGGCCGCTCGGCGATTCGAAGGCGCATGCCGTCGACGTGCGCGTGCTCGCCGCCACGGCCCGCGATCTCGAGGCCGAAGTCGCGGCGGGCCGCTTCCGCGAAGATCTCTTCTACCGCTTGAATGTCGTCAGGCTCGCCGTCCCGCCGCTGCGCGAGCGCCCGAAGGACATTCCGCTGCTCGTCGATCATTTTCTGGCGCACTTCCGCGACACGCTCGGCAAGCCCGTGCGCGGGATCTCCGACGAGGCGCTCGAACGTCTCGTCGCCTACCGCTGGCCGGGCAACGTGCGCGAGCTCGAGAACGTGATCGAGCGCGCCATCATTCTGGCCGACGCGGACCGCATCGGCCTCTCCGAGCTGCCGCAGAACATCGTCACGCCGATGCCGGGCGCCGCGATGCCCGGACGAGCCACGGATTTCTCCCTGCGCCGCGCGCGGCGAATCGTCGAAATCGAGGCAATTCAGCGGGCGCTGCGCGCGACGGGCGGCAACCGCACCCACGCGGCGCGCCTGCTCGAGATCAGCCACCGCGCCCTGCTCTACAAGATCAAGGAGCACGGGATCGGGAGCTGAGCCTACTCCGCGTTCGAATCCCCGGATTCGGATGCGGGAGCCGGCGCCGCCGGCGTCGCAGTCTTCGGGTCCGAAGGCTCGGATACACCGATCGACAGCACGAAGCGCTGCGTGACCCGCGCGCCCTGCGCATCCTCCACCCAGAGCTCGACCGGGTGGGAGCCGCCCTGGGTCTCGCGCGGTGTCCAATCGACGTCGCCGCTCGTCGCCAGGATCGTCATGCCTTCCGGCCCGTTCTCGAGCCCATAGCGCAGACGATCACCGTCGGCGTCTTCGGCAGCGACGTGGTACGTGAAGGCCGTGTCGGCGCTCGTCAGGACCGGCTGCGAGCGGATCACCGGAGCCGCGTTCATCACTTCGATCAAGGGGCTCACGAGCGGCTCGCTCTCGCTCTGCTCGTCGCTCGCAACCGCCGACACCTGGAGCACGTCGCCGCGCTTGAGCCGCTCGCCGGGAAACACCGGGCCGCGTTCGTCAGCCGTCTCCGCGTTCAGGCTCCACGTGTACTCGAACTGAATCGCATCGCCGTCCGGATCGGACGCTGTGGCTACGGCGGTGATCGGCCCCGAAGCCGTGATCTGCCCGCCCGGCTGGATCACGAGACCCGAGATACGCGGCGCGCGGTTCCCCACCACGGTCGAAACGGAGAACGGCTCGCTCTCGGCGTGGCCGTCACTCGCGGTTACGCGCAGCTCGACCGTGGCGCCGCGGCGCGTCTTCGCAGGAATCTCGAGCATGGCGCCGTGCATGGCGATGCTCTCGCCGTCGATGCTCCAGGCATGGCCCAGGCGCACACCATCCCCATCGGGATCGGCGACATCGACCACGGCGCGCACCGAGATTCCCGCACCGGGCTCCGGCGGATCGAAGCGCACGCCACTGATGCGTGGCGCGGAGTTCCCGGCGCCAGCGCGCGGCGGGGCTGCGATCTTGCCCGCAGGCGCGATCGCCGGCCCGGCCTCGTGTCGCGGGACGTCGTCCCCTCCACAACCCGCCGCTCCGATCAGGCCACACATGAATGCGCCGAGAATTCCCGACCGCGTCGTGCTGAGCATCGCCCCCCCCCGAGACAAGGGCCGCCGCGCGTACGCGGCGGCCGGTCTTACTTACTTCGCTCGCCTCCGGCTCGCTGCGCGAAGACTTGCGTCACTCGACTTTGCCTTCGGCTCGCTGCGCGAAGACTTGCGTGACTCGACTTTGCCTCCGGCTCGCTGCGCGCGGACTTGCGGTCGCACGCAGCCGAGCCCGCTTCGATCAATCGTCGCGCCACGCCTTGGTGTGGATGCCGCTATCCGGCCGACCGCCCGGGCAGTCCGTGTAGGCGCCGCCCTCGCTCGTGATCACGACCACCATGTCCGCGCAGCCGCCGCCACCGCCGCCGTCCGTCACCGGGCCGACCGAGACGCGCGGGCGGTTGGGCAGACCGCCACCGATCGAGATGAACCGACGATTCGGGTCTCCCGTCGTCACCGGCTGGAAGATGCCCTCGCCACAGAAGAGCTTGAAGCCATAGAGATAGGCTTCGCCCCCGACTTCGCACGGATCGCTCGACGTCGTCGGGATGTACGAGCTCGTGAGCACCACCCCGAAGAAGATCGTGCTGTCGGTGACGAACTTCTCTCCCTGAATGGCCTCGAGATAGAAACCCACGGCCGGCGGCGACGGCGGGTTGCAGGCTCCCGAGAGCGAGGTGACGTTGACGAAATCGGTCGACGGGCTGGCGTCCGTGAAGCGCGAGCCCGAGGTGACCGCCGTCAGTTCCCTCTCGAACGGGTCCTTGTCCTGGAACACATAGAAGCGATTCTTCTCGGCAGGTTGTGTCCCAATGTAGGGCAGGTTGTTGCGCTCACCGCTGCCCAGCCCGAGCCACAAGGTCCCGTTGACCAGAGCGCCCGTCGGCGGGTAGAAGAAGCTGCGGAAGTGGGGCACCGTGCAGCCCTCGCTCACGCCGCAGTTTCCGGCCGTGAAAATCTTGAAGAACGGCCAGGCGGGCTGCTGGATGTCGCCCGTGCCATTGATCGGATCGGGCACGGCGTCGTGGATCATCCACTTCCAGACGTTGCCGCCCAGATCGGCCGCGAAGACAGCGTCGGCATAGCCGTCGAAGTCGAGGTCGAACACCGACGGTGTCGCGGTGAACGCGTACTTCATCTCCGGATTGCCGAGGCTGCTGCTGTTGTCGAAGCGCTTCATTCCGAGCACCTTGCCGCTCTTGATGTCGACCATGAAGAGCGCGCGGCCCTTGCGACTGGTGGCGGTACTGACGCTCGAGTCGTACTGCGTCGCCGAGGGCGTCGTGCTGTGCGCATTGTTCGGGTCGCCGTTCGCGTCGTAGCCCGCTCCGAAGATCGCCACCCAGCGGTCGTAGCGCGGACACAGGACCGTCGAGTCTGTGCAGTCGATCCGCACCTTCACCTTCGTGATCACCGGCTCCGACCAGGTCTCTCCCATGTAGGCCGCGTAGTTGCGGCTGCCCGGAAGACCCGTGCCGGTGCACAGCGTGTTGGTCGATTCACACGGGAACTCCCAGAGGTAGCCCGGATAGCTGGGGCCGCCGCTGATCCCGCTCGGATTCGCAGCGTCCGGCGGGTTGCTCACGTCGAGCGCGTAGAGCGCGCGCCCGCCCGAGCGCATGCCGCCGATCACCACCGTACGCCACTCGTTCCAGGTCGTCGCATCGCCCGGCTGGCTCGTACCGCTCGGGTAGAGCCAGACGTCCGCCGCCTGCGGAGAGCCGTCCATCGTGGTCAGCTTCGGCGTAACCTGCTTCGGCAGCAGCTTGATCTTCTGCCGCGCCGGATACGCCATGAAACCGAACTCCTCGGCGCCGGTTCCCCGGTTGTAATTGTCGGGATCGAGCGTCGTGTCCCATTCACCGGTGTTGAAGCCGTGCAGGAAGCCACCATTCGAGCCGGCGAAGATCACCCGCTTGCGGTGCGCGTAACGCACCACGAACTCCTTGTAACCGAGATCGCGATTCCCGGCGTTCGGCGGGCCGACCACCACGGGATTCGAATGGAAGATGTCCCACAGCTTCTTGCTGTCACCGCGATCGGTGCAGGTCGATGAAGACGAGAACGTGCAGCCACGCACGTAGCGGGTGATGGCGTCGGCCAGGTTCTCGGTGGTCGTGATCCCCGTCGTGCTGCCTGCGACCGAATAGCCTGCGATCTCCGACGTGCTGGCGATGCCCAGATGCGCCGCCGTCACGGTTGCCGCGTTCACGGTCGCCGGGGTCGCCGGCGTCGTCGAAGGCGGAGCCGTCGTATAGGCCGACATCAGGAGCTTGCGGATCCCGCTTCCCGTCTCGGCCGCGCCCGGCACCTCGTTGGCGGCGTCCCAGAAGCCGGCGAGCTCGACCTTCAGACGCCCGACCTTGCACTGCGCAGGCGCGAGCGGATCTTCGAGCGCGCACTCACCCAGCGTCGCGGGCGGAACCGGCTTGTCGAGCACTTCGCCGGCGGCGTTGTACTCGAAGAGCTTGAGATGCCCTTCCCAATACGGATTGAGGTTGTCCGGCAGGAAGTAGCTCGAGAAGAAGTTGTTGCCGTCCGTCGCGCGGCTCGCCGGCACCGTGGCGGCCGTGAACGCCTGCGCCTTCACGATGATGTCGTCGATCGCCGCGACCAGCGCCGCAGTGAGCTCCGCCGCCTGGCTGCTTTCCGCGAACAAGCCGTTGCCATTCAGCGCCGTCTTGCGCAGCAGGCTGCTCACCGGGCCGAACGTGTCGAACCCGATCGCGTAGACGTCGATCTTCTGGACGCCGGTGAAATCCAGGCGCATGTCGTAGTTCTGCATGTAGAGGGCCAGGTCGTCGAGCCAGCCCGTGCCACCGCTCGATCCCCAGGGCGGCGAGCCCTCTTCGGGGGTCGAGTCGGTGCCGATGTCGGGGTCGCCCACCGCATCGGGCCCGTAGTCGCCGACCAGGCGTGTCTTGAAGTCCGCGAAGCCCAACGTCTCGTTTCCGTTGGTCGCAAAATCGTCCGCGGTCGGCTCGCCATCCGTGATCAAGATGATGAAGTTCTTCTGGCACGACTGCGTGACCGGATCCGCCGGAATTCCCGATCCCGTCGAATAGGCGCCGTCGCTGGTCCGATACGAGTACGCCGGGAACCGGTACGAGGCGCTCAGCCGGCCGGCCGGTCGCTTGGTGCTGTCCGTGCGATGCATGAAGTACGTGTAGAGCTTCATGAGCGACTCGGAGAGCGGAGTGCTCGTGAGCGGATCGAGTGCCGTGATGGCGTTGTCGAGGGCCGTCCGGTGCGCAGCGGTATAGGCGGCGACGGGCACGCGCACGAATGCGCCTTCGGAGTTCGCCTGGAACTGCGCGAGCCCGAAGCGCACGCTGTCCTTGTAGACGCCGCAGTCGCCGAGGTACGGCGGGCAATCGCTGTTGGTCTGGTAGATCACGTCGCGAGCGATCTCTCGCGCGCCGGTGATGCGCGCTCTTTGATAGAGCGCGAAATAGCTGCCGTCGATGTAGTAGCGGCCGTTGCTGGCGTCATCGAGATCGGCGACGACCTCCGCGGCCGTCCGGTTGGTCGGGCCGTAGGTCGTCACCGCGTTGCCCGTGTCAATGCTGAAGAGCCACTCGACGTATTCTTCGATCCAGCGCGTCTTGTTGCCGAGGCCCGTGAGCGTGCCGTCGTGATACAGCTTGCGGTCCTGGCCGCAGAACCGGCGATTGATGTAGCCGCTGTTGGCATTGTCCGTGGTGCTCGGGGTGTTAATGAAGCCCGCAATCGTCTGATCGAACTCGAAAAAGCAGCCGATCGTCGTGCATCGGTAGGGAGTCGAGCGCGCGAGCTGGTCAATGATGTTGCCGGTGCCGCCGCTCGAGGGCAGGATGTTGCACGAGTACGGGAACAGATCCCGGTCGAATCCGGGGTGCTCCATGATCTCGTTCATCGAATTCGAGTTGTCGATGAAGAGGATTACGTTTGGCGGAAACGAGGTCGAGAACAACGCGGTGTCGTCCGCGGCCCCGGCCACGAGCGAGGAAGCGATCAGGAGCGCTGCAACGGCCAGATTGCGCAGGCCGTGCTTGCGATGGATCGAGGGGGTGGTTCGCATCGTTTTCTCCTTGCGTCTCTCGTCGCTCTCCGGAGTCCGTCGAATCGAATCAGATTCGGGGTGCATCCGGCTAGTTGTAGGGATGGCAGTTCGCGCCCGCGGCCTGGATCGCGACATCACCGCCGCCCGGGGCCGAGCCGACGACTCGGATGTCCCAGAGCGCTTCGCGCCACTGCACGGCCCCGACATCGCCGCTCATGATCCAGCCAGGGCACGGGTTGCCCCGGCCGATGTAACGGATGGCTTGCGCCGCAGCGAGCACGTTTGTCGGATCGGAGGCATTCGGATCCATGCCGTAGCTCGGCGAGCCCGGCGCCGGAAAATCGCTGCCCAACAGCTGATTCGTCGCGCCCCCCCTGCCCGGAAATGCCGGGTTGAAGGTTTCGAGCGCCGCTTCGCCGCCGGGAGCCAACGTCTGCGCCTGCGCGCGAATGATGCCGATCGCGTGAGCGACGCCTGCATCGGCCGCGTACAACGCGACGCGTGCGCGGTTCTGGAAGCCCGCCACCTGGCGATCGCGCGTCACCGTTTCCATCGAGGCCAGGCCGATCACGCCCAGCATCGCGAGCAGCAGCACGGCAACCAGCAGCGCGGCGCCCGATTCACGCTTGCGATGCGTCCGGATTCGAGTCGTTTCGCTCACGTTCATCTCCTACGAGAGCACGTTGCGCGGTCGCACGCGCGCTGAATAGACACGGCGTCGCTTGCCATCGACCGCCGTCAAGCTCGCCGCCGTCCTGTTCCCCGTCACCTGGCCGGCTCCGAGGCTCCAATCGCGGTTCGGGTCGTCGTCGCGCGTGACCGTCACGAGGTTCACCTGGATCTCGCGCAGGCTGCTCGGATCGGGACGGGTGTTGGCGGGCGTGAGTTCCCAGGGCTGGTCAGTTCCACCCGCCGCCGCGAACGATTCGCCCGCGTCGACCACGAGATCGTCATCCAGATCGAAGAAATAGGTCACCTGGAAGTCTTCGACGTCGCTCGCGAGAAGCACGCCGTCGCGAAACAGCTGCGCCGGAACCGTGGCTGTCGCCGCAGTCAGTGAATAGATGTGCGCCGGAATCGCCACCACATCGGCATTCAAACCCACCGGGCCGATCGTGGTCGAACCGAGGTTCACCGTGAGCGTCGTGCCGTTGATCGCCGTGATCGTGCCGCAGGCCACGTTGGCGGAGTCGACGCGGCGATTCGTGAGAATCACGCCGCTGCCCACGGCAAAATCCGCGCCATCGGCCACGACATCGACCCAGGTTCGCACGAGCACGATCGAGGCCGTCGCACCGCTGCGGCTCCAGGCGGACGTTACGCCCGAGACGGGCGCCCCGAGAGTCGAACTCAGATCCTCGTTGCCGCCCTCGAGCGCAAACAGCGTGCGAAGCACGTCCGTATTGCTCACGAACAGACGATCCGCACCCGTCGTCGCGTCGTGGCCGCAGACGGCAGCCTGTGTCGGCACCAGGAAGCCAGCGCGCCGCACGTCGCGCTCGATCATGTCCGAAACGGCGCGTAGATTCTGCTGCGCCTCGGTCACCTGATCGACCACGACATAGGTCTTCTGTTGCACGCTGAAGGCCTGGGTCACGTAGACCATCACCAGCAGCAGGATCACGGAGGAGATCAGGAGCTCGACGAGCGTGAAGCCTTCTTTGCGCAGCATTCGTCTCACCGATCGTTGTTGACGATCACGGTCGAGAGCGCCACTGTCGGCCGCCCCGTCCGCGTCGGTCGGTTGTTCGTGATCTTGGCTTCGTCCCAGACGACTTCGAGATCGACGAAGCGCATCTGGGTGTTGCCGCCCGGATCGGCGATCACGCGATACCAGACGGTGTAGACCTTCTCGAATACGTCCCCACCCGGCTGCGTGACGCGCACGCCGATGTCGCCGGGGCCCAGGACGGGATCGCCCGTGTTGGGAAGCCACGGCGGACTCGCCCAGGCCACCGGTTGGAGATCGGCGCCGCTGAACGGCATGCGCTGAAGCCGCTCGAGCTGATCCTTCGCCACCATGGCGGCGCCGCTCGTGTGCTTGCCCCGCGCGCCATCGGCCAGGGCCTGGGTCTGGAGCACGAGCATCGCGAGCATGCCGGTGCCGAGCACCGTGAGCGTGATCATCAGCTCGATCAACGTGAAGCCGGCGCTCCTGCGCCGCAGCTTCGGATGTCGCATCACCTGGTCCACGCGTCGGCTCCTCGATTCCAGCTGTGCACCCGCGTGCTGCCCAGTGGCGTGAGCACCACGGCGTAATCGCGGGTTCCGCTCGTCACATAGACGGCGCCGCCGCCGCCGCCGACGGGACCCATCGCAAAGGGTCCCGTGGAGAACGCGCGGGGCATGCCGTCCGGCCTGAAGACGATGCCGCGCGATTCGTTGCCGACGGGATTCACGAACGTGCAGCACGAGAAGTTGGGGTCGGTCGCAGGAAAGATTCCGCCCGGGTTGTCGTTGGGCGCGGCGTCGGAACCCACCGCGGCAAAGCTGCTGCCCCACGAAAGGCTGTTGGTCGCGTCGAACGGCACGGAGGCCTTGTATTCGCCTGCGTCCGGAATTCCGTCGGCGTCGGTGTCGCTGATCACCAACGCCGCGACCGGCGCTCCAGCTCGATCGACGAGGGCGGCCCCGGCCTGATCGAGCTGGAAGTACACCACGTGATTCGTGCCCGTGCGGATCGCTTCGGTGCGCGCGAGCAGCAATATGTTTGCGACCGAGCGCACTGCGGCCTTGGCGCGCTGGTCGCCCACGCGGCGCCCGACCACCGTGACCGCGAGAGCAGTCATGACACCGATGATGGCGACGACGACCATCACCTCGATCAGCGTGAACCCTCGCTTGCGTCTCTGCGGAGCCATCCGACCTCCAGCGCCCTGCGCGCTCCCCCAGCCATGGAGCAAGCCTCGTGCCATGCGCTGCGTTTCGGCCAAGTTCGCGTGCCGCTTGAGATTCTCTGGAACCCGACCGCGAGGTGAAGCGGCGTTTGCCATGCAGCCCCGTGCGGGGTCCGCAAGCCGGTGCACACTGGGCTCAGCAACTCGCGCGTGTGTCGCTACCGGAAGATTCCGAGTGTGCTGGAAGGCGCAGAACGAAGCTGGCGCCGGCCTGGGTTCCGGTGGCCAGCAACTCGAGGGAGCCGCCGAGCTCCTCGGCAGAGCGCACGGCGTTGGCGAGCCCGAGCCCCGTGCCCTCCCCCGGCGGCTTGGTCGTAAAAAATGGATCGAATACGCGCTCGCGGTCCTCCTCCGCGATTCCGGGGCCATTGTCGACGACGACACACTCGACCGCGTCGCTGCGACTGCGGGCGGCGGCGGCGGCGCGATCCTCGTCTCCCGCCCGCAGGCAGGCCGTCGCGCGGCGCAAGTGGATCTCGATGCGGGGCTGCGGCGTGCCCTGGCACAACGCATCCGCTGCATTCAAGAGCAGATTCAGGACGATCTGCGAGACCGCCGCCGGATCGGCGAAGGCCGGCGGGGCCCCGGCTTCTGCGACGACTTCGATCGCAATCGCCGCATAGCGTCGTTGCGCCCGCACCAGGCCCGCGGTTTCCTCGCACAGCCGTGCCAGATCGATCGCCACGCGCGCGCCGCGCGGCGGACTCGCGAAATCGAGAAGCTGGTGCAGGATCCTGCGGATCCGCTCTCCCTCTCTCATCGCGCGGGCGACGTGCTCGCGACCCGTTGGCCCCAGACCCGCGTCACGTCCGGCGAGGTCGATGAAGGCGAGCAGCGCGCCCATCGGATTGCCGACTTCGTGCGCGACGCCCGCCGCGAGCCGGCCCACCGCGGCGAGCCGTTCCGCGCGGTCGAGGCCCGCCCGCGTTTCGCGCAGCCGCTGGTTGCTGTCCCGCAGCTCGGCGACCGCCTTCTCGAGGGCTTCGCTGCGCCGTTCGAGCGATTCGGTCATCCGATTGAAGGCCTGTGCAAGCTCCGCCGTCTCGCGCGGACCGTCGACCGGAACACGCGCTCGCAGCTCGCCCGCAGCGATCGCGCCGGCCGCCGCCGCAAGCTGCTCGAGCGGGCGAACCACGCTCGCGCGCAAGACGTAGGCGCCAAAGCCCGTAAACACACAGAGCGCGCCGAAGAGCGCGATCGCGAGCACGCCGGGCGAAACCACGGGCGGAAGCCAGGCCACCGCCACTTCTTCTGTTCCCACCGGCGCCGCAAACAGGATCGCCTGCCAGGGCCTGCCCGCGCGGAACAAGGGTCTGCCCGCCGCGCGCGCCTCGACGCCGAGCTGGAGGGCGAACGAGTCGATGGCACCAGCGCCTTCACTGCGCGGCGCAACGCGCCCAGCCGCGTCCAGCCACCACCAGCGCATTCCCAGCACGCTTTCCGGAAGCTGCGGCAGTGGCGTGCGCGCGTCGGCCAGCAGCGAGCGCGCCGCAAGCGCGTGCAGTTGTCGCACATGGGATTCGTGCGCTGCCAGCAAGAGGCCGCCGAGCACGAGGATCGCCGTCCCCATCAACAGGGCGAGCGACAGCAGGACTTCGCTGCGCAAGCCGCGGCGCCGCGCCACGGCCCTACTCTTCGCCGGGCTGCGGATCTTCGACGCCGAGCTTCTCGAGGCGATAACGGAAGGAACGAAACGAGATGCCGAGCAACTGCGCGGCGCGTTTCTTGACGAAGCCTCCGCCCTCGAGAGCCTCGAGCAGAAGACCTCGCTCGTAGTCGTCCATCAGGCCCTGAAGATCCACACCCCCGGGCGGAATCCGCCGGGCGCCCGCGCTTTCGGCCGGGCGCAGCACGGCGGGCGCGAGCGAATCGAGCCCGAGCACCGGCTGCCTCGACAGCGCCACTGCCCGCTCGATCACGTTCTCGAGTTCGCGGACGTTGCCCGGGAAGCGATAGGTCATCAGCCGGTCCATCACTTCGTCGCTCGCGCCCTGCACCGGCTTGCCGAGCTCACGGGCATACTTCTGGATGAAGTGATCGACGAGCAGCGCGATGTCCTCACGCCGTTCGTGCAGCGGGGGCATCGGAATTTCGATCACGTTCAGTCGGTAGTAGAGGTCTTCGCGGAAGCGGCCCGCCGCAACCTCGTCGTGCAGCCGCCGGTTTGTCGCGCACACGATCCGCACGTCGACGCGATGATCGTGCGTATCGCCGACGCGCCGGAAGGTCTTTTCCTGGATCAGGCGCAGCACCTTCACCTGGAGCGCGAGCGTGAGCTCACCCACCTCGTCGAGGAACAGCGTGCCACCGTCGGCCGTTTCGAACAGGCCGGCCTTGTTGTGAAGGGCACCCGTGAAGGCGCCCTTCACGTGGCCGAACAGCTCGGATTCGAGCAGCATCTCTGGAATCGCAGCGCAGTTCACGACCACGAACGGCCGCTCATGGCGCTCCCCACCCGCGTGGATCGCCCGTGCGACCATCTCCTTGCCCGTGCCGCTCTCGCCGCTGATCAGCACGTTCGCCCGGCTGTCGGCCACCTGTGAGATCAGCTCGAAGACCCGCTGCATGGCGGGGCCGTTGCCGATGATCGAGCGATCGCGTTCACGATGGCGCAGTTCGCTGCGCAGGCGCCGATTCTCGCTCGACAGCAGTTTCTTTTCGAGCGCCTTTTCCACGACGATGCGGATCTCGTCGACCTTGAAAGGCTTGGTGATGTAGTCGTAGGCGCCTTCCTTCATCGCGGCAATCGCCGTCTCGGTGCTCGCGAACGCCGTGATCATGATGACGATCGACTCCGGTGAGACCTCGTGCGCTGCCCGCAGCAGATCGAGGCCCGAGCCGCCCGGCATCTGGATGTCCGTAATCACGACGTCGAATTCATCTTCCTCGAGATGCGCGCGCGCCGTGTCGAGGTCCCCCGCCGTGACGACGTGGTAGCCCTCGCGGCGAAAGAAGATCTCGAGAAACTCCTGCATGCTGCGCTCGTCATCGACGACGAGGATGCGAGCTTTGGCGGTCATGTCGCCGCTCCGGCGCGCGGTAGCCGCAGACGGACGGCCGTTCCCATTCCGAGCGCGCTTTCCACCCGAATGCTCCCGCCATGCTGCTCGACGATCCGGTGGACCGTCGCAAGACCGAGGCCCGAGCCGCCGCGTTTGGTCGTAAAAAAAGGATCGAAAATGTGGTCTAGGGCGTCCATCGGGATGCCAACGCCCTCGTCCACGACAGCGATCTCGACCCAATCCTGTTGGGCCCGTTCCCCGTTTCGGCGGCCGGGGACCGCCTCTTGAGGCGGCTCTGCGGCGCACGCCGCCCGGATCTCGAGGCGCCCCCCCTTTGCCATCGCCTGCGCCGCATTCAGCAGCAGATTCCAGAGCACCTGCCGCAGCTGTTCCGGATCGGC
>JANNIY010000038.1:0-20844 GCA_031405455.1 Deltaproteobacteria bacterium | reverse complement strand
GCGCCTTCCTGACGTCGACCGTCGGCGAGGAAATCACGACCTTCGATTACGGTCACTTCAACGGCTATCCGTTCACGGTCGATCCGAACCTGCCCTCGGGCGGCTCGACGGACTGGGGCATCGCGGCGCCCGCGGGCATGGATTTCCCGTCGCTGGGCGCCTATACGGCGACGCCGGCGCAGGTGCATGCGATCGCGCTCTCGCAGCCGACCTCGACGCCCGACACCACGCTGCAGATCAACCACGTCTCGAGCCACTACCAGCCGCTCAAGATCGACACCTCGCTGGTGCCGCCGGCCGACGCCATGACCGCGGCCGATCGGCTCGCCTTCCGGCTACCGCCCGGGCCGGGCAACCTGTTCCATCACTTCCCGGCGCAGGAGTGCTGGAACGGCAGCTCGCGCGGCCACCAGGGCGAGTTCCTGAATAGCCGCATCGGGATCTGGTTCAACCACCTGAACCAGGGGCTGCGCACGACGATGATCTCCGACACCGATACGCACACATTCACCGACCTGGGCACCGCTGGTGCGCGCACCTGGACCGCGTCTCCGACCGGTGACGCAGCGAGCAGCATCGTTTCCGGAAACGTGGCGCAGGCCGTCGATGCCGGGAAGGCCGTCGGCGGGCAGGGAATCTACGTGCAGACGCGTCTCGTCTCGGTCGCGAATCCTGCGCAGGTGGCGGATCTCACGTGGAACGGCTCGACGACGGTTTCGGATCCCAATGGGGAGCTCGATCTCGAGATCCGGATCCAGGCGCCGTTGTGGGTCGAGTACGACCAGATCCTGATCTACGCCAATGCGGCGACGGTCAAGAACTCGGTTACGACCCCGGCGAGCGGAAGTCCGTACCTGTTCAGCGCGATTCCGACGGCGACGCTGAACCTCGGAACGAATTTCACGCGCAGCGTGGTTCCGGTGGCGGCCATTCCGGGCGGCGATCGTTTCGAGACGAACCTCACGCTGCGGTTGCCCCTGGATCTGCCGGCGATCCCGCTCACGGGCGATACCTGGATCGTGGTGGTCGTCAAAGGCAGCGACGGTATCTCGAAGCCGATGTTCCCGGTCTTCGCCGACGACCTCGCGAGCGCGGGCAACACCACGCTCGCAAACCTCGTCGATGGGAATCTCGGCCAGAACGGCGTGCTCGCACTCGGCGTCACGAACGCGCTCTACTACGACGCGCCGTAACGTTGCGCGGCATCCTGCTCCAGCTCGCTGCGGGGCTCGTGCTGGCCTCGTCGCTCGCCCTGTCCGCAGCTGCGCAGGGCGAGCGCGCCGCCGGGGGGGTCGCGATCGTCGAAGCCATCGAGCGCTCGGACCTGTGCGCCGTGGGCGTCACGCGCAATCTGCGCGTGTTGGATGCGAAAGGCTACTCCGCGCAGCTCGTCGTCGAGCAGACATTCGGCGCAGAAGTCGCTCCAGGCAGGTCGCTCTCGATTGCCTGGGAGGAACTCGCCAGCGCCCGGCCGCCGCGCTTTGCCAACGAAGACCGGGTGCTGGTCTGCCTCACGGCCCTGCCCGGGAATACGCTGTGGCTTCGCCGCTTCCCTGATCCCGCGCAGCGGCGTGAGGTGCTCGTGGTCGCGAGCCTGGGCCGCGCCTTCCTGCGCAATCCACGTCCGGCCGGCCTCGACGAGCTCGAGCACTATGGGCGGCTCACGCCCGCCGACCGCGCGGGTCCGCAAGGTGCGGCGCGTCTCGTCGCGCTCGCGGAACGCGCCGAGTCGCCGATCGCGGAGGACGCCGTCGCGAGGCTGGGCGCGCGTGCGGCGCTCGCGCAGCAGCTCGATGCCGAGCTCGCGATCCAGCTCATCCAGGCCTTGTTGCGGCCGGATGCGAGCGAGGCGTTGCAGCAGGGCATCTTGCGGCTCGTCGCCGAGCGCCGGCCGCCGGCGTTGCGGCCGCCCCTCGAGGCGCTTGCCGCGCGCACACCGCCGCCCCCCGCGCTGGTCTATGAAGCGCTCGCGCGCTTCGATGGCGAGCTGCCGCCCGAGCGCAGCCTTGCGTTGCTTCGCGATCCCTCCGCCGACCGGCGCGCGACCGCTGCGCGCTTTGCGAGCGGACCCGATGCCGCGGGCAAGCTCAGCGAGCGTCTGCGCAGCGACCCGGACGCGGGCGTGCGCGCGGCGGCCGTTTCGCGCCTGGTTTCGCTCGAGCAGGAGCGCGGGCTCTCGGCCGCGATGGGCACGCTCTCCGACGAGGATTCCGAGGTGCGCCTGGCCGGTGCGCGGGCCGTCGCGTCGCTGGGTGCGGCCGCGGTTCCGGACCTGGCTGCCGCCGTCGAGACCGGTCGCCAGCCCGCCGCGTCGACCGCCATCGCGGCCCTGCGCATGACCGGGACACAGGAAGCGCACACGGCACTGGTCGCGATCGCGAAATCGCACCCCGATGAAGGCATCCGCAAGCTCGCCGGATTCGCGATCGGTGAGCCCCTGGGCGAGACGCACTCCCACTGATCGCCGCGCATTCCGGCGAATCGGGTTACTCTCCCGGCCCGGATTTCCAACGCGCGAACGAAGTCGCAGCGCGACGCGTCACAGGAGCCACCATGATGACAATCGGAATCGATCGAGGCGTCCGCTCGGGAAGCTTCTGCTTCCTCGTGCTGGTGGGCGTCGCCTGCCTGGCCCTGGCGTGCGGGGATTCTGCGCCGAAAGCCGGCGACGAGCCTCGCAGCGAGGCGAGCGTGGTGGTGGCGCGCATTGGCTCCGAGGTCGTGACTACGGACGAACTCGGTTACCTCGGGCCGCGGGCGGATGGCAAGCTGCTGCTCGATGCGGTGATCCGGCGCAAGCTGGCGATCGCGGAGGCGCGCCGCCGCGGGCTCGAGAACGAGCCGAAGTTCCGCGCCAATCTCGAGGAGATCCGCCGCAATGCCGAGCGGCAGGAGGAGGTGCTGCTGCGCAACGCGCTGTTCAACTCGATCCGTCTCGGTCTGAAACTGAGCGAAGAGGAAGTGCTCGCGCACTACGAAAAGACGAAGGACCGCTACGTCGAGCGGCAGTGGGCGCTGCGCACGCAGGACTTTCCCAGCGAGGATGCGGCGCTGGCGGCGCTCGGCGCGAACGGGCGGCTCGATCCGGCGCACAGCGTGGCGCCGGGTCCGGTGCCGGCGGAGCAGCTTCCGAACGAAATCCTTCTCATCCTGCACGAACTCGAGCAGCCGGGGGATCGCAGGCTCTTGCCGCTCGACCGCTGGACGATCGTCGAACTCGAGGCCTACCTGCCGACGGCGCAGATCCCCTTCGAGACGGTGCGCGAGAAGGTGGACCTGAGCCTGCGCGCGATCCGCGCCGAAGATCTCATGCGCGCGGAAATCGACCGGCTGCGGATCGAGCGGAAGGTCGAGGTCGACGATGCGGCGCTGGCCGCCTGGGTTGCCAAGCAGACCGAGAACCGCGCCGCCGCCGCCGCCGCGCCCGCTCCCTGATCGCGACGGCGGAAATCCCAGCTCCCCGCGCGCCGCTTCAGGCGAACCGCTTCAGCTCGCGGCGCGCGACGACCATCTTGTGGACCTCGTCCGGACCGTCGGCGATGCGCAGCGAGCGACCTTCGCGCCACATGGCGGCGACGGGCGTGTCGTCGGACATGCCGAGCGATCCCAAACACTGGATCGCCCGATCGAGCACGTGCATCAGCATGTTGGGCACCACCACCTTGATCATCGAGATCTCCTGACGCGCCACGTGCTTGCCGTAGGTGTCCATCTTCCAGGCGGCGTAGAGCACGAGCAGGCGCGCCTGATCGATCTCCATGCGGGAGGTCGCGACCCAGTCCTGCACGAACTGCTTCTCGCCGATCGGGCCGCCGAAGGCGACGCGTGTGTTGGCGTGACGGCACATGATCTCGAAGCCGCGCTCCGCCATGCCGATCGCGCGCATGCAATGATGGATGCGCCCGGGCCCCAGACGCGCTTGCGCGATCATGAATCCGCCGTGCTCGGGGCCGAGGCGGTTCGTGACGGGCACGCGGCAATCGTCGTAGCGGATCTCGCAATGGCCGCCGCCGCCAGCGTGGCCCATCACGGAGACCGCACGCACCAGATTGAAACCTGGCGTGTCGGTCGGCACGATGATCTGGCTCTGGCGTTGATGGGGCGCCGCCTTCGGATCCGTCACCGCCATCACGATCGCGAAGCGTGCGCCCACGGCCCCCGACGTGAACCATTTGTGACCGTTGAGCACATAGTGATCTCCGTCGCGGTCGGCGCGCGTCCGCAATCCCGTGGGATCTGCGCCCGAGACTTCCGGCTCGGTCATCGAGAAGCAGGAGCGGATCTCGCCGTCGAGCAACGGCTGGAGCCAGCGCTGCTTCTGCTCGGGCGTCCCGAACTCGGCGAGAATCTCCATGTTGCCCGTATCCGGCGCGGCGCAGTTGAAGGCGCGCGGGGCGAGCGGGCTGCGGCCCATGATCTCGCACAGCGGGGCGTATTCCAGATTGCTGAGGCCGGCGCCGTACTCGGGGTCCGGGAGGAAGAGGTTCCAGAGGCCGAGCGATTTCGCGCGGGCCTTGAGCTCTTCCAGGACCTTCGGTTCGTGGTGCGGGTCGCCGGAGCTCTCGATCTGCTCCTTCGCGATGGGTTCCGCGGGATACACAAATTCGCGCATGAAGCGGTCGACTTGTGTTTCCAGCAGCTTCACTTTCTCGGACGGCTCGAAATCCATGTTGCCTCCAGGGGGTTCGCAGCCCGGTTCTCGGGCTAGGGAATGACGTTGACTTTGACGGCTCCGGCCTGCTTGTCGGAAGCCAATGCGAAGCCGCGGTCGACCGCATCCAGCGGCACCGCGTGGGTCGTTACGTGGGAGAGCGCGCTGCGATGGCCGTCGACGAGCCGAATGGCGGTTTCGAAATCCGGCTCGCCGGGCGCGCGCGCATAACAGTTTGCCCAGATGAAAGTGGCTTCCTTGAGCAGGAGCAGCATCGGGTCGAGGGCAACGGGAGCGAAGAACAGTCCGAGCACGACGACGCGGCCGCCCGGCCGGATGGCGTTTGCGGCCAGCCGCACGGTATCCGCGCTGCCGCCGACGGTTTCGACGACGAGATCGATCGCGTGCGAGCCCGCGAGTTCCCGCAGCCCGCGTTCATCGGACTCGCCTTCGCTCAGCACGCGCGAAGCGCCGAGCGCGCTCGCGAGTTCCGCCTGGTGGGGATGGCGGGCGCTGACGAAGACTTCGCCGGCGCCGAGAGCGCGCGCGGCGAGCGCGGTGAGCAGGCCCACCGTGCCGGCTCCCAGTACGAGCACGTTCTCGCCGGCGCGCAGGCCACCGCGGCGCAATCCGTGCACGGCCACGGCCATCGGCTCTGCGAGCGCGGCGAGGCGTGGATCGAGATCGGCGGGAACACGAAAGGCACGCTGGGCCTGCACGCAGACGAACTCCGCCATGCCCCCGCCGCAGTGAATGCCGTAGATGCGCAGCTCGCGGCAGCGCACGGGTTGGCCGGCCAGGCACTCGCCGCATTGGCCGCAGGTGCGAAAGGGTTCGATCGCGACGCGTTCTCCCCTGACGAGGCCGCTCACGCCGTCGCCGAGCGCATCGATCTCGCCGGCCATTTCGTGGCCTGGCGTCGAGCCGGGAGCCCAGAGTCCCGCGTGGAAGAAGTGGAGATCGCTGCCGCAGATGCCGCATGCGAGCAGACGCACGCGCACGTCACCGGGCGCCGGCTCGGGAACATCGATCTGCGCCAGCGCGATATGCGTGCGTCCCTGCACCTGCGCGGCTCGCATCGTCGGCGACATGCGCGCGAGCTTAGCGTCTCGGTCTCCGCTCGCCTTCGGCTCGCTGCGCGCGGCCTTGCGCGCGCAGCGCAGCGGCCTCTGCTCAACCCATTCGCTCGATCACGGCGCGCAGGACGAGCGGCCAGGCGATCGTGGCGTCCGCGAACACCTCGGCGAAGCGCCCGCCTTCGTTCTCGGGCACGAACTTGCCCCACGAGACGCCCTCGCTGTAGCTGCACCCCGAGAGCCCGCCCCAATGGTCGGGCTCGGGGCAGATGCGCACGGCATACTTGTAGCGGCGCAGCGGCTCATCGATCTGCAAGCGCTTGCGGCGGATGTCGAGGTAGGGACCCACCTGCTGCGCCCAGTTGCGCGGAACACCGCCGCCGATCGTGAAGATCCCGAGCGTCTCGCGCGGCCGGATGCGGTCGGCGAAATCGTCGAGATCGACGAAGGGATTGAAGGGCAGGGCAGAGCCCCGCTGTTTGGCGCGTTTGACGTTGTAGATCGCCACGTCGAGCCCGAGCTCCGAATCGGTGAAGGCGGGCACGAAGACGGGCACCTGTTTGCGATAGGCGCTCTTCAAGATCGCGCGTCCCTTCGCATGTTGCTCGAGGTAGTGCCCCAGGCGTTCGGTGACCACACGGCTGGAAAGCACGCTGCCGTCGGGCAGCGGATCGAGCGCCGGCTTCAGGATCTTTTCGACGTCGTCGAGATTCTGCTCGAGCTCGATGGTGTCATAGACGCGGTTGTAGCCCTTTTGGTAGAGCTCCTCGTCCGGCATCGATGCGCGATGTTTGAAGTGCAGCATGCCGACGCCTTCCGAGAGGCCGTGCGTCATGAGTGCGCCCGTCGTCACGATCGCCTGCACCCAGCCGCGGTCGATCATTTCGCAAACCAGCAGGCCCTGCTTCGCGATCGTCATCGCACCCGAGATCGTGAGCACGCGGTAGCAGTCCGCGTCACGCACCATCGCCTCGAGCACGTCCGCGGCTTCGCCGAGGCGGCGTCCGCCGAAGGCCGTTTGGCACATCGCGCGCACGAGCTGGTCGATCGTCTGGGTCGACGCCGGGTCGAGCGCCGTGAGCGGCGTCAGGCCATCGTCGTGGCCGCTGCCGTAGTGGCTGTCATCGCGGGCCATGCTCTGCCTCCCGACCCCCCGAAAGCGCGCACACTAGCGCAGCGCGGCAGGCGGCGGGGCCAGCGTGTCCGGGTCGAGGATGGCTAGAGAACAGCTGACGCCGCGGCAGATCCACGCGGTGGCACGCCCCCCCTGAGGTGCGCGCCCCGCGAACCAGCTGGCGGCGAGGCCGAGCGGCACGGGCGCGCCGGGTGCGGCGACGATGACGGCGTCCGTGGGATCGAGGACGCGCCGCGCGCGCGCGGCGAGCGCCTGCGTCGCCGGGTCGCTCGCGGCTCCGAGGATCACGGCGACGCACAGACCGCGTTCGGCTGCGAGCACGGCGCGCGCGAGCGTCGGAAAGGCGTGGGGAGCGCGCTCGAGGGCGAAGGCGTGGGTTTCGATCACGCGTTCGGCGAGCGTTCGCAGGTCGTTGCGTCCCGCGAGATCGGCGATGCGCAGCAGCCCGAGCACCGCGAGTCCCGTCGAGTGCGGTGTCGCGCCGTCGTGGTCGGAGCGCGGACGCTGCACGAGCGGCTCGCCGTCCGAGGGGGTGAGGAACAGGTCGTTCTCCGCCGCGTCGAAGAAGCGTGCGGCGATGTCGTCGGCAGCGGCGACGGCGTGGGCGAGCCAGTGTTCGCCGGCGCCCGCGCGGTGGAGATCGAGCGTCGCCTCGAGCCACGCAGCGAGATCGTCGAGAAAGGCCGGCACGCACACGCGTCCGTCGTTCCATACCCGCGCGAGTCGGCCGGCGCCGTCGCGCATGTGGGTGGCGACGAAATCGCCGGCGGCGCTCGCGTCGGCGAGCATGCCTTCGTCGCCGATCAGGCTGCCGGCGCGCGCGAGCCCCGAGATGGCGAGCGCATTCCACGCGGCGACGCGCTTGCGGTCGGTGGCCGGGGGGACGCGCTTCGAACGCACGCCGAGCAGCGTCGCGCGCTCAGCGGCGAAGCGCGCGCGCGGCTCCCGCGCGCCGTCGGCGAGCACACTGGTGGCGTGTTCGAAGTTTCCGCGGGCGGTCACACCGTAGGCCCGGCTGAAAGCCGTGCCCGCTGCGCCGGCGCCGAGCACGCCCTCGATCTGCTGCGGGGTCCAGACGTAGAAAGTGCCCTCTTCGCCCTCGCTGTCGGCATCCTGGCTCGCGTAGAAGCCGCCATCGGGGGCGCTCATTTCACGCCGCAGGAACGCCGCCGTCTCGCGCACCGGCCACAGCAGGTCGTCGTCGCTGGCGCCGCTGCGACGCCACGCCTCGGTGTAGACACGCAGGAGTTGCCCCTGGTCGTAGAGCATCTTTTCGAAGTGCGGCACCGCCCAATGTCCGTCGACGCTGTAGCGATGGAAGCCGCCGCCGAGCTGATCGTAGATGCCGCCGCGCGCCATCTGGCGACACGTGAAAACGACGTGATCGAGCGCCTCACGCGCCTTGCGTTCGGGCAGCGCGTCGGTGGCTGCGAGCAACAGCTCGAGGTAGCAGGGAGTGGGGAACTTCGGCGCCGAACCGAAGCCGCCCTGTTCGGAATCGGCGCCCTGCAGCAGGCGCAGCGCGGCCTGCGTCGCAGTCTGGATTCCCGGCGCGTTCTGGGCGCCGCCGCGCGGGCGCTCGGCGAGCGCCGCGAGGATGCGCCCGGCGCTCTGCTTCACCTCGTCGCGGCGATTGCGATACGTCTGCGCGACGCCGACGAGCAGCTGCCGGAACGAAGGCAGGCCGTGACGCGGCTCGGGCGGATAATAGGTGCCGCCATGGAAGGGCGTGCCGTCGGGGGTGCAGAATACCGTGAGCGGCCAGCCCCCGTGGCCCGTGAGCTTGGTGACGGTATCCATGTAGATCTGATCGAGATCCGGCCTCTCCTCGCGATCGACCTTGATGTTGACGAAGAGTTCGTTCATCAGCGCCGCCGTTTCGGCGTTTTCGAACGATTCGTGCTCCATCACGTGGCACCAGTGGCACGCGCTGTAGCCGATCGAGACGAGCAGCGGCTTGTCGCTGCGCTGCGCGTGCTCGAGGGCCTCCGCCGACCAGGGGAACCAGTCGACGGGGTTGTGCATGTGCTGCCGCAGGTAGGCGCTCGACTCGCTGGCGAGTCGGTTGGCGGGCGGCGCAGCGGCGGTTTCGCTCACGGGGGCTCCTGGCGGGAAAGCGCCGCTCCAGCCTACCCGACCGGGGGGGACTTGCCCCCCGCTACACTCCCCGCATGATCGACGTCGTTCTCCAGCCTGGCCGCGACCGTTCGTTGCGCAGTCGGCATCCCTGGGTGCTCTCCGGTGCGGTGGCACGCGTGACCGGAAACGCCACGCCGGGCGCTTTTGCGCGCGTGTTGGCGGCCGAAGGCGAGGTGCTCGGCTTCGGGCACTACTCGCCGAATTCGACGTTGCGCGTGCGCATGCTCGCGTTCGAGAAGGAACTGACGGAGGCGGGGCTGCTCGAGGCGCGCATCGCCGACGCCGTCGCGCGCCGCACGGCGAATCCGCTGCTGCGCGACACCGACGCGCTGCGGCTCGTGAACGCCGAGGGCGATGGCCTGCCGGGGCTCGTGGCCGACCGCTACGGCGATGTGATCGTCGTGAAGCTCACGAGCGCGGGCATGCTCGTGCGCCGCGACGCGCTCGCCGCCGCACTGCGAGAGGCCACGGGCGCCGCGGTGGGTTTCGAGCGCGCCGATTCCGTGGCCGCGCGCAAAGAGGGCCTGGCGGCACGCCAGGGGCCACTGTGGGGCGAGGCGCCGACGACACCCCGCTGGATCGTCGAACGCGGACGGCGCTACTGCGTCGATCTCGTCGATGGCCAGAAGACCGGCTTCTACCTCGATCAACGCGACGCGCGCGACCTCGTCGAACGCCTGGCCCCCGGTCGGCGCGTGCTGGATTTGTTCTGCTACACGGGCGGCTTCGGCGTGGCGGCCGCGCGCGGCGGAGCGCAGCGTCTCACGCTCGTCGATTCTTCCGCTGCCGCGCTCGCGCTCGCGCAGGAGAACCTCACGGCGAATGCGGCTGCCGTGCCTGCGCGGCTGACGAAGGCCGATGCCTTCGAGTTCATGCGCTCGGACGACGCGGGCTACGACCTGCTGATCCTCGACCCGCCGCCGATGGCGCGCGCCGAGCGCGACGTGGCGCGCGCGGCGCGCGGCTACAAAGATCTGTTGCGCAGTGCGCTGCGGCGATCGGCTCCGCGCGCCTACCTCCTCGTCTTCACGTGCTCCCACCACGTCGGTTCCGAGAAGCTGCGCCAAATCGTATTCGGCGCCGCCCTCGAGGCAGAGCGGAACCTGCGCGTGCTCGCGACGCTGGGCGCCGCGCCCGATCATGCCGTCGCGCTCAACCATCCGGAGGGCGCCTACCTCTCTGGCTTGCTGCTCGAGGCGTGAGCGGGACGCAGACCGCTCGCGAACGCGCCGTGCACTTCATCGCGTCGCACGGCGACGAAGTGGCGCGCCGCCGCGCGGCCGTGTTGACCGGCGCCGAACCGCCCGCGAACGCCGACGCGGCACTCGCGGACTGGGCCGAGCGCGCCGGTGTGTTTCCCGCTGCCGGCGGTGTGGATGCCCTCGCGGCGCTTCCCGTACTCGCGGCGCTCGCAGATCTGCGCGCGCTCGAACGACCGCTCGGGATGCGCATCGCGGAAGCGCTCGCACGCACGCAGGCGGCGGACGGCTCCTTCGGCGCGGCGGCGAGCGACGACGAGGAGCGCGTGTTCGCGACGGGCCGGCTTGCAGGGCGCCTGGCGGGCCTGCGCGCGGTGCGCCAGCAGGTTCTCGACGCTGCGGGCGATTTCCTGGCGTCCCGCTTCACGCCCGATCGCGTGGCAGGCTTCGCCTGGCGTCCGCTCGCCGCGTACGCGGGCTTCTTTGCAAACGTTGCGCACGAGCATGGCGACGAGGTGTTGCAGTGGTGCGGCCGCGAGCTCGAACGCGGCTTTCGGACGCGTCAATTCGACGCCGTCCAGGTGGCGAGGATCCTGGTGGATTGCAGCGCCGCAGCGATTCCAGGCGCAAAGCTCGCCGCGCCGGAGCTGTTGCTCGCGCTCCAGAGCGAGCAGGCTCTCGACGGCAGCTGGCCGCTCGCGGACGGCGCGGATCCGGAGGCGCGCGTGCGGCACACCCTCGATGGTCTCACCGCTCTCGTGCGGCTCGCTTGAGTCTGGTCGAGGGTGCGCTCCTGTGGCAGGTTGGTCGCCGGGTCCCGACGCGGGATCTCATTCCTCGGAGAATTTCTCGATGCTGAATCTGGCTGCGATCCACGAAGCGATCGCCGCGGCCATCCCGGATCGCGAGTGCCTGGTGTTCCGCGATCGCCGGCTCACGTGGTCGCAGGTCACCGATCGCAGCCGGCGTCTCGCCGACGTCTTGCGCCGTGCGGGGCTCGGGTGCTCGCGCGAACGTGGCGAGTTGCGCAACTGGGAGTCGGGACAGTCCCACATCGGCCTCTATCTCTACAACGGCAACGAGTACCTCGAGGGGATGCTTGGCGCCTACAAGGCGCGGTGCGTCCCCTTCAACGTGAACTACCGCTACGTCGAGGAGGAACTCGAGTACCTGTTCGACAATGCCGATGCGCGCGCCGTCATCTATCACGCGAGTTTCGCAGCCACGCTCGCCCGCGTGCGCGAGCGTCTGCCGGGCGTGAAACTCTGGATCCAGGTCGACGACGGCTCGGGAGAAGCGCTGCTCCCGGGCGCGCTCGACTACGAGCAGGCGCTCGCTGCGGCGCGTCCCGCAGCGCCCGCCCCCGACCTCTCCCCCGACGATCTCTACATCCTCTACACGGGCGGCACGACGGGCATGCCCAAGGGCGTGCTCTGGCGACAGGAAGACATCCTGCGCGCGGCGCTCTACACGGGCGATCCCGGCTCGCTCGAGAGCATCGTCGAGCGTGCGAAGGCGGGCGGCATCCGCTCGCTCCCTGCGCCGCCCTTCATGCACGGCGCCGCGCACTGGGTGGCGTTCAACATGTGGCACGTCGGCGGCACCGTCGTGGTGCAGAACGAGACGCGCCGGCTCGACCCGCACGACATCTGGTCGACGGTCGAGCGCGAGAAGGTCAACGCCATCACGATCGTCGGTGACGCCTTCGGGCGCCCGCTCGCGGATCAGCTGCGCAAGCAGCGCTACGACCTCTCGTCGCTCAAGCTCTTCACCTCCGGCGGCGCGATCCTCTCCGCTGCGCTCAAGCAGGAGATCCTCGACCTGATTCCGGACGTGCGCATCCTGGATGCGCTCGGCTCCTCCGAGAGCGGAGCGCAGGCGGCCCAGTTCTCGGTGGCGGGGACCAAGACGACGACGGGCGATTTTGCGCTGATGCCCGGCAGCGTCGTCTTGAAGCAGGATCTCTCGGCCGTGCTCGAGGCCGGCTCGAGCGAGCAGGGGTGGATCGCGCGCTCCGGCAACGTGCCGCTCGGCTACTACAAGGACGAGGAGAAGACCGCAAAGACCTTTCCGGTCATCGCGGGCGTGCGCTACTCCGTGCCCGGCGATCGCGCGGGACTCGATGAGAAGGGCCAGCTGCGGCTGTTCGGGCGCGACTCGGTGACGATCAATTCGGGCGGGGAGAAGATCTTCGCGGAGGAGGTCGAGCACGCGCTCAAGTATCACCCATCGGTGTATGACGCGGTGGTCGTGGGCACGCCGAGCGAGCGTTGGGGCCAGCAGGTGACGGCGATCGTGAAGCTGCGCGAGGGCGAGCAGCCGTCCGAGGATGCGCTTCGCGACGCTGCGCGCGCCCACATCGCGCCCTACAAACTGCCGAAGCTGTTCTTCTTCGTCGACGAGATCGTGCGCTCGCCGAGCGGCAAGGCCGACTACCGCTGGGCGAAGGCGACGGCGCTGGCGAGGCTTCAGGCCTCGTAGCCGGTCGGGTGCCTGCGATGACCCCTTTCCAGAGGAAGGGTTTCTTCCGCCGCAGATGGTGTAGGGTGAGAGCATCGCCCATCGGTTCCCGGCCGATCTCGAGGTTCAACATCCGATGACCGGCGCATCGAGTGACGCAATCCGTTGGCTGGAGAATGCGGCGCCTGACATCAACGAAGCGGTCGAGGAGGCTCTATCCAGCGAAGAGAAATGCGCAACTAACTTCAACCTGTTTCGCGTGCTTGGAATCGAGCGAAACGAAGTGACAACGCATTCACGGTTGCTACGGGAGATTCTCGATCCGGCGGGATCACACGGTCAGCGCGGCAAACCACTCTCGCTCTTCCTTCGTTACTGCAGGGGGAAGGGTGGGGAGTTCGCGACTCTCCCAGATCTTGGCGACGAGCGAGACTGGAGAGTCACTGAGGAGGATCTGCGCCCTCCATACGGACGCATGGACATCGTGCTCGAGAGCACCGCGAATAGCACCCTGATCGTGATCGAGAACAAAGTGGACTCGGCAGAAGGCGAGGACCAGTGCGCCCGGTATTTGGAGTGGATGGGGACCCAGAAGGCTTTCGATCGAAGAGTCCTGATCTATCTGACACCGAAGGGAGAAGCGCCCAATTCGCTCACTTCGGGCGTCGAAACTCTTTCCTACGAGATCGACATCAAGGCATGGCTCGATGATCTGATCCCGAAGATCAAGCCGCTGGCGTTGCAAAGTACGCTCGAGCAATACCGAGACGTCGTTACCTCCTTTGGAGATTTCTGGTCGGGAGAAATTACAATGCCTGAACTAGTCGCATTTGTCAGGAAGAAGGAGAACCTTGAGCACGCCCTCCGCGTTCATGACGCAGTCGACGAGGCGTGTAGGGAGTTGGACAAGGAGTTCTGGGAGGTCTTGAGGGGCGAATTTCGCAAATGGTCTCCCGAGCCGACCGTCATCGAAAGATGGCAGAAGCGAGCCGAGCAGAATCGCTGGCTGGAAATCTGGCCGGAAGGGATTCGGAAGCAGAGCGTGGGTACTTATCTTTTTCCATGCGTCCAGATGTGCAGTGATCAGATCTTCTGGGGGATTGCATGGTCTGGCGACCCCCCCGCCCACCTGAGCGGAGAAGTGCGCAGCTTCCAAGGGCACCTTGAAGAAGCCCTGGGCCTCGAGGTCAAACGGGAAAAAAAGTGGTGGCTTGGCCATGTTGCAAAGTCAGCCCGACTTCGAGAGTTGTACCAGCAAATCGCTAGCGGCGAGGACGTCTGGACTCCGATCGTCGACAATGTACGTGCCTTGCTGAATCCCGATGTCATTCGCTACGTCGACGCTTCGAACAAGGAGTTGGCGAAACCTGAGGCGTGACGCTACCTCGCATGTATGTTGAGGCAGCGAGTTCCAGAGTTCTTTGCATCCACTGTTCAAGGCATGGGTTCAGCTGGTTGAGGTGCAATACGGCAGGAACCTTGGGGACGTCACGATCGTCATGATCGTCGACGATGATGCAGGTCTGATGGACTCGCACATCTTCGTCTCCCATCTGCCCTTCCGCGGGGGAGTTGCACTCCTTGACCATTTGAAGGTAGTGGTCGAAGGTCAGCGAGCCGACAGCACCCCGGTCGATCAGGACGACGAATGCGGGTACGGCGAGCAGACCCGGGCAGCCTGGGCGACCCCAAAAAATCTGCTTCTCCAGTCTTGCGGCGCAAGTCTCCAGACATTCCCTCAATCTCTCGGATTCGAACTGGGCGAAGATCGTATCCTCCGCAGCGAACATTCCTTCAGTCACGCACACCTCTTGATTCCTACGTTCTGCTGGCGTCTGACGACCCGAGCGATCAGTTCCAGGCAGGGCAATGGTCACCGCCCCTCGGATTGGCGGAGTCCTGTTGGAAGACTGTACCGGCTTCGCGATGGAGCTTCGATGGACTGCTCGAAGCGTCTTCTGGCCTCTCATCGTCTCAGGCGCAGTAGGGAGAGCGGGCCTTGCTCGCGCTTCCATCTGCCCCGTCTGAGCTTCGCACGATCATGAAGATCGCGATATTCAAGATCTGGCGTCTGAGTTGCGTGACCGCATCTGACACATGCGAGTGCGACTATCGTGAGCATGGCCTTGCGATCTCGACCGCTTCAACTCGAACTCGCGGCGAGGTCGCGCTGGGGCGGCGCTCGGCCCGGAGCGGGGCGAAAACCTGGGTCTTCTCGAGGCGATCTACACCGGCGCAGAGCGCCGCTCGCGTCGCGTCATCCCTGTCACGTCACGCTGAAGGTGCGGGCGGAGGTTCCGTCGCTGCGGAGCGCGAGGCTCGTGGCCGAGCTGGAGCGCAGCTGGCGCGAGGCGTGCCGGCGCGGCCGATTCCGCCTTGTCCACTATTCCATTCAGAGCGACCACGTCCACATGATCGTCGAGGCGGGTAGCGCGAGGGACCTGGCGTGTGGCCTCAAGGCGATCGCCGCGCGTTTTGCGCGTGGCGTGAATCGGGTGTTTCGCCGCGTCGGCCGCGTGCTCGCCGATCGCTGCCACGTCCACGTGTTGCGAACGCCGCGCGAGGTGCGGAATGCAATTGCGTATGTGTTGCTCAACGCGCGCCGTCACTTCGCGAAGCGTGGCCGCACGCCACTGGGGATCGCGCGCATCGATCCGGCGTCATCGGGGCGGTGGTTTGCGGGTTGGCGCACTGGCGCGCCTCAGGCTCACGATCCGCCTGCCGTCGCAGCGCCTCGAACCTGGTTGCTCAGCATCGGCTGGCGCAGGCGTGGACTCATCGATACTTGCGAGGTCCCGGGGTCCGGTCGGTGATTCGCAGGGCGCTGCGGTAGGGCAGGAAGGTTGACTGCGCCCCCACGCTTTCGATCGGGGGGCCAAGGGGAGGCGGGCCCCGGGCCTCCCCCGGGCCACACGTGGTACGGCTGGCGCAGGCCGGCGGTGCGGCCGATCCGCGAGCCGCGAAGCGCTCCGCTCAGGGCGCCGTGATCTTGTCCTGGAATGCGCGGATGCGTTTTGCGTTGGCGCCGAAGTCTCCCTGGCCGACGCGCGATTTCGAGCGCACGTCGATCAGTGTGGCGTCTGCATCTGCGCGCAGGCGCACGACGATGTCATCGACGAAGCGGAAGATGCGCGAAGTCTGGGTCGCCTCGAGGCTGCCCGCACTCGCGTCGCTGTAGCTGACTTCCCAGCCGAGCGCTTCCGCGGCGCGGACGCAGCGCTGGAAGGCGTCGGCGAGAGGGACATCGATCCGGGTGGTTGCGAGATCCGGGTATCCGGCACGCTGCTGATCGGCGAAGCTCGCGCCGGGGTACGCGAGATCGCGTCCTTCGTTGCCCGGGAGCTGCTGGGCGTGCAGGAAGACCGGCGGGTCAGCGGGATTCGTGGTGATGTCGTTGATGAGGGGCAGACCGCCGGCGGAACCCGCCGCGCTCAGCACCAGCACGAGGATCACGGCGCCGAATAGCGTTCCGCGCAGTGCGCGACCGCGTCCTTCGCGACCGCTGGCGGCGCGCGTTCGCCAAAGGCCGATCGCGCCGAGGACGAGAGCCAACAGTCCGCACAAGCCGCCGAGCAGGAAGATGCGAAAGCCAGGGAACGGCGAAACGACGCCGGCTTGAATCGCGAGCGGGCCGAGACCAATGGCGAACAGGCCGGCGATCCCAAGATGCGACGCCAGGCTGGCGGCGCGAGATTGGATTTCCAATGCGTTTCCCTCCGGTTGCGCGGTCGAGCAGCATATCACGGGGCATCTGCGAAGCCGTGATAAACTCGCTGCCTGTTCGTGTGGCCTCGGGAGCACAAATTCGCCGCGTCACGCCACTGGGACGCGCGGCGGCGCGCCGCAGCGAACGGGTGGAGCGAAATTGCCTCGAAATTTCGATGACCGGCGCGTTCGCGCCGCACGCTGGCGCCTCCGCTGGCTCGCGGCGCTGGCCGTCGCGTCGCTTTCGGCGTGCTCCGATGCGGGGCCGCGCGGGTCGCAAGGCCCGGCGGCCGAAATGGCGTCGCCGGTGCGGGACGAGAACGTCGCGAGCGCGTCGGCGGCGCTGCCTCCGTTGCTCGCGAGCAGCCCCGCTGCCAGGGCCAGCGACGTCCCGCGTAGCGAGTGGCTGCATCTCAGCTTTGCGCGCGAGATCGACGCGGGTGCGGGTGCAGGTGTCGCGCTCGTTTGCGATGACGTCCCGCGCGCAGCGAGCGTGATCGCGCTGAACGCGCGCGAGCTGATCGTGAATCCCGACGGGGAGCTCCCCGCCGCGGCCGCTTGCGAGCTGCGTTGGCGCGACGGCGACGGGCGCCAACGCCTTCCGTTTTCGACCGCGGGCGCGGGTCTGCCTGCATTCGTTCGGTACGATCGCCGGGAGCGCCGTGGGATGGCCCCCTTTCCCGACGATTTCTGGTTGCGTACTGGCTCGGATGGCGATGAGCGACGACAACTCGCGATCGAGCTGTCCGGTTTTCGCGAGCCTTCCCAATCGCTCGTTTCCGCTTTCGTCGCGGGCACGCAGGGGCTCGACGGGTTCAGCCCGATCGCGCACCTGACGCTCGAGCTTTCCGATGCGCCCGATCTCGCTTCCCTGCCGCGCACGCCCGTCGAATCCCTCGATCCGCTCGCCGCGCTCGGGCTCTTCGATCTGACGCCCGGCGCCGCGAGCTATGGCGCGCGTGTGCCCTTCCGGCTCGAAGCCCGCAGCGACGCGATCGGAACGCGGGCTCCCAGCCACGCGCTCCTGCTGTTCCCGTCGCAGCCGCTCACGCCGGGTGGCCGCTACGGGCTCGTCGTCACACGGCGCGTGCGGGCCGCGGCGGCGCGTTCGTTCGGACCGTCGCCGTTTTTCGCGAAGGCCCTCGAAGCGCGGCCGACGCCGGGCGAAGATCCCGCGATCACGCGGGTGCGGGCGCTTGCAAACGAAGTGCTCGACGCCGTCGCGAGCGCAGCCTTGCCGCCGATTCCGCGCGACGATGTGGCGCTCGCGGTTCGCATCAGCGTGCGCTCGACCGGCGAGATTCCGAGCGATCTGCTCGCGATCCGCGAGGAGATCTTCGCTGCGCCGCCCCCGGCAATCTCGGTTCAGGGCGTGACCGCCGAAAGCGACGAGGCGATCGCTGCGGGCAGCGAAGTCGCGGCGATCGTCACGGGGACCTGGGAGGCCCCGGATTTTCGCGGCGAGGACGGCAACCTCGCGCGCGATTCCAGGAGCGGTCGCCCGCTGCGGACCCAGACGCGGCCGATCCATTTCGTGCTCGCGTTGCCGCGCGCCGCGGAGTACGGGCCGGTGCCGGTGACCCTCTATCAGCACGGCAATCCGGGCAGCGCCGAGGAAGAGGTGGTCGAACAGGCGCGCCGCTCGCTCGCGGCGGCGGGCTTTGCGGTGATCGGATTCACCGACGTCGTGAACCGCGAAGTCAGCCCGCCCGGTCCGACGCTCGAGGAACGCGCCGAGCTCCAGGTGACCGAGTTGCTGCTGCACCTGCTCTGGTACCAGCGCGCGCCCGATTGCTGGGTCGAGACGAACGCCGAGCAGCTCGCCTTCCTGCGCGCGGTTTCCGAGCTCGCGCGCACGCCGCGCTTCACGCTGCCCGCGAGCGGTTCGTCGCCTGCGCGGGAGATCTACGGCATCGACGGCGCGCAGCCCCTCACCATCGAGGGGATTTCCGAAGGCGCGAGCCTGGTGGCTTCGCTGCTGCCCTACGCTCCGGAAGTGCGCGCGGCGGCGCTCGTCGTGGGCGGACGCCGCTACAGCGAGGTGCTGATCCACCAACAGGCGCGCAGCTTCCTCAATCAGCTCGCCTACCTCGGCTTCGATGATCTGACACCATCGGATGTCTGGGTGGCGCTCGCGTTGTTCCAGACGCTCCTCGATCCCCAGGATCCCCACCTGCACGCGCCGTTCCTGTGGCGCGATCGCCTCGCGCTGCGCGGCTCGGATCGGCGCGCGAGCGTGCTGCTCGTCGAAGGGGTCGGAGACGGGTTCGTGCCGAATCACGCGACGGAAGCGTTGGCCGTGGCATTCGGTGGCATGCTGCTGCTCGAGCCGGGCCGCGCGTCGTTGCCGGGTCTCCCGAGCGCGCGCGCGCCGCTTTCGGGCAACATCGATGGCGAAACCACCGGGGCGCTGGTGCAATGGACACCGCTGGGGGTGCCGGGCCGCACGCCCACGCCCGGCTGTTCCGAGCCCCTGGCCGGCGCGATCGCCTGGGAAGGCCATCACTGTGCGCAGAGCGCCTTCGAATCGCGCGTTCAACGCGCGGAATTCTTCAGCTCTGCGCTGGGCGGCGGCGCGCCGGTCGTCTTCGATCCGCTCGCGAATTGAAAAGAGGGCAACGATGGAATGCATTCGATCCGAAGATCGCGGCGCCGTGGTGGTGCTCACCCTCGACCGGCCGAAGGCGCTCAACTCGCTCGACCGTGCGACGCTCACAGCCCTGCTCGCGCATTGCGGCGAACTTGCGGGGCGGCGCGAAGTACGCGCGGTGGTGTTGACCGGCGAGGGGCGCGCCTTCGCGGCGGGCGCCGACATCGCCGAGATGCAGGCGCACGGCCCGCTCGAAGCCGAGGCATTCAGCCGGCTGGGGCATGCGGCGTTCGCCGCCCTCGAGGCGCTTTCGGTGCCGACGATCGCCGCCGTGAACGGCTACGCCCTGGGCGGCGGCTGCGAACTTGCGTGCGCCTGCGACTGGATCTATGCGTCGAGCCGCGCGCGCTTCGGCCAACCCGAGGTGAGCCTGGGGTTGATTCCGGGCTTCGGCGGGACGAGCCGGCTGCTGCGCCGAGTGGGCGTCGCCTGGGCGAAGGAACTCGTGCTCACGGGGGAGCCGATCGACGCCGAGACGGCGCTGCGGATCGGACTCGTGAACCGCGTCTTCGCGCCCGAAGATCTCATCCCCGCCGCCATCCGCGCGGGCGAGACGATCGCGGCCAGGGGTCCCCTCGCCGTGGAGCAGGCGAAGCGGCTGCTCCAGGAAGGCCAGGACGCGGACCTGCGAACGGCGAATGCCCACGAACAGACGGCCTTCGGATGGATCGCGGCGACTCACGACCGCGCCGAAGGCATCGCCGCCTTCCTCGCCAAGCGCGATCCGAAGTTCGAACGGCGTTGAGCCGCGCTCAGCGGCGCAGGCGCCAGATCTGCGCCGGTCCGACGCGCTCGGGCTCTCCGTAGCGCCGACGGAAATGATCCGCGAACTGCTGATCGAAGACCGTCCGGTCCGAGAGGACGAGCGTGTCGATCGCATGCTTCTCGATCACCTGGTCGGCCGCTTCGAAAGCGCCCCCGCGCCGTGCGGCAATCTGGATGCTGTAGACCGGCCGCTCGAGGAATACCGAGTAATGGGCACCGATCACGGCGCCGAGCCGCGCTTCGGGCCCGACGGCGCTCTTCACGGCTTCGCTCAGCGCGACGAACTCGTTGTGATCGCGCTCGATATCGCTCCAACCCTGGCGCGGCGCGAAATCGCTTGCGATCAGCAGCGCGAGCGCGCTGCCTGCGACGATGGCGCCGCCGCGCGCACCTGCGAAGCGAGCCACGAGGTCTCGCGTCACTTCCACCGCTGCGGGCAGCGTGAGCACGAAAACCGGCAGCACCAATCTTGCGCCAAAACCGAAGTAGGTCGCGAGCACGACGAGCGTGGCGGCGACGAAGAATTCCGCGGGCTCGCGGCGCTTCACGAGCACGATCAGCGAGGACCCGAGCAGAAGCAGCGTCAGCGCGATGTTCGCGGCGCCCGAACCTGCGTCCGGCTCGTTGTTCGCGCGAACCTCGTTCTGCATGCGGCTTCCGAGCACGTGCGCGATCTGGCGGCTGCGCAGGGGGATCCGTTCGAGGATCTCGCCGAGCGACAGGAGCGGAGAATCCGGATCGCGCGGATCGACGTGCCACATTCCGACGCCGTAGGAATGAACCGCCGTCTGGTCCAGGGTCTCGAGAGGGGGGAGGAGCCGATTGCGAAGCGACCAGGGCACGAGCACGAGCGCGCTGACGGTGGCGAAGAGCAATACACGCCGCAGCGCGAAGCGGCGCCAGGGCGCATCGGTGGCAAATGTTTGGCGCAACAGCAGGCGGGAAATCGCGATGGCCGGCACCAGCAGGATCACGATCGAACGGACGTACGCGGACGAGCCGATGCACAGCCCGAGCACGATCTCGCGGCCTGGAGAGGGAGCGCGCCTCGCCCAGCGTTCCAC
>JANNIY010000037.1:0-60160 GCA_031405455.1 Deltaproteobacteria bacterium | reverse complement strand
CACTGCAAAGACTCATGTCCGCCGGCCGTTTTTCCGTTGATTTGCGCCTATTGAACGTTTTCAGACATTCTCTTGTCATCGACGGGGTCGTTGCGGGCGTCGGCGGAGTGCTGGTCTTTGTGCCGGGTCTGTTGATCTTATACTTTTTCCTGGCCCTGTTGGAAGACTCGGGCTACATGTCGCGCGCCGCCTTTCTCATGGACAAGATCTTCGGCTGGACGGGCCTGAGCGGGAAGAGTTTCGTGCCGATGCTCTCGAGCTTCGCCTGCGCGATCCCCGGCGTCATGGCCACGCGGACCATCGAGGACCCCAAGGCCCGCCTCACGACGATCCTCATCGCCCCCCTCATGAGCTGTTCGGCCCGCCTGCCCGTCTACATCATCCTCATCGGAGCTTTCGTAGAGCCGAAGTGGGGGAGCCTCTGGGCCGGCGCCGCCCTCTTCGGCATGAACATCCTCGGCCTCGTCGTCGCCCTCCCGGTCGCGGCCAGCGCTCGCCTTCGGCGCTAAAGCCTCGTCTGAAATGAGGAAAGACGCACGAAGGCCGAAGTGTGCCGGAGACCCTGGAGGGTGTCAACGCTGACGCGCCGAAGCTGCGCCGCCGCGGCATGCGCGCACCCGACCTCGCTACCCTGCGCAGCGCGCATGGCGCGGAGGCTTGGAGAGTTGCGCGATCTGCCGCCGATTCTGGAGATTCCGACCCGCGGCGCCATCGACGCCGTCGTGTGGGTGCCGGGCTCGAAGAGCATCACCAACCGCGCCCTGCTGGTTGCGGCGCTGGCAGCAGGCGATAGCGAACTCTCGGGGGGGCTCGATAGCGACGACACGCAGGCGATGATCGAGGGCCTGACGGCGCTCGGTTGCAAGATCACCCTCGCAGCGGATGTCTGGCGAGTGGGGGGCCGACGCGGAAGGCTCGAACGTTCTGCCGCCGCCATTCACGCGCGCGGCTCCGGCACCACCGCCCGCTTCCTCACCGCGGCGGCCGCGCTCGCGAATGGAACGGTGGTGATCGACGGCAACGCGCGCATGCGCGCGCGTCCGATTGCGGATCTCGTCGACGCGTTGCGCGCGCTCGGGGTGCGTGTCGATGTGCTCGGCGAAAACGGTTGCCCGCCCGTGCGCGTCCATGGCGGAACCTTGCCGGGGGGGCGTGCGGAGATCGACGCCCGCAGCTCGAGCCAGTACGTGTCGGCAGTGCTGCTCGCCGCACCGTATGCACGCGCCGACGTGCTGCTCGAGTTCATCGAAGGCAGCCTGGTTTCGCGGCCCTATGTCGATCTCACACTCGACGTGATGCGCGCCTTCGGCGCCGAGGCGGACTGGAGCGGCGCTTCGGCGTTGCGCGTCACGGCCGGTCGCGGCTATCAGGGACGCGCCTACGCGATCGAACCCGACGCTTCGGCTGCCGTCTACCCTTTCTGCGCCGCGGCGATCAGCGGCGGGCGCGCACGCGTCGCGGGCATTCCGGCGAGCTCGATCCAGGCGGACATGAAGGTGCTCGACGTGCTCGAAGCGATGGGTTGCAGCGTGCTGCGCGACTCCGACTCCACGCAAGTGTGCGGCCCCCTCGGCCGTCTGCGCGGCGTGGACGTCGACATGAACGACATGCCCGATGCGGCGCTCGCCATCGCCGTCACGGCCGTGTTCGCCGGCGGCCCGACACGGCTGCGCAACATCGCGAACCTGCGCATCAAGGAAACCGATCGCCTGCTCGCGCTCGAGACCGAGCTGCGAAAACTCGGAGCGGGTGCCACAACGACGGCCGACAGCCTCATGATCGAACCCGGCCGCCTGCACGGCGCGCAGATCGACACCTACGACGATCACCGCATGGCCATGTCGTTCGCGCTCGCGGGCCTGCGCGTCCCCGGCGTCGCAATCCGGAATCCTGCGTGCGTGGGGAAGACCTGGCCGGACTACTTCGACATGCTGGAGCGGCTCTAGCGATCCGCTTCGAGCCCCAGACTTCCCGCAAGATCTTTCCAAAAATAGGAAATCCATTGCCTTCGTCCCGGGTCGCAGATCCTGGAACCAAATCGGGAATTCGAGGAAATACAGGCAGATACGTTCGGCGGCCAAAAAATTCGGCTGCGGAACGAAATTTAGATCGTCGCGGCCTCCGCATCCTGATGCGACGCACCGGCCTCAGCCCGCGCGCGAAGCCACGACGAACGAGACCGTCGTCGTCGTAGAGCCCCCGATGTTGAGGGTGGCGAAGGTGCGGGCGCCTTCGACCTGGGTTTCGCCCGCGGCGCCGCTCACCTGCTTCGCGGCGTCCACGAGCATGCGCACGCCGGTCGCGCCCACCGGGTGTCCGACACCGATGAGCCCCCCCGACGGATTCACCGGGGTCTTGCCCGCGCGCTCGAGCGTGCCGTCTTCGACCGCCTGCCAGCTCTTCCCGGCCGGGGTGATGCCGAAGTGGTCGATCGCCAGATATTCCGACGGCGTGAAACAATCGTGCGTCTCGATGCCGTCGACGCCCGTGACGTCGGCGATGCCTGCCCGAGCGAACGCATCGCAGATGGTGTGGCGAACGTGGGGCAGCACGTATTCATCGTCGGCCGAGCGGCGCACCTTTTCGGCGTATGGGAGTCCCACGGTGCGATGCCCCCAACCGATGATGCGGGGCACGCGATCGAGGTCGGCGCGATGGAGGCTCGCCCATCGTTCGGCGGCTCGGCGGCCCGCCAACACGAGCCCCACGCCACCATCGGTCACCTGGCTGCAATCGGTTCGGCGGAGCCGGCCCTCGACCACCGGGTTGGCGACGTCATCCGCCGCGAAACTCTTTGGCGTATGCACCCAGGCTCGCGTCTGCGCGTTCGGATTGTGCTTTGCATTGCGGAAGTTGAGTTCTGCAATGGCGGAGAGGTGGCGCTCATCGAGGCCGAAGCGCCGGTCGTACTCATCCGCCAGACGGCTGAACGTATGGGGCCAGATGAACTTCGCGTCCTCGCCTTCGTGGCCCACCCAGGCGGCTGCCCCGAGCAGCCGCGCCGCCTGGTCGCCAGGAACATTGCGCTCCTGCTCGGCGCCGAGCACGAGGGCACAGTCGTAACGGCCGGCCTCGATCTCGGACATCGCGGCCAGGATGGCAATGCTTCCGGAAGCACACGCCGCCTCGTGGCGGGCCGCCGGGATCCCCCACAGCTTCGGCTCGACGGTTGCCGGCATGCCACCGAGGTGACCCTGCCCGTTGAACAGCTGGCCGAAGGCGTTGCCCACGTGGATCGTCTCGATCCAATCGGCGTCGATGTGGGCGTCGTGGAGCGTTCCAGCGATCGCGTCCCGAACGAGATCGCTGATCTCGAGACCTTCCTTCGCGTAATTCCGGGAGAAGTCGGTCTGGTAGCCCCCGAGGATGAAGATCGGCGGCGCGGTGCGGAGGTTCACGCTGTGCTCCTATCAATGCAGGGGGCAGACTCACGTTGTGGATGACAGTCTAGCGAGTGCGATCGGCAGCGTCGGCCAGTGGCAGCAGAGGATGCTGGGGCCCCCTTCCCCGTCACGAGAGTGCGCGGATCCCGATCCAGAGGGGGGCCAGAAACACGGCGGATGTCGTCAGCGACAATGCGAACGCCACCCCGCAGTAGCCGGCGAAGACGACGCGATCGCTGAACTTTGCGCGGCCCACCTCGGGCTGGGCCCGAGCGAGCCCCAGCTGCGCGCGCAATACCCCGAGCCGCGTGTCGAGCAGACGGTCGTCGTAGCTCGAGCGGTAGAGGTTGCGGGTCTGCCGGCCGCGCAGAAACGCGCGCCACACCGCGCCGGCGTGGCCCGCGAGGAAGCCGAGCACCATCGCGTAGAAATTCAGGATCCAGGCGGCGACGAAGCCGGCGCAGCCGCTCGCGATCTCCCAGGCGCCGATTTCGGCTTCCCCGACGACGCTCGTGTCATAGCCCGTCACGACGTGGTGCAGATCGTGAAACCTGACGGCGCGCACACGCGCGGCGGAATTGGGAAACGCAAAGGGCAGCGGCCCGAGCTTCAGCTTCACCCATTTCGCCGGGTAACCGCCGTCGTCACCGAAGGCGTTGTCGCGGAAGTAACGCACGCGGGCCGCGCGCAGGGATAGGGCATCGTCATAGCTCGTCATCGGGATTTCCTCTTCGGGCCAGGGGGGCGCAGCCCCTCGACTTGCAAGCGCAAGGCTTCGCGCAGCCGCCGCGCGGCGTCCTCGCGCGAAACCAGCCGCGAGCCCAGCCAGGCCTGGACCCAATAGGCGTAATGCGCGAAGAGCAGACTCGCGACGGTGGCGGTGGACACGTCGCCGCGCAGCTCGCCGCTTGCGCGCGCCCGCTCGACGCGCCCCGCAATGCGCGCGCCGTATTCACGCGTGAGGGCGCCCAGCCGCTCCGCCTCGTAGGGGCGAAAGAAGAACTCCTGCAACAATCCCGTCGCGAGTTCGGGATTCTTCGCGTAGAAATCGAGAAAGCCGCCAAAGAGCTGCATCAGCGCGTCGACCAGGCTCGTGTCGTCGCGCAGCGCCGCGTCCGCTTCCGCGAAGATCCGCTGCGACTCGCCCTGGAAGACCAGGAAGAGCAGCTCGCGCTTGTCGCGCGCGTAGAGAAAGAGCGTGCCGGTGGCGACGCGTGCCCGCGCGGCGATCGCCCGCATCGAAGCCTCGCTGAAGCCGCGGCGTGCGAAGAGCTCCCGCGCCGCCCGTTCGATGCGGCGCCACTTCTCACGCTTGTTGCGCTCGCGCTGGCTCGCCGCCGGCGCGGAAGGCAGCGGATTCGGCGGACGACGCGAGCGTGACGGCACCGACATATTATGAACGTGTTCATTTTTCTCGCAAGTCCGCGGCCGGGCGGGCGCGGGCTGCGCCCGGCCGGCAGGACACCGGTTGCAGCTCGTATTGTTCAGCTGTATGATTCGTTGTTCAACTGAGCAAGTTTCGAGGAGCGGGAGCCCGCACATGGCCGGAAGCGTCGCGATCGAGGCAGGCGGCGAGACGCAGGAGTGGATCCTGCGCGCCGCCCTCGCGGATTTCTCGGCCAACGGCTTCGACGGCGCTCGCACCCGCGAGATCGCGGCCCGCGCCGGAGTGCCGCTCGGCCTGCTCCGCTACCACTTCGGCGACAAGGCGCGTCTCTGGCGGGCCTCGGTAGACCGCGCATTCGAGGAACTGCGCGCTGGGCTCGAGGCGATCCTCGCCGACCCGCAACCCGTCGACCTGCGCGAGCGCCTGCGCCGGGTGATCCGCGGGCACGTACACTTCGTTGCCGGCAACCCCGAGTTCGTCCGGCTGATGCACGACGAGGGCAAACGCGGTGGGCCCCGGATGCGCTGGATGGTGGATCGCCACGTGAAGCCGGCCTTCCAGGCGCTGGTGCCGCTCATCGAGAGCGCGCAAAGCGCGGGCATCCTTCCGGGCCGGATCGATCCGATCCACTTCATCTACGCTCTGGCCGGTGCGGCCGGCGTCATCTTTCACCAGTCCGAAGAGTGCAAGCGGCTCTCCGGAATCGATCCCATGAATCCGGCGGCCGTCGAGGCCCACGCGCGCACCGTCGAGCACCTCTTTCTCGGATCCAGCCACGAGGAGACCCTCTCATGAAGCTCGCGACCTTCACCCATGCTGGCAGCACGCGCATCGGCGCGGTGGTCGGCGACGAGATCGTCGACCTGGCCGCCGCGGCGCCCGCGCTGCCGCGCGACATGCTGGCGTTCCTCGAAGCGGGGCCGCAGGCGCTGGCGGCCGCGAAGGCGGCGCTCGCAGGCGGCGCGCGGCTCGCCCTCGCCGATGTTCGCCTCGAGGCGCCGATCCGCCGGCCTCCCAAGTTCCTGGCGGTGGGACTCAACTATGCCGATCACGTCGCCGAGGCGAAGCTCGAAAAGCCCGCTCACCCGACCATCTTCAACAAGCAATCGACTTGTGTCGTCGGCCCGAACGACGCGATCCATGTGCCGCGCGCTTCGCACGTCGTCGATTACGAGGGTGAGCTCGGCTTCGTGATCGGCCGCCGCTGCCGCCACGTTTCACGCGACGACGCGGCCGACGTGATCGCCGGCTATCTGGTGGTGAATGACGTGACGGTCCGAGACTGGCAGTTTCGCACGCCTACCTGGACGATGGGAAAATCCTTCGATACGCACGGCCCGATCGGTCCCTGGATCGTGACGACCGATGAACTTTCGGATCCGCATCGGCTCTCGCTGCGCACCTGGGTGAACGGCGAGCTGCGCCAGGATTCCAACACCAAGGAGTTGATCTTCGATTGCTTCACGCTGGTCGAGCACTTCTCGACGGCCTTCACGCTCGAGCCGGGCGACGTGATCGCCACGGGCACGCCTTCGGGCGTCGGCATCGCGCGCAAGCCGCCGCTGCTCCTGAAGGCCGGCGACGTGGTGCGCATCGAGATCGAGGGCATCGGGCGGCTCGAAAACCCCGTGATCGACGAGCCACGGGAGGACGTCCGATGATCAAGGTCAGGGACGTCGCCTATGTGCGCTTCGGCGCGCCGGATCTCGACGCCATGCAGCGTTTCCTCGGCGACTTCGGCCTCGCGCTGACGGAACGCGAAAATGAGAGGATCTACGCTCGGGGCAGCGACCCTTCGCCCTACGTGCACGTCACCGAGCAAGGCGAAGCCGGCTTCCGGGGCGTCGCGTTCGCGGCGGCCTGCGAGGAGGACCTGCGCGCCGCGGCGAATCTCGAGGGCGCCTCCCCCGTCGAGAAGATCGACGCGCCCGGCGGCGGACGCCGTGTTCGCTTCACGGATCCCGATGGCCATGCCGTCGAGGTGGTGCATGGCCGGGAGGAGCTTCCCCCCCTGCCCGTTCGCGGCGCAGAGCCCTACAACCAGGGGAGCGAGCGCGTGCGATTCGGAAAGCTGCAGCGGGTGCCGGCGGGCCCCGTAGCCGTGAAACGGATTGGCCACGTCGTGCTTCGCGTCAGCAACTTTCGCCAGAGCCTGGCCTGGTACCAAACCCGTTTCGGCTTTCTGGCTTCCGATGAGGTCTACCTCGGAGCGCCCGAGAACCTCATCACCGCCTTCCTGCGCTGCGATCGCGGCGAGGAGTACACCGACCACCATACTCTCTTGTGCGTCGGAGTCGGCGGGGTGGCCTTCGACCACGCCGCCTTCGAGGTGGAGGACATCGACGCCGTGATGGTGGGACATGATCACCTCCAGAAGGAGGGTTACACCCACCATGCCGGAATCGGCCGCCACGTGCTGGGCAGCCAGGTTTTCGACTACTGGCGCGATCCGTGGGGGCACGTGCTCGAGCACTTCACGGATGGAGACCTCCTGAACGCCAGGCATGAAACCGCGCTGCACTCTCCCGCGGCGGCGCTCGGAACGCAGTGGGGCCGCTTCCTTCCCTGAGGCGCCGCCGGAGAGGCATGAGCATGAGCGCAACCCCGCGAAGCTGCGCCGTTCGCAGTCGGCCCGTGGACGATGGGAGCACGCACGCAGCCAGGACACGGATGCTCCGTTCATGACGGCCGCGGCCTTCACCCTCGCCATCGCGACAGCCTTCTTCGCCGCGTGGGCATTCGAGAACGCCCGGCGCCGTCGACATCCGGTGTCCCACGGCCATCGACCCGAGATCGCGCTTCCGAACGAGCAGGAGTTCGCGCTCAATCACAACGCGGTCTCACCGTGCTCGATGAAGACGCGCCTTTGCCTGGCGGAGCTTCGCATTCCCTATCAGAGCCATCCCATCGAGCTCATCGAGACCGGCGCCTACGAGAACATCCGACCGGCGTTCTTGCGGGTGAACCCGGCGGGCACGGTGCCCGTGCTCGTTCACCAGGGGCACCCGGTATACGAGTCGCACGAGCAGATCCGCTACGCGGCCGAACACGCCACCCCCGGACTCACGGTTCCGCTGTTCGCCGCGATGATCGATCGCATCCCCGTCTGGCGGATTCTCGAGGGGCTGGCGTGAGCGCGCGGCCCGCGGGTGCCGAAGGCAATTTCGATGTCGCGATCGTCGGCTACGGGCCGGTGGGCGCGTTCGCCGCGCTGCTCCTCGCCGAGGCCGGCCTGCGGGTGGCGATCCTCGAACGCGCGACCGGGATCTTCGACCTGCCGCGCGCGGTCGGACTCGACGGCGAGTCGCTGCGCTCCTTCCAGCGCATCGGACTCGGCGACGCCGTCAACGAGATCGTGCAGCCGGCACGCGCGATCGAGCAGGTGTGCTTCACGGACTCCCAGCGCCGCGCGATGTTCGGGTTGGACATTCCGCAATACGGAAACAATGGCTGGCGCGACGTGCTTTTCTTCGATCAGCCCGAACTCGAGGCGTTGCTGCGCGAACGCGTGGCGCGCGACGACCGCATCACCCCGTTATCGGGCCACGAGGTCCAGGGGCTCACGCAGACAGACGACGGTGTCGTGTTGCGCGGCCACGCCATTGCGCATGCCTCTGCCTGGGAGCTGCGCGCAGCGTTCGTGATCGGCTGCGACGGTGCCTCGAGCTTCGTCCGCAGCGCCCTCGGGGTCGAGTGGCAGAGCCTCGGTTACGACCAGGACTGGCTGGTCGTCGACATCGTCCAGAAGCCGGAGGCAAAGCTGCCGCTCGTCACCATGCAGGTTTGCGACCCTGCGCGGCTCGCCAGCTACGTGTGTTGCAAGGATCCCTACCGTCGTTGGGAGTTCCAGCTCAATGCAGGCGAGACCCGCGCGGAGATGCTGCGCCCGGAAAGGATCACGTCGCTGCTCGACGCCTGGCTGCCGGCGGCGCACTACACGATCCGGCGATCGGCCGTCTATCAGTTCCATGCGGCGACGGTCGACCGCTGGCAGGTGGGTCGGGTATTTCTGGCGGGCGATGCTGCGCACCAGACGCCGCCCTTCCTCGGTCAGGGCCTCAACGCCGGCTTTCGCGACGCCGTGAACCTCGCCTGGAAGATCCCGCTCGTTCATGCGGGCGTCTGCGATTCACGCCTGCTCGCCAGCTACGCCGAAGAACGCGACGCGCATGCGCGCGATCTGGTGCAGTGGGCCGTCGCCACCGGCCAGCTGATGGAAACCCTCGCCGCGCGCGAGGCGGGCCGACCCGATCCCCACGCCCGCGTCGACCGCAGCGCGGGCTACGGCCAGGGCCGGAGCGGCCCCACGCTCCGGGGCGGTGTTCTGCTCGACGCCCAGACCGGTGCTGACGCGCTGGCCGGAAGCCTCCTGCGCCAGCCCAGCGTTCGCCGTCCCGATGGCAGCGAGTGCCGCTTCGATGAACTGCTCGGCCGCGGGTTCGCCGTGGTCGGTCGCAAAGCGAGCGACCTGCAGCTCGGTCGCGAAGCCAGCCGGATTCTCGCGCGACTCGGCGCCCGCAGCGTCCACTGCGATGGCCTCGAGATCCGTGCGGGTCAGATGGACCGTCTCTTCGACGACCATCCCGCCGTCCTCGTCCGCCCCGATCGCCACATTTTCGGAGTCGCCGACGAAAACTGGCCGCTCGACCGTCTGGTCATGGAGCTCGCCAACAAGCTCGCGTTGCGCTGAAGCCCGAGGCCGATCGGGAAGGCGGTTCGCGCGGATACGCGGCGAGCCGTTGTAGTCCTGGCTGCGACTGCCAGGCTGTGTCGATGACGCTGCCCGGACAGACTCGCGACGGGCGGATGAGCCACGCTAGGCTGCTTCGCCATGCGATACACACGGGCAATCGCGCGAGCGCTCGCATCCCTCGCGGCGGCGGGACTCCTGGTCGGCTGCGCGACGCCCATCGGCATCCGGACCGCCGATCCGATCGAAGTCCAGCGCTATCTGACGCGAAGCGCGCTCACGGGCCAAACCCCGAGCGACTTTTCGTTGAACGAGCTGCGGCGTTACGACTTGCTGGAGACGTTCAACGACGAGCCGGATGCCGCGTTGGCGAAGCTGCACACCGCCGCGCTCGCGCGGGACCTTCCCCCGGATGCCCTCTTTGCACTGGCCGAACTCTCCTTCCTGCGGGCGCATGAAACGCAACTCCAGGCAAGCTATGCGGCGGCGCTCATCTACAGCTACGCGTTTCTTTTTCCCGAGCAGGGGGGCGCGTCTCTCAATGAGTTCGACCCGCGCGAGCGAATCGCCGCGGACCTCTACAACCGCGCGCTCACATCCGCCTTCCGGCTGTCGAAGCTGGGGACGATCGCAGTCCCCGCCAACGCCGTCACCGATGTCGCATTGCCATTCGGAAGCATCCGTGTGACGCGCGCTCCCGATCTGCTTCGCATGCAGGGGGTCGAGTTCTACGACGTCGAGCCCGTCGCCCAAATCGAAGTCCGCGGGTTGCGCAACCGCTACCGCCAGCCGGGCATCGGAGCGCCACTCGCCGCGAAGACGCGTCCGTCGCCCGGTGCGGTGCAAGTCGTACCGATTGGCGCGCTGGTGCGGATTCCGCTCGCTGCCATGCTGCTGATCGATACTCCGCTCGCGGGTCTCCGCAGCGGAAAACTCACGGCGAATCTCGTCCTCTTCGCGACCCACGACACCGACACCATCGAGATCGACGGACGTCCGATCCCGCTCGAAGCCGAGCCCACCGCGGCGTTGGCGGCGTCGCTCAGCGAGGCGCAATTCTGGAAGAAGGAGCTGGCGGCCTTTCTCGGCGACGCGATCGGCCTGCGGAAACAAAGCGCGCTGATTGCGATCCGTCCCTACACGCAGGGGCGAATTCCGGTCGTGTTCGTCCACGGCACGGCCTCGAGCCCGGCGCGTTGGGCGGACATGGCCAACGACCTGCTCGCCGATGCCTACCTGCGCGATCACTATGCGTTCTGGTTCTTCACGTACGACTCCGGCAATCCGATCGCCTACTCCGCCCATCAACTGCGCACTGCCCTCACGCAGGCGGTCGAGCGCGCCGATCCGAGCGGCGGAAATCCCTGTGCGCGCGACATGGTCGTGATGGGGCACAGCCAGGGGGGGCTGCTCACGAAGCTGACCGCGATCGACTCGGGGAACATCTTCTGGGCGGGGATATCCAACACGCCGCTCGATGAGATCAAACTCGCTCCCGCCGAGAAAGAACTCCTGCGCGGCGTGGCGTTCGTGAAGCCGTTGCCGTTCGTGACCGAAGTCCTCTTCCTGGCCACGCCACAGCGTGGCAGCTACCTCGCGGGGCCGCAGTTCGTCCGGCGACTCGCTGCGTATTTCGTGCGGTTGCCGAGCGAAGTCGTCCGCGTAGGCGCAGATCTCGCCGCGCACGCGCCCGCAGGCGAGGCTGGACTCTCCTTGGGTCGGATTCCGACCAGCATCGACAACATGTCCCCCAACAACCGCTTCATCCAGGCGCTGGCCAAGATCCCCGTCAGCCCCGACGTGAAAACGCACTCGATCATCGCGGTCGATTCAGACGAGCCGCTCGATCAGGCGGGAGACGGTGTCGTGAAATACGCGAGCGCCCACATCGAGGGCGTCGATTCGGAGCTGATCGTGCGCAGCCCGCACTCGGGCATGCAAGCCGCGCCGGCGACGATCGAGGAAGTGCGCCGCATCCTGTTCGCCCACGCCGAGCGGTCGACGTGCCTGGCGCCAGCGCGCTGACCGCGACAGGCGGCGTCCGACCGGAAGGTCGCGCCCGCTGCACGCTCCGGCCCTCAGCCGCCTGACGGCCGGGCGCTCGCCGCGTCGATCACCTCTCGCACTTTACGGGTCAATTCCCCGACCGAATACGGCTTGCCGATGAAGGCGATGGCGGAATCCTTCACGTTGTCCCGAACGACTGCGTCGTCCGTGAACCCGGACGTGAAAAGCAGTTGCATGTCCGGGCGGGATTTTTTCAGCTGGCTCGCCAACTCCGGACCGCTCATCCCCGGCAGGACGACATCGGTGAGCAACAAGGCGATCTTTTCCGGGTGATTCTCGACCAGCGCGAGCGCCTCGCTACCGCTCTCGGCCGCCAGGACGGTGTAGCCAGCTGTCCGAAGAATGCGGCTGGCGACCTGTCGGAGTGCTGCATCGTCTTCCACCAACAAGATCGTCTCGTCGCCGAGCGACGACGCGAGACGCTGGGGAAGCTTCGTGGCGTCCGACAGCTCGCGCACCCGTGGCAAGTAGATCCTGAAGATCGTGCCGCGACCGGGTTCGCTGTACACGCGAATGATCCCACCGCTTTGTTCGACCACTCCATGGACCGTGGAGAGCCCCAATCCGCTTCCCTTGTCGCCGCCTTTGGTCGTGAAAAAGGGCTCGAAAATATGCGCTTGCGTCTCCTCATCCATGCCGGCGCCCGTGTCGCTCACGGCGAGCATCACGTAGGGCCCTGGCGTCATCGGTGGGTGCGTCGCGGCAATGACTTCGTCGAGTTCGACATTTCGCGTCTCGGTCGTGAGCGATCCTCCGGCGGGCATCGCATCGCGGGCATTGACGGCGAGATTCAAAAGGATCTGCGCGACCTGCGTCCGATCTGCGCGCACGACACCCAGATCAGGTGCGAGCTTGAATGCCAGGTGGATCTGTTCGCCCAGGATCCGATGAAGCATCGTTCCCATCTCGGTCACGACTGCGTTCAGATCGAGGACCACCGGCTGGAGAATTTGACGACGACTGAACGCCAGGAGCTGATGCGTGAGCGCAGCGGCCCGCTCGGCGGTGCGGCGGATCTCCAGCAGGTCGTCGCGCGCAGGATGCCCCTCGCCGAGCGCATCGGACGCGAACTCCGTCGTGCTGATGATCACCGTCAAGAGGTTGTTGAAGTCGTGGGCGATGCCGCCAGCGAGGCGCCCGACGCTCTCCATCTTCTGGACCTGGAGGAGTTGCTGCTGGAGCAGCGTCCGCTCGGTGATGTCGACGTGCGTGCCCACCAGGCGCATGGCCTTGCCCGCCTCGTCGTGCTCGAGTGCGCCACGCAAGAGGATGTGACGGTAGCTGCCGTCCTTGTGGCGGAATCGGTAGGTCTGCTCGTACTCCGGGAAAACACCATCGAGATACGCCTGGCCGATCTCGGCGGCACGCGCCAAGTCCTCTGGATGAACGCGGCTCCGCCACTCCTCGAGTTCGGAACCGATCTCGTCCTCCGCGTATCCGATCTGGCTCTTCCACAGCGGTGAATACTTCACCCGATTGCTCCGCAGGTCCCAATCGAAGAGCCCGACGCGACCGGCCTCGACGGCGCGCTCGAGCTGATGCTGAGTCTTCTGCAGTTCCGCGTCCATGCGTCGGCGCTCGATCAATTCGCCTTGCAGCTGGGCGTTGAGACGCCTCAGGCGATCGAAATCGATGGCGTGATCGATGGTGTGAACCAACTGCTCGAGGTAACCCTCGCGCTTGGCGATGCAATCCACCGCGCCCAGCCGCAAGGTGGCGATGGCCGTTGCGTCATCGTCCCTGCCCGAGATCACGATGAAAGGCGGCAACTCGAGGCCGCGCTGCCTGGCCTTCCGCACGAAATCCAGACCGCTCAACCCCGGCATGCGCAGGTCGATCAACGCGAGGTCATAGGCATCGGGCTTCGCGAGATTCAGCAGCGCCTCCGCCGACGACCTGCAGACTTCCACCCGAAAGTGCGGCGCGGACTCGGCGAAGTGTTTCAGCGACAGCTCGATGTCCATCGGGTCATGTTCGACGTACAAGATCCGACGCGGGACTGCGACCGAGGGGTTTCCCTGGCCTTTTCTTCGCAGCTGCTCCTCGAACTCGCGGCGCAGCAGGGTGGGAAGCACGTCCAGGTAGTCCACGTCCCTGGGGATGAAATCGACCGCCCCCAGTCGCAGCGCCTCCACCCCCACCTTCTCATCGCCGACGGCGGTCAGCAACACCACCGGAACTCGAAGTCCGACGTGCACGAGCGTCCGCAGCACTTCCAATCCATCCTTGTCGGGGAGGAGATTGCCGAGGAGCAACAAGTCGAACTCGGATTCGCGCAGGCGTTCCAGGCACGCCTGCCCGGTTCCCACGATCTCGAGCGCGAACCCGGCAGTTTCAGCCGCGAAGCGCGAGCGGATGAGTTCGGCGTCCTGCGGATCGTCCTCGGCACACAGCAGGCGAATACGATCTGTCACGAGGTGCCACCTCCCGGTGGCGCAAACGACGTCAGATTCGTGAGAACGCGATCGCCGCGGCAAGCACGGGGGCCCGTTCTGAGGCGAGCATCGTCGATTGCCGCGCGCGAGCATGCCACCCGACGTCGATTCCCGCAATGACAATCGTCACGATGATGCGTAGGACTCACCCGCGAGCTCGGCCTCGCTGGCGGCGTCAACGTGCGAAGGACAGGACCCGCCGAAGCCTTCCCGGCCTTCGGCGAGCAGCAGCGCGTCGAGGGTGGCGTTCCGGATCTCGCGCGGATCGACGACCTCGTCGACACCCAGACGGTTCGCGAGCGCGAACGGCCCCGCTCGCTGCGCGGGGTTGTTGGCGACGAATGCCACCGCTCGCCCTCCGATGTGGGCGAGCACCGTGATCAGCGAGCGCCTCCCGCGCTGAAAGGGAGAGACTCGTAGCGGCGTACGAAATGACCGGGCGCAAACTGGCCGGCATCGAAATCGACGCTGAATTCGGGGCAGCGCGTGAGCAACTCTTCGATCGCGATTCGCGCCTGGAGCCGGGCCGCAGCCGCCCCGATGCAGTGGTGCGGCCCGTAGCTGAAGCTGAGCATGCGTTTGATCTTCCTGGTCACGTCGCAGCGCTCCGCGTCCGGCCCGAACTCGCGCTCGTCGCGATTCGCCGAGGCGTAGAGAAGCATCACCTTGCGGCCCTTGGGAATCGTCTTTCCCGCGCGCACGACGTCGCGCGTCGTCGTGCGCGCGAGACCCTGCACGGGCGCGGTGAGACGCAGAAACTCCTCGACCGCGTTCACCGTACGCCCGAGATCCTCACGCAAGTGGGCGCGCTGATCGGGGCAGCGCGTCAGCAGCTCGAGCGCGCCGCCGAGCAGCCCCGTGGTGGTGTCGTTGCCACCCGTCACCATCGTGAATCCCATGCCGAGTATTTTGATGACGGAGACTTCTTCGCCCGTGTTGAGCCGGCCGTGCACGAGGGCGGAGATCAAGTCATCGCCCGGATCGCGGCGGCGCCTTTCGATCAGGCCGCCGAAGTAGACGAACATCTCGCGCACGGCGTCCGCCGCGCCGAGCACGTTGCCCGTGGCGTTGGCCGCCACGATCGCCTGCGTCCAGCGATCGAAGAGCGCGCGATCCTCGCGCGGAACGCCGAGAAAATGGGACACGACGAGGCTGGGCAGCGGCTTCAGAAGCTCCGCGACCACGTCCCCCTGCCCCAGCTCGCGCAGCCGCTCGACACGCTCGACGACGAACTCGCGAATCATGGGTTCGAGGGCGCCGACCTGCTGCGGCGTGAAGCGCTTGATGGCCAGCTTGCGCAGCGCCGTGTGCTCCGGAGGATCCATCATCACGATGGGCGCTTCGACGCCCAGCTTCTCCATCTCGCCATAGGCGAACGTGAGTCCTTGCGCAGACGAGAACGTCCCGGCGTCGACGGCGGCGGCGAGAACATCCTCGAAGCGCGAGAGAACCCAGTAGTCCTCGCCTTCACCGTTGTCCGCCACGTGGTGGACGGGATCGCGATCGCGCAGGGCCTTGTACATCGGGAAGGGATCGCGCCAGCTCGCCGCGCTCGCGGGCTGAAAGCTGGCTTCGCTGCTTTCGGGCATCCAGATCCTCCGGGCTCTCGCGATGATTTAACAGATCGCGAGACCGCCTGGCAAAACGCTACGCTCCGCAGCCAGTTCCATGCTGAAGCTTTACGTATTTCCCGTCGCTCCGAATCCCACGCGGGTGCGGCTCTATCTCGCCGAGAAGCGCGCCGGCGGCGCGCGCATCCAGATCGAAGAGGTGAGTGTCGACCTGCGCGAGGGCCAGCAACGCCTGCCCGCGCACCTGGCGCGCAACCCGTTCGGGAAGCTCCCCGTGCTCGAGCTCGCCGATGGCAGCCATCTCACGGAATCGCTCGCGATCATCGAGTATCTCGAAGAGCTGCACCCGGATCCGCCGATGATCGGAAGCCAGCCCCTCGAGCGTGCGCGGGTTCGGGAGCTGCAACGCATCGCAGAGCTCGGAGTGATGCAAAACGTCGCGCGCATCGTACACGCGACCAGGTCGCCGCTCGGCCTTCCGCCGATTCCGGAGGTCGCCGACGGGGCTCGGCCGGTGCTCGCAAAAGCGCTCGGGGTGCTCGACGAGCGGCTCGCCGACGGGCGGCCCTTCGTGGCGGGGACGCAGCCGACGGTCGCCGACTGCACGCTCGCAGCGGCGCTTCAGTTTGGGCGCTTCGGCGGCGTGGCGGTCGACCCGAAGTTCGAGCAGATCGCGCGCTGGGACCGCGCCTACCGCGAGCGCGCCGTCGCGAAGTCGGTGCTCGTGCTCTAGCGCGCATTGAATGCATCGATCGCTGGCTACGAAGCGTCGCGCGCGATGCTTCGCGCTGGGTTCAACGCAGCAGGCGCCGGACGATCTCCCAGCTCACGGCGCCCACCCCCATGGCAATCAGGATCAACACGAGCTTCGGCAGGCTCGACACCGTCCAGAACAGGAAGTCCACCGAGGTGGGCTCGAGGTTTTGAAGCACGACGATCGCCACGAGCACGATCAGCGCGCACTGCGCGAGACCGACGGGATGGCGAACGACGAAGCGGGCGACGGAAGCGGCGGACGATCCGCGGCCTCCGGCGGTCGCGATCGGACTGCCTCCCGGGCCGGATTCCTGGCTCATGCTACCTCCCAACGCTTGGATACCGCGACGATCGTCGCTCCTGGGGAAAGCGAGCGCTCGCGGCGCCGCAGCGTCCTCGTTTCCAGGGGATCTCGTTCACCGCCCCGCACGCAGTCGAGCCGATTCATCCGACTTTGCTGGCCTCGATTGCCTTCGGAAAAGCCTAGCTGTCACGGGACGTGCAGCCCAGCGATTGCGGATGGGCGTCCGGCGCGAAGGCGTCAACATGCGTCACTTCGTCGCGCGTGCGAACAGCGTCAGGCAGCGACACGCGTTCGCCGTTGGACAGCAGCCCTGCGCGCCGCGGTGTGCAGCGCAAACCCCGTGTGGCCGAGAACGGCGCGCGAACCGCAGTAGACCCTCCGCCGAAACCGCATCGAATCGCTGGCGAAGCAAGGACCCACGTAGGCGGCTCTCGTGGATCAGGGTCGGGTATCGCGATAGCGTGACCCGCCGAGGGAGGTGCCGGTGTTGCGCACGAGCTGGAGGATCGATTCGCGTGCCATCGCAGGCGCCGCCGGGCTCGCTCTCGGCTTCGCCCTCGCTGCGCCGGCCGCTGCGCAGTCCTCCACGACGCCCGCCGCCGCGGCGCCCGAAACGCCCGCCCCGCCCGTTCTTCCCTACGCCTTGCATGAAGTCGCCATCCAGGCCTCGAACGAGTCGACTCGCATCGAGGCGTTTCTCGCCCGGATCGCCAAGCAACCCGAGGAGCGAACGGTCGCTGAGAACCTCTCGCGATTCGAACACCAGATCCAGCGCGGAAAACTCGAAGCCCTGGACGCGTTGACACAAGACTATTCGCGCAACGAGATCGAGGATCTGCGCGCCCGCTGGCAGGGGATCGACGACGATCTCGAAAATCCGCAGCGCATCTTCGACGCGGGCATCCTCCTGGCGGAAGGCATTCTCGCCGAGCTGCGCACAGCCGACATCCGCTGGCAGGCGACCCTGATCGACCTCGCTGACGTCGCGGCCCCGGCGAGCGTGCGCGATACCGCTGAGAAGACTCTCGCCGCAATTCACGAAACGCGCGCGTCCGTGGAGAAGCGCCGCGACGAACTGCTCGCACGCCAGGCGCATGTCGTGGCGCTGCGCTCCATGGTGGCGACGGTGCTGCGGAACGTCGACGCCGCTGAAACCCAGATGCTTCAGAACTCCTTTCAACGCAATCGCGCACCGCTCTGGCGCTCGCTCGACAGCTTCGACTTCGCGCCGGTCATCAGCATGCGCCAGCGGTTCGCACAGGCCGGACAGGCGATCACGAGCTATCTGCGACACCACGTCCTCGGCCTCAGCGCCCAGGCCGTCGCACTCCTCGCGCTGTTCTGGCTCGGCTGGCGCGCGCGCCGTGCGGAGCTGCGGCGCCGACCCGACACACCGGTGGCGGAGTTGCCGCTCGCTCTGCGCCACTACTTCGCATCGGCTCTCCTGCTCGCGATCGCCGTCGTGCCATGGGCGCAAAGCCGGGCGCCGCTCGAGCTGACGCGCCTCTTCGTGCTCGCCGTGCTGCCGGCCTGGTGGGTGTTGTTGCGTTCCTTCCTGCCCGTCAGCCTGCACCGCACCGTCAGCGGACTCGCGGCGATCGTGTTGTTCGAGATCCTGCGCGAGCTGATCGGGAACTCCTTCGCCGTCGCACGCCAGTTCGTGCTGATCATCGAGCTGAGCATCCTCACCTTCGGCGTGTTCTGGTTGCGCCGTCCGGCTCGCATCGAGGCCGCGGCCCCCCTGCTCGGCGCCGGCGGCTGGCTGCGGGCCCTCGACCTGTGGCTGCGGATCGGCTGCGTGCTGCTACCGGCGGGAGTGATCGCTGCGACGGCCGGCTACGTGATGATCGCCGAAGCCGTGCTGCGGCTCTACGTCGGCGGCAGCTACATGGCCGGCGTGCTGATGCTGGCTGCGGAGTTGGCCGAGGAACTCACCCGCGCCTGGCTCGAAGGCGGCGCGCTCGATTTCCTGTACATGGTCCGCCGCAACCGCGAGCGCGTGCTCTCCGTGCTGCAGCGAGGCTACCGGATCGCCGCCACCGTCACCTGGCTCACGATCCAGGTCCGCAACCAGGGGGCGCTCTCGATCGTTTCCGATCTCTCGAGCACGGCGCTCGCCTGGCAGGTCGGCTATGGCAGCCTGCAAATCACCGCAGGCGGTGTCGTCGCGTTCGTGTTCACACTTTGGATCGGTTTGCAGGTGGGCCGGCTCGTCTTCTTCGTCCTCGAACAGGAGGTGTTCCCGCGGCTCGGGCTGCCCCGCGGCGTGCCTTTTGCGCTGGCCACCATCAGCCAATACACGATCACGACCGTCACGTTTCTGCTCGCCCTCTCCACGCTCGGCGTGGCACTCGAGAAGGTCTCGATCCTGATGGGCGCGCTGGGTGTCGGCATCGGCTTCGGGCTTCAGAACGCGGTGTCGAATTTCATTTCGGGTCTGATACTGCTCTTCGAGCGCCCGATCCACGTGGGCGATCGGCTGCAACTCGATGAAGTGACGGGCGTCGTGACGCGAATCGGGATGCGCGCCAGCCGGCTGCGCACCGTCGAGGGTGCGGATGTGATCGTTCCCAACAGCGAGCTGATCTCGACGCGCGTCACCAACTGGACGCTCGCGGATCGCAGCCGGATGGTGTCGGTCCCGATCGGTATCGCCTACGGCTCCGACCTGCGACGCGCGCTCCAGGTGCTCGGCGAGGTGGCGAGCGCGCAGCCGGATATCGTCCACCAGCCCGCGCCCGAAGCCATCTTCATCGACTTCGGCGAGAGTTCGGTGGATTTCCAGGTGCGCGTCTTCGCCGACGCCGACAGCATCGTCGCGGTGCGGACACACCTCGGCATCGCGATCGCCGAGGCGTTGGCGGCCGCGGGTATCGAGATCCCGTTTCCGCAGCGCGACCTGCACCTGCGCAGCGTCGAGGAATCGATCGCGCTTCCGCGCAGCGCCGACGCTGCGCCCCGAACCGATCCGGAGCCAGCGTCCGGCGCCTGAGGTCGCCCGGGCAGCGTATGCTTCGCAGTCTGATGCGACCTGGGCTGGACGGCAGGAGGAAGGCAGCATGGGAAGGACCTACCACGAACAGGACGGCGACCTCGGCGAACTGGCGGGCGCTTCCGTCGCCATCGTCGGCTACGGCAACCAGGGGCGATCGTGGGCCCTCAACCTGCGTGATTCGGGACTCCCCGTGCAGGTGTGCGCGCGCGCCGATGCCTCGCGCGAGCAGGCTCGCCGCGACGGCTTCGAGGTGGCAGAACCTTCCGAGGCAAGCCGCGCCGACGTGATCGCGATTCTGGTGCCGGACGACGTGATCCCGACGCTGGGGATCGAGCGGCCGGCGGACGGCCTCACGATCGTGGCGAGCGGCTACAGCCTGGCGTTCGATCGCCTGCACGTGGCGGGCGACGTCGGCATGGTCGCGCCGCGCATGCTCGGCCCGGAAGTCCGCCGCTGCTACCAGGAAGGCGCGGGTTTCATCACCGCAGTCGGCATCCATCACGACGCCACCGGTCGCGCACTCGCGCGCACGCTCGCCGTGGCGAAGGCACTCGGGGGGCTGCGCGAGGGCGCGATCGAGCTCACGCCGCAGCAGGAGGCGGTGCTCGACCTGGCGGTCGAGCAGATCCTTTCCCCCGCGCTCACGCTCGTGAACAGCGCCTTCGTGAAGGTGATGCTCGAGCACGGCATCCCCCTCGACGCGATCATGACCGAGCTCGTGCTCTCGGGAGAAGTCGAGCGCACCTACGGCCTGCTGCGCAAACACGGCTTCGCTGCGCAGATGGCCCACCACTCGCCCACCAGCCAATACGGTCAGCTCTCGCGGCGCGGACGCTACGACGCGCTCGCGTTCGAACCGCTGATGCGCGCGATTGCCGACGAGATCACTTCGGGCCGCTTCGCCGACGAGTGGGATGCGGAGGCGAGCGCGGGCCATCCGCGCCTGAAGGCACTGCTCGAGCAGCACGCCGGCCCGGGCGTGCGCGCGATGGAGAGCGAAATGCGCGAGCGGCTCGGCCCCAGCGTGCGGCGCTAGCCGTCCCGGCGCTGGCCGGCGCTCGTCGATCACCTGCTTCAGCGCTAGCGCGAGTTCGCCGGCTTCGCGCTAGCGCCGGATCGCCGAGGCTCGCAGCTCCTTCGGCTTGCGCGCCCGGAAGAAGCGGCGGGGCCGCGCGTAGAGCCACGTCTCGGGTACGCTCGGCTCGCTGGGCTCGGCTGACGGCCGGCCCTCGGCGCAGGCGGAGCTGCAATACCAGACATCTCCGCGCTTGAGCGACGCGAGGTCGAGGCTGCCGCTGCAACGCGCGCAGCAGCCGTTTCCGAGAATGGGGCGGTGGTCGATCACGCGGGCGTAGGGTAATGACGTGGCGCGCAACGGCAAGCGGGGCTGGAAATGAGCGGAGCGCTTTCGGGAACAGGCGTCGACTCCGGTCCCGGTCCGGGGCGCGGCGTCGTGATCGAGGCGCGCGCCCTCTCCCGCCGTTTCGGGGAGCGCCTCGCGCTCGACGCGCTCAGTCTGCGGATCGAGCGCGGCCAGAGCTTCGCGCTGCTCGGCGCGAACGGAGCGGGCAAGACGACGTTCATCCGGCTGGTGACCGGCGCGCTGCTCCCCAGCTCGGGGAGCCTCACCGTGGATGGAATCTCGCCCGCGCTGCGGCCGGCGCAGGTGCATGCGCGCCTCGGCTTCGTGATGGAGACTTCGCGGCTCTATCCGGAGCTGCGGGTCAAGGGTTTCCTGCGCTTCATGGGCGGCGCCCGCGGCCTGACAGGCGCGACGCTCGCACAGGCCGTTGCTGCGGTGCTCGCGCGCTTCGCGCTCGAACCGGTCGCTGCGCGCCTGGTCGGAAACCTCTCGAAGGGCTACCAGCAGCGCGTCTCGCTTGCGCAGGCGTTTCTCAATGATCCTCCGCTGGTGATCGTCGATGAACCCACCGGCGGCCTCGATCCCGTGCAACGCGGCGAAGTGCAGGCGTTGCTGCTCGGCCTGCGCGGAAAATCCACGCTGCTCTTGTGCACCCACGATCTCGAAGAAGCCCGCACGCTCGCGACGCGGGTGGGGGTGCTGAGCGCCGGGAGACTGGTGGCCGAAGGCGAGCCGTCGGAGCTGCTGGGCCGCGACGACGCGCTCGCCCTGTTCCGAGCCGGCGCGGAGAGCGCGAAGTGACGGCGCTGCGCGCGCTCGTGCGCAAGGAGCTCGCCAGCCTGTTCGGGGCGCCGACGGCCTATCTCGCGCTCACCATGCTGGCGCTCGTGACGGCGCTGATCTTCTTCGACCATCTGCGCCTCTACAACCAGATCCTCTTCATCTACGCCTCGGCCACGATGGGCGGCTTCGCCACCGATTCGGTCCCCGACTACGTGAACCTGTGGGACAGCGTCTTCTTTCCCGTGATGGAGACGCTCGGCCTCACGCTGATCGGAGTCGTCCCGCTCATCACGATGCGGGTCTTCGCGGAGGAACGCTCGCGCGGCACCGACGAACTGCTCCTCACGACCCACCTCACGCCCACGCAGATCGTGATCGCGAAGTTCGGCGTGACCTACCTGTTCGTCGTGACGATGATGGCGGTCAGCTTCCTGTATCCCGTGATGGCGATCGAGCAGGGCGGCCTCGGGCTCGAGCACCTGAGCGCCGTCTACCTCGGGCTGGTTCTCCACGGCATCGGGCTCGCGTCGATCGGACTCGTCTGCTCCGCCTTCACGTCGAGCCAACTCGTAGCGGCGATTTCGGCATGGGCGATCGCCTTCCTGCTGTGGGATCTCTCCTGGGCGAACAGCTTCGTCGGCGAGGGTGTCGCCGGGGTGCTCGAGGCGCTCTCGATCCAGCCGCGCTACTCGAGCTTCGCGGGGGGCATCGTCTCGCTCGCGAACGTGGTCTACTTCGCGGGCATCGCGCTGGTCTGCCTCAGCGTCGCGCGCTTCTCGTTCGATTTGCGTCGCGTGAGCGGTGGATGAACGCCCTCGCGCTCAGCGGTTTGATCGCATTCGCCTTCGGGCTCGGCGCGTATTACGCAACGGGCGAGCTCACGCTCTTCGCCCGGCTGAATCTCGCGGTTGGCGCGCTCGTGCTGGCGGCGGCCGGCTTGCTCGCGCTGCGCCGCCTGCGCTTCGCGGCCGGCTCGCATTCCCGCCGCGTGCTCTTTCGCGGGCTGCTCACCATCGCCTGCGCCTTCGCGCTCGCGATCGGGCTCGAGCGGGCCGCGGCGTGGACCGGCTGGCGCGGCGATCTCACCTTCGAGCAGAGCTTCGAGCTGGCTCCAGCAACCCGCAAGGCGCTCGCCGAGCTTCCCGGGGAGCTCACGGCGACGCTCTACCGCGACCGCTTCGATCCTCGCGCGCGCAACACGCGGCTGCTGCTCGCGAGCCTCGCCGAGGCCGGGCCGCTGAACGTTCGCGAGCGGCTGCTTTCGGATGCGCCCGCCGAGGTCGATCGTTTCGAGATCGCGGGCTCGAACACGGTCGTGCTCGAACTCGGGGGACGCTTCGAAACCGTCGATCGGCCGCTCGAATCCACACTCTACGAAGCCCTCTACCGGCTGCGCTCCCGCAGCCACGGCCGGATCGGAGTCCTGCGCGGAGAAGGCGAAGGCGACATCTCGAGCGAAGCCGAGCTCGGCTATTCGGGCCTCGCGGTGGCGCTCGCAACCGAGGGCTACGAACTCCACAGCCTCGTCACCGCGTCGCTCGCCGAGATTCCCGCCGACATCGCCGCCGTGTTGGCGCTCGCTCCCCGGCGCGCGCTGCTGCCGGAATCGATCGCCGTCCTCGAGCGTTATCTCGCGCGGGGTGGCCGGCTGATCGCGATGCTCGAACCCGGCATGCGCAGCGGCCTCGAGCCGCTGCTTGCCGATTGGGGAATCGAGGCTCCGGACGGGGTGATCGTCGACCCGGCGTCGGGGGCTTCGGGGGGCGGAGGCGCTGGCGTCGATGTCGTCGCCTACAACTACGAATCGCATCCGCTCGCACGCGGCCTGACGCCGGACCGCATGACGTTCTTCTCCGGCGCCCGCCCCGTCGTGGCGCACAACGCCGAATCCGGAGACAGTGTGGGGCGCGTCGTGCTTGCGAGTCCACGCTCCTGGCTGTCTCCGGATCTCGCAGTGCTTTCCCAGCGCAGGGGTGGGCTCGTGCCGGGTTCGGCGCGGCAGGACTACCACGCGATCGCGGTGGCCGGCCGCTACCCCCGGCCCCACGGCGAAACCCGCATCGTCGTGTTTGGCGACAGCGATTTCGCTTCGAATCGTTATTTGCGCGCGCTCTACAATCTGGATCTGACGCTGAATGCGGTGCACTGGGCCGTCGAACACGAATCCGAGATCACGCTGCGTCCGAAACTGCGCACGCCGAAGCAGTTTCCGCTGCCGCTCCAGAACACGCTGCGCACCTTCCACGGCGTGGGGTTGCTGGTCCCGGAGCTGCTCGTGCTGACAGCAGGGCTGGTCTGGCTGCGCCGTCGCACGGCGTGAGCGGCGCGCCCGTCCTGAGGCTGATTGCCCCTGGCCGGCTGCACGCGCACTCCGCGCGCGGGTTCAGCCTTCTTTGGGCGGAGGTTTGGTGGCGAGCGCGATGCCGGTAGCGCCGGCCTGCTGGGCGATATCGAGAATGTTCACGGCCTGACCGAGCAGCACCTTCTTGTCGCCGCGCAGGATCACGATCTTGTCGCGTGTGTCCTTGAGCTTGGCTTCGAGCACGGAGAAAAGCTGACTCTCCTGGATCGGCTCGTCGTTCACGAGCATTCCGCCTTCCGGAGAAACCGTCACCGTCACGCCTTTCGGCGTCGCGTCGCTGACGTCCGCACCGGGCAGATCGATGTTCTTGCCCTGGTTCTGGATCACCGAGGTGGTGACCATGAAAATGATCAGCAGGACGAGGAACACGTCCGTCAGCGGCGTGATGTTGATCTCGGCGACGACGCCCTCGTCGCCGTTTTCGCTGTCGTTAGGCCGGAACGAGGCGCCCACTGGGGACCTCCGCGGATCCGCCGCCCGCCGAGGGGGTCGCGGATTCGACGTAGAGCAGGGCCTGGACGAAGCGCTCGCACGAGCGCGCGTAGGTTGCAGCGATCTGACCGACGCGGACCTGCATGTAGTTGTAGATGAGCAACGCCACGATCGCGACGGCGAGACCGGCAGCGGTTGCAATCAACGCTTCGGAAATGCCCGCCGCCACGACTTCGAAGCCGCCCGCGCCGTGCACCGCCATGTCGTGGAAGGCGCGGATGATGCCGATCACGGTGCCGAACAGTCCGACGTAGGGCGCGAGCGAGCCCACGGTGCCGATGATCCACAGGCCGCGCTTCAGCTCGTGCGCAGTCTCCTGACGCGAGGTCGAGAGCACGCGCTCGAGATCCTCGAGCGCCACGTTCTTCCAACGCATCGCTTCGAGATAGATCTCGGCAATCGGTGTCTTCGCCTTTTCGCACAGCGAACGCGCGGTCGAAAGGTCTCGCCGCACCAGGCATTCGATCGTGTCGCGCGTCAACTTGCGGGTGCTGCGATCGATGCCGCGAAACCGCCACAGCCGCTCGATCAGGATCGCAAGGCACAGAATCGAGCCCAGGGTGAGCGGGTAGACCGTGAGGCCGCCCTGCTGAAGAAGTTCCAGAATCGTTTTCGCGTCCAACGCGCTTCTCCTGTTCACCAGCGCCGAGCGGCTGCCTTCGTTGCCCCTCCGCCGCGAGACCGTTCTCGCAGCGAAACCAGAGGTTACCGGATCGCCTCCGGGCGGGCAGCACGCCTACGCGCGTTGACACCCCCAAGCGGCTTTCTTATTTTGTTTTCCACCACGGGGCGGGGTGAGGTGCCGCTATTCCTTCGTCGCCCCGACCCCTTCACATTAATTGCGAAAAACGATGTGAAGGCCAGTGAGTTCGGCCGATGAAGATCTACAGTTTGTGATGGCCGACACAGCCCGTACCTGGAAAATGGACGAAGCCTGGCGGCGATGACCGCCGCCCCCCGTAGCACCGGAAGCGCCCGCATGAACGAGCAGCTCCGCATCTTTCACCGACCCAAGCGCCGCACGACGATGACCGCGGCTCGCATGGGCTCGGCTTTCGAACGGGCAGCGGGCACCGCGGTCGCCTACGACTTCCCGGGGCTTTCGCTGAAGGATCCGGAAGGCGCCCGCCGCACGCTGCTGACCGGGGGCCTCGCCACCCTGGTCCACGTCGGCGCGGTCGGCCTGCTCGTGCTGATGGCGAGCCTCGCCCCATCGATCGAGGAAATCATCATCCCGCTCCAGATCTTGAGGGACGAGCCCCCGCCGCCCAAGCAGGAGCCGGCCCCGGCTCCCAAGGCGTTGGCCGAGCGCCGCTCGCTCGATTACGCACCCGCCGTGCAGGCGATGCAGCCCCAAATCGTGAATCCTCGTGTGGTGGCGGAGGCATCGCCCACCGTCAGCGCGGAGGTCCTCCAGATGGACTCCGTGAGTTCCGTGGTGGCTCCGAAACAGATCAATCGCTCGTCGGCCACCGTGGTCGAGCGCGTTTCGGCGGTGAATTCGATCGTCGCCGCGCGCGCCTCGGCGGTCGACGTCGGCAGCGCCGCCGGGCCGGCGGTGCGTGGCCCCATCCGGGCCGATCTCCCGGCGGGCCCGTCAGCCGGACCGCGCCAGGTGAGCGTCGCCGCGGGCGGCACCACGTCGGGCACGGGGCGTTTGACGATCGGCGGCGGCTCCTCGGTGCGCGAGGGGGTCGTCTCCAACCGCGACGTGCTCGGATCGCCCAACGGCGCGCCGCTCGCGAGCGTCGACACGAAACTCGGCGAGGGCATGCTGCGCGGCAGTGGCGGTAGCGGCGAGAGCGTCGTCTCCGAGACCGCCTGCTTCCAGAAACCCGAGGTTCAGAACTACATCAACCAGGTGCAGGGCCGCACCCTCGAGCACTGGGTGCTGCCGCCCAACGTTTCTGCGGGCCAGCAGGTGACGCTGCGCTTCAAGCTCGATGTCGCAGGCTCGGCCTCCAGTGTTTCCCTGGTTCGCGCGTCGGACAACGCCCTCGGCCTTTCTGCCGTCGACGCCCTGCGCTCCGCGTCGCCCTTCCCGGCCCTGCCGGAATCCGCGCGCTGCCTGGTTCGCGTCCCGATCACGGCGACGTTCAGCAATCCCGTTGCGGGCTAGCCTCGCGCTCGGCCTGGGTTTCGTGCTGTTCTGCGCGGCGCCCGCTGCCGCGCAGGGCACCTGCCCTGCCGTCGAACTCAAGTACGACGACTCCGAGCAGATCTCGGAAAAGCGCACCGACACAAACAAGGACTGCAAGCCCGATCAGGTCGTCTTCTACGAAGAAGGCAAGCCGCAGCGGGCCGAGCAGGACACCGACTTCAACGGCCGCGTCGATCTCTGGATCATCTACGGCCCGGACGCCAAGCCCTCGCGCCAGGAGATCGACACCAACGGCGATGGCCGGCGCGACCGTTACATCCAGCTGCGGGACGGCAAGCCCCACACCCAGCTCGACGACAAGAACGGCGACGGCAAGCCCGACGCAACCCTCTATTTCGCCGGCGACAAGCCGGAGAAGCTCGAGGAAGACGTCAACTTCGACGGCCGCACGGACCGCACGATCGTCTACCGCGACGGCAAGCCTGCGGTGATCGAAGAAGACAAGGATTTCGACGACAAGCCCGACGCGCGCGCGGAGTTCAACCCCGACGGCTCGAAGAAGAGCGAGCAGCAGGACACGCAGCGCGACGGGAAATACGACGTCACGATCCATTACGCGAAGGGCGCGAAGGTTCGCGTCGACGAAGACACCAACGCGGACGGCAAGATCGACGTCACGACGATCTACGAAGGCGACCGCATCGTGCGGCGCGAGGCCGACACCGATTTCGACGGCCGCGCCGAGACAGTCGCCAGCTACGAAAAAGGCAGCGAGCGTCGCCAGGCGCAAGACAAGGACGGCGACGGCAAGCCGGAGCTCGTGATCCTGCTCGACGAGCGCGGCGAGAAGACCCGCGAGGAAGTCGACACCAAGGGCGCCGGCCGCGCCGATCTCGTGCGCATCTTCGCGGGCGGCAAACGCGTGCGCGAGGAGGAGGACCAGACGGGGGACGGCAAGCCCGAGGTCATCACCACGTGGGATGGCGAGACGCCGATCCGGCGCGAGGCCGACACCAACGGCGACGGGCGCCGCGACACCTTCATCGATTTCAAGTTTGGCGAGAAGCGGAGCCAGGAAGAGGATCGCGACGGCGACGGCGACGTCGACGCCCGCTATGCGTTCGACGCCAAGGGCGCGGTCGTTTCGGAGAAGTTCGACGACGACCACGACGGCAGCTTCGAGATTTCGAACGAAATGGTCGGGGGCAAGCTCGCGCGGCGCACCGTCGCGGCGGGCAAGGGCGGCGGCACGGCGCGCATCGAGAGCTACGAGAACGGCAAGCTGGCGAAGGCCGAGCTCGACGAGAATGGCGACGGCCGCACGGATCTCTGGAACTTCCACGACGCGAGCGGCGCCCTGGTCCGCCAGGAACAGGACACCAACCGCGACGGCCGGGTCGACACCTGGATCGCACTCGACGCGAAATCCGGCAAGGAGCTCGAGGTCCGCAAGGATGCGAACTTCGACGGCAAGGTCGAATCCGTGCGCAAGGCCGACGCGAACGGCGTGCCGCAACGCCTCGAAGAAGACCGCAACGGCGACGGCAAGCCGGATCGCGTGGTGATTTTCGCCGGCGGCAAGCCCGCGCGCTTCGAAGAAGACACGAACGGCGACGGCAAGCCGGATCTCGAGGGCGAGCTCGATTCGGCCGGCCAATCCGTCGTCGAGAAGCGCGACGCGGACGGCGACGGCCGCTTCGAGCTGCGCGTTTCCTACGCGGGCGGCCAGAAGACCAGGGAGGAGCGCGACACCAAGGGCAGCGGCCGCTACGACGTGGTCACGCACTTCGAGAATGGCGTGGCGGTGCGGCAGGAACAGGACACGACCGGCACGGGCAACTTCGACTCGGTGCTCCAGTTCAAGGGCGGAAGCCAGGCCACGCAGAGCCGGGACACGAATGGCGACGGCAAGCCCGACGTGGTCGTGCGATTCGACGCGCAGGAGCGCCCGGAGCGCGAGGAGATCGACAAGAACGCCGACCTGAAGCCGGACGTGATCCGAATCTACGCCGATGGCGTGCTGGTGCGCGAAGAGGCCGACGGGGATTTCGACGGCCGCTACGAGTTGAAGACCACGTTCGCGAACGGAACCCCCGTGCGATCGGAGGCGGATTCCGACGCGGACGGCAAGCTCGATGTGACGGTCGACTACGCGGGCGGCAAGAAGACGCGCCAGCGCGAGGACCGCAACGGCGACGGCAGGCCGGACGTCGTCACGACCTTCGACTCCCAGGAGAGGCCGTCGCGCATCGAGGAGGATTCCGACGGCAACGGCAAACTCGACACCATCACCTTCTTCGAAGCGGGCGAAAAGCGGCGTACCGAAGGCGACCGCAACGGCGACGGCAAGCCCGACCTGTTCGCGTACTACGAGGGCGGCCAGATCGTGCGCCAGGAAGAGGACGGGAACTTCGACGGCACGATCGACAAGCGCACCCAGGCGGGGGCGAAGGGCTCGCAGACCCAGGAAGCCGATTCGAACGGCGACGGCAGCATCGACACCTGGATCATCACCAACGCGAAGGGCGCCGTGATCGAGCGGCGCGAGGATCGCAACGGCGACGGCAAGCCCGATCTGGTCGCGTGGTTCCAGAACGGCAAGCGCCAGCGCCTCGAGCAGGATACGAACGGGCGCGGCTGCATCGACCTGAAACAGGGCTTCGACGCGAAGGAGCAGGTGACGGCCGAGTACCGCGACACGAACGCGGACTGCAAGTTCGATCAGTGGAGCTTCTACGAAAACACGCAGCTCGTGCGCCTGGGCCAGGACACGAACGCAGACGGCAGCCCCGACACGCTCAACTTCTTCGGCCGCGACGGCAAGCCGGTGCAGCAGGAGGTTGCGTCGGGCAGCAACGGCAAGGGTCCCGACAAGAAGCTCTTCCTCGGCCCGGGTGAGGCGGTCGTGGCGCAGTGCCTGTTCAATCCGCAGAGCAAGAAGCTCGACACGCGCGCCGTCGTCGAAGGCGGCGTCGTGACCGAAGTCCTGATCGACGGCGTGGGCAAGGGCGTGGCGGATACGCGCGAGGTCTACCAGGGCGGCGAGCGCGTGCGCCTGGACGCCGACACCAATGCCGATCGCAAGCCGGACGTCATCCAGTACTTCAAGGGCGGCGCCGTCTCGCGGCAGGACGAGGACACGAACTTCGACGGCGTCATCGACCAGCGCTTCGACGCCGGCAAGCCGGTCGCCGTGCCCCCGGACACGAAGATTCCGGGCGCGGATTTCGGTAGCCTCGGATGCGGCAGCTTCCACGGCTTCTGGTGGAAGCGCTGACAGCGGCCGTCCCACGGCCGGCCTCCACCCAGAGGAAGGCCCCCCAATGCGCATCGGTCTGTTCGCTCCGCTCGCCGGCCCGTTCGCAACCGCCGATTATCTGACGACGCTCGGAACCGCCGCCGAAGAGCGCGGCTTCCACTCCGTGTGGCTCGCAGAGCACGTCGTGCTGTTCGACGACTACGGCTCGACGTATCCCTACGCCGAGAACGGCCGCATCCCCGCGCCCCCCGAGAGCGGCATGCTCGAGCCCTTCACCGCCCTCGCCTTTCTCGCCGCCGTGACGAAGACCCTGCGCCTGGGCACGGGCATCTGTCTGCTGCCGCAGCGCAACCCCGTCTACACCGCCAAGGAGGCCGCGAACGTCGATTTCCTGTCGGGTGGACGGCTCGATCTCGGCATCGGCGTGGGCTGGCTGGCCGAGGAATACCGCGTCGTGAACGCGCCCTTCGAGCACCGAGGGTCGCGCTGCCGATCCTACGTCGAGGTGATGCGCGCGCTGTGGTGCGACGCGGTGTCGGAGTACAAGGACGAGTACTACGAGCTGCCCGCGTGCCGGATGTACCCGAAGCCCGTCCAGAAGCCGCACCCGCCGCTCCACTTCGGCGGCGAGAGCGACGCCGCCCTGCGCCGCGTCGCCGACCTGGGCCAGGGCTGGTATGGCTTCAATCGCACTCCCGAAGAAGCCCGGGAGGGCATCGACCGGCTCGAACGGCTGCTTGCTGCACGCGGCCGCACGCTCGCCGACGTCAGCGTGAGCATCTCTCCCTACCTGAAACCGCTGCGCGAAGGCGACATCGCCCGCTATCGGGCGGCGGGCGTCGACCAGTTGATCCTGCTCGCCTTCGCGGGCGACCGCGACGGCCTGCTGCGCAGCCTCGATGCGTTGGCTCGGCTGATCCAGGAGGCGGGTCGCTAGGCCCGCGAATCCCACGCGCAGCCACGGGCGCCTCCGGTAAAGTAGCCCGATGCTGCGGCTGCTCTCTGCGCTGCTGTTCGCACTCGGGCCGGGTTCGCCGCCGACGGCGACGCTGCTCGCCGTTCAGGACACGTCCGGCAGCGCGCAGGATGTCGCGCTGGCGGGCGACCTCGCGTTCGTCGCCGACGGGAACGCGGGCCTGCGCATCTTCGATGTCTCGCAGCCCGAAGCGCCCCGCGAGATCGGCGCCTTCGACACTCCGGGCTTCGCGTGGCGCGTCGCCGTGCAGGGTGACCATGCCTTCGTGGCGGACGGATCCGCCGGGCTGCGCATTCTCGACGTCTCGCAGCCCGAGCACCCGCTTTCGCTCGCGGTGGTGGCGACGTCCGACTTCTCGGTCGGCGTCAGCGTGTCCGGAACGCGGGTGCTGGTGGCGAACCGGCTGTCCGGGGTGCAACGGCTCGACGTCTCGGATCCTTCGGCTCCCGTCTCGCTCGGCGTTACGCGCACGGGCGGCGCAGCGCTCGCGGTCGCGTCAGCCGATGGCGTCGCCTGGGTCGCCGACGGCAACCGGGGCCTGCGCAGCCTCGATCTCTCGCATCCGTCGCGCCTCGTGACACTTGGCAGTCTCGACACCCCCGGCTCGGCGACGGCGCTGGCGCTCGCGGGGTCTCTCGCCCTGCTGGCGGATCGGCTGGGAGGGCTGCGCCTGATCGACGTTTCGAATCCGGCGCAGCCACGCGCGCTCGGCGCCTTCGTCCCGGAGCGCGTCTTCGCGCTCGGCGTCAGCGCCGGCGGACACCACGCATTCGTCGCTGCGCGCGACGCCGGCGTGCTGATCGTCGACATCACGAGCCCGCAGGCGCCCCGGCTCGCGCTCGCGGTCGACACCCCCGGAGAGGCCTGGGACGTCGAGCGGCGCGGCGATCTCGTGTTCGTCGCCGATGGCTCCGCGGGCCTGCGGATCCTGCGCGTAACCGGACTGGACTGAGAGCCCCCGCGCATGGTGTTCAACAGCCTGGCGTTCTTCGTCTTCCTCGCGATCTGTCTGGTCGTCTACCCGTTGCTTCCGCGCCGCGCGCAGAACTTCTTCCTGCTCGCCGCGAGCTATTTTTTTTATGCCGCCTGGGACTGGCGCTTTCTCGGCCTGATCCTCTTCTCGACGGTCTTCGATTGGGCGATCGCGTTGCGACTCGGCGCGACGCAGGATCCGCGACGGCGGCGCCTGATCGTGGGCGTGAGCATCCTCGCGAGCCTGGGCCTGCTCGGCTACTTCAAGTACGTCGGCTTCTTCGCCGATTCGCTCTCGCGTTTGTTGTCGTTTTTCGGTGTCGGCCTGCGGCCATTCGAGCTCGACGTCGTGCTGCCGGTGGGCATTTCCTTCTACACCTTCCAGACGCTCAGCTACGTGATCGATGTCTACCGCGGTCGCCTGGCGCCGGCGCGCAACCTGTTCGATTTCGCCCTCTTCGTGGCCTTCTTTCCCCAGCTCGTCGCGGGGCCGATCGAACGCGCCGGGTCGCTGTTGCCGCAGATCGCCGCGCCGCGGGTGCAGACGCTCGAAAAATTCTCGACGGGCGCATGGCTGATTCTCTGGGGATTGTTCAAGAAGGCGGTGATCGGAGACAACCTCGCGCAGCTCGTCGATGGCGTCTATTCCGACGCGGCGAGCCCGACCGGACTCGAGGTGCTGGCGGCGAGCTGGGCGTTCGGAATCCAGGCGTACTGCGATTTCTCGGGCTACTCGGACATCGCGCGCGGCACGGCGCGGCTGTTCGGATTCGAGCTGATGGTGAACTTCCGCCTGCCCTATTTCACGACCAACGTCGGCGCGTTCTGGACGCGTTGGCACATCAGCCTCTCGTCCTGGCTGCGCGACTACGTCTACATCCCGCTCGGGGGAAATCGCCATCGCCAATACCGCAATCTCTTCCTCACGATGCTGCTTTGCGGCCTCTGGCACGGGGCGGGCATGACCTTCGTGCTCTTCGGCGCCTACCACGGCATCGTGGTCGCGCTGCATCGACGCTTTGCCTGGGTCTTCGCGCGCCTGACACCGCGCGGCGCGCTCGCGAGTCGCGCCTGGACGCTGCTCAGCGTCGTGGTGAGCTTCCAGGTGATCACGCTCTCGTGGCCGCTGTTTCGCGCGAGCTCGATCCGCCGCTCGGGAGAACTCTTCTTTGCGCTCTTCAGCGATCCGAGCCCCGGTCTGGTGGCGGAATGGGCCCTGCCCTTCCTGGCGCTGTGTCTGCCGCTGCTGGCGTTTCAGCTCGTGCAGTGGTGGCTGGACGATCTCGAACCCGTCGGACGTTTCCCTTTTGCGGTGCGCGTGGCGCTCTTTGGCGCACTCGCGGCCGGCATCGTGCTCCTGGGTGAGGATTTCGGTGAGCCCTTCATCTACTTCCAGTTCTAGACGCTGGCCCTGGGCCGCGCTGCTGGCCGTGGCGCTGCTGTTCGCCAGCGACGCCGCCGTGCTCGGACCGTGGGGCGTGTGGGAGTGGCTGGCTGCGCGCGATCCCGAGCAGCGCGCACTCAACCGCCTCGCGCTGGCGCGCGTGCGCGAGGCGCCATCCGGCGATCCACGCGCCTTCGTCGTCGGCACGAGCCGCGTGCAGGAAGGCTTCGACGCCGCGCTCGCGCGCCGGGAGCTGCCCGGCGTGGCGATCGGCAAGCTCGGGCAACCGCGCTTCGAACCCTTCGTGATCCGTCAGCTCGCCGACGATCTGCGGGCGGCCCGCGCGAGCGCGGTCGTGATCCTGCTCTCGGAGTTCGACACCCACCGGCCACTGCGCCTCGAGCCGGTCCCGGATCCCGGCACGGCGAGCCTGGCTGCGCTGGTCGATCTGTTGCGTGCGACCGGGCCGCGCTTTGCCATCGCGCAGCGAACGGCGCTGTATCGGCTCGTGGCGTGTTCGGTGCTCGACGCCTATCGCTACCGTCCAATCCTGCACACGGCCGGGCTCGGGCGATTTCGCGAGTTCAGATTCGACGAACGTTTCGGCCGCGGCGAGCGCGGCGATCCATTCCGCCCGATCGCCCTGTGGGGAGGCACGCGGCATGTCGTGGCGGAGGCCGCCCGGCGCAGCACGTTCGATCTCTTCCCGCCGGCGATCGGCTCGTTCATGGGCCGGATGCAGGCGGGGACGGTGGGAGAGATCACGCGCGGACCCCACGTCGCCGTGCAGCAGGCGTTGATCCGCCGCAGCGTCGAGGTGCTGCTGGGCGGAGGGGCGCGTGTCGCGATCGTCGAAGCTCCGCTTCACCCCGCGGCGGCGGATCTCTACGAGCCGGCGCTGCGCCAGGAGTTCCTCGCGTTCGCGCGCTCACTGCAAGCCGAACTCGGGATCGCCTTCCTACCCCTGGAGAGCTTCGAGCCCTACGCCGAAAGCGATTTCGCGGATCTGGTCCACGTCGGCCCCGAAGGCGTCCGGAAGCTCACCCGCAGTCTCGTCGCCGGCTTGCGCGCGGCGGGCATCAGGGCGCAGCCACGCCCCTGACACCGCGCTCCGAGATCAGCAGCGCGATGACGCCCACCGTGTAAACGCCGATCGCAAGCAGCGTAACGGTCGTGAAGCTCGAACTCATCCCGGCGATCACGGCGACCAGCGTCCCGATCACGGTGGCGCAGCCGTTCACCGCCCAGGCCCACGGAACCAGGCGCGGATTTGCGCGCTCGGCGATGCGGATGCCGAGCGGGAAGAAGCCACCGAGCACGAGCCCCAGCGGAACCAGCAGCAGGATCGACACCGCGATGCGCAGCGCGAGGGAGGTGCCGAGCAGCTGCGCGAAGACGAGAGGCGCCCCGTACACGAGCAGGGCCGAGAGTGCCGCCAGCATCACGAGCCGCAACGGCAAGCCCGCTTCGAAGCGCGACGTCACGCGCTCGGTCATCAGGCTCCCGATTCCGGTCGACACCAGGAGCGAGAGCATCACCACGGTGAGCGAATAGGTCGGATAGCCGAGGAAGAGCACGAAGCGCTGGATCAGGCTGATTTCGAGCAGGATGAAGCCGGTGCCCAGCGCGCCGAAGTACAGCAGCAATGCGGTTCGCTGCGCCAGCGTCGCGCCGGTCGTCCGGGGCACCCGCCGCAGCGGCAGCAGGATCAGCAGCGCGCTCATCACGACGGCCTGCACCAACATCACCACGAGCACGATCTGGCCGGTGGCGAGCGTCCGGTCATAACCGAGCTGCGTGTAGGTCGAGGGCCGGGCGAGCGTTCGCCACTTGTAGAAATTGAAGAAGAACGGCGAATCGTCGGTCGTCGGCCCGAGCTTCAACGGATGGGCGTCGTAGAAACGCTCGAGCTCGCGCCTGGGCATTCTGAGAATCCGCGACGCGTAATTTCCGACGGGTCGGTCCGGCCGTTGCCACAGCTCGAAGCCTTCGCGCCTGGCGAAATCCTCGATCTTCGCGACCTCCGCATCCGTGAAGGGCTCGTTCTTGACCAGCGTGTGGGTGAGCGGCAATCCGCCCGGAGACGCCACGACGATGACGTGACGCGCGGGCTCGCTGACGCCGCGCTTTTCGAGCGCGAGACGCACGATCGACGCGAGCCGCAACGTGTGGCGAGCCGGCTGTTCCCGCGAATTCAGATCGCCCACCGCCATCGCGAAGATGCCATTCGGCCGCAGGTGCGCCAGATAATCGACTACCGCATCGCTCGTGTAGAGGAAGCTCTCCGACAGCACGTAGGCGCCCGTCGAGAGCGCCGAGAGGGTGTCGACGCTGTTGATCTCGATCAGATCGTAGTGGTTGTCGCGGCTGCGCAGAAAGCTGCGCCCTTCCGCCACCACGGCCTCGACACCCGGACGGTTCAGGAGGTCGCCATTCCAATCCCGAAACAGCTCGCGGCCGGCGTGCACCGTCATCGGGTTGATCTCGATGCCGACGACCGAACTCGCGCCCGCCCGCAGCGCATTCAGCACATCCGCGCCGCCGCCGAGGCCGATGGCGGCGACGGCGGGCTTGTCCAGCAGCAGATAGGGAACCGTGAGGATGTGGTGGCCGAGAAAGTCGAGCGATTCGAGCTTGCCATCCCATCCGTACATCACGGCGCACGAGTCGCCATCGTTGCCGATCATCCAGTAGCCCGGCGCGGTGCCGTGATAGTGGGGGCTGATGCCCCAGCCGATGTAGCTGCCGACCGTCGGAGCGGGCTCGAACCGCACGACATCGACGCGATTGATCGGCGTCCAGCGGTGATAGGCGAGCTGCGCGGTCGGGTTTGCCAGGAACTGTGAAACGAACTTGGTGGGTGCCGCATCGAACTTGCCGGTCGCCGCGATGCCGAGCGCGAGCGCGGCCGCGGCCACGGCCAGCACGCCCCGGCTGAGGCGCTGCGACGGTTCCGCGTAGGCGATCGCCGCGACGGCGAAGGCGAGAGTCGAGAGCGCGGTGGCGACCGGGGTGCCGAGCCACCAGATCAGCGGGACGACCGTGCCACACGCGAGACCCGCGCCGATCAGATCCCAGAAATAGAGCCGCGAGACGGAACTCGGGTAGGCCATCAGCGGCAGCGCGACGAGGAAGCCCCCGGCGAAGAACGGGATCGCGACGGCCCCGTAGTAGAGCATCAGCCGCGCGAACTGGAACGGATCGCTCGCAATCGCGAGCGGATCGAGCGCGACGTGATCGATGACGAGCAAGCAAGACGCGACGCCCAGCTCGGCGGCAATCGCGAGCGCGCTGACGAAGCCCGGACGCTCGCGCAGTCGAGGCCAGGCCGCGAGCACCGCCCCGCTCGCCCCGAAACCGAGCAGGGCGACACTGATCGTGAGATAGGCGAAGTGGTACCAGATCGTATACGAGAAGATCCGCGTGAGGCCGATCTCGAGCATCAGCACGGCGGCCGCCGAGGCGGCGATGCCTGCGTAGAGGCGTTTCGGCGGCGGGTTCGGCATCGCTCTCGCTGCTCCCGTTCGCGCACGAGCGGCTCCCGCCGTGCGGGTCGGCACTCTAGCAGGGTCGCCCGCCGGGCCTGTGCCCGAGCCGCATGCAGCGCTGCCCAATCCGACGGCACAAGGGGCGAATCCGGGTACCCACGCCGCCTGCCCCCGCGCGCGGCGGCCACGCACCGCCCCTGCGAGTGGGAACGCCCCTTGCAATCGGGTGGCTGCGCGGCACTCGCCCGCAAGCGGAGAGAACATGGACACCTTCATGGAACCCGAGTCCGATTCAAGGATGCAGATCGAGAAGCTCGAATCGCTCGCGCGCGGCGCGAACGGCGATGCCGTACTCAGCTTGCGCGATTGGATGGCGTTGGCCGAAGCGTGGCGCATCGCGCGAGCGCTGCGGGATACCCGCGGCAACCGCTCGGCCGCGGCGCGCACGCTCGGCATCGGGCGACGCACGCTCTACACGAAGATCGAAAAACTCGGCTTGACGCCCGAGTGGCGGCTCGCGCGTGCGGGCGCGAACGGCGGCATGCGGTTTGCGCGCGTAGCCGTTGGCGAATAGTCACGCGCCCAGGCAACGAACCCCTCGAGGAGGTAGCGATGAAGAAGATCGAAGCGATCATCAAGCCTTTCAAGATCGATGACGCGAAGAAGGCTCTCTCGGAGCTCGACGTGCACGGCATGACGGTGACCGAAGTGCGCGGCTTCGGGCGCCAGAAGGGTCACAGCGAGCTCTACCGCGGCGCGGAGTACGTCGTCGAGTTCCTGCCCAAGGTGAAGATCGAAGTCGTGGTGCCCGACGAGCTGGTCGGGAAGGTGGTGCGGGCGCTCGCCGATGCCGCGCGCACCGACCGGATCGGCGACGGCAAGATCTTCGTCCTGCCCGTGAGCGACGCCGTGCGGATCCGAACCGGCGAGCGCGGAGATGATTCACTTCGCTGAGCCGGCGCGCCGAGGCTGCGGCGAGGTCTACTCGCCGCAGCCCGCCCGGGAAATCAGTGTTGCAGGATTCGCCGTGCCGGACGGCTTCAAATCGTGCCGGCTGCACCAGACCAGACCGCCCTCGCCGTAGATTCGCTCCACGAGCGCGTCCGCGACCTTTCGCGGCGCGAGAAAACGGATGCGGGCGTATTCGGGCTCGGCCAGACAGCTCCCCACATCGCGCGCGTCCATCACGTAGTCGAAGGCGCTCGTGAACGCGGACGTGTCGCGGAGATGCAGGACGTAGACGCGCATTTCGATCGACATCGAGCGGATTCAACGCAAGAAACGCGCCAGGTTTTTCGGACTCCGTGCGACGTCGACGCGCGACGCTAACGCGCGAGCCCCGCCTCACGCAGCCGTTCTTCGAGCTGCGGAATCCGGTCCTGCCCCCAGAAGGGTTCGTCGCGGAACAGGAAGATCGGCACGCCGAAGATGTGGTCGCGCTCGCCTTCGGCGAGGCAGGTTTCGAACGCGGCGACGCCGTCGCCCGCGAGAAACGCGAGATAGCCGGCAGCGCTGGCGCCGAGTTCCCCGATCATGGCCGCAACCGCCTGCGGATCGTCGATCTCCAGACCGCGCTCGAAAAAGCGGGCAAACGCTGCTTCCGTGTAGGCCCGAAAGAATCCCTCGCGCTGGGCGAAGAGACCGCCCACCAATGCCGGCGTCGAATCGTAGACCTTGCGCGGCCCGCGGATCGCGAAGCCCCCGCGCCGGTTCGCCGCGCGGCGCGCGTCGAGATACGAATACCGGACCTTCCACTCCGAATAGACGCTGCGCTCGCCCTTGCCCTTGATGCGAAGCCGATACGGAATCCAACGCAATTCGATCGCGTAGCGCTCCGGCAGGTCGAAGGCGGGAGCCATCGCGAGATAGGCGTAGGGGCTCTTGTAGTCGAAGTAGAGTTTGACCGGCTCGCTCGCGCCCATGCCGCCTCCGTTCGAAGCGTGCAGGGTACCAGCGGGCGCCCCGGCCGGCGCTGACGACGCGGCCCGGCGGGTGCTGCGGGAAAAGACGGACGTCGCCCTCCCCGCCCGACGCATTCCTATGGTAGAGAACAGGCATGGACGTACTGCTGGTGCGGGCGCAGCGCGAACCCAAGGCCGGGGTGGACCGCCCGGGGCCCCACGAGCTCTACCGCCGGCCGCAGCTCGCCATCGAGCAACGCGCGCTGGGCGCGGTTGCCGCCGGGCAGCTGCGCGTCGAGATGAGCCTCGTCGGGGTCTGTGGCACGGATCTACACGCGATCCAGTGCGATCCGGCCACGGGTTACATCCTCGGCTCCGCGCCGCTCGAGATCGGTCCCGAAGGCCGCGTGCTCGGCCACGAAGGCGTCGGCCGCGTCGTGGAGATCGGACCCGGCGTCGCGGGCTTCGAGCGCGGCGACTGGGTCGCGTTCGAATCTCTCGAGACCTGCCACCGCTGCGCCGCCTGCCGCAGCGGACGCTTCAACCAGTGCGCGAACGCCGTCCTGATCGGCATGCAACGCGATGGTGTGTTCTCCGAGGTCGTGGATCTTCCCGCCCAGCTGGCGCATGCGGTGAACGATCTCGCAGCCGACGAGGCGGGCCGGCGGGCCGCCGCGTGCATCGAACCCGCAGCCTGCAGTTTCGTGGCTCTTTCCCTGGCGCGCGTGAAGCCCGGCGACAACGTGCTGGTCTTCGGCGCCGGTCCGATCGGACTCTTCGCCGCGATGCTCGCGCGCCTGGCGTTCGGAGCGGGCAGCGTCGAGATCGTCGAACCCCTGCCCTTCCGCCGCGAATTCGCCCGGCGTTGGGCCGATCGCGTAGCCGACGTCGAAGAGTTCTTCGGCGAGCCGCCGCGGCGGCCCACCGACGTGCTGATCGAAACCTCCGGCCAGCTCGACAACGTCGAGCGTGCGCTCGTGCGCGTGGGACCCAACGGCCGCGTCGCGCTGCTCGCACGCTGCGGCGCGCCCTTGAGCCTCTCGCGCGTCGACCATCTGATCACGAACAATTTGTCGATCATCGGCTCGCGCGGCCACCTCGGCGGCGCCGTGGGCCGCATTCTCCAGCTCTACCGCGACGCGCGGCTTCCGCTCCACGAAGCGGTGAGCGATGTCGTCCTCGGCCTCGACGGCCTGAAGAGCGCGCTCTCGGATCCCGCCGCCCTCGCCGGCAAGCATTGCAAGCTCCTGGCGCGACTGTGAGCCGGGCGGCGAGCGAAGGCGAGAGCCGGGCCAGCTATCGGTACGGTCCGGCCTGCATCGAGGTGACCACCGGCGACCGCGACGCCGGCCGCTGGTTGCGAGAGTTCCTGGCGCCGTGGTTCAGCCTGGGGTCCCCCGGCGAGAATCCGCTGCGTGTGCGCTTGACGTGCTCGGCCCCCGCCTTCGCTGCCCTCGAGCGCCGGAAGGCCGAGGCGAGCACGCTTCCCTACGCCTGCTTCGCCCTCGATCGCCAGGTGATCGAGCTTTCGGGCTGGCAGCAGGCTGCCGAGATCGTGATCGCGGATCCCGAGCGCAGCTGCTTCTACCGGGTGCGCCCGGGCGACGTCGAAATCGTCGCGCAGCCGGGGGGAGCGGGGGTCCGGGTGGGGCTCATGCGGGTGATTCGCGAATTCGCCGCAGCGCGCATGCTCGCGCAACCCGGCCTCCTCGATCTCCACGCCGCGGCCTTCACGGTTGCGGGGCGCGCGGTCCTGCTCGTGGGACCCAAGCAGTCCGGGAAGACGACATTGCTCGTCGACGCGCTCGCCTCGGGCCGCTCGAAGCTGCTCGCCAACGACCGCGTCTTCGTCGATACGCGCGCGGAGCCGGGACGCGCCTTCGGCGTACCCACGTTGGTGTCGTTGCGCGCCGGCACCCTGCGATGGTTCCCCAGTCTGCCGCAGGGTTTCCCCGCGCGGCCGGCCCTGTTGCACGCTTCCGAGCTCGCACAGCAGATCGAGGCAACCCAGGACGCTGCCGCGCCGCTACACCTGACCCTGTCACCGGGGCAGCTCGCCCAGCGGCTCGGCGCCGGAATCGCGACCTCCGCGCCGATCGCGGCGATCCTGTTTCCGGTGATCGCGCCGACGACGGCCCGCTGGTCGCTCGAGCGGGTCTCGCACGACGAAGGCGCCACGTGGCTTCGGGAAAGCCTCTACGGCATCGCGGCGGACCCGCGCTCGCGAACCGTCTTCGAAGCTGCCGCTCTCGCGCCGGATTGCGGCCAACCCGCGCGTGCGACGTTGGCAGACCGCCTCGCGTCCCAGATTCCGCTCTTCCGCTTTCGCCTGGGGCGCCACGCCTACCGCGACGGCGCGGAACCCTGGTTGCGAGAGCTCCCGCTCGAACTCGCGAGGAAGCGGCGCGTCGCATGAGTGCGCCGCTCGAGCCGGAGGTTGCGGCGGCCCTTGCGCACGCCGGGCTTCGCGCGCGCCGCGTGCAGCCGGTCGCGACCATCGACCCGAACGCCAGCGGCCGGTCGGTCTACCGGATCGAAATCGAAGCCGGGCCCACGATCAAGGCGCGCCGCCTGAACGATGCGGCGACCGCCAGCCGCTTGTTCGAGATCCGCCGCGACCTGCCCGCGGGCTTCGCACCCGCGTTCGACCAGCACGCCAACGTCCTGCTCGAAGACTGGATCGAGGGCGAATCGCTGGGCGACGGCTGCCCCGACGATGCACGGGTGGCCGAGGCCGGCGCGCTGCTCGCACAGCTTCACGCGCGCACGAGCGCGGCCGGCGAGCCTCTCCACGAGCGCCGCAGCACGCGCGCCTGGCGCGAACGCAGCGAGCAGGGCCTCGACAGCCTGCTGGCCGGCGGCGGGCTCGACGCTCCGACGGCCGACCGGATCCGCGCGGCCCTCGCGCGGCTCGACCCACAGCAGGCGATCGTCGGCCTGGTGCACAGCGACTTCTGCGGCGAGAACATGGTGATCGACGCCTCCGGCCGCCTGCACGTGATCGACAACGAACGCATCGGTATCGACGCACTCGGCTTCGACCTGGGGCGCTGCTGGTATCGCTGGGCGCTTCCGCCGCGTGCCTGGGAGCGCTTTCGGGCCGCCTATGCCGCCGGGATGCCCTTCTCGGAGCCGCTCGAGAACCTCGGGTTCTGGAGTCTCGTCGCGGTCGTGAAGAGCGCTGCGCTGCGCGCACGGCTGGATCCGGCTCGCGCGCAGATTCCGCTCGCACGCTTGCGCGAAATGCTGTCGACGCAGCGCGCCACAGCCACGGCGACCGCGGGCCTCACGCCGCCATGATCCTCACGCCGCGCTTCGTCTTCATCCACCTGCACAAATCGGGCGGCACGTTCGTCAACGAAACCCTGCTCGCGTTCGTGCCGGGCGCGCAGAAAATCGGGCATCACGCGCCCGCCTCGCTGCTGCCCGCGAGCCATGCCGGCCTGCCGGTGCTCGGAGTGATTCGCAATCCCTGGGAGTACTACGTCTCCTGGTTCACGTTCCAGAGCGAGCGCCGGACGTACGTCTGGCAGGCGTTCTCCGAAGACGGGAAGCTCGATTTCGAGGCGACGACGCGGCGCATGCTCCGCGCCGGCGAGAACGACGCGCTGATCGACCGCTTGATCGAGCACGCGCCCGTCGCGTTCCCCCACCGCCAGATGAATCTCACCAAGGCCTGTATCGAGGGGATGCGCGGCCAGCCTCACGGCTGGTACACTTTCCTGTTTCAGCGCATGTACGCGGACCTGCCCGTGCACTTCCTCCGCAAGGAGAACCTGCGCGAGGGGCTGCTCGATTTCCTGCGAAGACACGGGTTCGACACGCCGGCGATCGAGCAGCACGTGCGCCATGCACCGCCGGTGAACACCACCGCACACGCTCCCTATCGGAACTACTATTGCGCGGCGCTCGCCCGTCTGCTCGAGGATCGCGAGCAGGAGGTCGTTGGGCGCTTCGGGTATACGTTCTGAGCCGACGCGCTGCGCGCACCCGGCCGGAACCCCACGCATGAGCGATCGATCGGTAGCCGTCTTCTGCATGCCCGAGCAGGGGCATTTCAAGCGCCTGCTCCCGCTGATCTCGGGCCTGGCGGGCGTCGGCATCACGACGCACGTGTTCACGGATCTGCGGTTTCGGGATCCGGTCGAGCGCGCCGGGGGGCGATTCGCGGACATCTTCGCGGGGCGTCCGCTCGAGGCGGCCGATGCGAAGTCGATCCCGGTGCCCAGCCGCTATGTGAGCTTCGCGGCCCACTACGCGGATTCGCTGGTGCGCGAGGTCGCCGCCCTGCGGCCGGCGCTCGTGATTCACGACACCTTTGCCGTGATCGGGCCGGTCGTGGCGACGCACCTCGGGCTTCCGCGCGTAGCCGTCTGCTCCGGCCACAATGCTGCGCCAGGACCGACGATCGCGGCGCTGCGACACGACCCGCGCGTTCGCACCGACGACGCCTGCTGGCGCGGCGTGGAACTGCTGCGCGAACGGCACGGCATGCCCGACGCCTCGCCCTTCTCCTACGCCGCGGGGCTGAGCTCGCAGCTCAACATCTACTGTGAGCCGCCGGAGTTCCTGAACGCCGAGGAACGCAAGCCGTTCGAGCCGATCGCCTTCTTCGGCTCGCTCTCCGCGGAAGAAACCCGCGACGAGACGCCGACGATCGCTGCGTTCGGCGAGGACTCGGCGCAAAAGCTGCGCGTCTACGCATCGTTCGGAACGGTCGTCTGGCGCTACTTCGAGGACGCCGTGCTCGGCGCCCTCGAAGCCATCGCTGCTGCGGTTTCCGAACGCGACGACGCCGTCGCCGTCCTCAGCCTGGGCGGCCGCGGCACCCCGGAGCACGCGGCACGGCTCGCGCGTCGCAACGTCCGGGTCGAAGCCTACGTCGATCAGTGGCGGGTACTCGCCGAGGCGTCGGTCTTCGTCACCCACCACGGACTCAATTCGAGCCACGAGGCGATCTTCCAGCAGACGCCGATGCTCTCGGTGCCGTTCTTCGGCGATCAGCCGGCGCTCGCCAAACGCTGTCAGGAGCTGGGGCTCGCGTTGCCGCTGGCCGAAACCCCGCGCGCACCCCTTACGCCCGCCGCCGTCCACTCGGCTTTCGCGCGCCTCGCAAACGAGAGCACCGCCATCCAGCTCCGGCTCGCGGAAGCCCGGCGCTGGGAACTCGCCGTGATGAGCGCGCGCGGCGCGGTGATCGAACGCATCGTCGCGCTGATGGACCGCGCCGTCCGATAGACACGCGCTGCTTCCGCGTGGGGCGTCGCCTGCGGCCAGAGCTAGCTGGATGGAGCGGGACCGGCCTGATTGGCCGCGCCGTGGCCACGCTGGCCACCCGTGCGCGCCCGCGCACGCTGCCAGCGCTCGCGCGGCCGGCATGCAGCTTGCTCCGCTCCGCCCCGACGGTGGGGGTGGAGGAGATCTGCATGCAGCCGATTCGCACGATTCTTTGGCTCAGCCGCGGCGAAGAAATCCCCGTCGACCTCGCGGGCGAGGCCCCCACGCTCGATTTCGTCTGGGAGCGCAGCGTCGAGGCTGCGCTCGCGCTCGAACCGCAGGCGTTCGATGCGCTCGTGATCGACGCCGCGAGCGCGGGCGAAGCGCTCGCCGCGCTGCGCGGCCTGCGCGCGGGCCGGCGGCTGCCCCCGCTGCTCGTTCGCCTCGCAGAGGGCGAGCTGGACGCGCGCACGCAGCTGCTTGCGGCCGGAGCCGCGGAGGTGCTGCCGCGGGCGGGCGATATCGAGCGCGCCGCGGCGGAGCTGCGCGCGAGCGTCGAGAAGCTCGCGCGCGGGCCGGCGCGGCCGGCGGCCGCGGCCCCCGCAACGCCCCCGTCACCCGTTCGTGTCAACGCGCCGGAGGGCATCGTGGGCGAGAGCCCCGCGATGCAGCAGGTGTTCGATCTCGTCGCCTGCGCGAGCCGCGCGCGGGCCACCGTGCTGATCTCCGGCGAGACCGGGACGGGCAAGGAGCTGATCGCGCGAGCCATCCATCGCGCGAGCCCGCGCGCGGCGCAGCCCTTCGTCGCGGTCAACTGCGCGGCCTTTCCCGACACGCTGCTCGAGAGCGAGCTGTTCGGCTGCGTGAAGGGCGCCTTCACCGGCGCGGATCGCGACCGCGCAGGCCTGTTCGAAGCGGCCGCGGGCGGCACGCTGTTTCTCGACGAGGTGAGCGAGACCTCCGGCCCTTTTCAGGCGAAACTGCTGCGCGTGCTCCAGGAGCGCGAGCTGCGTCCGCTCGGCGGCACACGCACGCGCCGGATCGACGTGCGCGTGATCGCCGCCAGCAACCGCGATCTCTGGCGGCAATCGCAGACGGGGGCCTTCCGCGCCGATCTCTTCTACCGCCTCGCCGTCTTTCCGATCGAACTGCCGTCGCTGCGCGAACGCCGGAGCGACATCCTGCCGCTCGCGACGCGCTTTCTCGCTCTCCACGGCGAGGCCTCGCGCCCGTGCCCGCTCGCCGCCGATGCCGAGCAACTGCTCGCCGCCTACGCCTGGCCGGGCAACGTGCGCGAGCTCGAGAACGAGATCCAGCGCGCGCTGGCGCTCGCAGCGCCCGGTGCACCACTCGCAGCCGCGCATTTCTCGGCCCGCCTGCGCGAGCCTCTCGAGCCCGTCGCGAGCGAGTTCCTGCCCGAAGGCTCGCTGCGCGAAAACCTCGACCGCCTCGAGGCCTGGCTGATCCGGCGCGAGCTCGACGCGCACGGCGGCCGCCGCGCAGAAACGGCGCGACGGCTCGCCATCACGCGGGAGGGGCTCTACAAGAAGATGAAGCGGCTCGGGATCCACTGACGGGCCGGGAGGGTCGCCGCGCCACGAGACGACGCGCGGCGACCGGTCTACAGTCCGCGGGCTCGGCGCGTTCGGCGCCATTGGCGAGGGAGCCTGCGCTTGAAATTCGCACTCTTCTACGAAATTCCGGTCGCGCGTCCCTGGGATGCCGGCAGCGAGCACCGCGCCTACAAGGACACGCTCGAACAGGCCGTGTTCGCCGAAAGCTGCGGCTGGCATGCATTCTGGACGGTCGAGCATCACTTCCTCGAGGAATATTCGCACTGCTCGAATCCGGAAGTGCTCTACGGCGCGATCGCCGCCCGGACGTCGAAGATGCGCCTCGGCTACGGCGTGCGCCTGATGCCGAAGCCGTACAACCACCCGGTGCGCACGGCGGAATCGGCGGCCGTGCTCGACCTGCTCTCCGACGGCCGCGTCGATTTCGGCACCGGCCGCTCGGCAACCCGCAGCGAACTCGAGGGCTTCGGCATCGATCCTGCCGAGACGCGCGGCATGTGGCAGGAGGCGATCGAGCACATCGTCGCGTGCTGGACGAACGACGAGGTCGCCTTCGAGGGCAAGCACTGGCGACTGCCGCGACGGCGCGTGCTGCCGAAGCCGCTGCAGCGGCCGCATCCGCCGATCTGGGGCGCGACGTCCTCGGACGATGGCCATCGCCAGATGGGGCAGCTCGGACTCGGGCTGTGCTCGTTCGCGGTCGGCGTAGCGCCGGAAGAGGTGAAGAAGAAGATCGATCTCTACCGCGCTGCGATCCAGACCTGCCAGAAGCCGATCGGCCACTGGGTGAACGATCACGCCGCAACCTTCACGATGACACTCTGCGCGCCGAGCCAGGAGGAAGCCTGGCAGGCCGCGCGCGAATCCTTCGAGTGGTACCCGAAGGCGGGCGCGCGGCTGATCGGAAGCCTCGCGCACTGGATGGCCGAGCAGAAGCGCGAGCTCGGCAATTACGCCTACGCCGCCGACCTCGCGAATGTCGACAGCAGCGGCGCGCTCGACCTGCTGACGCTCGAGTATCTCGCTGGCGCCGGCGCCTGCGTGCTCGGCACGCCCGAGCAGTGTCTCGCGTCCTGCCGGCGCTACGAGGCCGCCGGAGTCGACCTGCTGCTGTGTCTGGTGAATCCCTACAAGGTCACGCACGCGCAGGTGATGCAGACGATCGAATTGCTGGGGAAACACGTGATTCCCCACTTTGCGAGCTGAGGAGCAGGCATGGATCAGTTTTCAGGACGGGTAGCGGTGGTGACGGGCGCCGCGAGCGGCATCGGGCTGGCGCTCGCGCGCCGGTTCGGCGCGGAAGGCATGCGCGTGGTGCTCGCCGATATCGAGGCCGAGCCGCTCGAGCGCGCGGCAAGACAACTCGCGGCCACGGGCAGCGAGACGCTGGCCGTGCGCACCGACGTCTCGCGCGCCGAGGAAGTCGACGCGCTCGCCCGCAAGACCATCGACACTTTCGGCGCAGTCCACCTCGTTTGTAACAATGCCGGCGTCTTCGTGGGCGGGAATTCCTGGGAAGTCCCGATCGCCGACTGGCAATGGGTGCTCGGCGTCAATTTCTGGGGCGTGGTCCACGGGCTGCGCAGCTTCGTGCCCTTGCTGCTCGCACACGGCGAGGACGCGCACATCGTGAACACCGCCTCGATGGCGGGCCTCGTGAGCCTGCCGTTCACGGCGCCCTATTGTGTCAGCAAGCATGCCGTGGTGACGCTCTCGGAATCGCTCCACCACGAGATGACGCTGCGCCAGGCGAAGCTCGGCGTCTCGGTGCTGTGCCCCGAGGTCGTCGCGACCCACATCGGCGATTCCGGTCGCAACCGGCCGCCGGGCGCCGCGGACCCGTCGAACGAGACACCGGAGCAGGCGTACGTGCGCACGGCGCTCGAAAAATCGATCGAGCAGGGCCTTCCGCCCGAGGCGATCGCCGATCGCGTGCTGCGCGGCGTGCGCGAACGGCGCTTCTACGTGCTGGCGGAGGACGACTGGCGCCGCGCCGCGGACCTGCGCTGCAACGACGTGCTGCAAGCGCGAAACCCTAGTTTCGCGCCGCCGCAGGGGTAGGCCCGTGGGCAAGCGTATTGGAATCGCCCTCGTCGCGATCGCGCTCGCCGGCGCGTTCTGGCTCGCCCGGCCGGTTCCGCGAACCGTCTACTTCGGCGGCCCGATCCTCACGCTCGACGCGCAAGGCCACGTGGTCGAAGCGCTGGGAATCGAGGGCGACCAGATCGGCGCCGTCGGTAGCGAGGCCGAGGTGCGCGCCTGGGCGGGCCCTGGCGCGCGCAGCATCGACCTCGACGGCCACGCGCTGCTGCCGGGCTTCATCGACGCCCACGGGCACTTTCCAGGCACCGGAATCTTCGCGCGCGTGGCCGATCTGAACAGCCCGCCGATCGGAGAGATCGAGACGATCGACGAGCTGGTAGAACGGCTCACCGGCAAGGCGGCCGAACTGTCGCGTGACGACTGGGTGATCGGCGTGGGCTACGACGACACGCTGCTGCGTGACAATCGTCATCCCACGCGCACGGATCTCGATCGCGTCTCGCTCGAACAGCCGGTCGCTGCCATTCACATTTCGGGGCATCTCGCGGCGGTGAACAGCGCGGGGCTGAAGCGGCTCGGCATCGACGCCAGGACGCCAGACCCGGCGGGCGGCCGGATCCGCCGAGATCCCCCAGCGGGCGAGCCGAACGGCGTGCTCGAAGAGAGCGCCGCGGACCCGGTGATGCGCGAACTCCAGACGCCCTCGCTGCTCGCCGGCCTCGCCAGCGTGCGCGAAGGCGTGCGGCGCTACACCGCGGCGGGCGTGACCACCGCGCAGAACGGCCTCGCCGATCGCTCGCTGCTCGGACGCCTCGATCTGCTTTCACGGCTCGGAATCATTCCGATCCGCCTCGTGCTCTGGCCGGACAAGGAAGCGGCGGACGAAATCCTCGCCGGCAGCTTCTCGTTCCAGCCCCACGACGAGCGTTGGGTGCGGCTGGGCGCCGTCAAGCTCGTGGCCGATGGCTCGATCCAGGGCTACACGGGCTACCTGGGCGCAGCGTATTTCGTTCCGCCGGGAGACGACCCGGCGTATCGCGGCTATCCCCGCATGTCGCACGCTGAACTCGGCGAGCGCGTGTCGCGCTATCACGCCGCGGGTTTCCAGGTCGCCATCCACGGCAACGGCGACGCGGCGATCGACGCCATCCTGGACGCCATCGAACGCGCGCAGACCGAGCACCCGCGCCCCGACGCCCGCCCGATCATCGTGCACGCGCAGATGGCGCGCGACGATCAGCTCGACCGCATGGCGCGGCTGCACGTGATTCCGAGCTTTTTCAGCCTGCACACCTACTACTGGGGCGACCGCCATCGCGAGATCTTCCTGGGTCCCGAGCGCGCCGCGCGCATCAGCCCGGCGGCGAGCGCGCGCGCCCGCGGTGTCCGCTTCACGATCCATTGCGATTCCCCGGTCGTGCCGATGGAGCCGCTGCGGCTGGTCTGGGCGGCCGTGAACCGGCGCTCGGCGAGCGGCGCCGAAATCGGGCCTGGCGAGCGCATCCCGGTGATGGACGCGCTGCGCGCCGTCACGGCAAACGCCGCCTACCAGCACTTCGCCGACACGAGCCTGGGCTCGCTCGCGCGCGGCAAGTTCGCGGATCTCGTGATCCTCTCCCGCTCGCCCCTCGACGATCCGGAGCACATCGATACGATCGAGGTGCTCGAGACGATCGTGGGCGGGCGGAGCGTGTATCGTCGGCCGTAGCCGGCGGGGAATCCCTGAGACGGAAGGCGGAGGTGTCCCATGCAACTGCGGGTGTCCGTGCTGGGGGCCGGTTCCTGGGGCACGGCCGTGGCGATGCTCGCCAGCCACAACGCCCCCACCACGATCTGGGCGCGCCGCGACGGCCTCGCCGACGAGATCAACGCCGCGCACACGAACGAGCGCTACCTCCCCGGCCAGAAGCTGCCGACCGCTCTGCGCGCGACGGCCTCGATCGAAGAAGCCGTGCGCGACGCCGACGTGGTGGTGCTCGGCGTCCCCTCGCACGGACTGCGGCCGCTGCTCGAGGACGTGCGCCGCCACATCCGGCCGTGGGTGCCGCTCGTCAGCCTCGCCAAGGGCCTCGAAGCCGGCAGCCTGTTGCGCATGACGCAGGTGATCCACGACCTGCTGCCCGATCACCGCGCCGGCGCCCTCAGCGGCCCGAACCTGGCGCGCGAGATCGTGGCTGGCTTCGCCGCCGCCAGCGTGATCGCGATCGACGACGAATCGATCGCGCGTCAGCTCCAGGAGGTCTTCCACTCGGGGCTGTTCCGCGTGTACACGAACCGCGACGTCGCCGGCTGCGAGCTCGGCGGTGCGCTCAAGAACGTGATTGCGATCGCGTCGGGAATGGGCGATGGCATCGGCGTCGGCGACAACACGCGCTCGGCCGTGATCACGCGCGGGCTGGCCGAGATGACGCGGCTCGGCGTCGCGATGGGCGGGCGAGCCGAGACTTTCTCGGGGCTCGCGGGCATGGGCGATCTGCTCGCGACGTGCAGCAGCCCGCAGAGCCGCAATCGCCACGTCGGCGAGCAGCTCGGCAAGGGGCTCACGATCGACGAGATCACCGCGCAGATGCACATGGTGGCCGAGGGCGTGAAGACGACGCGCGTGGTGATGGAATGCGCCACAAAATTCGGTGTCGAGATGCCGATCGCGCGCGAAGTGTACGGCGTGCTCTATGAGGGGCGCACCGCGAGCGACGCCTATCGCGGGCTGATGCGCCGGCGCCCGGGAGACGAAGGCGAACCCGGCTGATCTACGGCCGGAGACCTCCCGCCTGGATCAGACGAACCAGTTGCGCCGCGCGCGGCGCCCCTCGTCGATCAGCGCACGGATCCGCGTCTTCACCTGCTCGACCTTCTTTTCGACGGCGGCGTCCTCTTCGGACGGATCGCCGCTGAAGCGCATGGCTTCACCGAAGCGGATCCGGAATTTCACGGGCAACGGCAGGAAGCCTGCGAGGCCGAGCCAGGGAAACGTGAGCGTCACCGGAAACGCGGGAGAGCCGATCAGGCGACCGACACTGCGCAGATTCGCGAGGCCCGGCGATTGCTCTTCGGCGCCGACGATCCCCACCGGCACGATCGGCGTATCCGTCTCGAGCGCGAGCCGCATGAAGCCGAGGCCGAAACGCTGTAGCTGGTAGCGCTGGCGAAAGGTCTTCACGAAACCGCGCTCGCCCTCGGGAAACACCATGATCGCCTCTTCCTGCTCGAGCAGGTGGGCGCAGTTCGTCGGCGTGCCCACGACGGAGCCCACGCGATGCATGAAGACGCTGAAGAACGGGATCGTGGGCAGGTAGAACTCGCCCATGCCCCGCACCATCCGCGGCGGCTCGCCTTCGAGAAACAGCGACATGCCGAGCATCGCGCCGTCCCACGCGAAGGTGTTGCCCGCGTGATTCGCGATCAACAGCACGCGGCCTTCGGGCACGTTCTCGACGCCGCTCGCCTCGACCCGCAGCCAGTGCCGGTAGACGAGCGCCATCGCGGCGAGCAGCGGCCGCGCATATTCGGGATTGAAGCCGAAGGCGTCGAAGCCGTAGGCATTGAGGTGGCTCGGCAGGCGAGCGATGCGCTCGTCCATCTCGCGCGAAATCTCGCGCAGCGGCCCGGGCAGCCAGCGATGCCAGCGGCTGCGGCCGGAGCCCGGACGGGGTGAAGCGACGAGGCTGCTGCCGCTCATGCGAGCTCCGCGCGGAAGAACGTCAAGAGCACGTCCCAGGCCTCGGCAGCGGCCACCGCATCGAAAGCCGTCGGGCGACCAGCATCGAGAAACCCGGCGTCGACGCCCGGGACGACCCTCACGGCCCCGCGCCGGCCCGCAGCGCGCAATCTCGCTGTGAGAGCGTCGGCCGCGCCAGCGGGGACGCGATCGTCGCGCTCCGCGAACACGGCGAGACAGGCCGCCTCGAGCTTGGCGACGTCTGGAACGAGCTGCGGATGCTCGCCCCAAAATGAGGCCACGGCGCCGATGCGGCGGTTGCGCGCGGCGAGATCGAGCGCGAGCGACCCGCCCGAGCCGAAGCCGAGCGCACCGACGCGCGGGCCTTCGCAGGCAGCGCGGCCAAGCAGGCTCTCGACGGCGGCCGCGAGCGCTTCCGCCGCACGCGCGGGGTCGAGAGCCTCCGCTTGCTGGCGCACCTGATCCGCGGGCTCCCGCGTGCGGCTGCCGATCCAATCCGGAGCCAGCGCGACGAAGCCCTCGCGCGCCAGGCGATCGCACACGTCGCGGGCGAACTCCCCGAGCCCGTCGGATTCGTGGATGACCAGTACGCCGCGCCCGCTGCCCGACGCGGGCTCCGCGAGATAGCCTCCGCGCGCCTGCGAAGCGACCTGGTAGGCGAGCTCGCTCCCGGCGCGCGCGCGCTGCATGCCGCTCCTTCCGCTTGGGTTGCGTGCGTTCGCAGCATAACCCTTCGGCGGGTGAGCGGTACACTGCGCGCCATGCATCCCGAGTCGGACGCGCGCGCGTTCCAGAAGGTCCCGCCCGCGGTGCTGGGGCTCGTGCGTACGCTCGCCGACGCAGGCCACGAGGCCGTGCTCGTCGGCGGTTGTGTCCGCGATCTCCTGCGCGGCGTCCCCGTCGCCGATTTCGACGTGGCTACCGCCGCGGCCCCCGAACGCGTGCTCGCGCTGTTTCCACGCGCGATCCCGATTGGCCTGGCGCACGGCACCGTGATGGTCCCGACCTCCGCCGGCCCCGTCGACGTCACGAGCTACCGCGCGGGACCCAAGCTGAGCGACGATCTCGCGCGCCGGGATTTCACGCTGAACGCGCTCGCCTGGTCGCCCGGCCGGGGGGACTTGATCGACCTCTTCGACGGGCGGGCGGACCTCGCACAGGGAAGGTTGCGCGCCGTCGGGTCGGCCCGCGAGCGGCTCGCGGAAGATCCGCTGCGCATGTTGCGCGCCGCGCGGCTCGTCGCCCAGCTCGGCGTTCGCGCCGATAGCGAGCTCGAGCAGGCCATCACGGATGCGCACGCCGCACTCGCCCGCGTCGCGCGCGAGCGCGTGCGCCGCGAACTCGCCCTGCTCCTCTTCGCCCCCCACGCGGGCGCGGGCCTCGCCTTGCTGCGGCGCAGCCAGCTCGAATCCGTGCTCGCGCCCGGCGCCGCAGCCGACGCGGCGGAAGTCGTCCCCGCCCTGCCGCTCGATCTGGAGCTGCGCCTCGCGGGCTGGCTGCGCGGGGCGCGCATCGTCCCCGTGTTGCGCGCCCAGCGCTATTCGCGCCGCGTGATCGCGCGGGTGGAGCACTTGCTGCGCTGGCATCCGATCGAGGAGGCCGCCCACGCAGCCCACGACGCCTCGGTGCGGCGGCTGCTCCGGCGCGCGGGCGAAAGCGAATTCGATTGCCTGGTCGCACTGCGGCAGGCTGAGCTCGAGCACGGCGAGGCCGCGCGCCGCAGCGACGCGGCCGCCGCGCGCGAACGCCTGCGCGCGCTCACGGAGGCGGTGGCGCGCGTCCGGCGCAGCGGAGCCCTGGCGCTGCACCGCTTCGATCTCGCGGTCCGCGGTGACGAAGTCATGCAACTGCTCGGAGGCGGCCCCGGTCCGCACATCGGCCGCGCGCTGCGCTTTCTCACCGAGTGCGTGATCGAAGACCCCGCCTGCAACACGCCCGAGCGCCTGCGCGAGCGCCTCGCCGACTGGAAGGACGAGCGCAACTCTGCGCCGATCCGCGCCTCGCGCGACTGATTTTCGCGCCCAGGGGCGTCCGCCCCACCCGCCGCATCCCCCCGCCAGAATTTCCGTCTGACACAACGGGCCGCGACCCACCACTCATGGGAGGCATCGCATGTAGACGCCGCCATCGCGCGGCAACGAGGAGGCTCTTTCCATGTCGCGATCCGTCTCTCTTCGGCGGCTGCGCCGGTATCTCGCCGCGCTTCCGCCGCTCATGTTCGGCTTCATGGGAAGCCCCGCCTTCAGCGCCACCATCGACGCGAGCGGCTTCACGGTCGGGCAATCGACCGCGAACTTCAGCAACGCGACGGTGACCTCCACTGGCGGATCGTTCACCAAGGTGACGTCGGTAGGCACCGGTTCGACGACGGTGGTCGGCATCAGCGGCGGCTTCGTGGCGACCGAGGCCGATATGAGCAGCGAGCTCTTCACGATCAACTTCGGCGCCGGCGGCGCCGTCGTGAGCGAGGTGACCCTCGGCCTGCTCTTCCTGAACGGCCAGTGGGGGGGCGTCGCGAACGAGCAGGCGCGCCTCAAGCCGACGACCGGCCAAGGCGGCGATTGCAGCACCCTCAACTGCCTGCTTTCCGCCGACGGGACCTTCAAGAACCTGACGGCGGGCATCAGCACGCTCTCCCCGGGCGTCGAGGGCCAGGGCGGGATCTTCAAGATCGCGAACCCGTTCGGCAACTCGGTGATCAGCAAGCTCGAGCTGTTGCCCTTCAACGTCGGCGGCACGGGTGGCGCGAATTCCGACTTCGGGCTGGTGAGCGTCGTCTACACGACGGTGCCCATTCCCGAGCCGGGCACGCTGACGCTCGTGGCGCTCGGCTCGCTCGGCCTCGCTCTCACCGGACGCCGGCGCGCGGCCCGCGCCTAGCCCGAACGAAACGCATTCCGCAGCGACCGCGTGCGCAACCTGCGCGCGCGGTCGCACGCGTTTGGGGACGGCGCGCTAGCGCTTCGATGCGCCGTAGATCTTGGCGCGCATCCGCCGCATGCCGGCGATCCAGCGGTCGTAGTCGCCCGCCTTGCGTTGGAAGTAGGTCTTTACTTCCGGGTGCGGGAGGATCAGGAACTCCTCCTTCGCGAGCCCCAGGATGACGGCCTCGGCCACCGCTTCGGGCTCGATCATGCCGGCGGTGAGATGTTGCCCGCCAACGCTCGAGGTGACGCCGTCGAGCATCGCCGTGCGCACACCCTGGGGACACAGACAGGAGACGCGGATTCCACGCTCGCCATACGTGATCGCGAGCCACTCGGCGAAAGCCACGGCCGCGTGCTTGGTGACCGAATAGGCGTGCGCGCTGATATCGGTGAGCAGGCCTGCGGCAGACGCGGTGTTCAGCAGATAGCCGCTCCCGCGCGCGAGCATGGCGGGTAGCACCGCGCGCGTGGCATAGACATGCGCCATCAGATGGACATCCCAGCTGCGCTGCCAGATCGCGTCTGGAGCGAACGGGCCGCTCTCGCCATCGCCGAGTCCCGCGCCGATCGCGATTCCGGCGTTCGAGCAGAAAAGATCGATCGGTCCGTAGGCGGCGGTCGCGCGCTCGACCAGGCGCTGCACCTCGGCCTCGACCGCGACGTTCGTCCCGACCGCCAGGCCGCCGATCTCGCGCGCCACCGCCTCGGCCCCCACAGCGTCGAGGTCCGCCACCACGACGCCCCGCGCGCCCTCGGCCGCAAAGCGTCGACACAGCTCGCGGCCGATGCCGCTCGCGCCACCCGTCACCACCGCGACCCGTTCCTTGAGCTGCATGCGGCGATCCTATGGTTCCCGGCGCAAACCGGCCAGCGCCAGGGCGACTTCCAATGCCGCGGATCTCAAGCGGGGCTCTGGCCGGTCGATACGAAGAGACTGCGCTCCAGCGCCCGCTTCCGCACGGGGCAAAAAACCAGGCCATGCGAACCCCGCGCCCGACCCCCACGAGACCCAGCTGCACGTCGGGCTTCGGCGTGATCGCCTGCGGCCTCGCAGGCGCCGTCGCCGTGTTCGGTTGCGCGCTGTTCGGCCCATCGCCCCCGCCCACCGCGACGCCCGAACCCGCGCTCGAGATCGCCGCTCGCGACACCCAAATCTACCGTCAGGCGCAGATCGAACAGACTCAAGCCCTCGAGCGCGAGGTCCAGCGCCTGCGCGCCGAACTGAACGAGGCCGAGAGCGCGATGGCCGCCATCGAGTCGGGCCTGAAGGGCGCGCAAACGCGGGCGGATGCGGTTTCTGCGCTGGCCGAAGCGCGCATCTCGGTCGAGCGCGCCCGCGCGGCGGCTCCCTGGCGCCGGACGGAGACCGCCGAGCTTTCGGAGAAGCTCCAGGAAGCCGAGCGCCAGTTCCAGGCCGGGAACACAGGCACCGCGGTGTTCTTTGCCTCGCGCGCAAAGCGAATCGCCGACGGTCTTCGCGAGGAAGCTCGCCAGACCGCGGAGACACGCGGCACGCGCAAGATCACGGCCGCCCGCGCCAATCTGCGCGCAGGGCCCTCGACCGCCGAGCCCGTGCTGTTCGTGCTCAGCCAGGCAACGCCCGTGCAGCCGCAACGCTCCGACGGCGAATGGGTGCTGGTTCGAACGCCCGGGGGCGCCGCAGGCTGGGTGCACGCTTCGTTGCTCGAGGCATTCTAGCGGGCGGTCATCGCCGCTGGCGCGCGTCTAGCCGTTCGCCTCCGCCGCGATCACACAATCCTTGCCCATCGCCTTGGCGCGGTAGAGCGCGCGATCCGCGTCGTTGAAGAAGGCCTTCTCGTCGCCGCAGAACGCCGCCACACCGAACGACGCCGTCACTTCGATCTCGATCGGACCCTCGGATTGGATCACCGAGAAGCGCGCATTCGAGATTGCAATCCGCAGCTTCTCGGCGAGGGCGACCGCGCCTTCCAGCGTCGTCCGGCTGGCGAGCAGCGCGAACTCCTCGCCGCCGTAGCGCGCGAGCAGATCCATCTCCCGCACCACTCCGCTCATCACGGCCGCCACCTGCTTCAACACCGCGTCGCCGGCCGCGTGGCCGAAGCGATCGTTCAGGCGTTTGAAGTCGTCGAGATCGATCACGATCATGGCGAGCGGCTCGTTCGTGCGCGTCGCCCGCTTCATCTCCCGCGGCAGATGCTCGTGGAAGAAACGGTGATTGTGCAGCTTCGTCAGGTCATCCGTGATCGATAGTTGCTGGAAGACCTCATTCACGCGATGCAGCTCGCCGTTCTGCGCGATCAGCCGGACGTTCGCGTCCTCGACCTCGAGCCGGCTCTCCTCGAGGGCGAGCTGATTGCGGCGCAGACGCGAGGACATTTCATTGAAGGCGCGCGTCAGCACGCCAATCTCGTCGGCCGCGGGGTTCCCCTCCACCATCACGTCCGTCTCGCCGGTGGCGATGCGAAGCGCCGCGTCCGAGAGCGCGAGAATGGGGCGTACGATCGAGCGCGCCACCTGGAACGCGACGAGACTGAAACCCAGAACGATGCCGAGATTGAGCAGCAGCTGCTCACGAAGCGTCGAGACGAGCGGCGCGAACGCGTCGCCATAAGGCTGCTCGACGACGAGCGTCCAACCAAAGCGGCCGAGGCGCAGCGCGCTTCCGACCCTGTGCACGCCGCTGGCGTCGGTGTACTCGTCGAGCACCGGAACCACCCCGGCGTCCGGCAACGAACGACCGTAGGGACGCCGCAGGGAGGTGTTCGCGGCCGTGAGCAACACCTCGCCATCACTGCCGACGATGCTGAGTTCGAGGTTCTTCCCTGCATCCTCCATCTGCAACAGCCGCTCGACGGCGCTGACGGAAACGACGGCGTGCAGGGAGGCCACCCGCTGCTCGCGCGCGTTCAGCACGGGGACCGACGCGAGTTGCACGCGTCTTCCATCGATCGATTCGATCCCACCCAGGGCGGGCGCGCCGACCCTCGCCGCTCGCTCGCGACGATCCGCTGGAATCGCGAGCTCGGCGCCGATCCAGAGCAGCTCGCGGCCGTTGGGATCGAGCAGGAACAAGGCCTCGTACTGCGGGAAGTGTTCGAGCACGTAGACCAGATACGTCCGCAGCTCGGTGCGGGATGCCGCCGCCGCGGAGCCGGAGAGACGGGCGGAGTTGGCGCTGACGACCGCGCTGCGCGCGAAGGTCTCGACGTCGAGCTGACGCTGCGCGTAGTACAAGTCGATGCGCTGGCTCGTGGCGTGGAGCAGCCCCGGAAAATTTCCTTCCATGCGTTCGCGCAGGAAGGATTCGATCGAGTGCGTCGAGATCCACGAAACCACGAGAGACGTGATCAGCGCCGCGGAGAAGACGGAGGTCACGATGCGAGCCGGCAGACTCCGGAACGGTCGCCCAAGCACGGCGCCCAGCCGGGCGCGCAGCCCCGCAGCCAGGCGGAACGCCTGCTCGATGCCTTTCGGATTCGTCATCAGCCGAGTCTTCCCTGCGGGCGCCATCGGCCATTTCGGGAGTGCGCTTGACCTGCGGAGGGCCCGGGAGCGCCGCAATGGCCCGCGTGGTTCGGCGCTCGCGTGAGAACGCAGGATTCCGCGCAACCGCCAATTCGCGAACGACCGACTCAGACTCCCGGTCGGCGTGCTCGCCGGATCAGAACCACGGCGACGACGGCGCACGCCGCGTTGGGAATCCAGAGTGCGACTCCGGCCGGCAGCGCACGGGCGAGCGCGAGATACTGGCAGAACGTGAGCACGCCGTAATACAACCCGACGAGCGTCGCGCACAGCAGCACGCCCCAGGAACGCCCGCTGCGTGTGCGGCGAGCGGCGAGCGGAACTCCGACGAGCGCGAACAGCAGCGGAGCCACCGGCAGCGCAAAGCGGCGGTGGATCTGCAGGCGGTAGTCGATCGGATTGCGACTCGCCTGCGGGACCCGCTCGCCGGCCTCGAGTTTCGCGAGCGTGGATCGCAGCTCCGTGATCGTCATGTCCTTCGGCCGCATCTGCGCCGTCTCGAGAGCGATCAGGCTCTTCACCGGAAAGGCGTACTCGAAATCATCAAAGGCGATGCGGTGGTACTGCGCGTCGATTGCGCCGGCGGGCTCGACGTGGATGTCGCCGTTGCGCAGGCGAAAGCTCGCAGTTCCCTGCTCCGCGTCCCAGCCGAAGATTCCCGATTCGGCGAAGATCGTGAACGGTCGTTCGGGATCGGTGCGATCCGAGATCAGGATGCCCTCGAGCCGATCTTCGCCATCGCGGCTGCGGACGTAGACGACCCGCTCGCCCACCCGTTTGAACTCGCCCTGCTCGATCATCGAGCCGTGCGTGGTCATCGCGATCACGGCCTCGCGCAGCTCGCGGCGCGCCCGCGGTTCGACGTCGATGAGCAGCCACGCCGTCAGAGCCGACACCCCGATCGCCAGGACGAACACCGGCATCACGATCTCGCGCAATCCGAAGCCGCAGGAACGCAGCGCCAGGATCTCCGCATCTGCCGCCATGCGCCCGATCGCCACCACCACGCCGAACAGGAATGCGATCGGAACGATGTAGGCGAGCAACGTCAGCGCGATGCCTTGCACGATCCTCGCGACATCCGATGCATCGACACCGATCAGCAGCAGCTTGTCGAGCATCCGGACCAGATTCTGGCTGACGAATACGAGTGCGATCGACGTGAGCCCGATCGCCCCCCAGCCGAGCACCTGACGGACGAGATAGGCCGAGGCCGTGCGGGAGATGCGCATCCAAAGCGATGCTATCCAGCCCGCGGGCACGCGGCGAGACGCAAACGCGGGTGGTAGCTTCCGGGTCCACCCAGGGACCGGGAGAAACCAGATGCGGGAAGTCTTCATCGTCAGCGCGGTGCGCACGCCGCTCGGCCGCCGCGGCGGCGGCCTCTCGGGCAGCCACCCCGCCGATCTGCTCGGCGCCGTGCAGCGCGCTGCCGTGGAGCGCGCGGGCCTCGACCCGCAGCACGTCGACCAGATCGTGGCGGGTTGCGTCTCGCAGGTGGGCGAGCAGGCCTTCAACGTCGCGCGCACCGCATGGCTCGCCGCCGGGCTGCCGCTCGAAGTCGCCGCGACGACGGTCGACAGCCAATGCGGATCGAGCCAGCAGGCAACCACGCTGGCGGCCGGCCTGATCGGCTCGGGTCTCGAGGACGTCGTGCTCTCGTGCGGCGTCGAATCGATGAGCCGGATTCCGCTCGGTGCGAATTTTTCCGACAAAGCCCTCGGACGGCCGATGCCCGACAGCTATTTCCAGAACTACGCGTTCAAGAGCCAGTTCCAGGGCGCGGAGATGATCGCCACGGAATACGGCATCACGCGCGAAGACAGCGATCGCTTCGGCCTGCGCAGCCAGCAGCTCGCGAAGCGCGCCTGGGATGAAGGCCGCTTCGATCGCGAGGTGCTGCCGATCGATGCGCCGGTGCGCGGCGAGGATGGCAAGCCCACGGGCGAGCGGCGCCTGATCTCGCGCGACGAGGGGCCGCGCGAGAGTTCGCTCGAGAAGCTCGCGACGCTCAAAGCGGTGCTCGAGGGCGGCGTGCACACGGCGGGCACGTCTTCGCAGATCACCGATGGCGCTTCCGCCGTGCTGCTCGCATCGGAGGACGCGGTCAAGCGGCATGGGCTGCGCCCGCGCGCTCGCATCGTGTACTCGACGATCGTGGGCGTCGATCCCGTGACGATGCTCAAGGGGCCGATCCCCGCCACGCGGAAGCTGCTCGCGCGCACGGGGCTCGCCATCAGCGAGATGGACGTCTATGAGGTGAACGAGGCGTTCGCGAGCGTCGTGCTGGCATGGCAGAAGGAGACTGGCCCGACGCCCGAGCGCGTGAATCCCAACGGCGGCGCGATTGCCCTCGGACATCCGACCGGCGCCACGGGGGATCGCCTGATCACGACGGCGCTGCACGAGCTGGAGCGAACGCAGGGCCGCTACGCGCTGATTTCGATGTGCTGCGGCGGCGGCCTCGGAACGGGCACGATCCTCGAGCGCCTCGGCTAGGCGAGCAACGGGCGCGGGCCGGCGGATGGCGCGGCCACGCCCGGG